>NZ_QREV01000074.1 GCF_003363715.1 Parabacteroides acidifaciens
CAAATATTCGATTCTCCGGGAGTTAAGCTTTATCACTTTGCCGGTGTTTCCTGTTTTCGATAATCAAATTGCACGCTTTTGGGGATGGGCTCGGCACCTCACTTTCTCTGTTGTTACCTGAGTGGGTTAAAACCGTGAAAAAAGTCAAACCAAAATCGATCAAGATTTCGGACGAAATAGAAAAACAGTCGAAACAGAGGGTTAATGTATATTTTTCAATTTGCAGAAGGTCCAAAACTAAGAAAAAGTGAGCTATCCCGTTCCCGCGCTCCGACGCGGGATCGCAAAACAGCCTGCCGCATCCTAAATCATCATTTACAAGTTTTGATAAAGCCTGTTCCTCTGTGATCCCGCGTCGGAGCGCGGGAACGGGATAGTTCAGTTCTGGCAAATAATGCGCTTTCCCAATTTAGAAAAGGCTCCATGCTACCGTCAGTCCTGCCATGACGATGGCGACCATGCTCATCAATTTGATCAGGATGTTGAGGCTGGGGCCGGAGGTGTCTTTGAACGGGTCACCGACCGTGTCGCCTACGACAGTCGCGCGGTGGGCGTCGCTTCCTTTACCGCCGTGGTTGCCTTCTTCCACATGTTTCTTGGCATTGTCCCAAGCGCCTCCGGCATTTGCCATAAAGATAGCTAATACGAAACCTGTACTCAAGCCGCCAATCAACAGCCCTACCACTCCGGTAACGCCGAAAATCAGTCCTGTAATGATCGGAGCAATAATAGCCAACAGGGAAGGAACAACCATCTCTTTTTGTGCGCCTTTGGTTGAAATGGCAACGCAGCGGGCATAGTCCGGTTCTGCTTTCCCGGTCAGTATTCCCGGTATTTCGCGGAACTGGCGGCGTACTTCTTCCACCATATGCCCGGCGGCACGTCCGACTGCGTTCATCGTGAGCCCGCAGAACATGAATGCCATCATGGAACCTAAGAACATGCCGGCCAGCACTTTCGGGTTCATCAGTGTGACATCGTAATAGACCATGAAATCGGAGAAGGAGGCTTTCGATACTTCGATAGCCCTGCCGTCTGCAAATTGCAGGACCGTTTCACCTAACCGGAGTAATCCTATTTTTATCTCTTCCACGTAGGATGCCAGCAAAGCCAGGCCCGTTAAGGCTGCCGAGCCGATCGCGAATCCTTTGCCTGTTGCGGCGGTAGTGTTGCCCAACGAGTCGAGCGCATCCGTACGTTTGCGCACTTCTTTACCCAAGCCGGACATTTCCGCATTGCCTCCGGCATTGTCGGCGATAGGTCCGTAAGCGTCCGTAGCCAATGTGATACCTAATGTCGAAAGCATACCTACAGCTGCGATACCGATGCCATACAGCCCCATGCCGATATTGTTGAAGTCGAATCCGGATGCGAAGAGGAAAGAACAGATAATACCTACAACTACGGCCAAAACCGGGATTGCTGTAGATAACATACCCAGTCCGAGCCCGGAGATAATAACGGTTGCCGGTCCGGTCAGCCCGGCTTCGGATACCCGTTGGGTAGGTTTATAAGATTGGGATGTATAGTATTCGGTCGATTGCCCGATCACGATGCCGACCAGTAGCCCGACGATAACCGAACAACTGATCCAGAACCAATTATCCAAGCCTAACAGATAAAGAATCGCGAAAGTCGAAATGGCGATTAATACGGAGCTGAGGTTCGTGCCGATCGCCAATGCTTTCAACAGCTGGCGGATGCTTGCGTTTTCATTCGTGCGGACGGCAAAGATTCCGATGATCGACAGTACGATCCCTACCGCTGCAATCAGCATCGGTGCCACGACCGCTTTGTATTGCATCTCCACATTCCCGGAAGCCACAAAAGCCGCAGCTCCCAAGGCGGCGGTAGCCAGGATGGAACCGCAATAGGATTCATAGAGGTCGGCGCCCATACCGGCTACGTCTCCCACATTATCCCCCACGTTGTCGGCAATAGTCGCCGGGTTGCGCGGGTCATCTTCCGGGATGCCGGCTTCCACTTTCCCGACGAGGTCGGCGCCTACATCGGCCGCTTTCGTATAGATACCGCCTCCGACGCGGGCAAAGAGCGCCTGTGTGGAAGCGCCCATCCCGAAGGTCAGCATGGTGGTTGTTATGATTGTCAGTTTATGCGTGGCATCCATCGCGTCTGCCGGAATACATATATTTAACAGTATATACCAGAACGAAATATCCAGCAGGCCGAGCCCTACGACTACCAATCCCATTACGGCACCACTACGGAAAGCAACCTGCAGACCGCTGTTCAATGAAGAACGGGCGGCATTGGCGGTACGGGCGGAAGCATAAGTCGCTGTCTTCATCCCCAGGAATCCGGCCAATCCGGAAAAGAAGCCTCCGGTAAGGAAAGCAATCGGCACCCATTCGTTCTGTACCCCGAATCCATACGCCATGATGGAGAATAAAACCACCAGGGCGAGAAATACCGAAGCGACAACCTTGTATTGCTGTTTCAGGTACGACATAGCCCCTTTACGGACATGCTGGGCTATCTTTGCCATTAACTCGGTCCCTTCACTCTCTTTCATCATCTGCCTGAAAAAAAAGCAGGCAAATACCAGAGCAAGTATAGATGCTACCGGTATGATCCAAAAAATAGGTGTAATCATAGCAATGAGATTTAAATTTAATATGGTTTTAATCGTTTTGACACTTAGTGTCTTACGAAGCTTCATTGTCCTCCCGTAAATATAACGAAAATAAAGATGTGGAGAAACTTTTTCGGAAATAATAATGTTTCATTCTAAAAAAAACAGCATATTTGTCACAGAATAAGAATTAAAACGCAAATGACGGAAGAAACGAACCATAAGACCTATAAACTTGGCTTGGCTCTGAGTGGCGGAGGAGCGAAAGGTTTTGCCCACATCGGAGTTTTTAAATTGCTGGAGGAGTGCGGTCTGAAGCCGGATGTTATTGTCGGGACAAGTGTCGGTTCGTTGATGGGGGCCTTATTCGCCGACGGCTATACGGCCGACGAGATAAAAGAACTGTTTACCGGCCGCGAGTTTTCGGAATTCGCCCAGTTGCAGATCCCGAAATCGGGACTGTTCGACAGCAAGCGGTTCCGCCATTTCCTCCGGCGTCATTTGAGGGCTAAAACGTTTGAAGAACTGAAAACCCCTTTGGTTGTCATGGCTACCGATCTCGATAATGGGGAGAGCCATGAGTTCCGTAGCGGTCCCATCGTCGAGGCGGTAACGGCTTCTTGTAGTATTCCGATTATCTTCAGCCCGGTTGTGATAAACGGAGTGCATTATGTAGACGGAGGTCTTTTCCATAATTTCCCGGTTTCCATCATACGTGAGGAATGTGAGCGTATCATCGGCGTGAACGTCAGTCCGCTGATACCGCAAAAATATAAGCAGACGCTCTATCATATTGCCGAGCGTTCTTATCATTATATGTTCCGGGCCAATACACTGGAAGACCGTGAAATGTGTGATGTATTGATTGAAGCCGAAGAATTCGGCATGTATAAAACGTTTGATCTCGAGAATGTGGAACAGATCGCCAATATCGGATATGCGGCGGCTGTCCGGGCTTTCGAGATCGTGATAAAAGAAAATAAGTATGAAACCTTGGTAAACGCAATTATGGCGAGACGAAACAATGCCTTAATGCCGTAGTCGTTCCGGAACGTTCCTGTGTTTACCAAATTAAACTAAGTAGACAAATAGCGCAATGAAACAGACGAATAAGATAGTCATATATCAGGTCTTTCCACGTTGGTTTGGAAATCTGAAATCATCCTTGGTGAAGAACGGCAGTAAAGCCGAAAACGGAGTTGGAAAATTTTCAGACTTTACGCCTCTTGCTTTATCTAAAATAAAAGAATTGGGCACTACCCATGTGTGGTACACCGGAGTTATCGAACATGCGACGAAAACCGATTATACGGCTTATCAGATACAGAGAGACCATTCGGCTGTCGTTAAAGGAAATGCCGGTTCGCCTTATGCAATCAAAGACTATTACGATGTCGATCCCGATTTGGCAGGCCAGGTGCCTGACCGGATGGATGAATTTGAGGCATTGGTCAAGAGGACGCATGATGCCGGCCTGAAGGTGATACTCGACTTTGTCCCCAACCACGTAGCCCGCCAATATCATTCGGATGCCAAGATGGCGTATGTGGAAGATTTGGGACAGAAAGACAATACCTCGAAAGCGTTCGATCCGAACAATAACTTTTACTATGTACCGGGGCAGACTCTCTCGTTGCCGTTCGGAGCACAGCAGGAAGATTTCGAATACAGCGAATTTCCCGCCAAGGTGACAGGCAACGACCGTTTTGATGCTTGTCCGGGGCGGAATGACTGGTATGAGACGGTCAAGTTGAATTATGGTGTGGATTACCTGAACGGCCGTACACCGCATTTCGATCCGGTACCCAACACCTGGGTGAAGATGCTCGATATCCTGTTGTTCTGGGCAGGAAAAGGTGTGGACGGCTTCCGTTGCGATATGGCGGAAATGGTCCCGGTGGAGTTCTGGAATTGGGTGATTCCGAAGGTGAAGCAAGCGCATGACGTCTGCTTTATCGCTGAAGTCTACAATCCGGCGGAATACCGTAATTATATCCAGAACGGGCATTTCGATTACCTCTATGACAAGGTCGGGCTTTATGATACGGTACGGGCCGTCATGTGCAACCAGGCTCCGGCAAGTAATATTTCCACTTGCTGGAAGTCGCTTGAAGGAATCCAGCAGAATATGCTGAATTTCCTCGAAAACCATGACGAACAGCGTGTCGCCTCTTATTTCTTCGCCGGCGATCCGCGTCCGGGTATCCCGGGAATGATCGTGTCGGCCATGATGAATACCAACCCTGTGATGATCTATAGCGGGCAGGAATTGGGAGAGCCGGGTATGGATGACGAAGGGTTCAGTGGGCGTGACGGACGGACGACAATCTTTGATTACTGGAGTGTTGCCAGTCTGCGTAACTGGATCAATGAAGGCGCTTTCGACGGAGGAAAGCTGACGGCAGAGCAACGCCAGTTGCGTGAAGCTTATGCAAAGATTTTAAATATTGCCAAATCGGAGCCGGCCATAACGGAAGGCGTTTTCTACGACCTGATGTATGCCAATATGAGCAATCCGTATTTTAACCCGCATCGCCAGTTTGTCTTTATGCGTAAGTATAAGAATGAAGTCCTGTTGGTAGTCGTTAATTTCGACAAGGCGGAGCAGACGGTGCGCGTCCAGATTCCGAACGGGGCTTTTAAGGCTCTTGATTTCGAAGACAACAAGGCGGCAGTCCTGACCGATTTGATGACGGGAGAAAGCACTGTCAGTACGCTGACGGCAGCCTGGCCTTACCAGGTGGTCTTGCCGGCCTATTCAGGTCGTTTACTGAAATTTACATATTGAATTGATAATGGATAATTGACAATTGATAATTACTTTTTTGATAATTGTCAATTGTCCATTGTTCATTGTCAATTGTTTTGTACCTTTGCACCCACAATTCAAATCTATTTACTTAAGATAAATATTCGGAATAATGAGTGCACAAACTCCTTTCTTGGTGTTTTCGGGAACCAACTCCCGGTATCTTGCAGAGAAAATTTGCAAAAGTCTTGGTTGTCCGCTGGGGCAGATGAACATTCAACATTTTGCCGATGGAGAGTTCTCCGTTTCTTACGAAGAGTCTATTCGTGGCCGCGATGTTTTCCTGGTACAATCAACGTTCCCTAACTCGGATAATCTGATGGAGCTTCTCCTGATGATTGATGCGGCTAAACGTGCTTCTGCACATTCTATTATCGCAGTAATTCCTTATTTTGGTTGGGCCCGTCAGGACAGAAAGGACAAACCGCGTGTATCTATCGGTGCGAAGCTGATTGCCGATATGTTGAGTACGGCCGGTATCAACCGTTTGATCACAATGGACTTGCATGCTGACCAGATTCAGGGATTCTTTAATGTCCCGGTGGATCACCTGTATGCATCTTCAGTATTCCTGGATTATATTAAAACATCTTTGCCGATGGATAACCTGTGTATCGCTACACCGGATGTCGGCGGTACGAAACGTGCCAGCAGCTACTCCAAATATCTCGGTTTGCCGATGGTTATTTGCCACAAATCCCGTTTGCGCGCCAACGAAGTTGCAGAAATGCGTATCATCGGTGAAGTGGAAGGATTGGACGTTCTTTTGATTGATGACATGGTGGACACTGCCGGTACGATTACGAAAGCGGCTAACCTGATGATGGAAAACGGAGCTAAATCCGTACGCGCTATCGCCAGCCACGCTGTTATGTCAGACCCGGCTTCCACACGTGTAGACGAATCAGCTTTGACTGAAATGATCTTTACCGATTCTATTCCTTATGCAAAGAAATGCGAAAAGGTAAAAGTCCTTTCAATAGCCGATATGTTTGCCGAAGCGATCCGTCGCGTATGCAGCGGTGAGTCTATCAGCTCTTTGTATGCTATTTAATTAGTTTCAATATTATAAAAAAAGGCTGCGATCTTAGGATGTGCGGCCTTTTTTATTTCCGTATAATTGCTAACTTTGTGAGCGTGAAAAAGGGCGATGGCCTTCTCGCTTAATTCTTTAGACCATGAAGAAAAAACGTTATCTCTTGAATCTTCTCCTCTTGTCAGTCTGTACATTCGGCTATGGACAACAGGATTCTATTGTTCCTTTCAAAGATGCTTACAAACGTATTTACAATGTGACGAAAGTTACAGGTGTCAAACCTGTGATAGACGGAAAGCTGGATGAATCCTTCTGGACGGAGCAGGGGGAATGGTCCGACCGTTTTGTGCAGATCATTCCTTATGAGCGTGAAATATCACCTTCTCCTACGCGGGTAAAGCTCTTTTATGACGATAAATATATATACGTAGGCGTGTATTGTAAAGATGCTGTTCCCGGAAAGATGAACCGTTTCATCGGGAACCGCGACGACAACAGTATGGGAGACCTGATCAGTGTGGCTTTCGATACATACCATGACTACAGGGCTGCCCCGGAGTTCAATATTAACCTGGGCGGGAATAAGACCGACCTGATTGTGACGGATAAGTTGAATGTGAACCGGAGCTGGAACGCTGTTTGGGAAGGTAGGACGCATGTAAACCTGCCGGATTCGAGTTGGACGGCCGAATTGCGCATCCCCTTCAGCCAGCTTCGCTACAACCAAGCGTCGGTCGACGGCATCTGGGGGCTTCATGTTCGCCGCATTATCAGGCGGAATAACGAAGTGCAGAACTGGAGCATGATCCCCTTGAAGAATAACGGGCATGTGTTCTCTTTCGGGGAAATGCACGGCATGACCGATCTGCCGAAACCGCGCGGAATAGAGTTCCTGCCCTATGTGATGGGCAAGTACCGGAGCGAGCCGAAGATTCCCGGCAGCCCTTACCAGAAGGGGCATAGCTGGGGCGGTAATGTCGGTCTGGATGCCAAATTTGCGTTGTCCGATTTTACGCTGGATATGACGATAAACCCCGATTACGGACAGGTGGAACTGGACCCTTCGGTGATGAACTTGACGGCCTACGAAACGTTTTACGACGAGAAACGTCCTTTCTTCCTCGAAGGAAAGCATATTCTGGACTTTGCCAACGGCAGCGACATGATGTTTTACACGCGCCGTATCGGTGCCGCTCCTTCCTATACGCCTCCCGGTATCGATAACGTCAATAGCTTTGCCAGCCGGAAAGAGAATATCCCCATTATCGGCGCTTTGAAGCTGACGGGAACGAACCGCAAAGGCGTAACGATCGGGGTCGTACAGAGCCTGACAGCGCAATCTTCATCGAAGGTGACGCTTAACGGGATGGAAGATAAAGTCGTGGTCGAGCCTTTGACCAATTACACCGTTGCCCGTGTACAGAAAAACTGGGAAGGAAATACGCTGTTGGGAGGAATGATCACGTCGGTAAACCGTGCATTGGACGAGCCGCATCTGAAAGACTTCATGGTCAGTAATGCCTTTACGGCAGGGATCGATTTTACGCAGTATTTCAAGAACCGCTTATATTATGTTGAAGCCAAAGCAATGGTGAGTTCCCTGAATGGAAGCAAGGAGGCGATCCGTGCATTGCAGCAAAACGCCGTGCACTATTACCAGCGTTCGTCTTCCGCCGATTATCTGGGTGTCGACCCGGAACGTCGTTCACTGAGCGGCACGGGCGGTTATCTGAAATTAGGACGGAAAGGAAATGCCAAATGGGCTTTTGCCGAGACGTTTAGTTGGTCGTCTCCGGGCTTCGACCTCAATGATATCGGTTATCTGAAACAAACCGATAACCTGTCTAATGAAACGGAGATCGCTTACCGGCAGACGGATATCTGGAAGATGTTCCGCTATAACGCTTTCACCCTGACGCAACGGAATCAATGGAATTACGGCGGGACGCCTTTTTATAACCATCTGGCTTTGAAATGGCAGACGATGACGATGAGCCGGTATGAGTTGATCGTGTCGGAAACCTTCTGCTGGAACAATCTGGACAGCCGCCTGCTTCGGGGAGGACCGGACGTGCGGTTCAACCCTTATTTCCTTACCTCTGTCAAATTTAATACAGACAAGGCAAAACGGGTGCGGCTGACGCTGCAATATGAAGGAAACTATAATCTGGACGGGTATAACCGCCTTAACACATTTACGCCGGAACTGACATTCCGGTTGGGAAACCATATCTATTTGTCCGGACAGTTGAATTATGCCTGGAATACGGACAATATGCAGTTTGTACAGGCTACACCCGAAAGCAGCACAGCGCCTTATGTGACAGCTCACATGGACCAGAAGACGTATGGACTGACAATGAATCTGCAGGTGAACGTAACGCCTGATATTACGATACAGTTCTACGGCTCACCGTTTACTTCTACGGCTAAATTCAAGGATTTCAAGTCGATGACGAATACGACTTCCCATACTTATGAAGATCGTTTCCGTCCGTTGTCGGATGAAGAAATGTCCGTTATAAAGAACAAACCGGATTTCAGCTTTAACGAGTTCCGTTCCAATCTGGTAGCCCGTTGGGAATATCTGCCCGGTTCGACCTTGTATTTTGTCTGGGAACACAGGATGTCGAACCGCGACAGTAAATACCTCTCCGGTTGGGGGAATAACCTGGATCGTATGTTCGGCCTTCCGGCAACGAATACGTTTATGGTCAAGATGAACTATTGGTTTAATCTATAGCCTAAAACAGATCGGAATGTGTTCCATATAATAATAATCGACAATCCGTCTATTTTTCTTCATCGATAATCATACCGCTGCCGAGACAAAGATGGTGGTCTTTGTCGTACACTACGCCGTACTGCCCGGGAGCGATTCCCTGTATTTTGTTGTCCGATTCGATGCGATACAGGTCGCCGATACGGCGGATGCGGCCGGGCGTGAAGTCCGGCGTGTGGCGGATCTTGAACGTGATTTCTTTCTCGTCCGTAAAGTCACCCCACGGGTCTTCGGTGATAAAGTCGAAGCCGTGCATATTGATTGTCTTGCCGTACTGCGTTTCCGGATCGTAACCGTTGGAGACGTAGATTATGTTCCGCTTGATGTCCTTTTTGATGACAAACCAGGGACCGCCGCTCAGACCCAAACCTTTGCGCTGTCCGATGGTGTGGAACCAATAGCCGTTGTGCTTGCCCAGCACCTTGCCTGTCTCCAGTTCCACGATTTTTCCGGTACGTTTGCCTAAGTAGCGCTCGATGAAATCATTGTAATTGATTTTACCTAAGAAACAGATACCCTGACTGTCTTTCCGCTTGGCGCTCGGCAACTTCTGCTGTTCGGCGATGGCGCGGACTTCGCTTTTCATCAGGTGGCCTATTGGAAACATCAGTTTTTGTATCTGCAAACGAGTGATCTGGCCGAGGAAATCGGTCTGGTCCTTCACCGGGTCTTTGGCGGTGGAGAGCCATACTTTACCGTCGATCTCGGTCGTCGTGGCATAATGGCCTGTCGCTATCTTGTCGAAATCCTTTCCCCATTTGTCTTCGAAGCAGCCGAACTTGATGTATTTGTTACACATCATATCCGGGTTGGGAGTGAGGCCGCGCTTGACGGAGTCGATGGTGTAGCTCACCACGCGATCCCAATATTCATCGTGCAAAGAGACGATTTCAAACCGGCATCCGTACTTCTTGGCTATATAAGAGGTGATCTCGATATCTTCTTCGGCGGGGCAGTCTATATATCCGTCCTTGTCTTCCATTCCGATGCGGATATAGAAAATGGTAGGATCATATCCTGCCTCTTTCAACTGGTGGACTACTACGGAGCTGTCGACTCCTCCCGATACTAATGCTGCAATTTCCATAGATATAATTAAATAAGAATCAGACAAAGGTACGGTAAATTTTTTTATATCTTTGTGTTTTCAGTTAATCTCAATCAATAGAACCGATATGCATATACGTTACTCCGCTTTGTTATTATCCGCCCTGTTGCTGTCGACAGATGTTTATCCGTGTACGGTTTATGTGCTGCCGCAAGTTCAGGAAGTGCCTGTCTCCAATCAGTGGAAAGGAAAGAAAGTCGCTTTTCTGGGCGATTCGATAACCGATAAAATCCATGTCGGGACGGCGAAAAACTATTGGCAGTATCTTTCGGAACTCTTAGGCCTGGAATCCCTTGTTTACGGCATTAACGGCCACCAATGGGACGGAGTACTGGGACAGGCAGAGAAATTGCAGGCGGAGCGGGGAGACGACATCGACGCGATCCTGATTTTTGCCGGAACGAACGACTATAATGCCGGTGTCCCTTTAGGCGAGTGGTACACCGAGAAGGACGAACCGGTCGAGGTGTCCGGCCCCAAACAGGAGGTACGTAAACGGCGGACGCTGCAAATGGACGGACAGACGTTCCGGGGGCGTATCAACCGCGTCATGTCTTATCTGAAAACGAACTATCCGACCAAGCAGATTATCCTGCTGACACCGATACATCGCGGATATGCCAGGTTCAGTGACAATAATATCCAGCCGGACGAATCCTACCCGAACCGGATCGGCCTGTATGTCGATGCGTACGTCGACGTGATAAAGGAAGCCGCCAATGTCTGGGCCGTTCCTGTTATCGACCTGAACAGCATCAGCGGACTTTATCCCGTAAATGATTCCCATACCCGCTACTTCCACAAAGAAGACACGGACCGCCTGCATCCCAATGCCGACGGGCATTACCGGATGGCAAAGGCGCTGATGTACCAATTGTTGGCTTATCCGGCTGACTTCGAATAGGGGATAGCTCTTGCCTTTTACATATCGATATATCCCTTCAACGCATTTACATAATCTTCGAACGCTTGTCGGCCGACAGGCGTGATCCGGCAAGTCGTCCGGGGTTTCTTTCCGACGAAGCTCTTTTCAACTTCGATGTAGCCGGCTTCGCTCAGTTTGTCTATCTGTACACTCAGGTTGCCGGCGGTGGCCTCTGTTTTTTCTTTCAGATAGACAAAGTCCGCCTCCTCTACCGAGAGGAGGATGGACATGACGGCCAGCCGTAACTGCGAGTGGAGTAGAGGGTCTAATTCTTTGAACATGCTTGTTTGGCTTTATGGTTAAGGATATGTCCCGGAATAATCATCATAATTACAAACGATAATCCGAAATAGAGATACCATAAGAGGGTTACCGACTCATCGTGTATCAGCATTGTGAGCATATAAATACAAAAGACAAATGCGACTATCGGCGAATAAATCATCCAACGTTCCTGAATAATAATGCCCGTAATCGAAACGCCGAGGCCACAGTAAAGCAAGGATAAAGGCAACATGATGATGAAATCTGCCTGCCGGTATAAGAGGATTTCAATTACGCCGGATGTGATAAAAGTAAAAGCGAACATCCAGCCCAGCACACGCCAAACCTGGTTTATTACTTTGTCTGTATAGGTGACGACAGCCGCCGGCTTCTGCCTTTTCTTGTAAGCGATAAGCGGCCATACTCCGAATAGGAACATCCAGCCCCAGGTCCATATAAATGAGTGGGTCAGGGTTATCAGGACGAACAACGCGATGGACAGCCCGGCCGTGCAATATCCCCAATATAGAAACTGGTTTCCGTTGCCGACTTCCATGTTCTGTTTGCTGGAATGAATCATCTGTGTGATAAGCTCCAGACTTTCTTTCTCTGTTAATCTTTTTTCTTCCATGATTTTATCTTTTTTCTTTTTATTCCTTCCACATTCCGTTCAAAGATAATGTGGTTTATGTTATCTCTTTATATTTTTTATTCTATTTTTCTTTTAGCCGGTTGAATTCACTTTCCGAACTGCGCTCTATCGTCTTCTTCGCCACTTTCTTCCCACTGTTGAAACTCCATGAAAGCGAAACCTTGAAGATGCGTCCGGCACTGCCCTCTTTGTAATGGGACTCGGTTTTGTAAGCATCCAGGTTGTTGACGTAATTGTTATAGCGGTTGAAGATGTTGTTGACACCAGCCGTGACGAGCAACCTTTCATTCATGAATTTCTTACGTAGCGTGAAGCCGAGCGTATGACGGGGCGCCACTTCGCTGTTTCCGGAATAGAGGCGGCTTGCTCCTCCGTATTGAATTTCCATATTGTAACCGGCAGGCAGATAGAAGGTCGCGGTGGCATTGGCAAACATCAGGTAGTGTTTGGCTAAAGCGGCCGACTCCGACATCCTGATATCTTGTTTCACACCTATGAAATTGGCAGTCAGGTTACACCAGCGAACCGGTTGGAACGGAAGATTGACGGCAATGAACCAGTGATTTTCCGTGCTATGGTTTTCGGGTGTGATATAGGAAATGTCCGGATCGTTTGCATCCTGTTTGCAAAATTCGCGGATGAGGTTGTGATGCAGGTTCCCGCCCACTGTCACCGTATACCGGTACTGGTACACCCACGTTAAGTTGAAACGGTTGATATAAGTCGGCTTTAGATACGGGTTTCCTATCTGGTAACTGTAGTCCGATAGTTGGATGTGATTGGGACTGAGAGAATGGAACGCCGGCCGCTCGATATTCCGGGAGTATTGCCCGACAAGCATAGACGTTTTCAGACTGTTGAACGCATAGGAAACATTCAGGTTCGGGAACAGGTCGAAATAGTCCCGGCGGATGTTGTCGTTGCGGTTCGACGTCCGTGTGTATTCCCCTCTCAGCCCTGCGACGAAAGACCAGCGGCCTGTCCCTGCAGAAAAGGAGCCATATCCGCCGATGATGTTTTCCCGGTAGTTGAGGACGTATCCATAAGCAGGGTTCGGTTCCCACAAGTGTCCGGACAAGCCTTCGTAGCACGAGTTGTCGTTCATATCGGTAAACGTATATTTTATACCGGCTTTCAGCGACATCCCTTTTTTGAGGTATCGGGAAAGGGACAGGTCGGATGTGACAATGTCGTAGGTCGCGTCGGCATTACTTCTGTATGTAGTGTCGCTTTGTCCTCCCATAGCTTGCCTGAGGACGAAATAATCATTGTTACCCGTTGATTTCTTACCTGCATAGTCGACAATGAGTTTGATCAGTGAACCCTGGTTGTCCAGTTTATGCAGGTAGTTGGCCGTGGCCGTAAACGTGTTGTATTCGTTTCTCTGGAAATATTCCCCCATGCTGTTGACCGGGAAATTTCCTTTTACCAGCTCCGTCCGGCTGTAAGAATTCGCCTTTGCGCCCTGTCCGATATATTCGATTTCCGCTCCGAAACTATTCAGGGTATCCGCATCCCAGGTAATACCGAGACGTCCGGTTCCGTAATTCGATCGGTTCTCAAACCGGGACAGGCTGGAGAAGCGGGTGTCGTCTGTCGTATATGAGCGGATGGAATTCATATCGCTCTTATCCTTCGGAGTGAAAATTCCGGAAGCGGCGGCGTTAATACTCCATTTCCCTATGCGTGCATTCAGACTGGCAGACGGCATATAGCGGTTTAGCGAAGAGGCAACGGCTGTACCCATTAATATGTTTCCCTGCACACCGTTATCCTGCCTGCGCCGTAGGGCGATACGGATGACTCCGCCACGTGTACTGGCGTCGTATTCGGCTCCGGCAACCGGTATCACCTCGATCTGCCTGATATCTTCCGATTTCAGGGAACGCAGATAAGAGAGCAGTTCTTCGCCGGTCAATTTGATTTCCCGGTTGTTGACAAATACTTTCGTGCCCGAAGCGCCGTTGATGGATATCTGGTCGTCTGATAGCCATACGCCCGGTGCTTGCGAGAGCAATTCCGTTCCGTCTTTTCCGCTGGTGGGCGAGATGTTGACGATGAAGCGGTCGGCCTTGCGCTCGATTTCCCTTGCCTGTACGACTACTTCTTTCAGGGCATAAGCCGCCGGTTGCAGGATAAAGGTTTCGCGGGTAGGGGCGGATAGCCGGAGCTGCTTTCGTTCCGTTTCATATCCGATGCATTGTATGATTAATGTATAATCCCCTTTGTCAGCCTTCAATGCGAAGTTCCCCGCATCGTCGGTTGTCCCTCCGGCTATTTGCCTGTCGCCTTGCAGAAGGACAACAGTCGCATAGTCAATCGCATCTCCTCCGGAATTGTGTATCTGGCCGGAGTAGGTCACCGTGCCTGCCTGGCTGTGGACTTTCCCCGGAAGGATTGCCATAGCCAGCAGGATCAGGAGTAAAACTCTTTTCATGGCTCTATTCGTTGGTCGGGTAATACAATTTCAGGCTGACTGTCTCTTCGTCCTGCTTCGGTTTGCAACTCTTCATTGCGTAGCCTTCGGCCGGCTTTTTGTCTTCCGTGAAATCCATTTTCCAATTATCGTTTTCGTCGTGGAAAACCGATAGTTCGAATTCGTCCCATTCTACATTCTCTAATTTGACGATGGCTGTCCCGTTTTCCGCTTTAGCCATTCCGTAAACCGGTTTGCTCTCTTTTCCCTGTTGGGCCATGACCATGACATTCCCTTTATCACCCCGCACATGACTCACCTTTACAATGATTGTCCGTGCCATTACTGAACTGCAACTGAAAATCAGCGCCAAAATGCTTGCTGCTATAATTCTTTTCATCTCTTTACTCTTTTGATTCGTGAATAAATAAGTTTATAATATAAACCATATATGGATTAAAAAAGTGCAAGGAGCTGCGCGTTTCTCACCTGCACGCTGCAAATATAAAATGGTTTATGATGTAAACCAAATAAAAGGAAGAAAATCTTTCAATTATTTTCAAAAAAACTCCGAGATGCCAATCTGGACAGCTTGTTTCCGGTTGTTTTGAGATGATAAAGCGTTGTCCGACTGAAAGTCGTCAATCATTTAGTTGCTTCCTATGGAAAAAACGTGTAGTTTTGATGAGATAATTCTGAAGACTAATTTTAATTGTAGTATTATGAAAAAAGTATTGACACTATTTATTGCTCTGTTGGTGAGCACAATTGCTTTTGCACAACAGTCGCTTTGGGGAGGTGGAACACTTGTCTCTCCTGAAATCCATGAAAACAATACGGTTACATTCCGTTTCCGTGCACCTAAAGCGATAAAGGTACAGGTAACCGGCGATTTTCTGTCTAATCCTTCCGTTGCCGATTTGAAAGAGGGGCCGGAGGGTGTCTGGGAATATACCACACCGGAACCGCTGGCTCCTGAACTGTATAACTATTCTTTTATCGTGGATGGTTTGAAGATGCCGGATCCCAGTAATATCTATCTGATTCGTGATGTGTCATCGCTGATGAATGTATTTATCAGCGGTGGGGGACGCGCAGATTTATATAAGGTGAATGCCGTACCGCACGGAACGGTTTCCCGCCTGTGGTATGACAGCCCGACGTTAGGAACGACCCGTCGGATGACTGTTTATACGCCGGCCGGTTATGAGAAAAGCGGCAAGCGATATCCGGTCTTCTACCTGCTGCATGGTATGGGCGGAGATGAGGAAGCCTGGGTGACATTAGGACGCGCGACTCAGATTTTGGATAACCTGATTGCCGAGGGAAAAGCAAAACCGATGATTGTCGTTATGACGAATGGCAACGCGGCCTTGGAAGCGGCTCCCGGTGAATCTTCCCTGGGACTGGTGCCGCCGACGACTAAATTGCCTAAGACAATGGAAGGCTCTTTCGAAGCGGCTTTTCCGGATGTCGTGAAGTTTATCGACGCGAATTACCGTACAGTCAAGAATAAGTCCGGCCGCGCCATTGCCGGCTTGTCGATGGGTGGTTACCACTCTTTGCATATCTCCAAACAATACCCGGATTTGTTCGATTATGTCGGTTTGTATTCAGCCGCCATTTGGCCGGGCAAAGATGTGGAATCACCTGTATATAAGGATATGGAGAAAAAGCTAAGCGTGCAGTTTGCCAAGAAGCCGGCTCTTTATTGGATCGCTATCGGCAAGACCGATTTCTTGTATAAAGCAAACACTGATTACCGCAAACTCCTCGATGATAATCATTACCCCTATACCTACTACGAAACAGACGGCGGCCACATCTGGCGCAACTGGCGTATTTACTTGTCGGAGTTTGTGCCGATGTTGTTCAAATAGTCGGTATTGGCTATTTCTTTGGATTTTCTGTCTTTTTGTCGATTTATTTCTTTGGATAATGTTGATATTGGCTGGTTTATTTCTTTGGATAATATAATATCTTTATATTTGCAACTGAACAATAAGCAATTATCATCATGTATTATAACAGACTAATAGATACATATCTGGCAGAATGGGCTTCGCGCTCAAGCCATAAGCCAGTATTACTTCGAGGTGCCCGTCAAGTAGGTAAATCGACTGCTGTACGACATCTTGGAGAACGATTCGAGAACTATGTAGAGATAAATTTTGAAAAGTATCCTGAATACAAAGTCCTTTTTCAAAGCAATCTTGACGTAAAGCGTATCATGCCTCAAATGGCGGCAATGTACGGCCAAGTTATTGCTCCTGGCAAGACTTTACTATTTCTTGATGAGATACAAGAATGCCCGGAAGCTATTATGTCACTTCGGTTCTTTAAAGAGGATATTCCGGAGTTACATGTGATAGCTGCCGGGTCACTTTTGGAGTTTGCACTTGATGAACTGCCAACCTTTGGTGTAGGACGTATCCATTCGATGTTTATGTACCCCATGACATTTGACGAATTCCTTTCTGCCAATGGAGAGCAATTGCTGTTGAATGCACGAAACGGAGCAACAGCACAATCTCCACTTCCCCAGCCTCTTCATGAAAAGTTAGTGCAGTTGTTACGCACGTATATGATTATTGGTGGTATGCCTGAATCGGTGGCTAAATGGATAGAGACACACGACTTTTTACAATGTCAGGAAGTACAGGATGATATTCTCTCTGGTTATGAAGACGATTTTCCTAAATACCGGAAAAAAGTGGAGCCTGCACTTCTTCGACTCACTATGAGAAGTGCTGCTGTACAAGCGACAAAGAAGTTTGTCTATGCAGAAGTCGGCAGCGGATATAAAGCTAATGAAGTGAAGAACGCCCTGGAACTGTTGGTGAAAGCCGGTATTATCATCCCTGTGGCACATACCGATGCCAACGGACTTCCCCTTGGAAGTGAGGCGAATAACGCTTACCGCAAGATGTTATTGCTGGATAGTGGATTGATGCTTCGGCTTCTTAACATGACCTTGGGTAACATCAGCGAAATGACTACTCATATTCTGACATCCGGTGTTTCTGATTTAGTAAACAAAGGCCCTATGGCTGAAATGATTGTTGGGCTGGAACTTTTGCACTATCTATCACCCAACATTCGTCACGACCTTTATTATTGGGTGCGTCAAGCTAAAAATTCTTTAGCAGAAATTGATTATGTAACGTCACGTGGTCTGGCTGTTTTACCCATAGAGGTAAAGGCCGGAACACAAGGCGGCATGAAGAGTCTCTGGTACTTTATGCGTGAAAAACATTTGACAGAAGCTGTGCGATGCTCTCTGGAAAACTTTGGAACATTTGACTATACGGACCCTATAGAAGAGGGTGCGGTACGTCATGTACATATTTGTCCGATATATGCCATCTCGCAGATAAATAAGTGAATAGCCTTGTTATGAAACTTAATGGATTTTTTGAACTTAAATTAATATGGTTAGATTATGAGAAGAAATAGAGTCTTTGTTTTTTTGCGTTTCTTACTGGCTATTCTCTTGTTGTGGATGCCTAAAAGTTATTTAAAAGCAGAAGAAACCGGATATGATTTGACAAATGGCAAATTGACAATTCTGACAGCTGATGGCTTTGTACAGTGGAACGATGCGAATAGCGGGCAGAGGCAGTCTGTGACAAAAATTGAAATTGCGGAGGGAGTACGAAGCATCCCTGTTTATGCCTTTCAAGATATGAAACGACTTCAAATGGTTAAGATACCGGCTTCTTTGGATACGATTGGAGGGGCTGCGTTTTTTAGATGCATGCGTTTGTCAACCGTACAGTTTACGCCAGGTTCTAAATTAAAGATGATTGGGGCACACGCTTTTAGAAAGACTGATTTGCGGTCAGTCTTTATTCCCGCTTCAGTAAAAGAGATCCGAAATTCCGCTTTCAAAGAATGTTTACGCTTATCATCTGTGACGTTCGCAGAAAAAAGCTCATTGGGCATTATTGGCGAATGGGCTTTTTCTCAAACTTCGCTTGTTTCGGTGTCTATACCTGCTTCAGTCAGGGTAATAAAAAAAGCAGCATTTCTTGAATGTCGTCATTTGTCATCGTTGAAATTTGCACCCGGCATTGATCTCAAAAAAATATCGGCAGGGGCTTTCTCTCTTACTGCTCTTAGGGCTGTGGTCATTCCGGAATCGGTGATGGTGATTGATGAGCGTGCATTTCGTTATTGCAGGCGATTGTTGTCTGTGGAATTTTCAGGTTTTGGTTTAAAAGAGATAGGAAGTTTGGCTTTTGCCGAGACTGCGCTTCGATCTGTGACTATTCCGGCTTCGGTGCAAATCATTAATAGTGTCGCTTTTTTGGATTGTAAAAATCTATCGTCTCTCTATTTTTCCAAAGATGCAGACTTGGGATGTATTGGCATAGCTGCTTTTTATGGCACGAATGTTGAATCGGTGGTTATTCCTTCTTCGTTGGCAACGATTGAAGTTGGTGTTTTCTCGCATAGTGGTGTGCGGTCTGTTTCCATCCCCGAATTAGTCGAGATTATTAAAAATGGAGCTTTTTCTTATACAAGGTTGGAGTCCGTTCTCATCCCCAAATCCGTAAAGGTTATTGGGGATGAGGTGTTTTCTAATTGTCTTGAACTAAAAGAAATAGAATTTATGTCTTCAAAAGCTCCTGAAACCTTTGGCGAAGATGTTTTTAATAACTGCCTTTCTTTGACAACCATTCGTATTCCGAAGGATGGGAAAGGTTATTCCGGTTTTAACTGGGAGAAATATGAACGGTTCATAAA
Source organism: Parabacteroides acidifaciens (assembly GCF_003363715.1). Taxonomy (GTDB): domain Bacteria; phylum Bacteroidota; class Bacteroidia; order Bacteroidales; family Tannerellaceae; genus Parabacteroides; species Parabacteroides acidifaciens. Next base: position 19,335 of record NZ_QREV01000074.1, read on the forward strand.
GCGTAAATCGGATAATGTCGCGTAGTCTGATTGTGATCCTTTTTTTGTAATTCGAAGATGTAAAAAGTGGCAACAGGAGTAAAAAAAGGAGGGGGCTTATTGTAAAAAACGTCTTGAAAACCTCCTTTTGAGGCTTCGAGAAGTGTCTTCCCGACGATTGTTTTCCGGTCGAAAAAGCACTTTCGGACCGGTTGTTTTAGTGAAATATGCGATTTTTCCAAAAGACGACCGTCCTAATCGCCACCGCGACCGTGCTAATAGGTAGTGCACTCGGCACCTCGCGAAGATTAGGACG
>NZ_QREV01000075.1 GCF_003363715.1 Parabacteroides acidifaciens
CGAAGTGCAAAGATCGCAAAAATAAATGACTAAAAAAAACGTACGTTTTCTCTCGTCATTTTACAACGATTAAGAAAAGTCGTGATTGAACACGAAGTATAAAGACGATATAGAAATTCAATATACTATACATTATTATTAATTAAACATTTTAGAATTATGAACAAAAGATTTTCTACTCTTTTGGCTGCTGTAATGGTGGCAGGTGGATTGTCTTCGACTGCAATGGCAGCTGGTAAGATCTTGGATACTACCAAGTATTATCATGTGGCATTGTCGGGAGATGCAAACAGCCGTGTAATTATCGGTCATAGCGAAGATGGCAAGAGAGATTCTGTTGCTATTGTTAAGGCTGATGATATTAAACTCTATGAAGATTTTAATGCAACATTGTGGAAACCGACTGTAGAACAGAAGGTCAATGCCGCTGGTGGAGTCTATTACGAAATCAAGTTGGTGAACAAAGAAGGACAGGAATTATCTGTTTCAAAGAAGGATGTTAAAGCTTCTCAAACTTCGTTCTACAAGGCTCAGTATGCCTATATCGCATCAGATGGCATTGGTGCTATGACTGTAAACAGCGATGTAGTTTCTATTGATGAAGACGGCGTTATTACTTTTGCAAAAGGTCCGGATGCTCGTACTAACTTCTATGATGCGACTGCAGGCAAAATGTATCAGTATGCATTAGTCGTAAAAGATGGCGCTGTTAAAGTGATGATGGCAGAAGGAACTCCTACGGATGTTCCGGAGGTTTCTCCTAACGCTGCAGATTGTAAGGTTATGAGTTTATATTTAGTTGATGCTACAGCTAATGCATCAAAACCTTATTCTCTGACAGTTGCCGATTTGAGTGCAGATGTAAATGATTCTTTCGAGCTGACTTTCTCTAATGACGTAAAGAATAACGCTTTTGAAAATCCGTTTACGGCAAACAAATTACGTGCTGTTAAGTTTGATGAGATTTATACATCTGCGACTTCAACAAGCTCATTCAAAGCTGATCTGGCTGCCGCAAAGAAAATGACAGATAAAGCGTTTACAGAACTGGAAGCTGCTATTAAGGCTTGTGAAGGTGAAATTAAAACAGCTATCGATTATGCTCAGAATAATGGTGTGCCGGCAAGTACAAAATTAGGGGCAGCTATCCCTAATGCAATTGATTTGGCAGGTGCTATTGCTGATCTTGATAGAGCAAAGCAATTATATTTTAATCCGACTTCAACAACAAATGGTACTGTTCAGGATTCTTTGAATGCGGCAAATGCAAAACTTAAAGCATTGGCAGATACAACATTTACAGCTGCTGGTAAATTACCGAAGACTTCCAAATTGTTGGCTGAATACAATGCTTCAGCAGCTCAGGTAAAGAGTATGGTTGCAAAAGTAAAGAAGGCAACAAATCAGGCTTACTTTGATGTCGATTCTATTATGAATGACTATATGGTGAAACCTTATTTGGCAGCAGATGAAAAGCCGAAGTTTGACACAGAAAAGGGGACGGTAGTGAAGGCTTTATTTGCTACTGCTACTGATGGTAATTTGTTGTTTGACCAGTTCCAGACAGGTGCAGCGACTACTATTGATGCTACGAACTCGGTAAACATTCAAGCTCTTTTGACTGCTATCCATACTTCTGCATCTGAAACTAATTTTGTAACATCTAAAAATATTTTGTCAGATGATCCATCAGCGAGTGAGTTCTTAAAAGCTGAAAATCACTATGCAATTGCTATTGTTGACTCTTTTATTGATGATAAGCAAGCTTATCTCTGTGTCGACACTAACTATGTTGCTGAAAAAGAACAGTACTTCACATTTAGAGCTGATACATTGCACGCTATTGATGCAGCAGGAAAGAAAGTAGTTCCTGCTTTAGGACAACACGCAAATATGTTTGCTTTCCAGTTAACTGTAGATCCTGAGCTGATTGCGGGTGACGAAGTAACAATTAAGACTTTCATGCCGACAGCAACAGCTGCTGGTAAATGGTATTCTGAAGGTATTACACCGAAAGCTGCCCAGGTTGTTATCCGCACTTTGGCAAGTAACTCTCACCGTGAAGTGTCTGTAGCAACATCTGATGATCCTGCTACGAAGAATACGACTATCACCTTTAAACAGATTGAAGGTCCTAAACCCGCCTTTGAAGTAGGTGATGTTTATTTCATCAAGAGCCTGAAGAAAGCCGATGCAAGAAAACCGTATCAGGTAATGACTTCTACAACGGGTGATAACACGATAGTTGGTGCTGCCGCTGTATATAACAATGTTCCTGCAACTCAGTGGATCGTAACTGCTGCTAACAAGTTGGAAGGAACTTATCAATTGGCAAACCGTGATGCTAATAAAGACTTCTTTGGCTCTGCAACTAAGATCATCGTTAAGGATGCAGAAAACAACATTTATGTAACTGCAGGCAAAGACACTTTGGAAATCACTGCTGTTCCTGACATGAAAGATGAATACTTAGGTTACAAACACATCAATGATGCAGACAAAGATCATCTGACATTCAAACTGACTGCTACTAATTTCGTAAATCCGGAAGCTAAATATTATCTGACAATGGGCAAAGACTCTTCTGTAGTGGCTACTGCAGATGCAGATAAGGCACTGGAACTGAAAGCTAAGAATGGCGGAAGTTTGGTAGAACTGAACGATGCTAACTTGAGCGCTGCTTCTTATGGCTTCGAAATGTACTTGGGTGAAGATACTTTGTATTTCAGAAATGGAGACGCAGATGGCAACGATTTAATGTTGACAAAACTTGAAACAGAAGATGTTATGAAGCTGCGTCGTGTAAACGATAATGCAAGCCAGTATGAATTATTGTGGAATGTTGAGGATAATGGCAATTTGGAATCTGAAAAGATTGCAGTAGATCAGAATGGCAATGTTGTCGTTGTTGCTCCGACAGAAATCACTAACTGGGCATTCAACCTGGAATCAGCTGTAACAGAATCTTATCTGAACGTAACAGACGCTCCGAAGAATGTTACTATCTCCCTGATGGGTGACGAGGCTTCTAAGGTAACAGCTGTTAAGCCGTTCGCCGTAATCAAACGTACTGGTCTGGAACTGAAAGCCGCTGCAACGGATAACGACTTCGTTCTTGGTTTGGATACAGCTTATGTAAACCGTCCGAATAACTACCGTTATGCATATTATATCACTAAACCGGTTGATACTGCAAAGGTTGGTTCATTCGATACAAAGGCTTATATGGTAAGCTATGCAGACTCTACTTCTAATGAGACTGTTAAATATACTCAGGATGGTCTGACTCGTATCGGTTTCGTTCACGCTAACCGCGTAGAATTCGGTAACAACGATTCTCTGGCAATTGCTAAACCGAAGGCTGTTACTAAAGATACGATCAATATTGCAGATAAGAAGGGTATTACTAATGCAACATGGGCATTTGCAATCGACGAAGATAACGAAGGTTATTACAGAATCGAATCTATTCCTGCAGCCAATACAACAGCTAAGACTTATGTAAGTTATCTGAACGGTGTATTGGTATTGGGTAACAAAGGACAAGCACAGCTGTTCGCTATCAACGATACTGATATGAAACCGACAGGCAATGAAGTTATCTCAACTTCAGATGTAACAGTGATCGCTGCCGAAGGTAGTGTTCAGATCATCGGTGCTGCCGGCAAGAAAGTTGTTATCACTAACATCTTAGGTCAGACAGTTGCTAACACAGTTCTTTCTTCTGACAACGCAACAATCGCTGCTCCTGCCGGTGTAGTCGTAGTTGCTATCGAAGGCGAAGAAGCTGTAAAAGCAATCGTAAAATAAGAATGAATTTATAATCAAATAATTCGACCGCGCGGTTTTGTGCGGGATGCGCATAGAGACGGACGGCCGTCCGTCTCTACATTACGGATGAATATCCGTTTATCCCAATCAACACCAATTATCCTGCGACAGGTGAACAAGCGGTCAGATTTAATATTAATAATACTAAAGTAATGAAATTAAAAGTTCATCTGCCTTTCCCTCTGTGAAGACCGAATGCAGACAAAAAACAAGCCCCGACAGTTAGATGCTGCCGGGGCTTCGTTTTGTTATAGAAGTGAGTTCGGTTTGGATTTTCTATGAAAACGGGCCAAATTCGGTTTGGATTTTCTGGAAAAGCCGTATGAAAATTAAGTATTACATCGATTTTCCAATCAAGCAGACAAGCATCGACAGAATATCGAGGCGCACCAAATGGTTGCGTATCTCGCTGAGAGCTTTGGAGATGTGTTTTTCTACCGCTTTTTCGCTTATTTCCAGGCGGGCGGCTATTTCTTTGTTTCGCAGGTTTTCTTCGCGGCTCATTTTGTAGACTTTCCGGCATTGGGGCGGGAGGGTTTCGACGAAGGAGTCGATTTCGTTTGTGATCTCTTTCAAGAGAAGCGTGTCGTGCTGGTTGTAACTGAGGATTTCGTGGTTGATCAGTTCGTCGATCGTGTCTGCTCCTTCGATGCGTTTTTGCATCAGGGCGGAGTTGAGGTAATTGATCGAACGGTTGTAGATAGCTCGGTAGAGATAAGGCTTGATCGGTTCGTCGAAATCAATTTCTTCCTTTTTTACCCAGAGTGCCATAAAGACATCCTGCGTGATGTCTTCCGCGGCCTGCCAGTCGTTGACGAAACGGTAGGCGTAAGTGGTCAGTGCCTGGAAATAGGTATTAAACAGCTGTCCGAACAGAGACATATCGACGACTCTGCTACGCGGCGTTTTCAGGCTGTTTTCTTCCCGTCTCTTCATAACTTTCTGCTTCTCTCTGAATATTATTTAGCAAAAATAGAATTTTTTTTCAATTCGGGGTAGGGATATTCCCTTTTGTTTTGTGATAGGTATAAAGGATGTAATAAAAGATGAACGATATAGTACTGAAATATTTGCGCGGTGATGCTTCGGAAGAAGAAAAGGAACAGCTTCTCGACTGGCTCCGGGAGAGTGAGGTGAACAAGCAGTCTTTTTCCGAAATCAGGGACCGTTGGTTGGAAACGGAGGAGACTCCGGTGTCCGACCGGGATTATGTGAAGCAGGCGTTCGCCCGTTTCGCGGCCGAAGTGGAGAAGAAAGAACAGAAACGGAAGCAGCTCCGACTGTCTTTCTTCGTGAAGGTTGCCGCTTCCGTCGCCCTGTTGCTGGTTTGTTCGTTAGGCAGTTATTTTGCCGGACAAAAGCGGTTCTTCAACCTCTCTCCGGAAGAGCAATTGGTAATGAACCGTGTCATTATGGGAAAAGACAGCAAAGGCTCCGTGACTCTGCCGGACGGAACGACCGCCTGGCTGAATGCTAACAGCGTACTGGTCTATCCGGAGCATTTCCAAGCCGGTAAACGCCAGGTGAAGCTGGAAGGTGAAGGCTACTTCGAGGTCGTACGAGATGAACAGGCGCCTTTCTTCGTCGAAACGGACGGGATGACGGTAAATGTGTTGGGAACTCACTTCAATGTGCGTAACTATAAAAACCGGGAAACAGTCGAGACCGCTTTGCTTTCGGGGAAAGTGGAAGTCTTTTTGCCGGGATTGGATAAGGGAATCATCTTGAAGCCAAACCAGAAGATATCTTGTAACAAACAGAGCGGCACTTATAATCTGGCTGAAGTGGACGCCTCCGATTATATAATCTGGATAGGCGATAAGCTGGTTTGCACGAATGAAAAGCTGTCGGTTGTCCTGCACCGGATGAAGCATTGGTATAACCTGGATATAGAATGCCGGAAAGGTGTTCCGCTCGACCAGCGCCTGTCGCTGACGATCCGGAAGGAATCGCCGGAAGAAATACTGAAATTGTTAACTCTGATCAGTCCGATCCGTTATACGATCGATGGAGATAAAATAATTATAAGTCCTAAATAATAACGATAAAGAAAATTGCCTATGATCTAAGATTCGGAGAAACATTAAAAAAAATCAGGCAGATGTTACCAGCATCCGCCTGATGTAAACTAAACAAACTGCTCTCAAAGGTGAAAGCGTGAGAGCAAAATGTAAAACTTTAAACATTCAAATGTATGAAAAAAAAGTCCACGTATGGGATTGCCATACCTATTCTTAACATTAATTTATTCAGGAAAATGAAGCTAATACTTTTATTTGTCGCCATTTCCTTCCTCCAACTGTCTGCAGTGGAAAGCTATGCCCAGAATGCAAAGATCAATCTGAGCTTGTCTGATGTGACGCTTGAAGAAGCGATCAGGACCATTGAAGCGAATACGCAGTTTGTATTCTTTTTCAATAACTCGGCTGTCGATATGACGAAACATGTTAACCTCGATGTCAAAAACGGGAATATTAAGGAAGTACTGAACCAGATTCTATCTTCTTATAAATATCGTATAGAAGATAATAAGATTGTCCTTTTGGGCGCTGTACAGCAGGACGGTAAGATTACCGGCGTCGTTTCGGATGCTTTCGGTCCGATTGCCGGTGCCAATGTTGTCGTGAAAGGGACGACGAACGGGACGATTACCGATATGAACGGTAATTTCTCGCTCGATGCTCCGAAAGGTGCCAAACTGCAGGTGTCTTATATCGGCTATATCACAAAAGAACTGACTGTAGGCGACCAGACGAGCTATACAATCCAGCTCGCCGAAGATTCACAGGCTTTGGAAGAAGTGGTCGTTGTCGGCTACGGTACGGAAAAGAAAGTGAACGTGATCGGTTCGATCGCCCAGATCGGCAGCGAGAAACTGGAAAACCGTTCGACTCCGCAGCTGTCGAATGCCTTGACCGGACAGATGGCGGGTGTGACCGTTATCCAGCGTTCGGGACGTCCGGGTAATAGCGGCGGCGAAATCCGCGTGCGTGGTGTCGGCACGTTTACCAATGCGGACGACGATAAGGCGGCAACCAAGTCGGATGCATTGGTTCTGATCGATGGCATTCCGGGTAAGCTGAACGATGTCAGCTCGGAAGATGTCGAATCAATCTCCGTGTTGAAGGATGCTTCTACGGCTGCCATCTACGGATCGCGTGCTGCAAACGGGGTTATCCTGGTGACGACGAAGACCGGAAGGGAAGGTAAAGTCTCTGTTGGTTATAACGGATATGTTGGTTTCAATACGCCGACCGCACTGCCTGAGTTTGCGGATACCTGGCAATATGCCACTCTCTATAATGAAGCCGTAGGACGCGAAGCCTATACGCCGGAAGAAATCCAGAAGTTCAGGGACGGAAGCGATCCGGACCATTATGCAAACGCACGCTATCTGGATGAAGTTTTCTCACGCAAGGGGTTACAGACCGGACATGACGTGACGGTGAACGGCGGTAATGCGCAGAACCGCTACATGGTGTCGTTCGGCTACCTGAAACAGAACGGTATCGTGGAAAAGAACGATTACCAGCGCTATAACGCCCGCGTCAACCTTATCAACGAACTCCTGCCGGGATTGAAGCTGACCACCCGTCTCTCGGGTATGTATGGCAACCGGAAGGAACCGATGGCTCCAGGCGGTGACGATGCCGACAATATGTTGGTGCTTATTCAGAAGGCATTGCGTTTCCCCGGCCTGACTCCGACTATTCTGTCAGACGGGACTTTCGGCGCCGGACGTGAATTGCACGGGACGCCTGCCGGATGGATCAAGAGCGATTCTTTCTATGAAAACCCGGAATTTTCGATGAATGCGAATGTCCGTTTGGATTATAACCCGATAAAAGATTTACAATTGTCAGCAATCGGTGCTTATACCTATACGAACTCAGAAGAACGCACATACCGTTCGACCATGAAACTGTCCGGTGACCGTGTGTTAGGTCCTTCCGAGTTGAAACACAAAATGGGAAAGACGATCTATAAGACTTTCCAGGCTACGGCTGAATATAATAAGAAGTTCGGTGGACATTCTTTCGGAATCCTGGCCGGTTATTCCTGGGAGCAGGAAGACTACCGCTATGTGCAGGGCTCACGCGATAAGTTTCCCGGCAACGACCTGCCATATCTGAATGCCGGTTCTCCGGACAACCAGAAGTCTGTCGGTACGGGTAATGCCTGGGCGATCCAGTCCGGTTTCGGCCGTCTCCGCTATAACTTCAACGAACGCTATTTGTTCGAATCGACAGTCCGTTACGACGGTTCTTCCCGCTTCCCGAAAAGCAAGAAGTTCGGTTTCTTCCCCTCTTTAGCTGCCGGTTGGAGACTTTCGGAAGAAAACTTCTTCAAGGAAAACGAATCGTTGGGCTTTATCTCCAACCTGAAGCTGAAAGCATCATGGGGACGCTTAGGTAACCAGAATATCGGTAATTATCCGTATCAGTCGGTATATGAATTAGGCCAGAACTATCCGTTTGGCGATACATACACACAAGGTGCGGCTGTTACGACAGCTGTCGACCCGACTATCAAATGGGAGGAAACGGAAACGATCGACGGTGGTCTGGAAGCTGTTTTGTGGAACGGCCTGTTGAGCGTGAACGCTTCTTACTTCACCCGCCGTACATACGACATTTTGTATAAACCGAGCGGAAGCGTTTCCTCTGTCCTGGGGCAGAAGATTTCGGAAATGAACACCGGAGAGTTGAAGAACTTCGGTTGGGAATTTGAAGTCGGACATCGCAATAAGATCGGTGATGTTTCATATAATGTAAACGCCAACTTGTCTATCATCAAGAATAAGCTGACCACTTTAGGTGTCGGTAACGTAGAGCAGCTCAATGGTTTGGTCGGTAACGGCAGTGACCTGTTTGTCGGCTATCCGATTAATATGTACTACGGCTACCTGTCGGACGGCGTGTTCCTGGATGAGAACGATATTAAAGGTTGGCACGACCAGAGTAAAGTGACGCCTAACCCGCAGCCCGGAGACATCCGTTATAAGGATATCAGCGGTCCGGACGGTGTGCCCGACGGTAAGATCGATCCGAACTACGACCGTGTTTACTTGGGTTCACGCATTCCGAAGTTCACGTTCGGTCTGAACCTGGGTGTGGAATATAAAGGTGTCGACCTGTCTGTCCTGTTGCAAGGTGTAGCCGGTGTGACCGGTATGCTCGACGGCTTTGCCGGCTGGGCGTTCAGAGGTGACGGTAATATCCAGAAATGGCAGGCGGAAGGACGTTTCGATCCGGCCAATCCGACCCGCTACCCGGCTTATCCGAGGCTGGAGGACTTGAGTAACTCTGTGACTCCGAACATTGTTTCTTCTGATTTCTGGGTACAGGATGCTTCTTATATCCGTTTGAAGAATATCCAGTTAGGCTATTCTTTCCCGAAAAAGATGTTACAGGCGGCCAAGATCACGAATTTGCGCGTGTATGTACAGGCCGAGAATCCTTTGTGCTGGAATAAGTATAAACCAGGATGGGACCCGGAAATCAATACATCCGGAAACTATTATCCGATTTTGGCAACTTATACAATTGGTGTAAACTTTAAATTCTAAAAGTCATGAAACGAATCAAATATTTTATTTTTACCTTGCTGGCAGCAACGACAACTTTCGTATCGTGTGACCTGGACCGGAGTCCGCTGGATAAGTTCGCAGAAGATGTGTTCTGGACCAGCGAAGATAATGCCGAACTGGCTCTGACCGGGGTCTATAAAGGGGAAATCCTGTTTAACTCTCCTGAATATACGCCGACCGACTGGTGGTCGTACGGTGGTCTGATCTTTATGGAGTTTCCGACGGATAATGCTTATGATCGTCGCGGGACGAACTCCAATTTCCATAAGATTTCAAACGGAGCTTTATTGTCGAATAATGCTTATACGGAAGCATATTGGAAGAACTCATATTCCAAAATTGCCCGTTGCAACCGTTTTCTGGAAGGTATCGTCAATTTGAGCGATCCGGCTGTCGTAGCCCGTTTCACAGCTGAAGCCCGTTTTATCCGCGCCGCCCAGTACTTCTATCTGTCCCAGTTCTTCCAGGATGTGCCTTTGGTAACGAAGGTGCTGACGAAGGATGAGGCAAATACGGTGACAAAAACATCGAAAGCGGATATTACCGAGTTTATTATTAAAGAGTTCACGGAGGCTGCCGCCGACCTGCCCCGTTTCAAGGATCTGAAAGGATCTGAAACCGGACGTGCCAACAAGCAGGCATCCCTGGCTTTCCTGGGACGTACCCTGCTGGCTGCCAAGAAATATAGCGAAGCTGCCGCCGCCTTTAAGCAGATTATAGACCTGGGCGACAATGCGATCGATCCGGATTACGCCTCCCTTTTCTTACCGTCAAACGAGAACAGTAGCGAGAATATCTTTTCAACGCAGTATTTGCAGGACCAGGCCGGTAACGCCCTGCCGCAGCATGCTTTCCCCGTAAAAGACGGCGGTTGGTGTCTGATTAACGTGGCAGCCGGTTTGTTCGAAGCCTATCAGTTCAGAGACGGTACGCCGTTTAGCTACGACAGTCCGCAGTACGATCCGGTAAACTTGGGCAAAAACCGGGACCCGCGTCTGGATTATACGATCTATTATAACGGATCGACCTTTAAAGGCGCTGTCTACGACTGCCATCCGGATTCTCAAAGCCCGGATAAGGTGATGGGCGGACAGACCACACAGACCGGTCTGATGATGCGTAAGTATTTCGACGAAACATTCTCCGGCAACCTGAACAGCTACGGTGGAAATGTTCCTGTTATCCGTTACGCAGAAGTCCTGCTGAGCTATCTGGAAGCCAAATTGGAGGCAGGCGAAGGCATTACGCAGGCTTTATTGGATGAAACCATCAATAAGGTAAGAGGTCGTGCATCTGTACAGATGCCGGCAATCACGGAAGTGAATGCCGCAAAGCTGCGTCCTATCCTCCGGAACGAACGCCGTGTCGAACTGGCCATGGAAGGTATCCGCTATTGGGACTTGCTCCGTTGGGGTATTGCACATGAAGCATTAAATGGCGATATTTACGGCGCTCCTTTCCCCGGCTCGAAACGCGTAAGCGCCAAACCGGACGGAGAAGTGGATAAATACGGCAGATGGTGGGTGAACAGCCGCGCTTTCCGTCAGGATCAGGACTACAAATGGCCGATCCCGCAGTCTGAACAGGATATCAATCCGAACTTGCGGTAAAACATACAAATGATACTTGATACGAGACAAATAAATTATTATCATGAAATCAACAATCATGTTAGGAATAGGGGCCACTTTGCTGGCCTCCTGTTCCGGTAACAAACCAAAAGCAGAAGAGAAAACAACGCCGCAGAAGCCGAACGTTATTTTCCTGATAGCCGATGATATCGGTTATGGCGACCTGAGTTGTAACGGATCGAAGACGATTCACACGCCGAATGTGGAGAAGCTGGCGGCGCAGGGTGTTCGCTTTACGGATGCACATGCTGTGGCTGCAACCAGTACGCCCTCGCGTTACTCGTTATTCACCGGGCATTATGCCTGGCGACGGAATGATACGGGGATTGCCGCCGGAGATGCCGGTATGGTGATCCGTCCCGAACAACCGACGGTTGCCGATATGTTCCGCGAATGTGGTTACACGACCGGTGCGATCGGGAAGTGGCACTTAGGATTGGGTGACAAAACCGGTACGCAGGATTGGAACGGCTTTATCACGCCCGGACCGACGGATATCGGTTTCGACTATTCTTATCTGATGGCTGCAACTGCCGACCGTGTTCCCTGCGTCTTTGTGGAGAACCAGCGGATTGTCAATCTCGATCCGAACGATCCGATTGCTGTCAGCTATAAAGAACCGTTCCCCGGCGAGCCGTTGGGAAAGGATCATCCGGAAATGTTGACGAAGCTCAAACCAAGTCCGAACCATGGACATGATATGGCGATCGTGAACGGTATTTCCCGTATCGGTTATATGAAGGGTGGCAAACAGGCTTTGTGGGAAGATGAAAACATTGCAGATAGCATTACGGTTAAGGCTGTCCAGTTCATCGAAAACCATAAGGACGAACCGTTCTTCCTGTATGTCGGAACCAACGATGCACACGTTCCCCGCTGGCCGCATCCGCGTTTCGTGGGCAAGAGCGGCATGGGACCTCGTGGCGACGCTTTGTTGCAATTCGACTGGACAGTCGGACAGATTATGGATGCTTTGGATAAGGCAGGTTTGACGGAAAACACGTTGATCGTCTTGAGTAGTGACAATGGTCCTGTCGTGGACGATGGTTATGCAGACCGCGCTGTCGAACTTCTCGGCGATCATAAGCCTTGGGGACCTTTCCGGGGTGGCAAATACAGTATTTTCGAAGCCGGAACACGTATCCCGATGGTCGTAAGCTGGCCGGCACAGGTGAAACCGGGTGTTTCGAATGCTTTGGTTTCCCAAGTGGACTTGTATGCTTCTATGGCGAGCCTGATGGGTAAGACATTGGAGCCGGGAGCCGGTCCCGACAGCCAGGACTATTTAGATGCATTCCTGGGTAAAGACCTGAAAGGACGCGATTATGTGGTTGAAGTTGCAGGTGCGCTTTCCATTTCCGACGGCGAATGGAAATATATCGCTCCGAGCAATGGCGCCGCCTATCAAAAACTGACCAATATCGAATTGGGAAACAGCAAAGAAGAACAGCTTTACAATCTGAAACAGGATATCGGCGAAAAGAAGAATCTGGCAGCCGAACACCCGGAAATAGTAGCAAAACTGAAAGCTATTTTAGAGAAAGAGAAGGCAAAATAATCTTTTTTGACAAAGTGTGAAAGCGCCTGTAGGTAATCTAAAAAACATTCCTACAGGCGTTTTTTCTTTTTTTATCAGGAATAGAGGTTATCTTTGCAAATCATTAGGCAGAAAAAAGAAGGATAATGCTGGGATTGATAAGTAAAGGAATTGTGATAGGTATATTGGTTTCCGCCCCGATGGGTCCGATCGGTATGCTGTGTATACAACGAACGCTGAACAAAGGACGTTGGCACGGGTTTGTCACCGGGTTGGGCGCTGCCCTGTCGGATGTGATCTATGCCGCGCTGACCTGCTTAGGAATGGGAGTGGTCGTGAACTTTGTCGAAGCGAATCAGGCCCCGCTCCAGTTAATTGGTAGCATCGTATTAGGCGTTTTCGGCTATTACATTTTCCAGTCTAATCCCGTACGGAACCTAAAAAAGCGACGGGAAAAAAAGTTATCGTTTACACAGGATTTTATTACAGCTTTTCTTCTTACCTTTAGCAACGTCTTAATTGTACTGTTATATATCGGTCTGTTTGCCCGCTTCGGTTTTGTCTTGCCGGAGCATTCGGTCTGGATGCTGTTAGGAGGCATTGGTTTTATAGGAGTGGGAGCTGTACTCTGGTGGTTCGGGATCACGTATGTAATAGCGAAATTGAAGAAATGGTTTAACGTGCGAGGTATATGGCTATTGAATCGGATTGTGGGATCGGTGATTATTGTGCTGGCTGTTATCGGGGCTGTGTCTGTGTTGCTGACTTCTTATTTCCATTTGCCATTACTCCAAATCTATAATTGAAATGAAGAAACTGAAAGTCCCTTATTTGGCAACGCTGGATGTTCTGGACCTGTCGTCCGTCGGCTTTTTAATGGAGAGCAAGGCCCAGCGAGAGTATATTGACGTGATTAACTGGGAAGAATATCCCTATAAGCCTATCGTGGCATTCGATATAGCAAGGTCGGATGTCAATTTGTATATCCGCTATTTTGTAAAAGGGAACTCCCTGAAAGCGCTCCATGAGGTAGACGGCTCGCCTGTATATACGGACAGCTGTGTCGAGTTCTTTATGAAACGGGTGGATGACCACAACTATTACAACTTCGAGTTTAACTGTATCGGTACGTGCGACGCATCACATCGCGAATCCCGTGATGTCAAACAGTCTCTGTCGCCGGAAGAGTACGCTTCTATCCGCCGTTATTCCACTATGGAACATACTGCGTTTCCGGAGAAATTAGGTGTGCATGCTTGGGAACTGGTCGTCTCAATCCCTTTCCGTGTGATGGGACTCGATCCGGAAAACTTGCCGGAAAAGATTATGGGCAACTTCTATAAATGTGCGGATGATACCGAATTTCCACATTTCGTCAGCTGGAGCCCGATCGATCTGCCGTCGCCCAATTTCCATTGTCCGGGGTTCTTCGGGGAAATCTATTTATAGTGTCTGTGTCCTGGCGGGCTTGACCCGCCATCTCATCTTAATCATTGTCAGTTTAGTATGAGGTTGCGGGTCAAGCCCGCCATGACACGCTAAAGCGTTAGAACTTACTTTTGATACATTATCATTTTCGATGCTTAAAACAGATAATGCAGGTCAACATTATGGGATTTCGATACTGAAATGCGATAATGTTGATCTGCATTATTATTTTGCACCGGTACGGTTTAGAGCTTTACTTCTGAGATACTGGCATTGCCGGAGGTAATCACGATGCGGATATCGCTGGCGGTGGTGCCTTTGAACCGGTATGTCTTCAATTCGTTAGTCGCATCGACCACTCCTTCGTAAACAGTCAGGAACTGGCCTCCGCCGCCGGATAGCTGGATTTCGAATTTGGCATCTTTGCTTTTTTCTTTCCAGGCAATCGCTATGCTGTTGGGCGAAGCGTTGTTTTCGAGTGCGAAGGTGATGTATTCGCCTTCGTTGGCTTTCCAGGCTGTGGACAGGTTACCGTCCAGGACTCGTGCCGCTGTCTCTTGTGAAGAACTGGCTATTACGGATCTTTGCTGATGGGCGGAGGCGGGTGAGGCAGCCTGCTCTTTCCCGTATTCTACCACTGTGAAACGGTCATTCAGGCGGATGTCTTCGGAAGAGGCTCCGACCATTACTTTGAAATCTCCCGGTTCGACAACCCAGTGGTTATCGCTGTTCAGTAGTTGCAGGTCGCGCGGCTCTATGGTGAAGGTCACCTCTTTTGTCTCCCCCGGATTCAGATGGATGCGGTCGAAGCCACAAAGGTTCTTTTCGTAAGTCGTGACGGAGCTGATGACGTCACGTACATATAACTGTACGACCTCATCGCCGGCGCGTTTACCCGTATTGGTCACTTTGCAGCGTACGGTGACCGGTTGGATATGTGTGACGACAGACGGCTGGATGGATATGTCCGAGTATTCGAATGTCGTGTAGCTCAACCCGTAGCCGAACGGATATAGCGGGCCGTTTACGCGGGACATATTGCCGTTCAGCCCTTTGTTCCCTCCTCCGTCGATCTGTGCGTTCGGCTTGGTCGGGAAGTTGAAAGGAATCTGTCCGACTGTTTTCGGGAAGGTCACGGTCAATTTACCGCCCGGATTGTAGTCCCCGAACAGGGCGTCTGCAATAGCCGTACCGCCTTGCGAGCCCGGATACCAGGCTTCGAGGATAGCTGGAACATATTTGTCCGCCCAGTTGATCGAGAGCGGGCGTCCGTTAATCAATATCAGCACGACCGGTTTGCCAGTTGCGGCAACCGCCTGAAGCAAGTCGAGCTGTCGGCCCGGCAGTTCCAGGCTGGAACGCGATTTGTTTTCTCCGCAAGTGCGGCTGCTACCGCCGAGCACAACGACTGCGACGTCGCTCTTCCGGGCGTTTTCGACCGCTTTGTCTATTTCACTCTGCTCTTCGCTTGTCAACGGATAACGGTATAACTCCGATTCCGGCCAGTTGGCGTCTACCAGGTCGCAGCCTTTGGTGAAAAGCACTTCCGTTCCCGGTTTCACTTTCTTTTGAATGCCTTCTAATACAGTTGTCACCTCTACGGCCAACGGGCCATAGTGTGTCAAGGCATAAGCTCCTTCGTCAGCGTTCGGGCCGCATACGGATATCTTGGAAACGCTGTTTATATCCAATGGAAGGACAGCATTTTCGTTCTTCAGCAAAACAAGCGATTCTTTAGAAGCCTGCAAGGCAATCTGCTGGTTCTCGGCGCTGTTCACCTCCTTGTCCGCCTCTTTCAAGTCGATCTGGTAAGGCTGGTCGAACAGTCCGACCAGGAATTTCACGCGCAGGATGTCGCGTACACGGTCGTCGATTGTCGACATCGGGATGGCTCCCTCCGCGATCAGCTCGCGCAACGGCAGCACGTAGGAATCCGGCGAGCGGAACGTACAACGTATGTTCAACCCCGCCAATACGCTTTGCAGGACGGATTCTTTCATATCGGCCGCCGTCCCGTGCTTCGAGAAAAGGTATTCGACCGCATCACTGTCCGAAACGACATATCCCCGGAAGCCGAACTCGCCGCGCAGGCGTGTCGTCAGCCAGTAATAGCTGCTTTGGACCGGGAAACCGTCGTAATCATTGTAGGCGCTCATCGCCCCCAGGATGCCGGCTTCTTTGATCACCCGCTTCCAAGGGTAAACATGGATCATTTCCACCTCGCGCGGTGACATCTGCGGGTCCACGCGCGCCATTCCTTCGCGTCCGCCTTTATTATTGCTGTAAGCGATGTAATGTTTGGATGTCGCCGCCACCTGGTAGTCGGTCTGCATTCCCTTTGCCATCTGTATGCCTAATTCGGCAACGAGATAAGGGCTTTCGCCGTAGACCTCTTCATAGCGTCCCCAACGCTGGTCGCGGCCGACGTCGAGGATCGGAGCGTAGACATTCGTATATCCTAACAGGCGGCCTTCGCGTCCGGTGATATAGCCGACTTTGTGGATCAGGTCGCGGTTCCAGGTGTGTCCTAATCCCAACTGTGTGGGGAAGTTGGTCGCGATATAACTTTCCACACCCCGGATTCCTTCGTTGGTGAAATCCGTCGGGATGCCGAGCCGCGTCTCTTCGATGAAGAAACGTTGTACTTCGTTGAGTGCCCACGCATGGCGCGATGCCGGCCAGACGTATGGATTGTCGGAAGGCGGAAGTCCCCATTGCTGGAAACCGTTCAGGTGTTCGTCGATTGCGCCCATGCCGTCTTTCCAGAGCTGGTTCTTCCATTCCGGCGTCGGCAGGTCGTCTTTCAGCACCCGCTTGTAGCCGTAGAGCGTCACCATCTGGCAGGTCTTTTCTTCGACGTTCATTTGTGACAGAAGGTCCTCGATACGCGCGTCGAGCGGTGCCGTGGGGTCTTCATATACATCCTTTTTCCCGTTTTTGTTGAAGTCGATCCAACCGTTCCGGTAAATGGACTTGTTCGTTAATTTGTAGGTGTCCGGTATCCGGATTTCCTGTTGTGTTTTGTTTTGTGCCAGTGTGCAGAATGCCCCCGACAGGACAATGCACGACGCAATGGCGGCAAGTCTGTTCTTCTTCATGGATTATAATTTGATGTCGTTCAGTTCTACTAATTTGTTAACAATGGCGTACACGGTCAGACCGCTGGCACTATGGATTTGCAGCTTCCGGGCAATGTTTCGGCGGTGTGTGACGACAGTATGCGTGGAAAGGAACAGGCGGTCGGCGATCTCGCGGTTCGTCATACCCTTGACAACACAGACAACGATTTCCTTTTCGCGTGTGCTGAGTGTTTGTTGTTCTTCGTTTCCGGCTTCTTCGGCCGGTGGCGTGTGGAGGAGTTCCAGTTTATGGCGCAGCTCGTCCGGACTGTCGTATATGCTGATCTGCTCGTCGTAAGGGCGGAGCAGCGTGTGATCGGCGACGGCATACAGCAGGGCGATGCATTTCATCTCCGTGCAGCCCGCCTCTTCCTTGATCTGTTGCAGGGAGAAACAGCCCGGAATCGCGGGGTTGATGACCAGCATGTCGGGCCTCTGCGAGCGAAGCGTTTCCAGCAGAAGCTCCATGGTGGCAATTTCAACGACCTGGATGCGGAAGCCGGGAAGCCGTTTCAACACCGTTTCCAATCCGCTTCGGATGATAGCGGACGGATCGGCAATAGCTATCGTTAATAAGGTATTCATCGGATCACTTGATTGTTTTTTCCAATGCCAGGATCGCCGGCACGAAAAGATAGTCCTCGACGTGATTATGGGAAGCCAGATCCTGTTCGGTCGCAAAGATATCGAACAAGACGCTGTTCAACAGGTTGCTGCCTGGCCCCGGATAATATTTGATCAGGATATTTTTGAGTTCGATAATCTTCATCTCGATCTGGTCGTGATGTTTACGGAAGATCGTGATATTGTATTTCGGGTCCTTTACGCCCTTCAACAGCCCCTTTACATACGGGAACACCGTTTTCTCTTCGTAGGACATATGTTTGTTGACCTCTGCGGCATAGTCGTCAAAGAATTTGGTAATGACGAAAGCCACGTCTGACGGACAATCCATAATGGCATCCGTCAGTTTGCGGCGTATATGCGGCAACCGGAAATCCAGAAAATAGGCATGCGCGTTATGCAGATAAGTGATCAAAGCCTCGATAGACAGGCATTTGTCAATATTAGTCATCGGTGCCGAAACATCTTCCGTCAGAAAGTTCACGACGGCGAGGAACGTGCAGGGATCGACGCCGTTCTGCCGGCATACCTCTCCGATGTTCTTTTCTCCGAATCCGAGTGCGATGCCGAAGCGGCTCATGACAAGCACCATCGGATAGTTCTCGCAGATCAGATCGCTCATTTTGTCGGTTTCCCGATATTTACCATTCTTATACATAGGCTTTTTTCTCTCTTGTCTTGGTGTTTGAATAGCCCAAAGATACATAAAAAATAGATTCCGCAGGCAGCGCTTACGAAATTAGTAAATTCGGAATACCAAGTAGTTTCAGCTGGAAAAATATTTGAAACTAAAGTTTCAGAAAGATTCTTACTTTGAAACTAAAGTTTCATGCCGATGGAACTAAAGTTTCCTCGGACGAAAATTTAGTTTCCTGCCGTGAAACTTTAGTTTCGACCGCAGACACTTTAGTTTCGCGTCGGGAAGCAAATGATCAGCCTGTTTTTGGAAAAATATCTGTCTTGAATAGGGGCTAAAAAGGGCCTTTTTAGGCGGCTATCTGCGAAAAAGCGTTTTTTTACATTTTGGCGGTTTTCGTAATTGGTTGATTAATAGCAATGTAATACATTATATAATGTACGCGTAAAAGGGCTGTTTTAGGGGGTAAAATGGGGTGCGAAATTGAATGTAAGACGTTGAATTATAAAAAGATAGGAAGCCGTTTGGAAATGACTAATGAAAACGTACGTTT
>NZ_QREV01000076.1 GCF_003363715.1 Parabacteroides acidifaciens
TGTTTTCGATAATCAAATTGCACGCTTTTCAGAACGGACTGCGCACCTCGTTTTTCTTATTGTCAGAAAGGGGAGCTTAAACCGTGAAAAGAGTCAATCCAAAATCGATCAAGATTTCGGACGAAATAGAAAAATGGCCGAAAAGGGGGGGGGTATTGTAATATTTGCGATTTATAATTTATCCTTTTTGGAGGTTTCCAACGGCAATATTGTAAAGCGATCTTATAGTGATACATTACGGGAATTGAGGCGAAAACTAAACACAACAAAAGGGACTTAGGTCTCTTTTTTATATCTTTTCTCCGGACAGAAAGGCTTGCAGCATTTCTTCTATGGTGTCAAATTCATAGTCCTCACCGAATGAATCCTCCGAAGCATCGCCAATCGCATATTTATGCTTCTCCAAAAGGCAGCGAAAAGTCCACAAATCCCTTTGCCCAAGCCATAAACATCCCTGCTCATACCACTCAAAGATTAGTATATCGTCACATTCAAAATATCCAAAGAAGTTATTATTAATCCTGAAGTATGCCACAAGCTCATCCATTATTTCAGCCGGAACGCCATAATCCATACAATTTCTTCGGAACTCTTGCAATTGGCTCTCAGTCGCCGGTTTACAGGATAATCTATAATTGTCCCTATACTTATCAAAGAGTGTCTGTATCCTATTTATTTCCATATCAGTACCTAAAACTTTTCATCGGCGTCACCTTTTGCCATGATAGTACAAAGATAGGAAATCATGATTATACAAGTCACCTTGCTTACATAAAAATAGGAGAAATTTTTCACATACGGGCAAAAAAAAGGCTATCCATCACGGACAGCCAATCTTCATTGTTAACCTTAAATCTAATACCATGAAAAACACAGTGCAAATATAAGGACTTTATGTTATGTAGCATATACTTTTGCTTGGAAATCTCATTTCTTTAAATCTATTTAACTAAAACATGCTACAAAACATAGTTTTCCAGCAAATCACTATTGCAAAAACGCCGGTTCCCGACGCTCCTTCCCTTTCTGTCGGGTAAGGTTGTCGCCCAATTCTTCGCGCATCCGGTCGGCAATCTTCATCAGACGGGCAGCTTCCTCCGGATATTGGGTAATGACATCATAGCGTTCTCCCGGATCGCGGCGCAGGTCGTACATCTCCGCTTTATAGAGTTGCAGGTTTGTCAATTGGCCGGGCTGCCCGTCGTTACCGGGGACGAAAGCGCCGTATGTCACGTACTTATGAGGGAAAACAAGCTTGAACTGTCCGTCGGTCACGGCTTCCAGGTCGTTCTTATTATAATAATAGACAAATGACTCGCGCGGATTAGCCCCTTTCTCACCCTTGATCAGTGGCAGGATACTCACCCCGTCGATCTTCCGTTGCGGTAGCGGAGCTCCGCTTATCTCGGCCAGCGTCGGGAAGAGGTCGATATTGGAGGCCAACTTATTACAGGTCGTCCCCGGCTGTGTCTTTCCTTTCCAGTACATCACACAGGGAACACGGTTACCGCCGTCAAACGTAGTGGCTTTCGCTTCACGCAGGCCACCGGCCGATCCGGCATGGTTCCCGTAGTTTGCCCACGGGCCGTTGTCGGAGGTCAGCACGACCAGCGTATTCTCTTCCAGCCCCAGTTCGCGCAACGTTTTCAGGACTTCGCCCACGCTCCAGTCAATCTCCATCATCACATCTCCATACAAGCCTTGCTCGCTCTTTCCCTTGAACTTATCGGATACGGCTAACGGCACGTGCGGCATGGAATGGGCCAGATAGAGCAGGAACGGCTTGTTCTTATTCTTTTTGATAAAATCGACCGAACGTGTGGTATAGTCGGTCGTAAACCGGGACTGGTCCGTGTTATAACCTGCCACTTCATTCCCATCGTATGTCGGCAGATCAGGAAAATTAAAGACTTCTCCCTGCTGGGGATGGAAAGGCCACATATCATTGGAAAAGGGCAAGCCGTAGTATTCGTCGAAGCCGTTTTGCAAAGGAAGGAACTGCCGCTGGCTGCCTAAATGCCATTTCCCGAAAACAGCCGTGCTGTATCCTTTTTGTTTCAGCAATTCTCCCATTGTCATCTCCTCCGGATGGATACCGTAATTGGAATCCGGACCGGGGGCACCGGCAAAACCGATACGGTTCGGATAACACCCGGTCAGCAGCCCGGCACGCGAAGCACCGCTGATCGGCTGTCCGGCAAGGAAATGGGTGAAACGGACACCCTCGGCGGCCATCTTGTCGATATTCGGCGTCGTATAGCCGTACGCCCCGTTAAAGGAGAAGTCACCATAGCCGACATCGTCCAGGTTTATGATGATAAAGTTCGTATAATCGGCTGCTTGCGAACACAACGGCAAGCTGCCTAAAGCTGACAATAAGATCAATTTATTCATGATATTTACATTTCTGGTTACATTAATCCGGAAGCCCGGACAACACGCCAAAGATAACGAAGATTAGCCAAAATCACACGGATGATTTCGGAAAGTCGCCAGGAAAGCGTATTTTTGTATGTTGATTCAAAAAAGAGAGTATTGCGGATGAAAGTATGTATAGCTGAAAAGCCCAGCGTGGCACGCGAAATAGCAGAAGTGCTCGGGGCAACCAATCGGATGAACGGGTATATCGAAGGAAACGGTTATCAGGTTACCTGGACTTTCGGGCATCTGTGCACTCTCAAGGAACCGAACGACTATTCAGACAGCTGGAAACGGTGGAGCCTCGCCTCCCTGCCGATGATCCCGCCCCGTTTCGGTATCAAGCTGATCAGCAATCCCACATACGAACAGCAATTCAAGGTCATCGAAGAGCTGATGCAAAAGGCCGAAATGGTCATCAACTGCGGGGATGCCGGGCAGGAAGGGGAACTTATCCAACGCTGGGTGATGCAAAAGGCCGGCTGCAAATGCCCGGTCTACCGCCTGTGGATCTCGTCGCTGACCGAAGAGGCAATCCGCGAGGGCTTTCAACACCTGAAAGAGCAGACCGAATTTACCTCGTTATACGAAGCCGGACTTTCCCGCGCCATCGGCGACTGGCTGTTAGGGATGAACGCGACCCGCCTCTACACGCTCCGCTACGGACAAAACCGGCAGGTGCTCTCCATCGGAAGGGTACAAACCCCTACCTTAGCGCTGATCGTCAACCGCCAGGCCGAGATAGACAACTTCAAGCCGGAACCCTATTGGGAACTGAAGACGGTTTACCGCAATACGACTTTCTCCGCCACCAAAGGCAAATTCACCAAAAAGGAGGAAGGGGAAGCCTTCCTGGAGATTGCCCGGCAGGAAGATTTCACCGTCACCGACATATCCGAAAAGAAGGGGAAGGAATATGCGCCCCGTCTTTTCGACCTGACCTCGTTGCAGGTGGAATGTAACAAGAAGTTCGCCTTTACGGCAGACGACACGCTGAAACTGATCCAGTCGCTCTATGAAAAGAAAGTGACGACCTATCCGCGTGTAGACACGACTTACCTGAGTGACGACATTTATCCGAAGATACCGAACACGTTGAGCGGCCTGGTCGACTACGCCGAACTGACCGCCCCGCTGCTGAAAGCGAAAATAAGGAAGGACAAGCGCGTGTTCGACAATTCGAAGGTGACGGACCACCATGCGATCATCCCGACCGGCGTGCACGCCCGCAACCTGACGGAGAACGAACGGAAGGTCTACGACCTGGTCGCCCGCCGTTTCATTGCCGCCTTCTATCCGGATTGCGAAATCTCGACAACCACGGTTCTCGGCAAAGTAGGCAAGGTGGACTTCAAAGTGACGGGCAAGCAGATACTCAAACCGGGGTGGCGCGTCGTCTTCGGCGCCGAGCAAAAAGACCCGGATGCCGAACCGGCCGAAGAAGAAGGCGTACTGCCGGACTTCGTGAAAGGGGAAAGCGGACCGCACAAGCCGACATTAGGCGAGAAATGGACACAGCCGCCCAAGCCTTACACGGAAGCGACTTTGCTACGCGCCATGGAAACAGCTGGCAAACTGGTCGACAACGACGAACTGCGCGACGCCTTGAAGGAGAACGGAATCGGCCGTCCTTCCACCCGCGCCGCCATTATCGAGACATTGTTCAAACGCAATTATATCCGCAAGGAACGCAAGAACCTCTATCCCACCGCCACCGGTGTGGAACTGATCGGTACGATCCAGGAGGAATTGCTGAAAAGTGCTGAACTGACCGGCCTCTGGGAAAAGAAACTGCGCCAGATCGAACGGGGCACATACGAAGCGCGTACTTTCCTGGAAGAGCTGAAACAGCTTGTCCACCAAGTCGTGCTCAACGTCCTCTCCGACCAGACCGGCCGTACGATCACCATCGAGCAGACTGCGCCCGAAAAGCCGCAAACAGAAAAAGAACCAAAGGAAAAGAAGCCGCGCAAACCACGCGCCAAAAAGGGACCCGCCACCGCTCAACAACCGGAGGAAGCCGCTTCCGCCGCAAAACCGGTATGCCCTGTCTGCCAAAAGGGTAGCATCCTGCGTGGAAAAACAGCCTATGGCTGCTCCGAATACAAAAACGGCTGTACATTCCGCATGGATTATGCCACTTACGGCGAAGGTTTATCAGATGAGGAGTTGATCAAGGCGATTAGCAGGATTGGGAAATAATAGACGTACATTACCGATAACGAGACATTACTTCTTCAAAAGGAATTAACAACCCTTGATCAGCCTGTTCAATGCCAACCTTGATATCTTCATAAACATAAGAAGGCATCAAAGGTTGCTTTGCTTTATATTCAACCATCGGTTCACGCAAGCGATTATATTCTTGATGTTCTTCTTCTTTCATATATTCCATATTATTGGCAAAGATAACCTTATTTCCTTATCTTTGTTCTCTAAATCAGAAATTAATGAACGAAGAATGGTTTCCCTTAGTGAATGAAGAGGGAGAGACAATAGGAAAGGCAACCCGTAAAGAATGCCACAGCGGCTCGAAGATGCTGCATCCGGTCGTACACCTGCATATCTTCAATGAAGCAGGCGACCTTTATCTGCAAAAACGTTCGATGACAAAAGATATCCAACCCGGCAAATGGGACACCGCTGTGGGCGGCCATATCGATTATGGCGAGACGGTAGAAGAAGCGCTCCGCCGGGAAGTACGCGAGGAACTGGGGATAACCGATTTTGCGCCTCAGTTTATCACCCGCTACGTCTTTGAATCGGCCATCGAAAAGGAACTGGTCAACACCTTCCGCACCACCTACGACGGCCCGTTCGCCCCCGATCCTTCCGAGCTTGACGAAGGACGTTTCTGGCCGAAAGCCGAGATACTCGCCAATATGGGTAAAGGCGTCTTTACGCCTAACTTCGAAGGAGAATACAAACGACTATTCATGTAACTACAAAGCATAAAAGCATTCTGAACATGGCAAAAGAATTAGAACTCAAGTACGGCTGTAACCCCAACCAGAAGCCGTCGCGCATCTTCATGCAGCAAGGGGAATTGCCGATCGAAGTACTGAACGGCCGCCCGGGATATATCAATTTCCTGGATGCCTTCAACAGCTGGCAATTAGTCAAAGAACTGAAAGAAGCAACCGGGCTGCCTGCCGCCGCCTCTTTCAAACACGTTAGTCCCGCCGGGGCTGCCGTAGGGATTGAAATGAGCGACACGCTGAAAAAGATTTATTTCGTAGACGATCTTCAGCTCACCCCGCTTGCTACCGCTTACGCCCGTGCCCGTGGGGCAGACCGCATGTCTTCTTACGGTGATTTCATCGCACTGAGCGACACCTGTGACGAAGCGACCGCCCGCCTCATCAACCGCGAAGTGTCTGACGGCGTAATCGCTCCCGACTATACGCCGGAAGCCTTAGCAATACTGAAGAACAAACGGAAAGGAACTTACAACGTCATCAAGATCGACCCGGCCTACCGCCCTGCCCCCATCGAACACAAGGATGTATTCGGCATCACGTTCGAGCAGGGACGCAACGAAATCAAGCTGGACGAAAGCCTATTGACTAATATCCCGACGAAGAACCAACACTTCCCGGACGAAGCCAAACGCGACCTGATCATCGCTTTGATCACGCTGAAATATACGCAAAGCAACTCTGTCTGCTACGTCAAAGACGGACAGGCAATCGGCATCGGCGCCGGACAGCAGAGCCGCATCCACTGTACCCGTCTGGCCGGAAACAAAGCCGACATCTGGTACCTGCGCCAGCATCCGAAAGTGATGAACCTGCCCTGGATCGAAAAGATACGCCGTGCAGACCGCGACAATACGATCGACGTCTACATCAGCGACGACCACGAGGATGTACTCGCCGACGGCATCTGGCAACAGTTCTTCACCGAAAAGCCAGAAGTTCTGACCCGCGAGGAAAAACGTACCTGGCTCGATACGCTGAAAGGTGTTTCGCTGGGCTCCGACGCCTTCTTCCCCTTCGGCGACAACATCGAACGGGCGCATAAAAGTGGTGTGGACTACATCGCACAGGCTGGCGGCTCCGTTCGCGACGACCATGTGATCGACACCTGCGACAAATATGGTATCGCAATGGCATTCACCGGCGTTCGTCTGTTCCATCATTAAACGCAAAAAAAGAGGTTATGCAATCAAGCACAACCTCTTTTCTTTTTTTATCTCGATAATAGATTACTTACACATATCACGGATAATCTGGATCAGCTCATCGCCGATTTCTTCCGCTTCCTGCATCGTGTGGGCTTCGGAATAGATACGGATGATCGGTTCCGTGTTGCTCTTGCGCAGGTGAACCCATTTTTCAGGGAAGTCGATCTTCACGCCGTCGATATCGGTGATATCATACTGGGCAAACTTCTCTTTCACCTTAGCTAAGATAGCATCCACATCGATATCCGGAGTCAGTTCCACCTTCTTCTTAGAGATGAAATACGGAGGATAAGAAGCGCGCAGTTCGCTGGTCTTCATCTGTTTCTTTGCCAAATGCGTCAGGAACAGGGCGATACCCACCAAAGCATCGCGACCATAATGGCTTGCCGGATAGATCACGCCGCCGTTACCTTCACCACCGATGATTGCGTTGGTCGCTTTCATCTTCGTGACAACATTCACCTCGCCTACTGCCGCTGCATTATATTCGCCGCCGTGAGCACGGGTTACGTCGCGCAATGCGCGGCTGGAACTCAGGTTGCTAACCGTGTTACCCGGAGTATGCGTCAGGACATAGTCGCTGACAGCCACCAGTGTATATTCTTCGCCAAACATTTCGCCGTCTTCGCAGATGATAGCCAAACGGTCCACGTCCGGGTCTACTACAAAGCCGACATCCGCTTTGGCATGTTTCATCAGATCGGAGATCTCCGTCAGGTTTTCAGGGATCGGTTCCGGGTTATGCGCAAAATTACCGTGAGGCGCACAATGCAACTTGAAGATTTCCTTCACGCCTAAAGCTGAAAGCAATTCCGGAATAACGATACCGCCTACCGAGTTCACGCAGTCGATAGCGACACGGAAATTAGCAGCCTTGATCGCTTCCACATCTACCAGATCCAGCTTGAGGACGCTTTCTATATGTTTTTGATTGTAGCTGTTGTTGGCAATCACTTTTCCCAATTGATCGACATCCGCAAACACGAAACTTTCTTCAGCTGCGATCTTGAGCACTTCGGCCCCTTCGGCAGCATCCAGAAATTCGCCGCGTTCGTTCAGCAACTTCAGCGCGTTCCACTGTTTCGGATTATGACTGGCGGTCAGGATAATACCACCGCAAGCATTTTCCCAGGCAACAGCCAGTTCGGTAGTCGGAGTTGTAGCCAGGTCGATGTCTACCACATCAAAGCCCATCCCGGTCAATGTGCCGAGAACGACTTGTTTCACCATCGGACCGGAGATACGTGCATCACGACCTACGACGATCTTGTTTGTTGTCACCTTCGTGTTTTTCTTAATGAATGTAGCATATGCAGCCACAAACTTGACAATAGCCAACGGATTGAGCCCATCTTCAGGGTTCCCGCCTATTGTACCACGGATACCGGAAATAGATTTAATCAGTGTCATTTAGTTAGATTTATTTTTTAAAGATATATCTTACTTTCTCAAAATAGACAGGCGTTCCTGTGCTTTGGAAATCCCCAAGAGTCCCCATCTGCTTAAAAGGAACGATCAGTTTTACATATGCACTGTCTCCCACATAAGGCAAGCCAGCCGCCAAACCGGGGCTGATGAATATATTATAATAATAGCTGTAAAGCCCTTCACTATAATAACCATACTTGAACTCGACCGGGTGCGTACCGTTGGAATGCGGGCCGAGCAAGTCAACGGTACCAGTACCGAAGCTGCTGCTTTCCATGAACAATGTAGCCATAAAACGAGTCTGGACATCAGTCTTTCCCATCACTGCACGTTCACTGTTCCCCTTTTCAATAATATTCAGATAAACACCATCTTCCAGCTTTACGAATTCATTTTCCTTAAAAATACTATCTTTAGGAAAATCATCTAAAAAGACCAATCCGCTATCCTTCTCCAGACGATCAATAGCCTTTTGTTGGGCCTTCAACATATCAGTGTATGACTTTGTCTTGTCACACGACACCACCATTACGGCAGCGCACATAATCAACAGGATATAAAAACCTCTCTTCATCTGTTACGTATTAATTGTAAATGACTGGCAAATGTATATAATCTCTGCCATATCTCAGGCATGTTTGTCTAATTCTTCTGTTTTATTAGGATTAAATTCTTTTAATCCTTTCTCAAATACGGCAACGGCATCGGCCAATGAGCCGTAAAATTCCCCACCCGAAGCATTTTTATGTCCCCCGCCATTAAAATACTGGCTTGCAAAGCGGTTACAGGGGAAGTCGCCGACAGAGCGTAGCGAAACCTTGACATAATCTTTGTCTTCACGGATAAAGACACTGAATGTCACCCCTTCGATACTCAACGGCAGATTGACAAATCCCTCCGTATCACCCGTTACGTAGTGGAAACGGTTCAGTTCTTCCAGCGAAAGCGTAATCAAAGCGGCTTGTTTCTCCGGGTAAACTTTCATCTTTTCGTACAGGACATAGCCCATCAGACGCAGGCGGCTTTCCGAATACACCTGGTTTACTTTCCGGTAGATCAAATCCTTATCGATACCTTTCTTAATCAATTCACTTATGATCGTATAAATCTCCGGCTTATTCGAGTTATAGGTAAAAGAGCCCGTATCCGTCATCATGCCGGTATAGATACAAGCGGCACAGTCTTTATTGATCAACTCGAACATCCCCATGCGGCAGATAAAGCGGAAAACCATCTCGCTTGTGGACGACATTTCCGGATATGACATCGTCACACGGCAGAAATCGGCAGGATTCAGGTGATGGTCGATCATCACCTTGCGACCGTCAGCTGCCACGACTGCCGGAGCCAACTTCTCGATGCGCTTCGGTTCGTTGAAATCCAGGCAGAAGATAACATCCGCATCACGGACCAACTGCTCGGCAAAATCAGGATATTTCTCATGAATGACGATTTCCTTATTACCCGGCATCCATTTATAGAACTGGGGGAAATCGTTGGGTACCACTACCGCCACATTATCTTTTCCATAAGCTGTCAGAAAATGGTAAAGTCCCAAAGCGGAACCTATAGCGTCCCCGTCCGGGGTAACATGTGTCACGATAACAAAACTTTCGCCTTTCTCGACGTATTTCTTAGCTTTCTGTATTTTCTCTTCCTGAATGATTTTCGTAATCATATATATTCTCTTATATTCAGTGACAAAGGTACGACTTTTTTTATATTCCACACAGCATTAAATTTCCAATCAGCCGGACAATCAAGATAATTAACAACAAAGCCAGTGCCGCAAACAGATATGCCGGACGCTTGGAACGGCCATACAGCAAGACAAACAGGAGCATACCATACGCCGCCAACATCGTAAAGAGATCGAACCGGAAAGAAAAGACAGCCCCCGGTACGCGACTGAAGGAATCGACCAGTCGGAGCAATCCATGCGTCAGCCCCTCCACCCCGGCCTGTAACCATTCATAACCGGGACATCCTGCCGGCAGCAGCATCCAGGCCAACCCCATAGGGATCAGCAAAGTTGCCAAAAGAGTCATCGGCAGATTAGTCAGCAAAAAGACAGTCGAGAACTGCCCGAAATAATAAAGGCAAAGAAACGCCGTTCCTATCTGCGCCGCCAGCGTGACGGTAATCCACTGCCAAGGCGCCCGGAGCAAAGGATTACGGACTTTCATCAACCGCTGCAACCGGGGTTGAAAATAAAGAATGGAGAGCACAGCCAGATAGCTCAACTGGAAACCGATGTCGAACAGATAGAGAGGCTCATAAACCAGCATGCAAAAAGCTGATGCCGCCAATATATTATAACGTTCCACCCTCCTTCCCAACACCCCTCCGATCAGAAACAAAGTCAGCATCAAGGCCGCCCGGACAGCCGATGCCGCCAACCCTGTCACCGCGACAAAAAGCCATAACAACAGAACCGTCAACAGATACCGGACCCACCGGCATGGTTCGCTTCGGGGAAGGAATGACAGGAAAAAAGACAGGAAGCCACAAACAACAGCCACATGAAAACCACTCACCGCCAGGATATGAGCCACACCGGCAACCGAAAAACGTTGCCGGACATCCCGATCCATCGCCTCCCGGTAGCCAACGGTAATAGTCGCCAGCACCGACTTTTCCTCATCCGTCAGGTTCAACCTGCCGAAAGGTTCCAACAGACGCAGTTGTTCTTCTTTTGCCAAACGGGAAAGAGCCGATTCCGAATGCTCGAAAGATAAATCGACCTGCGAACAGGCGGTCTTCTGTATGGAAAGAAAAAGCAGCAGGGATACAAAGACCGCACCCCAAAGCCAGCGCGTTTCATAGCAAAACGCCCCTCGCTCCTTCGTTCCAAAACAGGAAAGAACAAGGACCAAAAGGGGGAACAACAGAAATAATACGGAATAAGCATAAAGCGGGAAAGCTGTTTGCAGGATGATTCCCGCAATCCAGACAAGCAACGGACGGGAAAAAGGACGTATCTGTAATTCTTTTATCATAATGTAAGGCTTTGAATTTGTTGATTGTAAATGATGATTTGCCGGGATATCGGCAAATCATCATTTACCTATATTATAATTCCTTCAACTCCCGAATCGTCTGCAACGGATCAGGAGAACGGAAGACGAAGCTGCCTGCAACCAGTACATCGGCGCCTACCTCGACCAGACGTTTCGCGGTCTGCATATTCACACCGCCATCCACTTCGATCAGGGTGTCCAGCCCTTTAGCCAGTATCATATCTTTCAGGCGGGCCGTCTTATCGACCGAATGTTCGATGAACTTCTGTCCGCCATAACCCGGATTAACCGACATCAGCAACACCATATCCAAATCCTGCAAAATATCTTCCAACAGGCAAATCGGCGTATGCGGGTTCAACGTAACAGCCGCTTTCATCCCGGCCTCTTTAATAGCTCCCACCGTCCGGTGCAGGTGTGTACAAGCCTCATAGTGCACATTCATCATATAAGCACCCGTAGCCGCCACTTCCGGTATAAACTTTTGCGGCTCGACGATCATCAGGTGCACATCCATCGGTTTCCGGCAAACCGGTTTCAACGCTTCCAAAACCGGGAAACCAAAAGATATATTAGGAACAAATACACCGTCCATAATATCCAGATGCAACCAATCGGCATCACTCTTGTTTATCATCTCCACATCCCGCTGCAAGTTCAGAAAATCGGCAGCTAACAGAGAAGGTGCTATCTTATGTTTCATATCTTTAATCTTTTATGCAAAGGTATGAAAAAAGAAAGAGAATACCAGCAAAGGTATCCTCTTTCCATTTTTTTCTTAGTTCATTACCAAACCACAGAGTTCCGTGCGTAAAGCGGGTTCTGAATGATAAACCCTCGCGAATTGGGTAAGGAAATCAAGTGTCTGCCGACGCGGCGAACTTTTCCTGTCCTTCCGGTTTCTGTCTGTTTTATTTTCTATTCCATTCATACATTGAGTAGAAAGTCTCTTCATAGGCACTTCGTGTTTTTAATCTTGTTTGATTATAAAACGGCCAACTTCTCCCCTTATTGTATGAACAAGAAAGAATAATTTTCGATTCTCAATTTTCAATTATCAAGCCATCGACAGCTCAATGCTATTCTCCTCCGCCATGCGACGCATGTTCAGGATAGCATAGCGCATACGTCCTAAAGCCGTATTGATGCTCACACCTGTGATATCGGCTATTTCTTTAAAGCTGAGATCCTGATAATAGCGCATTTCCAGCACTTCGCGTTGGCTGTCGGGAAGATGTTTCACCAGCTTCTTTACATCAGACAGCACCTGGCGACGCACGATATTATCCTCGATCGTACCGTCACAAAGTTTGATATTATTGAAAAGATCCACTTCCACCTCATCGTTAGAGACCGTGTTTTCACTGCGTTCCTGACGGAAGTTATCGATAATCAGGTTGTGAGCGATGCGGGTAATCCAGGCTTTAAACTTGCCGTTTTCCGTATAACGACCTTGTTTAATAGTCATAATCACCTTGACAAACGTCTCCTGAAAGATATCTTCTGTGAGATCTTTGTTGCGAACTATAAAGTAAATGTAGGAGTGTATGCTACTCTTGTAACGATTCAACAATACATCGAAAGCAGCATTATTACCTTCTGCATAAAGAACCACCAACTCTTCGTCGGTCTTCATTCTTAAAGTATTCATTACTTCTCTATTTTTTAGTTTTCTTGAGTAATGTTTATGCTATAGGCAATGCAGTTTAAAATTGTTAGACAATAATATTATTTATATTTACAAAGGCAAAAGAACAAAAAGTATTTTAAATAGGCAAACATTTCCTTTTTTTTTACACAAAAAAGCCCCCTGACCGTACGATTTTTGTACGAACAGGGGACTTTTGCAAACAAACTATGATATTGTTAGAACTTATAACCTAATGTCAGGGCAACCTGGGTGGTGTTTGTCTTCAAGCCGATTGCATCTGAGCTGACCACCTTTTCACCATCTATGATAATATTAGAGAAAGTATAAGCATCTTCTTTATACTGGCGATAGACACATGCTAAATCCATATAGAAATTAGGTGTAAACCTGTAGCCCAATCCCACTGTATAAGCGGTTGTTCCTTTATCCAATGTATAGTTTACAGAGGTTCCCGAAGGGAATATTTCAAGATTCCCATCTCTTACCTCTTTCTGGAACGGACTGCTCTTCCAATTGAAACCGGCACGAATAGCAAACTGCGGAGTTACTTTTACTTCCGCACCAGCTTTAAACGTATGCGCCAACCCGAAATGTTCTTTGAATAAATCATTATCAGGGTACTCATATCCATCTCTATCAGATAAACTCATGTGTTTATAATTACTCAATTCATAATCCACACTTATCAGAGCTGTCTGTCCAATAATACCTGCTGCACTGAAAATCCATTTATCGGCTGAACGTAAGCGATAATCAGTATAAGGATTCGGATCTGTGGGCGTTTCACCATCCATAATTGGATTTTTAGGATCTCCACCATTCTGAGTTTGAGCAGAAGCATAATAACTGTCCGTCATGTTATACCAAGTCGGCGAGTTATAAGCAACCCCAAAACGAAGATTGTCATTTGCACGAACTATCGCACCAAGATTAAATGAATAACCGGTTCCATCAGTTGCTTTTTGGTTGTCCCAAAATAAATGGTCCGTAGTATTATCAGTATAATAATACTTCTCCGTATACTCAGAACTCATTCTATAACGCAGGTCTGTAATAGCAATCGTAGCCCCTAAGAACACCCGATTGGAAATATTCGTTGCAAAAGAAAAATCATACTTATCAATCGCTCCTCTCTCTCTCACTTCCAGAAGAACATCGTCCGGACGGCTATCAGGATACCATCCCCCCTGTTCATTCGGCTCAGCAAAAGTAGAATGATACTGCCTTCCTCCTTCTACATCAGTACCGATCAAACCACTCTGATAAGCCAAAGCCGGCAACCAAAGTCCTCCTAAACTATTATAAGCCAGTCTTCGTTCACTCTCATTATTCGATAACAACGGAACCAAATCATCCTCCGGAATGCCTAATAAACTTGAATTGGAAAGAATTGCATTGGAAGCGTAAGCAGCTGCATAATCGCCTAAAGAAAATGCCTGATTACCAGCCAAACTATAATTGCGATTAAAGTTTTTCACACGATTATAGGAAAAGCCGACATTCCATCCGACTAAACCTTCATCGTTCCCGGTCGGGAAATAACCGACATAAGCAATATTATCAAAGTTGAACTTTGTATTTTTAGTATCAATCTTCGACCCGTTCCAATCAGAGTTTGTCTTAATCGAAGACAGGCTCAAGGTTGTTACAACCTCCGAACTCCGATAAATGCCCAATCCTGCCGGATTGGCCGACATAGCAGAGATATCACCGCCTAATGCTCCGAAAGCCCCGCCCATACTAAGATAACGAGCCGTTCCATTCAAATCTGTTTGAGAATACCGATAGGCATCCATTTCACCTTGCGCAAACGCAGCACCACCACTTAATAGGAATGCTGAAACTAATAAGCATGCTATTCTGTTCATCACTTTAACTTTTATATCTTATATAGATAAAGGGGCGGCTTGCCCCTTTATAATTTTAATTCCATACACCAATTGTTTATCGACGATGGCCGCCACCACCACTTCTGCTGCTGTAACCGCTACCGCCGCCACCGCCACTGGAACGGCTGCTGCCACCACCGGAAGATCCGCTAAAAGAAGAACGGCTACTGCTACTGCTTCTCGAAGGAGTATAAGTGCTCTGACTTCTTTGTTGAGACTGGCTCGAACGAGTGCTATAATTACTTCTACTTCTGCTTTCTGCCGGAGCTGTATACTGACGGTTGGATGAAGAAGTTCGAGAAGGAGATGTACTGATCGAATTTGCGTCATTCCTACGATTTACACGTGTTCTTGTTGTGCTGTTAGCAGAAGAAGACGGGCGTGTAGTGATGCCGCTACTGTTTTCATTTCGGATGGAAGTACCCTGAGATGTCGAAGGACGTCCGGAACGACTGCTATACCGGTTTCTGTCGATTGATCCGGAAGAAGACGAATTGCCATCTCCTCTTAACGAAGAAGCAGATCCATTATAACGACTGCGGGTAGAACTTCTATAAGAGGAACTGTTTCCTCTGTTGCTCGATCCTCTATAACTGCTTGCATAAGCGGAACGTCCTCCGTTACTGCGATAATGGTTGGGAGTATAGTAATGATGATGGTGTCCCCAGGAACCAGCCCAGTAACCACCGCCCCAATAACCGGGTCCCCAGTAGCCACCCCAGCCCCAAGACGGGCCGTAGAAGCCGGCATAGAAACCGCCCCATCCCCAGCCGAAGCCCCAGGACGGGCCGTAACCCCAATAGCGGGCAGGGCTGTAAATCCACGGATCATACCAACCGCCGTACCAGCCACCATACCAGCCGCTGTACCAGGGGTCATAGTAACCGCCATAGCCACCGTAGCCCATATTGACGTTGACATTCACATTTGTTTGTCCGTCGGAATAGTCCGTATCATATCCGTAAGCATAATAACCGTCGCTCAGATACAGGTTCACCTGGTCTGCTCCTGCGACTGTAATCTTACTGGGGGAATGATAGCGGATGATACGTTCGGTATACTCCGTATCTGAACGGCGTTCCTTTTTGGTATCGGAAGCAACCGACTTGGCATTATCGATATCGTCGTTGTACTCGGCAAGAACTTCACCGTCCGTATATTCGTCGGCATCCTCATCGTACGGTTCTTCCACATCGACGGAAGAGTACCGGCGGTTATATTCATCGATAGCACGATCTTCGTCAGATACAGCAGCTTTCCTTTTGCTCGTGCTGTAGGTAGACGAAATCACCGTGCGTTCTGCATTCTCTTTTTCTTTAGGCTGTATAACCTTCTCTTCTGTTTTTTCTTTTTTATCTTTTTTGCTGGAAGAGAAATACACATCATCAAAGAACTCTTCCTGGGCTACGGCGCTGAAGCCTACCAGGAGCATCACCATCAAAGACGTTAATTTCATGGGTTTCATATTCGTTTCTCCTCTACTTTATAATATTTCTACTACTTAGACTAAAAATGTGAGGGTAGGTTTAATCCTCCACTCTGCCTTAAATAAAGACTATCCATTTTATTTACAAATATAGCTGTTTCCAAATAAGTTCCAAGCATTTATATATACTTTAACCATCCGGACATTTCTATTGCCCGATAATCCTTATTTATATACAAGATGTTCCCGGGAAACAAAACGCTGCACGAGGAAGCAAAGGTTCAATTATTTGGCATTTGTTCTTCTGTCTAAAACTCACAGATAAATAATTTATAGCTCACTTTTGTCAAGTTTTGAACCTCTTGCAAATCTGATGAATATTACAATA
Source organism: Parabacteroides acidifaciens (assembly GCF_003363715.1). Classification (GTDB taxonomy): domain Bacteria; phylum Bacteroidota; class Bacteroidia; order Bacteroidales; family Tannerellaceae; genus Parabacteroides; species Parabacteroides acidifaciens. The sequence goes on from NZ_QREV01000076.1 coordinate 16,407, forward strand.
ACCCCCTTTTCGTCCGTTTTTCTATTTCGCCTGAAATCTTGATCGATTTTGGATTGACTCTTTTCACGGTTTAAACTCCCCTTTCTGACAATAAGAAAAATGAGGTGCGCAGTCCGTTTCGGAAAGCGTGCAATTTGATTACCGAAAACCGGAAACGCCGACAATGTGATAAAGCTTAACTCCCGGAGAATCGAATATTTGGAAATAAAACGGACGGCGCCCCAAATATCCCAAGGAAATTCAGGTGCTTTTTTGCCCTGAAAACGGTCCTCTTTCCAATTACGACCGTTCAAATCGCCATTACGACCGTCCTAATCTTCGCGAGCTGCCGAGTGCACTACACATTAGCACGGTCGCAATGGCAAAGAGGACGGTCATAATTGCGGAAAACATTCAAAAAAGGCGAAAAAGTCCCTTTTTGAGGCCCAAAAAGCAGATTAACATTTGTTTTGTTTCGGCTGTCTTTTGGAACTAAAAAATCCGTTTTATACAATAAGCCCCCTTAAGATAGTTGAAAGTTAAGAGTTGAAAGTTAGAAGAGATCGTAAACGATCCTGTTCCCGCGCTTGACGCGGGATCGCATTAAAACCGACCGTATAAACAACTGATTGATAAGGACCGTTTTATTGCGGCCCCGCGTCAAGCGCGGGGACAGGGCAGTTTTGACACATCCCTAAGCTCTAAAACCGTTCGTTGAAACGAAACGGCAAAAGAGAGCCTACGGCAGAGGGCTTATTGTATAAAACGGATTGTTCAGGGTAAAAAGACATCCGAAACCAAACAAATGTCAACCCACTTTTCAGCCGTCAAAAAGGAGCTTTTTTCTATGATCTGGCACCTTATCGCCATGAAGAGGGACTTTATCGCTCTGACCCGGAACTTTGTTGCTCTGAAGTCGGACTTCATATAGCACGAAGTCAACCTTCAGAGCGATGAAGCGTTACTTCAAGGCAATTTTCTGCGC
>NZ_QREV01000077.1 GCF_003363715.1 Parabacteroides acidifaciens
CCCAAGGCTCACGCCTTGGGCTATGATCTGTCGCCCTTACAGGGCTTTGGGCGGTTCGCGAACCGCCCCTACGAGGCCTCTGCAACTCACCGGTAAATCATCATTTACCTGCAATAATAAGGCAAAGTTAATACTTTCTACCTAAATTCAGCGCACAACAGGAGCCTCTTTAGCGGCTTTCTCGTATATGGCTTTCATGCTCACGGGCTTGCCGCCCTGCCGCTTGCTTTCGTTGGCGGCTTCCATGAAGGTGTATATTTCGATTGTTTCCGACGGGTCGACGGGCGATACGCGGGTCTTGAAGAAGGTCAGGATCGTTTCCAGCAGACGCCCGTAGCCTTCGTAACCGCCGGCGGGGAACATCTTCTTTTCGCAGAAAGCGGTCCCGCCATATGGACGGGCACCTTCGCGCAAGCCTCTGAACGTGCCGATGCGGCCGTCTTTCCAGATGCCGGTGGCGACATCCGTTCCTTCGGTGGAGGCGCAGGAGACGGTTTCACATCCTGTCCCCATCAGCGTATAAAGTGTTTCCACGCCGTGAATACCATACCAGTAGAATCCGGCGTGCGAAGGCTCTTCTGTACAGGGCGAATAGCAGTCGGCACCGACCACTTTGCCCTCTTTGCCGGCCCGCAACTCCTGGTTCCTCGGAGAATAGCGGAGAGCAGAGGAGGAAAAGATCGGGACGCCCCGTTCAGCGGCGAAACGGTAGATCGCGATCGCATCCGGCAACGTGGCGGCTACCGGCTTATCGAGGAACAGGGGTTTGCCGCTTTTGATCACTTCCGCCGCCTGCTCGAGATGCAGCGTCCCGTCGTTGGTCTCCAACAGGACGCAATCGACCGTCCGCAACAGTTCGGCTATCGAAGAGGTGATCTTCACGCCGTTTTTCTTCGCTCCCTCCGTATATTCGGGAATGCGTTTCACACTCGACTCGATCGTCTTCGAGCCGTACGGATAAGCGGCTACGACCTTAAAACCTGCATATTGGGGTTCGGGATCGGCCGCATTCAACAGGCGGATAAAGGCCTCGGAGTGCGACGTGTCGAGCCCGATCACGCCTACACGGATCACTTCCTGCGCCTGAAGGCCGGCCCAGGCCAGCAAATGGACCAGTAACAGTCCTATCATTCTATGTCTCATATCGTATGGTTGTTTAAAAGTGAAGCACTATCGGTATCCAGATAAAGCCGCGCATGCGCTTTGCGGCGGAGAATGGTGGAAGGATATTTCTCACAGACGGGGGCGTAGAGCGTATTACGGACTGCCTCCGCTTTCGTCAGGGCCGGCACGATACAGAAGGTGTACGGGGCGGACATCAGGACGGGAATCGTGAGGGTAAAAGCCTGCGCCGGCACATCGGCAAGGGTGGCGAAGCAGCCGTCGTGCACCTGTTGCGCCCGGCATTGCGGGTCGAGGTCGACGACTTTCACCGGCAGCGGATCGTTGAAGTCCGCCACGTGCGGGTCGTTGAAGGCGATATGTCCGTTTTCGCCGATCCCCATGCAGACGATATCAACGCCTTTACCGGCTAACAGGCGGGCATACGCGTCGCAGGCGGAGCGTGGATCGTCAGTCTCTTTCGGGATATAGAAGACTTCCTTGAAAGGGACACGGTCGAACAAGCGTTCTTTCAGGAAATTGCCGAAACCTTGCGGGGCATCCGGGGAGAGGCCGATGTATTCGTCCATGTGGAAAGCGTTGATCCGGTTCCAGGGGATAGAAGAATCGGCTGTCAGGGCCGACAGGAACTCGTTTTGCGAGGGGGCGGCAGCGAAGATCATGCCGATCTCCGCTTTCCTTCCCAACAACTCCCGTATAGCTGCCGAAACATCGGCTGCGGCCTGCCCTCCCATCGCCTGCCTGTCCGGGAAAATATCGATTGTAAGATTATCTATTTTCATTCTATTTTGATGATTTATTTTCTATTCCAACTCGTGATCCTGTATCCGTAGACCGCATACCAGATCAGATACAGGAAACAGGGGATCAGCACCCAATATCCTTGTTGCAGCGAGGTTGCATCCGCCATCTTGCCGTAGACAAGCGGCAGGATGGCATTTCCGCACAAGGCCATCACCAACAGGGAAGAACCGATCTTCGTGAACCGTCCCAGGTCGCGGATCGCATGCGGCCAGATGCCGGCATAGATCAGTGAGTTGGGAAAGCCCAAAGAGGCGAGAAACCAAATGGAGAGGTTCGCATCGTGCCCCAGGAAAGAAACATCCGCATCGGCAAAAACCACGCCAAAAGAGAGCACCAACCCCAAAGCCGTACAGATAATCAGCGCATTCTTTTGTGAAAGCACCTTCGGGATCAACAGGATGCCTAACATATAGCCTAAGATAGTCGCCCCTAAGGTATAAGCCGGAAAGAACTTCGCCTCGAGCAATCCCACGCCCATCGAACCGGCATAGCTGATGATCGTATCGATTGCGATCACCTGCGTACCGACATGCAGGAACAGCGCCAGGACGCCCAACACCAGATAGGGAAACTGGAAAACGGAGGTCTTATCGGAATTGGCAGCCGCTACTTTCTCGTCTTCATCCTCCGGATTGATATCCGGCAACACCGAACGATAGATGAACAGGCCGATCCCTACCAGCAAAAGCGCCAACACGCTGTAAGGCAGGATCACGCCCCGGATCAGTTCGTTCAGCGCGGCTTCCTTGTCCGCACCTGCCAACAGCCCCTCTTCGACTGTCCGCAGCAGTTCCTGGCTCTTGCCCAAAACCACCGCTGCAAAGATCAGCGGAGAGACAATGCCGGCAAACTTATTACAAACTCCCATGATACTGATCCGCCGTGCCGCACTCTCGATCGGTCCGATAATGGTGATATACGGATTAGCCGAGGCTTGCAAGACCGACAGTCCGGTCCCCATTGTGAACAGGCCGGCCAGGAAAATCCAGTAAGCCCGGTTCAGGGCGGCGGGCACAAACAACAGCGCTCCGGCGGCCAGACAGAAAAAGCCGTACATCATCCCTTTCTTATAGCCCGTCCGCTTCAACAGGTAAGCTACCGGGACGGACATCACCAAATAGGCGATATAAAAGGAGAAGGTGACAAAATAAGACTGATAGTTCGTTAGCTCGCACGCGATCCGGAAATAGGGGATCAGGATCGAGTTGACCCACGACACGAAGCCGATAATAAAGAACACGACTCCGATAATCGCAATGCCGATCATCACCTGCCGCCTGTCCGCAACCTGATTCACGACCGGTTTCATAACTTCATCTCCCAGCCTTTTTCGTATGTCCGCGCCCAATATTTGGCGGCGGCATCCTTATTTTGGATATGTCCGTTGGAGGGATCGATCACAAGGCGTTCAGCCGAACGTTGCGCTACATTTCCCAACTGTACCAGCAGCGTGCTTTTGTGTCCGGAAAGGATATCCGCATGCAACGGCGCGCCTTTCGTAATGCCGTCGAAGAAGTTCTGGATATGAAGGGCATCCAGCTGTTGCGCGGGATTCATCTTGTTGCGCGGGTCGATCTGGATTTTGCTGGTGACGTGTTTGATCACCTGGTTCTTATGATCGAGTATCTTGTATTCGTTTCCGCCGCCGATCAGCAGGTTCGCTTTCTCACCGTAGAACAGGAGGCCGACGACTTCGCCTTCGATGCGGAACGGGTTGCAGCAATGGCCTTCCCACATCATCGACTTCTTGCCGCCGAAATCCAGGTTGATCACCTGCGTATCGGGCGCTTCCCAATCGTCCTTATAATAGTAGCGGCCTCCGGTCGATTCGACGGCTGTCGGATAATCCAGATCCATGCCCCAGCGCAGCAGGTCGACCATGTGAGTGCCGTTGTTCAGCGCCTCGCCTGTGCCCCAGCGCCAGAACCAATGCCAGTTGTAATGGACGAAATTGTCCTTGAAGGCGGTACGCGGAGCCGGTCCTTGCCAAAGCTCCCAGTCGAGCCATTCCGGGACGGGCGTTTCCTTGCCGATACCGATCGAAGCGCGGTTGTTCGTGTACCAGGATTTGCCGAAATAGACATTCCCGATCGTTCCGGATTTGATTTCATTGATTGCCTCCACTATATTCGGCCACGAGCGGCGCTGGTTGCCCATCTGGACCACCCGGCCGTATTTCTTCGCCGCCTCGACCAGCATCTCGCCTTCCGCCGGAGAATGGCTGCACGGTTTTTCCAGGTAAACGTGCTTGCCGGCTTTCATCGCCAACAAAGCGGCGGGTGCATGCCAATGGTCCGGCATGGCGATCACGACGGCATCCACATCCTTATGCTCGAATGTCCGGCGCAAGTCTTTGTCGCCGGCAGGCTTTTCACCGGTGATCTCATCCACTGCAGCGATACATTTGGACAAGGCTCTCGAATCGACATCGCAGATACGGGTGATGCGGCAATTCGGCTGTTTGGAAAAGTTCTGCGCCAACGCTTTCCCGCGCGAGTTGACACCGACGACGGCCGCATTTATCCGCTCGTTCGCCCCTACTATATTGGCATAACTCCGGGCACTGAAACCCGGCAGGATTCCTCCGAACGAAGCGATCGCCGTTCCTGCTGCCGCTCTCTTCAAAAAACTACGTCTCGTGATCATAACTGATTATTTTAAGATTATATTTATTTACAGGCTACTGTCTTTCCATTGATCAGCGTCCGGGAGACACGGATATGGTCGTCGAACAGGATGATATCGGCATCTTTTCCTGTTTCCAGGCTGCCTTTCCGGTCACTGACGCCTAAAATACGGGCGGGCGTGGCAGTCATCATCTTAACGGCATCCGTCAGCGGGACACCGGCTGTTTCGACCATTGTCCGCACCAGGCGGTCCGCCGTAGCGACGCTCCCGGCAAAGGCGCTCCGGTCCGGCAGTTTGGCGACTCCGTCTTCCACCACAACCGTCTGCCCTTCTTTCAGGCTTCCCAACTTATAGGCTCCTTCCGGCATGCCGGCTGCACGCATCGAATCGGTAATCAGCGCGATCCGGTCCGCTCCTTTGAATTTATAGATCAACTGTAACAGGCTTTTCGGCAGGTGGACGCCGTCCGCGATAATCTCCACATCCATCCCGTCGAGCAGGAAAGCCGCCTCGACAGCTCCGGCATAGCGATAGGCGTTCCGGCGGGTGACACCTTGCATGCCCGAATAGAGATGCGTCATCAGGGAATATCCGGCTTCGAACGCTTCCATCACATCCTCACACACGGCATCCGTGTGTCCGACCGACGGCAGTATCTTCCGGCTGCTTAACAAACGCCCTAACTCGAGGGCGCCCGGCAACTCCGGCGCAATGCTCCAACGAACGATATCGTCCGAGGCTTCCAGAATCTTTCCGTAATGTTCCGGAACGGGCTGTTTCAGATTAGCCGGGTCTTGTGCACCGCGCTGGCTATAGGCGAAATAAGGGCCTTCCAGGTGGATGCCTAAGAACTGCGCTCCCTTTGTATTACGGGCTTTTGCTTCCCGGTAAATATCGAACATGTGGAATAACTCTTCATCCGGACAGGTAAGCGTTGTCGGCAACAAGGCTGTCGTCCCATAGCGGGCGTGTGTTTCCGCAATGGTCAGGTAAGCATCGACAGTGGCATCCATAAAGTCCGCCCCGCCGGCGCCGTGCGTGTGCAGGTCGATGAACCCGGGAGAGATATAATAAGAACGGGCATCGATCACTTCGCCCGAAAGCGGCTCTTCGGGATCGCCTTTTCCCAATGCGGCGATTTTGCCGTCTTCAATGACGACATATCCGTGTTCCCATATTTCGTCCGGCAAGACCAGGCGTCCGTTTATCAATGTTGTTCTCATGGCTATCCTGATTTATCTATGCGCAAATTAAGCACATTATTTTACGCAATCAGGGTATAATCACGAAACAAAATCCTCAAAATACGAATACTTTAACGAATGGTGAATCTTTTCCGGTATTGAAGGGGTGTCATCTCCTTCATCTTTACAAAGATGCGCGAGACATTCTTATAATCGGGGAATCCGGCGCCGGCAGCCGCTTCGGTCAAAGGCAGATCGGTGGTGATCAGCAGGGCGGCAAACTTCTCGATGCGTTGTTGCTGGATATATTGGTAGACGGACATTCCCGTTTCGCTCTTGAACTTCTTTTCCAGCACGCGGCGGGAATAAGGGATAATCCGGATCAGGTCGTCGACGGAAAGAGGGTTGCAATAGTTTTCATCGATATAAGCCAAGACTTGTCCGATATATTTGTCGGAGACGGCAAAACGTTCCGTCGAACCCCGGGAGACAATCCGGACCGGCTTAATGATCACGTCGGCGGGAGCCGTTATTTTCTTTTCGATAAACTGATGAAGCAATTTGCCGACTTCGTAGCCTCCGTTTTCCACATCCAACTCGATCGAGGAGAGGGCCGGGTCCGAGATATTACAAAGCAGGTTGTCATTATCGACTCCCAAGACGGCAATGTCGCCGGGGATATCGATATTATACATCTTACAGACTTCGGTGATCTGCAACGCATAATAGTCGTCGCAGGCAAAAAGGGCGATCGGCTTGGGCAAGTCGAGCAGCCACCGGCTGACACGTTCCGCATCAAAGTTCCACTGCCCGTCGGACAATTGCCTGCCGTCGTCAAAGGTATAAACCGGATAGCCTTTCTCCGACACGGCGTCCCGGAATCCTTCGCCCCGTTCGCGCATCCAGACCGTATCGGTAAAACCATAGTAGGCAAAGGCCTTATATCCTTTCCGGATGAAAAATTCGGCGGCCATGACGCCTGTCCCGTAATAATCGCCTGTCAGGTTCGATAGCCCGTGACAACGTTCTTTGTAGTTCTGGACAATGATCGGGATGTCGAGGCGGTTCAGGACATTCAGGTCCACATCGGTCAGCTGCGCAATAATCGCATCGGCGCCCCATTCTTCCGCCCAACGGACAACACCTTCATCTCCGTGAAGCTCACGGTAATACAACGGCATCCGGTAGAAGACCCAAGGGCCGGCTTCACGGGCATATCGGACGACGCCTTCGAGCAGGCTGCGCCCGTATCCGCTGGAGAAATCCGTCAGCAGGAGAATCTTAATCATGGAACATATTCATAATCTGTCCGCTGAGCTGCAAAAGGGAGATTTCGCATATCTTAGTGGAATATTCGGCGATAGACTGCCGCTCTTCGGCTTCCAACAGGCTGTTCTGCGCCTCACGCAGTTCGATACCGGACAGATCGCCCAGTTTATAGCGGTCGATCGCAATGCGGTAGTTCTCCTGTGCTGCGACCAGGTTCTCTTTTTCCAGGCTCCACAGGTCGAGGTTATTCCGGTAAGCCATCCAGAAATTGCTCATATTAGCCCGGAGCGCCAGTTCCATTTCGCGGGTACGCAGTTCCTGGTTCTCGATCTGGATGCGGGCATTCCGTTGCTCGCGTTTCCGGTTGAAGCCGTCGAAGACGTTGATGCCGACAGTGACGCCATAATTCAGCCCGAGACGGCGTTGCAGGTCGGTCGCACCCACTTCGTACCAGTTCGCCGTATAGCCGTACCCGGCGTTCAGCTTGACATACGGATAGTTGCGGCTCCTGATCTTCTTATAATCCAACTCCGAAATAACCTGGTTCTTTTTTGCGATCAGCAGGGATGAATTGGAGGCAAGCGTGCTTTTCCAGAGTTCCACTTCGTCAAGGAGCGGATTCGGCGTAATGAGGGAGTCTTTGATCTGCACCTGTTCTTCCACATCGTCCAAAGCCATCAACTGGTTCAGGCGGATGCGGGATGTATGCACCTGTTCCAACTGGTTCAGGACGTTGGAACTGTCGGCATTGAAGTCGACCTGCGCCTGCTGGAGGTCCAGGCGGGACATCGAACCGATATAATAGCGCTCTTCGACAATACGCAGACGTTCGCGGGAAAGGTCGAGTGTGGAACGCAGGTTGCGCAGGCGTATCTTCTGGCGGATCAGGTTATAATATTCGCTCGACAGATCGGCGACAAAGTCCTCGATCGTCATCCGGGTATTCAGCTCGCCCAGATTCTTCAACTCCTTCAGTCTGTCGTAAGTCGCCTGTATTCCTAACCCGTCGAAGACGGTCCAGTTCACATTCAGGCCGACATCGGCCGTCTCATTATTCACGCCGTTTATCTTCTCCGTCGTGCCGTCGGACAGTTTGTTGTTGTTATTATTGACCGAGCCGCTGAAACCGCCGCTCAGATCGACTGTCGGCAGGTAACCGGCGTTGCCGGGAGTCGCATTGTTATCGCTCACCTGTTGTTCATTACGGATGATGCGGATCGAATAATTGCGTTCCAATCCGGTCTGGATGCAATCATCCAGGCTGAATATCCGTTGCGCACCGGCCGGAACGACCGCAAAAGCTATACATATTAACAAAAGAAATCTCTTCATATCTCGCAAATAACTTTCAATTTTCAACTTTCAACTTTTTCTGTCTGTCCGTAGAAATAAAGCTGTACATCGCCGGAACGATAAACAACGTCAGGAAGGTGGAAACAATCATACCTCCCACAACGGCGATACCCATCGCAATACGCCCTTGCGCTCCCTCACCGGAAGCATAGACCAGCGGAACCAATCCGAGAATGGTCGAAATACTGGTCATCAGGATCGGGCGCAGACGTTGCGTGGAAGCCGAACGGATCGCTTCCGCCATGCTCAATCCGGCCTCTTGCCGTTGGTTGGCAAACTCGACGATCAGAATACCGTTTTTCGCCACTAAACCGATCAGCATGATGATACCGATCTGGCTGAATATATTCATGGTCACACCCGAATAGCTCATAAATATCAAAGCTCCCGCAATAGCCAGCGGAACGGTGAACATCACCACCAATGGGTCTTTGAAGCTCTCGAACTGGGCCGCCAACACCAGATAAATCATAAACAGCGCCAGGATCATGGCAAACATCAGGCTGGACGAACTTTCACGGAACTCTTTCGACTCACCGGAAAGCGCCGTACGGAAACTGTTGTCCAATGTCTCGGCGGCAATACGGTCCATCTCGTCCAGACCATCGCCAATCGTATATCCTTTATTCAACCCGCTCGACACGGTTGCCGCCACAAAACGGTTATAGCGGTACAACTGGGGCGGCGCCACATCTTCCTTCAAGGTGACCAGGTTATCCAACTGGATCATCTCGCCGGCATCACTGCGGACATAAATAGACTTCAGGTCCAGCGGCGTATTACGCTGCTGCCGGTTGATCTCACCCAATATCTGGTATTGTTTCCCATTCATATAGAAATACCCCATACGCTGGCCGCTCAACGCATACTGCAAGGTCTGGGCAATCGTACGGGTGCTGACACCCAACGAAGAAGCCTTGTCACGGTTGATCTCGATGCGGGCTTCAGGTTTGGTAAACTTCAGGTTTACATCCGCCATCTGGAATACCGGACTTTCACTTACTTTCTGCATAAAGGCAGGTAAATGTTCCTGTAGTTTCTCCAGGCTGGTCGCCTGCAAAACATACTGTACCGGCATTCCCCCGCGGCGGCCGCCGAAAGTAGACTGCTGCTGGACGAAAGCACGGGCTTCGGTCTTATCACGTACATTTTTGGACAGGACGTCGGCGATCTCCATCTGCGAGCGCTTGCGGTCTTTGATATCCGGAAGCAAAACAGAAATAAACCCATTCCCGCTATTGGCGCGAACCGTCAATGCCTTCCGTTCCGGCGCTAACGTGTCGGCCATGGCTGCTATCTGGTCCGTAAAGTCGCGGATAAATTCGAACGTCGCCCCTTCCTGGGCACGGATATTGATCGAGATGGAAGAACGGTCTTCCAACGGGGAAAGCTCGGAGCGGATCGTCCGCCAGAAATAGCCGATAGAGCCAAATAGGATGACAATGATCGGTATGGCCCACAACTTATGGTTCAGGAAACCGTTCAGCGCTTTCGCATAGACAGTATTCATCCCGTCGAAGAACGGTTCCGTCTTGGTATATAGCCAACCTTTGTTTTCACGCTTCTTCAGCAACTTTGTCGCCAACATCGGAGTAAAGGTCAACGCCACAAAAGAGGAGATCGTCACCGATCCGGCGATCACAATACTGAACTCTTTAAACAAACGTCCCGTCATACCTTCCATAAAGACGATCGGGAGGAACACGGAAACCAGCGTCACAGTTGTCGACACAACAGCAAAGAAAATTTCCCTCGACCCTTCAATACCAGCCTCTTTCGGCTCCATCCCCTGCTCGATACGCACGTAGATATTCTCCGCCATCACGATCGCATCGTCCACAACCAGTCCGACCGAAAGCACCACCGCCAACATCGTCAACACATTGATGGAAAATCCGGAGACATACATCACGAAGAAAGCTCCCACTAAGGAAACCGGGATTACCACAACCGGAACCATCGTCACACGCCAGTCACGCAGGAACAGGAAGATAATCAGTACCACCAACAGGAAAGCGACGTAGATCGTCTCTTCCACCTCTTTGATAGAGGCACGGATAAAACGGGTATTATCGTAGACCATTTCGACCGTCACATCGTCCGGCAGGTCTTTTTCGAGCTGTTCGATACGTTTGTAGGCTTCGTCGGCAATCTCGATCTGGTTGGCGCCGGGCTGCGGGATGATGACGTCGATCACCATCGGCTCGCCGTTCTTACGCATCACGCTTCGCAAATCTTCCGGGCTCACCTCGGCACGCCCGACATCCTGGAAACGGATGATATTCTCACCGTCACGTTTGATAATCAAATCGTTAAATTCCTTCGCCGTATGCATCAATCCGAGCGTACGGATAGACAGGTCGATCGTATTCCCTTCGATACTGCCGGAAGGAAGCTCGACATTCTCCGCATCCACCGCATTCTTGACATCCAACGGGGTCACACTGTAACCGGCCATCTTGATCGGGTCCAGCCACAGGCGCATGGAATAACGCTTCTGTCCCCAGATATCGACACCGCTCACATTGGGGATTGTCTGGAGACGCTCTTTCACCGTCAGTTCGGCAATCTCACTCAACTCCATCAACGACCGTTTACTGCTTCGGATACCGATCTGCATGATCGGCGTCGCATCCGCATCCGCCTTCGACACTGTTGGCGGGTCACAGTCGCGGGGCAGGTAACGCTGGGCGCGGGACACTTTATCACGCACGTCATTCGCCGCCGTTTCCAAGTCGACAGACAATTCAAACTCTACCGTAATACGGCTACTACCCTGGCTACTGACGCTACTGAGCGAACGGATGCCCGGGATACCGTTAATGTTCTGTTCCAACGGCTCCGTGATCTGGTTCATGATTACCTCCGCATTCGCACCCGGATAGGATACGTTTACCGAAATAATCGGGTTATCCACACTTGGGAACTCACGAACACCCAAGAACTTATAACCGATCATCCCGAACAACAGGAGAATCAGCATCATCACGGTCGAGAGTACCGGCCTTTTTATGCTTATTTCAGAAATATTCGCCATGCTACTTCGTTACTTCAAGTTATCAATCGCCACTTTCATTCCCGTACGAAGCTGCATCACCCCGGAAGTGATCACCGTATCGCCCACGCTCAAGCCTTTCAATACCTGAACCTGGCTTTCCGTACGGAGCCCTAAGATGATCTCGGCAGGTTCCGCCACGCCGCTCTTATACACATAGACAATATTCTTTCCCATTTCGGGGATCAGCGCCTCACTGGGGATCGCTAACGCGTCCTTTATCTCGCGGCGGGTGATCTCGACGGAGGTATAACGTCCCGGTGCAATCGATTCATCCCTGTTCGGATAAGTCGCACGTACCCTCAACGAACGGGTCGCTTCGTCGATCTTGCTTTCCACCGCATAGACGGTCGCCTTATAATCCTGCATCATTCCGACAGACGAGTTCATCCGGAAAACGATCGATGTGCCGTCTTTTACATCCGTTGCATAACGTTCGGGGATCGAAAATTCTATTTTCAGGGGAGATATTTTAGTCAATTTGGAGATAACCGTCGAAGGGGAAGCATAAGCTCCTTCGCTGACATTACGAAGACCGATAATCCCGTCGAACGGCGCCCGCAGTTCTGTCTGGGCGATATTGGCCTTAACCAGCTCGATGTCCGCCATCAGTTTCTCATACTCGGTTGCCACCTGTTCGTAGGCTTCCTGGCTGACGGCATCTTTTTCCAACAGCGTATGCTGGCGATAGACACGGTCTTTAGCCAACGGGATCTGGGCTTCGAGTTTTTTCAACTCGGCCTGCAACGGTTTGTCATTGATTTTAGCAAGAAGATCACCCTCTTTCACATGCGTACCTTCCGTAAAGTAGATTGCCACAATCTTCCCGGACGACTCGAACGAAAGATCAACCTCTTCATCGGGAATCGTACTTCCCGTCACGATGGCCTTATCAGTAAGAGACTGATATTTCAGCACTTCCGCGTTAATATTTAAAACTTGTTTCCGAATCTGGCTACCCGCCGGCGGAACCACTTCGGTAGCATCCTTGGATGCTTTCATCCTGCTTTTAATCTGCGGGTAAGCGATCATTCCGGCAATCATCAAAAAGATTACAGCAGTAACGCTCCATTTCACTCTTTTCGTCATATTCTTCCTGGTATTCTATTAAAAACACTATCGACTTGTAAATATACATAAGTACACGGGAATATAGACGAAACGGGAATGAAAAGGTTTAATAAAAAAACAAATTTTATTTTCAAAAAAGGCCGGGACGAATTATCTCAATCCATCCCGGCCTGTCTACTTCATATTTTGAAGTGTGTCTATATTTGGTTTCAGTCTATTACTACTATCAATAACCAGGGTTCTGCTGATCCTTGATCTGTGGATTAGCATCGATCTCTGCTTGCGGAATAGGCCATACAAAACGGTAATTACCGGCTTCTTTTACCATATTCTCTCCATTTTCAGCACCCGGCAAAACAATGAAACTTGAATTTTGGGCAGGTGTCCGGCGCATTTCGACATTCCAACGTTTCAGGTCCATCATACGATAGCCTTCACAGAAAAGTTCTTTCCAGCGTTCCGTACGGATTTCAGACATCAGGGCATCGCCACTATATTCTTCTGCGCTCCAATTAGCGATACGGGCTGTTCTCAATGCATTCAGCATAGCAGAGGCCTCTCTGCTGTTCCCGTTTTGTGCATACGCTTCGGCAGCAATCAGATACATTTCGGAAATACGGAATGCTTTCTGTTTATTATGATAATTACTTTTTCCACTGTAAAGTTCAGGATTACCCGGATATTTCGTACAAATGAACAAGTCCACATAACCGATACCGGAGCTGACAGTTCTTTTAGTGAAGTAGGCTCCGAAACGGATATCATTCTCCTGGTCGAAAGCATTTATGATACCACTTTCCGGCACATAATCCGGTTTGCATGTATTGTCTTCGTCACCGACTTCAACAAACAAATAAGACCCCGGGCTGCTTGTAGCGGGACGTTCCGTCATGGATTGGGAAATTTGCCAGATAGCTTCGTCTCCATTATCATTCAACCACATATCGGCATATTTCTTTGCATCCGTGATCAATGGATATTTATTACTGTTTATTAAGTCGGTCGAGGCTGAAATAGCTGTATTCCAATCGTGCATTTGCAAAGCGACTCTTGCTTTAAATGCCTTAACTCCGTCTTGAGTCAGATATGCAGAACGAGGTTCTCCTTCTACGGTGATTCGTTTGGTTGCTTCACCCAGATCGCTGACAATTTGCTTGTAGACTTCTTCCATGGAAGCACGTCCCGGATACGTTCCGGCATCGGCCGACGGAGCATATTTCAGCACAATGGGGACTCCCATATCCGAAGAAGCTGAACTTGGCTCATAATCTTTACAATATCTTAATGTCAAATCAAAATAAGCCATTGCACGAGAGAGATAAGCTTCTCCCAGATAGATTTCCATTTGCGCTCTGTCACTGTCGGTTGCCCCATCCATCAGTTCGGGAACACGTTCAATCATCAGATTTGCATTAGCAATGATATAGTAATTATCATTCCAGCGGCCTGCCGTACCCGAAGCTTCTGTCTCCCAACGGTAATCACCCCCGTATGTATTGGTATACCCAATTACAGGGTTAAATCCGTCTGCAGCAATTTCCTGTCCCAAAAAGTCATAGAATGTATTACGAAAATCAGCATACAGATCATTTCTGAAAGCTTTACAGTCAGCCAGTGTCTGCAAAGATTCACTGGTCTCAATATTATCATATGGAAGCTTTTCCATATCGCAGGCTGTAAAACCTACGAGAATCGACATTGCGGATATTATTAATGTTCTTTTCATATTTCTTATGTTTTACAAATTAGAATGTTATTTCACCACCAAAAGAGAACTGACGAGTATTCGGATAGTTACCTAACTGCAAGTTAGAGTCAACTTCCGGATCATAACCTGTATATTTAGTGACTGTAAACAGATTTCTTGCTATTGCAAAAAGGCGTATATTGCTTAATATCTTTGTTTTGCTTACGATATTTTTAGGAATGGTATATCCTACGGATAGATTTTTCAGACGAAGGAACGAAGCATTCTCAATTAAATGAGAGTCAAACTGCAAGCTCGATTCCGGACGTGCTATATTTGTAATCTGCCCGGGTTCCGTCCACATATTCAACAATGCCGTTGACTGGTTCATGCTACCTGCAAAGTTCGGATTTTCAAAGAAGTAACGGTCGTTATTAATCGTGTACTTACCTAATACCCATGAGAAATCTGCCGACAAGCTGAAGTTTTTCCAGCTAAACTGCGTATTGAAACCACCGGACCAGGGTGCATAGCGCTGTTTTCCTGTAAATTGCGCATAGCTGTCAGAATATGTTTTTGTTTTATTGCCATCCAAATCATACCACATCTGATACCCGTCTTCCGGATCTACGCCAGCCCATTTTACATAATAAAGTTCGCCGTACGTACCGCCTTTCTGATATTTGATACCGGTGTTTGCAACGATATATTCATCGCGTCCTCCAAACAATTCTGTAATGGTATTCTTATTGTAGTTTACATTGGCCCCAACTGACCACTGGAGATCTTTGTTTGTGATCAGATCATATTTTACATCGATATCGATACCTCTGTTTCGCATACTTCCCACATTACCCCAACCGCTTCCGAAACCAGTCGTGTAAGAGTAAGGGATGGACATCAACATATTTGTCGTAAGTTTATTGTAAAATTCAACTTCAACAGATAATCTATTGAATAACCGGGTAGAAACGCCAACGTTAGTTGATTTCAGAACTTCCCACGTTAAATCGTCGTTTGACGGACGCGTAAGACCGAAAGAAGTTTCACCATTGTAAACACCATTACCCACAAGGCCCAATGACAAATAACTATCGATCCCGGAGTTACCCACAGTTCCGTAATTAACTTTCAATCGCAGGTCATCCAAGAAGCTGACATCTTTCAGGAATTCTTCATTTTTCAAATTCCACATACCACCTAAAGCGAAAAATACGGCATAACGGTTATTACGACCGAATAATGAAGAACCGTCCGTACGGATAGAACCGTCAAAGAAATAACGTTCGTCATAGTCGTAATTTACATTTGCGAAAAATGAGTTATAGGTATCATCCCAGTTTGACATAGCTGTAGGCGCTTCGACTACAGGACCGGCAGTAATCAGCATTAAGCGAGGATCCGAATGTCCTTTTGTATTAGACGCAAATCCTTTTTGATGAGAAAGAATCGCTTCCTGACCGATCAACGTTGTAAAATGATGATCTTCGGCTACCTTAAATTTATATTCTACCGTATTTGTAAAAGTAAATTGTGAATAACGGGAGAATTGTTCTCTTACATTACCACTGTTGTTATTGCGGTCCGCCATTGGAAGCTCTTTACCCGTATAACGGAAGTCATAGGCATCGACTGCCTGAGCGGCACGTACGGTAAGTCCTTCTACCGGATTCAATTGAATGAAAGTGTTTCCGTTTAAGCTGACTTTTGTACGTTCGTCTATCTGGTTTTCCAATAAATACAAAGGATTATACAAACCTCCTTTCGGAATATAGTTCAAGCGCTTGCCATACGAAATAGAGCCATCAGGATTATCTATAATTTCGTAGGGAGACATATCCGGGCGTGCCCATTTTGCAAAGTTGACAGGATTATACCAACTGTTGGTAGTGGAAGCCGTATTCTGGTAATCCTGATAAGAGAGTCCGACATTTGCACCGACTTTCAACCATTCATTCAGCTTAGTGTCAATATTGGTACGAAACGATTCGCGTTTTGTACCGGAACGAGGCATAACACCATCCTGATCCAAATGACTGGCTGAGATATAGTAATTCGTTGTATTTGTAACCCCGGAAATAGATAAATCTATCTGATAAGTGGGAGCGTTATTATTTGCCACATAGTCCAACCAATCCGTATCGATACCATGCTTTAATGTATATTCTTTATCAGCCTGGAAAGTTGCATTGTTTTTCAATGACGGATCAATAATTTCCTGGAAATTCAGATATTGTTCGGCATTCATAGGGCTCAACTTGTTTTGCGCCAATTGAGAAAAACCATATTGCCCTTTGAGTGTAACAGTCGGTTTGCTGCCACGTCCCCTTTTAGTCGTGATATAAACAACCCCGTTTGCTGCACGTGAACCGTAAATAGCAGTTGAAGAAGCATCTTTTAATACGGAAATACTTTCTACATCGCTTGAGTTTAATGTATTAAAGACATCAGAGCTAACCGGCGAACCATCCAAAATAAACAACGGGGTGTTTGAAGCGTTAATAGAGTTAACACCTCTTAAACGCATTGAGACACCGGCACTCGGTTCTCCAGAAGATGTAAATACCTGCAAACCGGATACCTGCCCTTGCAAAGCATCTGCGACATTAGCACTGGGTCGATTGGCTATCTTTTCGTTCGTAACCAATGCTACAGAACCAACAATAGAACCAGCTTTTTTAGCAGTACCATAGCCCACTACGACCACTTCATCAAGTAATTTTGAATCAGGCTTCATTACCACTTTCAAATTGGGTTGAGCTGCAATCTCTACAGGCTCCATCCCCATAAAAGAAATAACAAGTGTCTTTTTTGAACTTGGGACATCAATCTCAAAAACTCCGTTAAAGTCCGTTACAACCCCAGTTGTCGTACCTTTAATAATAACAGACGCTCCAATAACTGGTTCTCCGTCATCCTCGGAGGTTACAACACCTCTAACTTTCATCGTTTGAGCAACGACCATGCTTATACTTACCAGAAAGAAAAGCAAGACATAAATTAACTTTTTTACCATAATCGTACACACTTTTGTTAAATTAATTATAAATACACCATTTTTTTAGCTTAGTCTTAGCAGAACTGCGTTA
>NZ_QREV01000078.1 GCF_003363715.1 Parabacteroides acidifaciens
TAAATCATCATTTACAAGTTTTGATAAAGCCTGTTCCTCTGCGATCCCGCGTCGGAGCGCGGGAACGGGATAGTTCAGTTCTGGCAATATTTGAAACAACCAGCCAATACAAAAAAAGGCTACCGGAATCCCGATAGCCTTTTCGCATATATTTCTTCGATCTTTCTTATTCAGACAAAGCAAATGCCGGTTGACGGTGGATCCACTGTCCGCGAGTGAAATCAGGGAAGTCAACCAATGCACCGCCACGAGCGATAGACATTTCAGACAAACCGGAAATAGCACTCCATGCTGCAGCATCGTAGCAGTCCATAGGAGCCGGTTTCTTATTATGGATGGCGTTGATCAGGTCGAACATCATCACATAGTCCATACCGCCGTGTCCGGCCTGTGCAGCTTCCGCTTCATGTTTGGACCACAAAGTATGGTCGTATTTCTTGAACCATTCTTCCGAATCGTCCCAACGGTGAGGTTTGGATTTACCCTGAACATATACATGGTCGCCATCGTTCATCCACAAACCTTCGGTACCCTGGATACGGAAGCCTAATGAATAAGGACGGGGAGAGTTTGTATCGTGAGTAACGATGATTGTCTGTCCGTTTGCACATTTGATCATAGAAGTTACGATATCACCCAAGTTGAAACGAACCTTTGCCAACGGATGATTTTCACCGCCATTGTCTACGATAAACTTATGCAGGCCGCGTGACTGAGTTGCCATAGCCGACAAAGACAGGAAACGGTTACCGCGGTTGATATCCAAACAGTTTGCAACCGGGCCGATACCGTGAGTCGGATAGATATCACCATTACGACGTACGGAATGGTTCGTACGCCACTGAGCTTCAGCAAAAGCTGTCGGCCCCATACGCAGGTCACCGCTTCCCGGTACATAGTTATAATGCTTTCCATCGTTGAACTTCACTTCGCGCAAGTCATGTTCGTAACCGCATTCTCCATGCAGGATTTCACCGAACAAGCCCTGACGGACCATATTCAGCGCAGCCATACAGTCGCGGCGGTAGCAAACATTTTCCATGATGTTCAGATGGCTTCCGGTAGCTTCCGAAACGTTTACCAAATCCCAACATTCTTCCAGCGTATTGGCAGCTGAAACTTCAACGCCAACATAAGGAACGCCTGCTTTCATGGCAGCAACCGACATCGGTACGTGCCATTCCCACGGGCTGGCGATGATAACGCAGTCGAATTCTTCGTTATTCAACATCTTTTCAAATTCACGTTCGCTACCGGTATATACTTTCGGAGCCGGAACATTGAATTTAGCGATATGATCCAATGTACGCTGGATAGGACCAGCCTGGATATCACAGATCGCTACGATCTTGTTACCGGGGATAGACAATACGTTGTTGATGTGTTCGTGGCAACGTGAACCCGTACCGATAAAGCCGAAACGCAGTTTGCCATCATCTTTGCCAACCGGTTTCTTCTTTTGAGCACTTGTTTCTGTTGCTACTGTAGTAGCGGCGGCGTTACCGCTCAAGGCAAGACCTGCTGTACCGATTCCGGCAGCGGTCATCTTTTTCAGGAATGAACGACGAGTGTTTTCCATTTTTCAATTTAGAATTTTATGTTAAGTGGGCAAATTTATAATATTCCGTGAATATTTCAAAGAAGATAGCCCTTTATTTTGCTGCCGCTCTTTTCTTATTTCTCCAGAAACTGCCGTCGCGTTTGCTGCCAAACATGTTCCGGCGTTTCGATTCTTCCTTCAGTGCCTGTTTCTTTTCGGCTACCGCCACCTTTACTTCGGCCGTCTCGAACTCGTGTCCTCCGGCAACCGGAACGGCTTTTCCGATCAGTTTTTGGATATCTTTCAGATACGGTACTTCCTCCGCATCACAGAAGGAGAAAGCAACTCCGCTGCGACCTGCACGGCCTGTACGACCGATGCGGTGCACGTATGTCTCCGGAACGTTCGGCAGGTCATAGTTGACCACATGCGAAAGGTGATCAACATCGATACCGCGTGCGGCAATATCGGTAGCGATCAACACGCGTGTCGTATGATCTTTGAAGTTACTCAATGCCCGTTGACGGGCGTTCTGTCCCTTATTTCCATGAATGGCTTCCGCCCCTATTCCGGCCTTGTTCAAGACACGTGCCACTTTATCCGCCCCATGTTTCGTACGGGTGAAGACCAATACGGATTCCAGCGAGCGGTCGCCCAACAGATTCGTCAGCAAGTTTATCTTATCCGCTTTTTCCACAAAATAGACAGACTGGTCTATCGTATCGACTGTAGAAGAAGCAGGCGTCACCTCCACCTTTTCCGGTTCATGCAGGATCGTCCCGGCCAGGCGTTCGATCTCCGGCGGCATGGTCGCGGAGAAAAACAAAGACTGGCGCTTTTTAGGCAACAGCGGCAGGATACGTTTGATGTCATGGATAAAACCCATGTCGAGCATCCGGTCCGCCTCATCCAAAACAAAATACTCCAATGTATTCAGGCGGATAAAACCCTGGTTGATCAAGTCCAACAAACGACCGGGCGTTGCAATCAATACATCCACACCCCGTTCCAAGGCATCGGTCTGAGGTTTCTGGCCTACGCCACCGAAGATAACCGTATGCCGCACGTGCGTATAACGTCCGTAAGCGGTAAAACTTTCGCCGATCTGGATAGCCAGTTCACGCGTCGGGGTCAGGATCAGGGCTTTAACACCCGGTCTGCGGCCATTCTTGCCCTGTTCTTCTACCTTTTGGATAATGGGAATGGAGAAAGCGGCAGTTTTACCTGTTCCGGTTTGCGCGCAACCTAATAGATCTGATCCATCCAACACGACGGGAATGGCTTCGGCTTGTATAGGAGTGGGAGTTGTGTACTGTTCTTTTACGAGAGCCTTTCGTATCGGCTCGATTAATTCTAATTGTTCAAATGTCATATAAAAGGATGAGCCGTCGCGGCTCGTTAAATAAATAATGAGGACAAAGATAAACAAAAATCCGGCATCTCGGCAATTATTTCCTATATTTGCGTGCTTTTATCAAACATTCAGTTCCTTTTTGCTTCTTATGAGAGAATTATTGTTACTACTCAAACGGTTTTTCGGATACACTTCTTTCCGTCCCTTACAGGCCGAAATCATACAGCGCATCTTGCAAAAAGAAGATTCGCTGGTCCTGATGCCTACAGGTGGCGGCAAGTCGATCTGTTTCCAACTGCCGGCCATCTATCTGCCGGGAACAGCCGTGGTAGTATCTCCCCTCATCGCTTTGATGAAAGACCAGGTGGAAGGGCTGATTGCAAACGGTATTCCGGCTGCAACGCTCAACAGCATGATGCCGGAAGAAGAACGCCACCGCGTACGGCAGCTATGCATACAGGGAAAAGTAAAACTGCTTTACATATCACCCGAAGGCATCATGAGCGAACTGCACTGGCTCCTGCCTCGCATCGACATATCGCTGATTGCCATCGACGAGGCCCATTGCATCTCGCATTGGGGACATGACTTCCGGCCGGAATATACCCAACTATCCGTATTGAAAGACAACTTTCCGAAAGTCCCGCTAATAGCCCTGACGGCTACGGCGGACAAAATCACCCGTACGGATATCATCAACCAGTTGAAACTACGCGATCCGCAAACATTCATTTCATCGTTCGACCGCCCGAACCTCTCGCTGACCATCCGCCGCGGACTGAGTAAAAAAGAAAAGATTGCGGCTATCGTCCATTTCATAAACAAGCACCACAGGCAGAGCGGTATCATTTACTGCATGAGCCGCAATGGGACGGAATCATTGGTGGAAGAACTGTCCGAATACAGTATCCAGGCGGTAGCCTACCACGCCGGGCTTAGTCCGATGCAACGTGAAAAGGCACAGGACGATTTCATCAACGACCGTGTCAACGTGGTCTGCGCAACAGTCGCTTTCGGCATGGGTATAGACAAAAGCAATGTCCGCTGGGTGATTCATTATAATATGCCGGGAAGTATCGAAAACTACTACCAGGAGATAGGGCGTGCCGGACGGGACGGGATGAAAAGCGATACGCTCCTCTTCTACTCCGTCTCGGACATCCTGCTCCTCCGCCGCTTTGCAGAAGAGAGCGGACAGAAGGATGTCAGCCTGCAGAAACTGAACCGTATGCGCCGTTACTGCGAAGCGGATATTTGCCGCCGGCGTATCTTACTCAGCTATTTCGGGGAAGAGACAGACAAAGACTGCGGTAACTGCGACGTATGCAAGAACCCGCCCCAGCGCTTTGACGGAAGCGTCCTGGTCCAAAAAGCTTTGAGCGGGATTTTCCGTACCGGACAGACAGCCAACATGCACCTGCTGATCGATATATTACGCGGTGCAGAAAAGGAGGAACTGACAGAAAAAGGATACGACAAACTAAAGACCTACGGCGTAGGCAAGGACCTTTCTTATAAAGAATGGAAAGAATATCTTTACCAGATGCTCCAGCTCGGCTATATCGAGATCGATTATATGTCTGCCGGACATCTGAAAGTCACACCCTTAGGGCGTAAGATACTTTTCGGTGAACAGCAAGCCTTGCTGACCGTCTATCAGAAGACAAAAGACTTTGCCCTCCCCACCCGGAAAGGAGGCTACAAATACCGGCCGATCCGTCCGCTTCAGTCTGCTTCTGTCGAAGATACGCTGCTCGACTCCTTGCAACAGCTCCGCAAACAGATTTCCGAACGCGAGCATATCCCCGCCCACCTCATCTTTTCGGATGACGCACTGGATGATATGGTTCAAAAGAGGCCGGTTACACTCGATGAGTTCAGCGAGATACGCGGTGTCGGAGAGCTGAAGTTAGACAAATACGGAAAAGTATTCGTCGCCTTGATCCGTTTTGTACTGCGTCTGCCGAAGTAATGAATAAAAAAAGAAAAACAATCCCTCTATTCTTTTGTTTTTATTATATATTTACACGACAGATAAAATAAAGAATAGATACGATGAAGCCGGTACCCATATTTTTGATACTTTGCCTTTCCACACTCAGCTTTTGCACGACTAAATCAGGAGAGTCGCAAAACGCCGATTTCCAGAAACAAGATACACTGGTGACAGTTACCTCCCCCGATAAAGACACGATTCCCGCTCCTATAGAGATTGTTATCGAAAAGGAATTGCTTTATGACCAGCATACATTAGCCGATACTTATCCCTACAAAGATACGACACGTGTATTCCAATGGGGTAAGATAAAGGAACGTCTACGGTTGCTCGATTCTATCCAACAGAAACCTGCACGCTGGGCGATCCTCCAAAACTACAGGAACAAGAACGGGGAAGCCCCGTTAGTCCGGAAGTTTCACAGGGATGCCTATAAACGGGTTTCCGACACGTTGGGCATCGAGCGTTACCAGTCTGTTCCGCTCTACCTGTCGGAAGATACACTGACTGCAGAACGTTATGGCCGTGACGGCGATCTCGTCAAGCTATTGGAGGAAGGCGATCGCCTATCCCGTATCCAAACGATCTATACGGCCGGGGAATGGTTGATTCCGAAAAAATACGTCAAGCCGATAGCCGATACGGTCACTTTCAATAAAGCCATATGCGTCGATGTGACCAACCAAAATATTGCAACCCTTGAACACATCGGTTCCAAATGGCTGGTCAGAAGCATGAATCCCGCCACAACCGGCCAGCACCGCCCTCCCTATGCGCAAGAGACGCCGTTAGGCATGTTTGTTGTCCAGGAAAAGAAAGCAAGGATGATTTACCTGGTTGACGGAAGCAAGGAAACAGGAGGATTCGCCCCTTATGCCAGCCGTTTTACGAACGGAGGCTATATTCATGGGGTTCCGGTAAACGCGCCGCGAAAGTCGCTGATCGAATACAGTCCGACACTCGGAACGACTCCACGTTCCCATATGTGTGTCCGGAACGCGACCTCACATGCCAAGTTTGTTTATGATTGGGCACCTGTAAATGAAACTATTGTTTTCGTTTTTGATTAAAAGTCTTATCTTTGTGCGACATTACTTAATCTTTATGTTATCACGCGTTTGTCTATATCTGATTTTTCTATTTCTTCCTGCCAACTATACGGCAACCAGAAGTACGTCTCCCTCTGTACCGGCAATACCATTATCGGATTGCCAGCAGCTATACACAGATATGCAACTCGAAAACGTGGTCAATTATAAGGCTTTCGAATATGCACTAACCGGGGCAAAAGCAATCGAGCGACGGAACAAAGATATCATTACCCTCATCGACTTCAGCAAGCCATCGACAGAAGAACGGCTTTACGTGTTGGATATCCGCCATAAAAAGCTACTGTTCTCATCCCTTGTCTCACATGGGAAAAACAGCGGCGGTAATTATGCCACTTCCTTTTCCAATGAAGTGGGTTCCTATAAAAGCTCGTTAGGTTTTTTCGTTACAGAAAACACTTATCAGGGTAAAAACGGATATTCCCTCATTCTGAACGGTTTGGAAAAAGGCTTCAATGACCGGGCAAAAGAGCGGGCGATCGTGATGCACGGTGCCAGTTATTGCAATCCGTCTGTTGCAGCATCCGCCGGTCGCCTGGGAAGAAGTTTCGGCTGTCCCGCCCTGCCTCCGTCACTGACTAAACCGATCATCAATACCATTAAGAACGGGACTTTACTCTATATTTATGCCAACGATAAGCATTACCTGAGTCACAGCACAATCTTATCCACGGAAAAATCTATTTCTCCAAATTCAATCATTGCATTAAACAACCGGATACGGGAATAACGCGCCAAATCATCCGGACGGATATCTCCCCGGACAATATCTCCCCTGTCCAGCAAAGAGACTCTTTTCGTTCCGACTAACAACGGCATGGCGGGAGTAACCCACTGCGCGCCGTCCCAAAGCGCAACATTACAGATGGAAGTATCGGTCAACAGCCCTTTCCGGACAATCAGGACATCATCTTGCGTCTTACGAAGCGGAAACAAGCGATCCAAAAGCTCCCGATCCGTACTTTTATAAGAATAGTCTGCATCATCACAAACAACCAGCCGCAAAGATGATACAGGACGCAGGTGATAGGCCGCATACTCCACCTTCAAGATGTCATCTGCATACTCCACCCGGCATTTTGTCCGCTCCCGGAAAGTATCCGGCTGAATATAGTCCGCCAGATCGAGCAGCCCCGCTTGCTGCAACACTTCCCGACGCGTCTCATTCATACGCTTGTTATGATAGGACAAGTTGTGAATCCGCCCGTCCTCTATACGGATTGTTTCAATAAATGGGAACATATACTTTCTGTTTCATTTCATTATACTCGCTCGACAAATCACTCTTGGCAGTAATGCCGCCACCGCTCTTAAAGACCAGGCTACCATCCGCCAGCTGTTCCAAAAAGCGGATCATAACAGCACTATTCAAGCTGCTTCCATCAAAATAGCCCATCACGCCGGTATAGAAACCTCGTTCATAAGTCTCCGCCTCCTCAATAATGTCCATCGTCTTTTTCTTCGGCGCCCCGGTGATAGAGCCTGCCGGAAGAAGGTGGAAAAGCAATTCCCCAACTCCCGCCTGCCAGTCTGAAGCAAGACGTCCGCGAATCTCGGAACTGACCTGCAACAAGGCCCCTCGATGTGTCTGCAATTCGTCTATATAACGATAGCGGGTAACCTCCACCTCCGTAGCAACCCTGCTCAAATCATTCCGGATCAGATCGACAATGGTGGCATGTTCGGCCGTCTCCTTCGGATCATCCAGTATCTGCCTGTGGGCATCCGGTAAGGTAGCGTCAATGGTCCCTTTCATCGGATAAGAGTAGATAAACCCATCTTGTATCTTCACGAATATCTCGGGAGAAAAGACAACAAAACGATCTTTCATCCACAACTTATACCGGGCCTCCGAACGATAGAAAACCTCCAACAGACTCAAATTACTCCGGACAGGCGTCAGACAGGTGAGGTTCGTCAGATAAGAGTTTCCAGCCCGAATATGGCTGATGACTTTCCGGAAAGAATCGGCATAAGCCTCCAGCGATATGGGAAATGTTTCCCATTGGACCACCGGACTGCCATTTCCCGTAAAGCCGGCGCACATCCCCTCTTCCACATTCGTCAAACCATCCAGGTTATAGAGCAATTCAGCCGGATCGACCCGGTCTGTCTCCTCTACAAAAACACAATCCTGCTTATAATCGACCACAAACAGGAAAGGCCGCCTTTCCGCACCCAGCAGGTTCATACGGCAGACGGCCTCTGTACGATTACAAAATTTCATATCAGAAAACGTTCGGTCAAGCCTCCAAAGGCATCGATACGGCGATCACGGAAGAAAGGCCACCAACGGCGCACATTCTCACTACGTGTTTTATCAATCCCGACGACCCGTATTTCTTCATTGTCATTGGATAATTCAGTTAGCAATTCGCCTTGCGGACCCGCCACAAAACTATTCCCCCAGAACCGGATACCATTCGTCTGGCCGGAAGGGTCCGGCTCATGTCCGACACGATTCACCGTAATAACCGGAAGCCCGTTTGCCACGGCATGACCACGTTGCACGGTCACCCAAGCCCCTAACTGACGCTGCTTTTCTTCCTCCGTATCACTGCTCTCCCAACCGATAGCTGTCGGATAGATCAACAGCTCCGCTCCTTTCATCGCCATCAGGCGGGCAGCCTCCGGATACCACTGATCCCAGCAAACCAATACGCCCAATTTGCCAACCGAAGTCTGGATCGGCTCGAAGCCCAGATCACCGGGAGTAAAATAGAACTTCTCATAATAAGCCGGATCATCCGGAATATGCATTTTACGGTATTTCCCGGCAATAGAGCCATCCTTCTCGATCACCACAGCCGTATTGTGATACAACCCGGGTGCCCGTTTCTCAAACAAAGAAAGTACCAGCACAATCCCTAATTCCTTCGCCAATGCCCCGAATATCTCGGTTGAAGGACCGGGTATCGGTTCCGCCTGATCGAATACCGCCGTATCTTCCGTCTGGCAAAAATAAAGCCCGTTATGCAACTCCTGCAAAACAACCAGCCCCGCCCCTTGCGAAGCACAAGCACGGATATTCCGTTTCAATTTCTCGATGTTAGCAATCCGGTCCCCCGTATTCGCCTGCTGCACCAATCCAACCTTTAACGTATCTTCCATCTTAACTTTCAACTTTTAACTTTCAACTTTCAACTAACAACCCCTTCCGGATACTGCATCGTCACACAATGCAAAGAACCGTGCTGCTTAATCAACGGCAAGCAATTGATCCCAATGATTTCACGATCCGGGAATGCTTGCTGCAAAGCAGCTTTTGCCTGCTCGTCTTTCGGCGAATCATAATAAGGCAGCAACACCGCTCCATTGATGATCAGAAAGTTTGCATAAGTAGCCGGAAGACGCTCTCCTTCCCACTCCACACAGTCCGCCATCGGTAACGGGATCAAACGGTAAGGTTTACCGTCCGTCTGCCGGAAAGCCTGCAACTCCTGTTCCATCGCCCGGAGTTCTTCAAAATGCTCATCCGACTCATCCGTACATTGCACATATGCAATCGTATCTTCACTACAGAACCGAGCCAATGTATCGACATGGCTGTCCGTATCGTCACCGGCCAGATAACCGTTTTGCAGCCATAAAATACGCTCAAACCCTAACACGTCCTTCAAATAGGCTTCCAGTTCCTCCTTCTGCAAATATTCATTCCGGTTCACCGAAGAAAGACACTCTACGGTCGTCAGTAATGTACCCTTACCATCCGACTCTATACTGCCACCCTCCAACACAAACGGCTGCATATTGACAGACAGGACACCATCGGCAAAAGTTCCCTGCGCAAACAGGTTACGGGTAATCAGGTTATCCAGATTTGCCGCGAACTTCATTCCCCAACCGTTAAACACGAAATCGTACACAAGAGGTTCCCCCTGGTCGAATACGGAAATACCGCCATGATCACGCGCCCAGGTATCGTTTGTTTCCATCTCCCGGAAAATAATCCGGCTATAGTCCACATCGCCCAACTGTTCGCGTACCGCCTGTTCGTCCGGGCAGACAATCAGCAACTTCTCACGTTTGATCACCTCTTTGGCAATCGAGACGAAGCAAGGAACCACCTCGTCCAATATCGGAGCCCAGTCCGTATCTTCGTGCGGCCATGTCAACTGTACGGCACTTTGCGGATACCACTCCGCCGGTAATACTATCTTATCTTCCATCTGTATTCTGTATAACTTTTCTTCTTTGTGCAAATGTAAGCATTTTAAGTCGTAAAAAAACAGGTCAGAATATTTGGAATATTAAGAAACCTATTTAACTTTGCAGCACAAAGTACTTTTCACAGCAGCGAATAGATATGAACAAACAATTAGAAGACATAAAAGCCATACGGGAAATGATGGAAAGATCCTCCAAGTTCCTATCATTAAGTGGATTATCAGGCATAACTGCCGGAGTTGCAGCTATTATCGGAGCCTTTGTAGCCGATTTTTATATCCTGACACTCGGCAATACCTTAGCAAGCACTAACGAAAACACAGTGCATACACTGCTCCTTTTACTGGCGGATGCCTGCATCGTCTTACTGATTTCGATAAGCGCAGGCATGTATTTCTCGTGGAAGAAAGCACGAAAAAGCAACAGTAAGCCATCGGCTGCCCTGATCCGCAAAACACTCTATAATTTAGGAGTCCCACTTGTCACCGGTGGCATTTTCTCCCTTGTCTTCCTGCTGCAAAACGATATTACGATGGCATTGGCCATGACACTTGTTTTCTATGGACTGGCTTTGTTCTGTGTATCAAAATATACATACGACGAAATTCATTACCTGAGCTTGGGAGAGATCATTTTGGGAATCGCAGCGGTTATCTGGCCAACACATGCTTTCTGGTTCTGGATCTTCGGGTTTGGTTTTTTCCATATAGCCTACGGTTCACTCATGTATATCAAATATGATTTGAATAAAGGATGAAAAACATAATATCCAAATTAAATAAAGCTTTTGAAAGCCGCATCAGGTTAGGCATTATGTCTATCCTCTCGGTCAATGATTCAGCTGACTTCAACACGATGAAGCAGTTGATGGACCTGACTGACGGCAACCTGGCAAGCCACCTGAAAGCGCTGGAAGGATTAGGGTATATCCAATCAACCAAACAATTCATAGGCCGCAAGCCCAACACGACCTATACCATTACGGAAGAAGGACAAAAAGCTTTCAAAGAACATTTGAATGCACTGGAGGAGTTGATCCGATAATTTTTTTGCCCATCTACTTTGAGACACAAAGTACTTTCATACACATAAACAGATAATCTTATGACAACAACACCGAAAAGAACAGAAAAAACGAGCCAGACTATCACCTTTAAGGCTCTGATTATTGCCGTACTAACAATCCTCTTGCTAATTCCGGGATTGATGATCCAGGATTTGATTCAGGAACGGAAAAACAGAAGTGTAGAAACAATAGAGAAAATAAACGCGAAGTGGAGCAATGCGCAAACAGTTTGCGGCCCTATCCTCTGTGTCCCCTATACAACCACGTACACGGATTCGGATAACAAAATCACCAAACGCCTGCATACGCTGAGCATCACACCGGAAGAACTGAACATTAATACCCGCCTGTTCCCGGAAGAGAGACACTACGGAATCTATAAAACAATCTTGTATAAGAGCGAAATAGACGTAGAAGGACAGTTTGACAAAGTCACCTCCTTACAGATTGAAAACAGCGTTATCCACTGGAACAACGCATATGTCACGATCGGTTTGTCAGACCTGAGGGGTATAACCGATAATATAGAGTTCAACCTGAACGGCCATTCACACACAGCAGAAGCGACAGGCAACAGCGATGAACTGTCAGGCAAGATACTGACTGTCGGCATAGGCGACTCTCTGGCACCGGAAACGGGTCAGCCCTTAAACTTCAACTACAAACTGAAACTAAACGGAAGCAGTAACATCAACTTTATACCGATCGGCAAAACCAGCAAGGTGCAGGTCGCCGGCGCATGGAGTTCACCGGGTTTCATCGGGAACTTCAGTCCGGAACATACGATTACGGAAAAGGGATTCGAAGCCTCATGGAGCATACTCCGCTTCAATCGTAATATCCCGGATATGTGGTCCGATAATCAAGTCGAGTCCTTCTATGACTCCACATTCGGTGTAAGCCTGGTCGACCCGGTCGATCATTACCAGCAGAACATGCGTTCAGCCAAATATGCCCTCATGTTCATAGCCCTCACTTTCGTTGTCTTTTTCTTTGTAGAGATACTTACCCGGACACGCATCCATCCGATCCAGTATCTATTAGTCGGCATCGCTCTAATCCTGTTCTACAGTTTGTTATTGTCTATTTCTGAACAGATAAATTTTGCGGTTGCCTACCTGATTGCCAGTGTTGCCACAATCGGATTGATAACCGCTTATACACACAGTATCTTTAAGAACAAGACGCAAACCGGGGCACTTGCCTTGTTCCTTTGTATTCTGTACTTATTCCTGTTTGTAATCCTGCAACTGGAGGATGTCGCTTTGCTGATCGGAAGCATCGGGCTATTCATCATTTTAGGAATCATCATGTACTTCTCCCGCAAAATAAATTGGTACAAACAAGAAGATACAGAGGAAGAGCACGGCACAAAACCGGAAACAGCCAGTCAGCCAACCGAGTAATGAGAAATACGCCTTTACAGTATTTTCTCTATAATTTCCTGCAACTTGCTGTTTTCTCCCCATTTCCGAAGTAAGGAGAGCAAAGAGGCATCCATCACTTTTGACTGGTTGACAGCAAGGACTTCGGTGAAAGCTTCCAACAATCGTTTCAAGTCTTTCACCGGAGTTTCAGGCAAACCGGACAGGAAAGAGACCAACAGCAATTCCAATTCATGGTTATGCCGGGGCGAGATATTCATCATATCTTCAGTCACCAAGCCTGCAAACCGTTGTATAGGCGACCATTCATGCGATTGGATCTCACCCAGGATCTGTCCGACGGCAAAACTGTCCATCTTCCCTTTCTTCACAAATTCCGCCCATAGCTCGGCCGCATCCGTTCGGACCGTCTTATTGACACTCAACAGGCAGATCGCCAGATAAGTCTTCGCCATCTTCCCCCACCGGAAATCCAACTCACGCAACGTATCGAGCGTCACCAAGTTAAGCTGGCTCAATTCCGTGTCATTCCAGTAAGCATCCCGCACACGGTCACGCACTAACAGGGCCAACAAGACCTGCGGTGCGTTCGGGGATAGCA
This sequence comes from Parabacteroides acidifaciens, assembly GCF_003363715.1. Lineage (GTDB taxonomy): Bacteria > Bacteroidota > Bacteroidia > Bacteroidales > Tannerellaceae > Parabacteroides > Parabacteroides acidifaciens. The sequence continues at coordinate 13,219 of NZ_QREV01000078.1, forward strand.
ACAAAATCCGCTTCCAGTCCTTTTCGCGCAAAGACATTTTCCAAAACGTTTCGACCAATAGCGGGATACGCGAGCAAGGACGATACGTCACATACAGCGCATAACCGCCAAAACGTCTTTGTATCTGGACATTCTTGTCCGGCGGAGGAAGCAGTTGAAGGATACGGTCCACCTTGCCGAAAGGCTTCTCAAAGACAAACACATCACAGGGAATATCGCCTGTCAGATAAGCGCGATTGACGGCGGAATAAGGGAAACCGGCAAATTCTTCATAAACGGTTTCCGGGCTTTTCACCAAACCCGCAGTCATCCACAAAGCTTGTTGTGTAAAGCGTCCCTTCGGGCGGGCTTTCGGATCGAACAGGAAAAGAAGCAATTCGCGATATTCGCCTGTCAACTCTTTATCCGCCAGCCGGAGCGCATCTTTCGTCCGGTCCAGTGCCACACGGGACAAGGCGATCTGAAAATCCAGATTATCCGGTTTGGCTTTCGCATTCTGATACTCCAGCAGGCGGGATACGAGGACTACCGGATCAATCCATGCCGGACGGTGCGTAGGCGTGGATAACAGCGGTAAAGTATTCTTTTCCCTGATTTGTTTTGTGATACGCTTGGCAAGTTCCCAATAGGGTTTATAATCCCGATAGGACTGCTGTGCTTTTTTACTTTTTATGCCACTGTCTACCTGCAGATTATTCACATAGAACTCATAAAACTCCGGCGTGCAGCCTTCATATTCCTGGAATAGCACTCCGGCATAATCGATTAGAAAAGAAGCAAGAAGGACATCCAGGTCTCCCACTCCTTCCACCTGGTCTTTCATAATCAGCCGGGCCTGCTCGAAAGCAGGTATCATACGGGTGGCATCCTTCGGTTTCACAGACGGATGTATCCGGACCAAAGAGGCTATCACCAAATCAAGATGAAAACTCTCGTTCTCCTCTATCGGTTGACTTATCAAAGAAATCAAGCCCTTCAGATTGGCTACCTCCGGTATCCGCATCTCTTCACGTATAAGAGGCATCGTAGAGTTTAATTGTTTTTTCTGTATACCCATAGAACAATATGTTTATCTGTGTACAAATATATAACAGTCAATATTATATCAAATATAAACATAAAAAACGAACTATTGTTCTACAGACCGTATTTATCGCAAAAAAGGCGCCTCTCACGAGGTGCCTTTTCCAAACGCAACGAATAATTTATTAACTACTTACACACTTATGATTTCTTGCAATCGCAAGAAGAATATGCTACCAACATCCAGACCAGCTTTTCCTGTTCTTTCAGGTAATCACTCATCAGCGCTACTGTTGCCTCGTCGCCCGATTCGGATGCCAAGGAGAGCAACTTGCGTTCTTCGGCGATGAACTGACCGTAGGTGTTCAGGATATTTTCCAGTGCTTCGTCGGCACAGGATACACCTGATACTTCCTTCACTTTGGCTACTTTCAGGTATTCGCTGAACTTGTTGACAGGCACGCCGCCCAACATCAGGATGCGTTCTGCCAGTTCGTCGACCTTTTCGGCAGCATCGTTATACATCTCTTCGAATTTGCTGTGGAGAACAAAGAAACCGTGTCCCTTGATGTTCCAGTGGAAACCGCGAAGGTTTGTATAGAATACCTGATAATCGGCTAATAACTGTTGTAAAGCTTCCACTACTTTACTTGCTGCAACTGCGTCCAAATGGATATAATCTAATGTCTTCATAATGCTTTACTTTTTAATTGTTATACTTTTTGTTTTTCTTGTACTGCAAAGATACATCAGATATAAGTTGCTGTCAAACAGATAATTTCTATACCATATAGATAGAATCTATACAAACCGTCTCAACTTACTCTCCCGGTGCGGAAGTACGGACGGCGTTCACCTCTTGAGGCAGCCAGACCGCCATCTCGCCTTTCCCGCGATGCGCCCAGGCATAATACGGGATCAAAGTCAGCGTCACGTCTTTAACAGTCAGGCGGCCACTTGCATCATAGTTCAAAGTCTGTGCGGCAGTCTTGATCTCATTAATTCCATGCAGCAGGTCCGGCTTGCGTTCAAGCGTAAACTCAGGCTTACGGTTCACCAATACGCCCAGGACGCTAAAATCATTGTCCGGCCATTCGGCACAGTAGACGACCGGCCCACGCTCTACGGCTACACGCCCCCGGTCGGCTTCCACCTTTGCATTGGCCTTGACCGTACGCGGTTCCATATCGAAATGCACCTCTACCACATCCCCCTTTTTCCACTGCCGTGAGATAGAGAAATATCCCTTTTCCAATCCGCTATCCACCGCTTCGCCATTCACTTTAATGGAATAGCCCAACTGCTTACCGTCGGAGAACGTGTACAGGTCACTCGGCACCACTTCGCCTCTCACCCAACCCGGGATGCGGATTTTCAACGTAAAGTCTTGCTTCCCTTTAGGGGTTACATTCAGGCGGATATCGCCGTTCCAAGGGTATTCGGTGCTCTGGGCCAATTGCAGGCTCTTTCCGTTCACCTTCAGGTCGGACGTGTTGCTCATAAAAAGGTTGACATATACATCTTTGTCATGCACCGCATATACATATCCCGGCAAAGAGGGAATAAAACGGCAGATATTAGACGGGCAGCAGGCACAGCCGAACCAGGGCTGGCGCTGATGCTGGCCGGTCGACTCCAACGGGTTCGGATAGAAGAAACCACCACCATCTAAGGAGACACCCGAAATCAAACCATTATATAAGGTACGCTCGAGAACATCATAATATTTGGATTCGCCATGAAGCAAGAACAGGCGGTAGTTCCAATATACATTCCCGATTGCGGCACAAGTCTCGCAATAGGCGGTCAGGTTCGGCAATTCGTAGTTTTTCCCAAAAGCCTCCCCTTCATTGGTTGCCCCGATACCGCCTGTGAGATAAAGTTTCTTCGCCGCTACATTTTCCCAGATGCGGTCGATAGCATGGACATATCCCGTATCGCCTGTCAGGGCAGCCACATCCGCCATACCGGAATACATATAGGCTGCACGCACGGCATGACCGACGGCTTCATCCTGTTCCAACACCGGCTTATGCGCCTGGCTGTAAGCATCTTTACGGGCCGTATGGCCACGCTTGTCAAGAAAGAATTTGGCAAGGTCGAGATATTTCTGCTGTCCTGTTGCTAAATAAAGTTTACAAAGCGCCATCTCGGCAATCTGATGACCGGGCACCAAAACGAGCTGTCCGGGTTTGTCGCCTATCGCCTTCTCCACACAATCGGCATATTTAATCGCTATATCCAGAAAATTCCTTTTTCCGGTTGCCTGGTAATGTGCTACAGCCCCTTCCACCATATGCCCCAGATTGTAAAACTCATGGCTCAGTTCTTCCACTTTTTCCCATCGCCGGCTACCCGCCCATTCATGCGGATGCTGCGGGTTCATGGTGCGGGCCGTATATAAATAGCCGTCCGGTTCCTGCGCGGCAGCCACAATGGTCAGTACGCTGTCGATATATTTATCCAGTTTCTTATCCGGATAGGTCTGCATGGAATAGCTCGCCCCTTCGATCGTCTTATAGACATCCGTATCATCGAACGAGAACCCTTCGACCTTATAATCACTGTTAGGATGGGCCGCTTTCACGAAGTTTTCATAACGCCCCGTTTCTTCGCATTTACTGAATGCAAGCGGGATAGTCACCTCGCGGCTGGCTTTCAGTCTTTGTCCCCAGAAACTATCGGTTACTTTTACGGATGTGAAGGGAACAGGCGTTATCGGATAGCCGCCGTCATGCGTTTGTGCACTGCCTGCCAAACTTATGCCGGCAAGTGCAACTAATAAGATTTGCTTCATTATATATAAGAATTAAGTTACGCGATCTTTAAAGTGTAAAATTACACACTTAATCAAAAAAAGCAATTCAACACCTGTATGTTATTGAACAGCATTGTTTCAAAATTGGTAAGTTTTGAATCTCCTGCAAACCTAATGAATTACAATAACCCCCATTTCGGACGTTTTTCTATTTCGTCCGAAATTCTGATCGATTTCGGATTGA
>NZ_QREV01000079.1 GCF_003363715.1 Parabacteroides acidifaciens
TTGTACTACTTGTTGATATGTAAATCTTTCAAAGAACTTGTCGCGTTTTCGTTTAGCGAACGTGGGTGCAAAGATAATAACTTTCTATTTTAACTTCCAAACGTTTTCGGAACTTTTTTCAAAAGTTTTTGTTTCATCACTTATAGACCTGCGTTCTCTCTCGAATGCGGATGCAAAAGTACTGCTCTATAACATAACTTCCAAATCTTTTCAAGACTATTTTTTAACCGATTCGCAACGCCTACTTGCTAAAGTCTGAAATACTGATTGTTATGAATAAAACTTTTTTTCATTCCGCAGAAGCCCCTATTTTCAGTGCATGCGCTTCCTTTTATATGCATATAATAATGTACATAAGAATTGTAGAAAATATTCATAACTATGATGTATCTTTGCCTCTACATTGATTATTCATCTAAAAAACTTAATTCTAAATGGAATCAGTAATGAGAAAAACAACAATCACAGGTTTGTTGACAACTTGCGTCGTATCGCTCGCCATGTTTTCATCGTGTACAGGTGTAGAGCCAAACACACTCACCCAGGAAGAAGTAGCCGACGGTTGGCAATTACTTTTTGACGGAAAAACGCTGAACGGCTGGAAAGATTACAACGGGACTACCCTGACACAGCCTTGGCATGTAGTCGACGGATGCATCCAGGCCAAAGGTGACGGCAGCGATGCCAGCGGTTACATCGTAACCGACAAACAATATGAAAACTTTGAACTGTCCTGGGACTGGAAGCTCTCAAAAGGCGGTAACAGTGGCATGTTGTACCACGTGGTTGAACGCCCTCAGTTTGCGGTTCCTTATGTAACAGGACCCGAATACCAGTTAATCGATGAACCGAACTTCCCTGAACCATTGGAAGAATGGCAAAAATTAGGTGTGGACTACGCCATGCATCTCCCCGATAAATCAAAAATGAAAGTGAACCCGCAGGGGGAATGGAATAATTCAAAGATTGTCTTTGATAACGGACACGTCGAACACTGGCTGAACGGTGCTAAAATCCTGGAATTTGAAGACTGGACAGACGACTGGTATGCCAAAAAGAATAGCGGCAAATGGGCGAATGCTCCGGAATACGGTTTAGCTAAGAAAGGTGTACTATGCCTGCAAGACCATGGCTACCCGGCATCTTTCCGCAACATCAAAATCAAGGAACTTCCCCGAAAAACAAAAGAAGTCGAACTCTTCAACGGAGTAGACCTGAAAGGTTGGGAAGCTTACGGAACTGAAAAATGGTACGTAAAAGACGGTCTGTTGATTTGTGAAAGCGGCCCGGATAAAAAATATGGTTACCTGGCAACACGCGATTATTACGATGATTTCGATCTGACTGTAGAATTTAAGCAGGAAGCAGACGGAAACTCAGGCGTATTTATCCGCTCTTTCATCGAGGAAGATGTGAAAGTAAACGGCTGGCAGGTAGAAGTTGCCCCCAAAGGACATGACACGGGCGGCATCTACGAATCATACGGACGCGGTTGGCTGGTCCAGATCCCCGATGAAAAAGAAAACATCCTGAAAGAAGGCGACTGGAATACCATGCGTATCAAAATACAGGGAGATAATGTCCAAACCTGGTTGAACGGTCAGGAGATGGTTAATATCAACGACGAAAAGATCGGAGCCGGACAGGGACGCATCGCCCTGCAAATCCATGATGGCGGCGGTATCAAGGTCCTGTGGAAAAATCTGAAAGTAAAAACGTTATAAATTCTTACCCATAAAAAAGAACTCCCGTCCCCAATAATATGAGACGGGAGTTCTTTTTTCATCCTCTACGACCATGTCCTTTACGAGGAGACTGGGAGCGTTGCTTCTCAAGATATTGTTTATACTGATCTTCAGTCAGTATCTTCTTCATTTCAGCATCCCGATCATTCCGCATGGTTATCATCTTCTCGCGCATCTTTTGGCGATCCGAATCGGCCTGTTTCCTTTCCGCTTTCATCTTGTCTCTGAACTCAGCTTCCACTTTACGGAAATCTGCTGCCTGTTTCTCATCCAATTTCAGATCAGCAATCATCTTTTCACAACGTTGTGCCGGATCACCACCTTTTTTTGCACCCCGTTTGCCACCTTGGGCAAAAACAGAAACCGAACTGATCAAGAGAACCAAACACAATCCTATTACCTTCTTCATAAACTAATTACCTGTTATTAATATTAAACTTGTTTGTTTTAGAAGCGCTTCTGGATAATAGACTTGAAGACGGACGAAAGGTTTAAGCCAATCCGGAGTTATTTTATTATTTAACACAGATTTGCTATTTAACCGGCCCATAGTTGATTCCTTCGGTATCCCACTTCCGAAGGAAAAAATCCAACTTGGTTATAAAACGTTGATAGTCCTTGTTGGAGGCGTCCGTCCATCCTGTTTCCGCATAAGCAGCCAGGCGAGGATATACTTTCAGATTCATACTCTCGACCGTCGGAATAAACTCTCCCCACATCTGGCATCCCAATCCCAGCACTTTACTCTTCTCTTCTTCCGTCAAGCCTTCAGGTACAGGATTGAAAGAGTATGCTTTCTCCATAGGAATCGATTCATATGAATAATCCAAATAGGTATATTCATGATAAGAATTCACGACATCATATCCTTTCTCAATTGTTTTCCTAACAAGAGCCGTATCTCCTTTCCAGAAATGAACGATCGTACCGGAAGCCAACTCTTGTTTTATACCTTCCGTATCGGCATTCGACTGATAATCATGCAGTCTATCTCCGGTAATTTCATTCCACCCCATCATTCTCTTGCCTTTGGCAGCCAGCATATTGGAAATCTCATTTGTAAAATAGACCTGAAGTTCGGCCGGAGTCTTCAAATTATGCTTTGCCATGTAAGCACGGATTACCGGGGAGTTTTTCCATTGGTCATACTTCACCTCATCACCTCCGATATGAAATACAGCACCGGGGAATATCGCAATCACCTCATCCGTCACATCGTCCAGAAACTCCATGACTTTCGGATCGGCCACATTAAACACCTCATAATGTACCCCGAATTTACCAGGCACCCGGATCTGTTTCCCGCTTGTTCCCAGCCAGGGATAGGAAGCGATTGCAGCACTGGCATGTCCCGGCATACTCACTTCGGGAACAATCGTTATATGCCGTTTAGCCGCATAATCTACAATTTCTTTCAAATCGTCTTGCGTATAGAAGCCACCATGACGTTTTCCATCGTACACATCACTCCCAAAATGATTAATTTCGGAAGAATCTCTAAAAGCGCCTATCTCCGTCAGTTTCGGATACTTCTTTATTTCGATGCGCCATCCCTGGTCATTGGTCAGATGCCAATGGAAGACATTCATTTTCAGTGCTGCCATTTCATCGAGCAGTTGCTTCACCACTTCCTTGCCTTTGAAATAACGTCCTTCGTCCAACATAAAAGCACGCCATGAAAAAGCCGGATAATCTGTAACAGTTGCGTTCTGTATCAACAACTTACCGTCTTTTTCTTTGATCACCTGCCGCAAAGTGTGGATACCATTCAAGATGCCGGACGGCGAATTTGCTTTTATTACAATCTTTCCGGATGCTGCATCCAGAATATAGCCCTCTTTTTTATCCGGTAAAACCGCCGGGTCTAATTGCAAGCTTATATCCGCACTTCCACTGCCTTCTTTTAATACGGCTTCGGCAGAAAAATCGGAAAATAGATATGATTGGAGGAACAGTGCTTCATTCGCCAACTCCACGGGATAAGCGACAACCGGCCGGCTTTTCAATTTCACAAGCCCCGGAGTATAGACAATATCCGCAGGTTGGGGAATCACAGCATATTCTTCTACAGGAGGTTCCTGGCAAGAACAAAGAAATGCCAGACAAAGGGAGATAAGAAAACTTGATTTCATAAATATCTGAATTTAAAGTTAGCTCACTGCAACAACAGCATCACAATGAAAGACAAAAATACGCTATTTATCCGATAAGAACCTCTTCAAAACAAGTTTTTATTAAAGCTTTTTCCATAAGGCATCTTTTTAATCTTCTTATAAATCAGATTCTTTCATCAAAAATACAGCCCTTACAAATGCCGCCCAAAAGCGGTTGATTTGCAAGGGCTTAAAAATTATTATTCAAGTATCAGCTACTTGGTGTACCGCTCGTATTTACCGTCGATCATCACATCTTTTACAGCATCCAGATAATCAAATCCATATTTCATGTCCGGCAACAAATAAGCACCTTCCACCCACTCGTTCCAGGCATAGACCGTAATCAGTTTCGGCTGGTCCGGATGTTGGTCGCAATATGTTTTTGCTTTCTGCAGGAAAGCAGCAAAACTCTGCGGAGATTTATTCAGATGGACAACATCTTTCTGGGTCTTATGAGGAAAACGGGGCGTATCGTCCCAACCAATAGATGCATTCGGGAAATACGGAATCGAGACAGTCTCATCCCATTTCTGGAGACGTCCCTGCGCTTCGGTACCCCATTGTATATAATCCTGGCGATGCGGGCCACCCCAGTTATATTCCGTTAAACTATTAATACCTAATGCATCTATCTTTTTCAGATAATCTTCATTCGGAACACCTCCGGCCATTAACTGGACATGCAGTCCCGCGAATCCGGCTTTTTTCACTTCATCCCTGAAATAGTCCAACCCTTTACGCGTCTCTTCCAGACTCCCGAATGTTTTAATCAGATTATCCAAACTGAAAACGGAGAACACCGGTTTACCGTCCAACTTCAGATAATTCGGCTGCTTGAAGTATTGGTCGATAACGCGTTTTACAACAATCCTGAAATTCGGCCAGTCGATCGCACCATCCCACAAACGGGAGTTATCTTCTTTGTAACGATGTACATTCCAGTAGTTGCGCGCCACATCGTGGTCCGCCCACATAATATAAAAGTTCATTTTATGATTATTCTTCGCCTTCAGGAAACCATCATTCAAACATCCTTCCAGAAACGGTCCGTTATTAAACCAATACCAGTCAAAGATAAAAGTGTTTACACCATGATCCGTCGCGGCATCGATCCATTTCTCCATCACTTTAGGGTCATTGTCCAGTTCATACCCCCACAAAGGCACTTTCGGCTGGTAATGCCCTTCAAAGCGGGGATTCCCCTTCTTGATAATTTCCCACTCACCGGTTCCATCCGGCCACAACACTTCGTGCCCCATCGGATCGTCATGACAAGAAGGCCAGATATAGGCCGCAACATAGTAATCCGGAACACCAGCTTTATCTCCTGTTTTTTGGGCCTGCACATTCAGACCTCCACAAAGCAATAAACACGCACACAAGATGCAAGAGAACATCCAATTCGATTTATTTTCCATAATATTGCAATTTAAAGATTAATTCCATCCCGGATTCTGTTTCAGATTAGGATTCAAAGTTAATTCATCCTGCGGGATAGAATACAAATAATCCTGCTTATTTCTAAATTGATAACCATTAGGCATTACACTTTTAAAATAGTCGACCAACCCGTTTTCATCCACCTTAGAGCTGAAATCAGGATATTGTGTCAAGTCAACCGGATATCCCTTCGGCCGTTTATCTTTAAACAGCGCACTTGCCGCCCATCTCATATAATCATTATACCGCTGTCCCTCCAACGCTAATTCGACTCTCCTTTCCCTTCGGATTTCATATAGCTCATCCGTAACAGAGTAGCCATAATCCATCTTGTTCTTATCCAGGCTTTGCTTGTTAACCGTGAAATCGGGCATTCCAGCACGTTGTCTTAACAAGTTTAAAACCTCATAAGCAACGGAATTATCCAATTCGCACTTGGCTTCCGCATAATTAAGCAAGACTTCGCCGTAACGCAGCAGTATAAGCCCTGTTTCACCCTGGGTTTCCCAAGATTTACCGGCAGCCGGAGAGCTTGGATTAGCCGTCTTTTTTATCTGGAAACCAGTCGGACATAATTGTAATGCACCGCCTTCCATAACCGGCCCGTTAAAATAAGCATTCTCGCCGACAGACATCAAATCTCCCGGAATCCAAACAGTCGATTTCAAACGGACATCACAATCTTCCGCAATTTTCGTCAGAAAAGCATTCCCCTTACTCGTCACCGCCGTATTCAAATAATCATAAGGTTTACCATCCTTTCCCAGGTAGGAAGAGACCAGTTCCCATGTCGCTCCCTTCGAATCGCTATTATAGGTTACAAATCCCTGCGTAGAGTTTCCAGCTCCTTCTGCCGCATTGAATGCCCGATAAAGCAAGACCTCATTGATATCCGACATATTGTCAAAGCCAAACAACTTATAATAATCCTCATCCGGATTACCCGTGCTGTAAATACCGACCTGATAATCGCCCTTCATCAATTCTTCAGCCGCCTCCACACAAGCCCTAAAATATTTAACCGGATCAGCCCCAGCCGTCCCGAACTCCGTGCCGGCATGGTATTTTTGCCAGGACCCTTCGAATAAAGCGACACGCGTTTTGAAAGCCAACGCAGCCTCTTTATTAATACGGTTATTCCCGACATTTTTTCTCAGTTCGAGATGCGTAACCGCATGATCCAAGTCTGCCAAAATAGAATCAGCTATCAACACGCGGGAATCCCGAGGGCGCATTAGCGCTTCCGTATCATCCATTTGGATAACATGCGAATACCAGGGTACATCTCCGTATTTCTTCAGCAAGTTAAAATAGAACCAGGCACGGAAGAAATAGGCTTCCCCTAAATATTGCTTGTAAGCCTCATACCCACTCGTACATTTGGTGTAATTCTCAAAGAAGATGTTCACATTACGGATATTGTTCCATTCCCAGGTCCAGTTGCCAGTGGACTTTGAACGTACACCGTTCATAATCGTACTCGGGCTACCGGAAATCATATTGTCGTTATCCGTAGCCATATCGGCGACCATTTGTGTCCAAGGACAAAATGCAGGATAAAACTGCCGCGTATAATATTCCAATTCAGTCGATGTGCTCCAATAATCATCCATCGTGATTTTATCCAGAGGCTGCAAATCAATAAACTTCTCACATGAACACAATAATGCCATACATGAGATTGCTGTCAATATGAATCGTTTCATAATTTTTTATTCCTTAATAGATTAAACTTAATAAGTCACAGTCAAACCAATCGAATAAATTCGATCCGCACCATAGGTTAAACGTCCTGTCCCTGCTGTTCCGAAATAATCACCGCCGCCACCTTCGGGGAAACCTACCGGAGCAACCGGGTCTATCCCGTTCGGTAATTTCGAGAATGTCAACAAGTTTTCACCGGAGAAATAAATCCTCAGCTTTTCCAAATGCATTTTAGAGGTGACACTACGCGGGAAACTATATCCCAACTGTACGTTCTGCAAACGTAAGTAAGCCGCATTCTGCAAATAGCGCGTATTCGCGTTATTCTTGTTTTTAGCCTCTTCCGTGCTATTGAGGTAAGGTCTGGGCCAATAAGCATCCGTATTGATGTTGGCATCGCCTTCATACAATCCACTGTATTTCGTACCCGGTTGATCCCTGAAGTAATCCAGATGTCCGGGAGTCAGGCATGATTCCCACCAGCCATTGGTAAAGCCCCAGTAGATATTAGACATACGGTAGAAATACATGTCTTTTTTAGCCACACCTTTCCAAAGCATCGAAAAGTCAAATCCTTTATAAGAGACACCTCCGTTGATCGTATATTGATAATGGGGCTGGTCGTTACCGATAATCGACAAATCGCCATGATCGCCGATCGTGTTGGTACCGTTGTTCACTTTACCGTCATTGTTGGTATCTTCAAACTTCAAATCTCCGGTATTCCAGTTGGCAGCGATATGAGTCAAATCAACTTTAGAGAGGTAAGAATCCAAGTCTTCTTTCGTACGGAACAGATCATTTACCGTATATCCCCAAATATCACCGACTTCAGCACCTTCGTACCAGGTAGATAACGTCCCGGTCGGATTAAAGTATTTCGTAACAACGGACTTATAATCATACAGGCTTGCACCGATGTTATACGACAGTCCGTTTTCCAATGTTTGTTTCCAGTTCACACTGATTTCCCACCCCCGGGTTCTCAGCGTCGAGTTATTTTCTCTCGGAACATTTGCTCCTAACACACCCGGCATCGCCTGCGACGGGCCGACCATATCCGTTGTCCGCCGTTCAAACCAATCCGCCGTTGCAGACAGACGGTTATTCAAGAAAGACATATCCACACCGACATTCGTCGTCGTTGCCGTTTCCCATGTCAGGTTTCTGTTTACCAAACCCGGCGCAGATGTATATCCGACCGGTTTAGTAGAGCCGTAATTAAAAATCCAATTCAATTTATCGGAAGAGATAGGGATCAGCTCCAAGTCGCTGTACGGAGAAATATTCTGATTTCCCAACTGTCCCCAAGAGGCACGAATCTTCATCGTATTGACATACGGTTCGATATTTTTCCAAAACGGTTCATTATACAAATTCCAACCGGCAGAGAACGAAGGGAATACGCCCCATCTCTTTCCGTCACGGAAAACGTACGAGCCATCATAACGGGCATTTGCTTCAAACAAATACCTTTCCTTGTAGTTATAGTTCACTCTCGCGAAGTAACTTTCCGTAGAATTATGAGCCAGAGCTTCAGACAAAAGGGCATCGCCTGTGGCATTCGGGAATGACGGGACTTTTTCCGAAATCAGATCCGTCTTATATCCTTGTACCCAAGATTCGTCGCCCCGTTCGAACTGCATACCGGCCAATACGGTAAAGTTATGATCCTCATTGATATTAAAATCATAAGAAGTAAAGATATTAGTAGTCCAGTATTTCTTGATATACTTCCTGCGAAGCAAATTATTCGGGATACTTATACCATTCTCGTAAGGCTGATTATTAACATCATAAGTATAAATATACTTTTCCACATTCGATATTTCCTGATTATAGACATTATAAGCAAAATCAGCATTGATCTTCCATCCTTTCAGAGGACGAATTTCCATCCGGAAATTATTCCAGTAATCGATATCATCCTGTTTATCCGTTCCCGACTCTATCGAAGGTATATGGGATTCAAACATATAATTGCCAAAACCGTCATAGAGAGGAGTAATCGGATAGTTTCGGGAAATATGGCGATACATAAAAGAATAATCTCCCTCCTTAGTCATATTAGGTTTTTCCCTGATTTTCTTCGCAAAACGCGTCTCATACCCGAAATCCCACCAATCGGTAATAGCCACACTGATCTTACCCAACGTGTTGAGTCTCTTAAAATAGTCCGTACCGAAGTTCAGGACACTGCTGTCATCCATATAACCGGCAGAGAAATAATAAGACACCTTATCCGTACCGCCATGCAAGGAGATATCATGCTTCTGGTTCACACTGTTTCCGAAATAGATATCCCACCAATCGGTATTGGCATAATTGAGGTTCGCATTATTCCAAACGTTACCTTCCGGCATCGCGCCAAAAATCGTTGCCCCGTCCGGCCAGTTAGGGATCGAATTCCGGATATAGTCGAAATCGCCCTTCTGGTATGCAATGACACGGTCAATAGTTTCGTTGCTAAACGGGTGTCCTCCCATATTGTCTCCCGCCTCGTTTAAGACACGGGTCCATGTGTATGAATCCAGGCTTTCCGGCAATTTCTGTGCAGTCTTTACAATCAGGTTACCCGTATAGGAAACACTTACTTTCTCATTCCGTTTTCCTTTTTTCGTCGTAATCAGGATCACGCCGTATGGGGCTCTCGCTCCGTAAATAGCTGAAGCGGCCGCATCTTTCAAAACTGAAACCGACTCGATATCTTCCGGGTTCAGATTGTTCAGATCACCGGGAAAACCATCTATCACAACGTAAGGCGAGCCACCGTTCAAGGACCCCATACCACGGATCGAGATATTCATCGTGGCTCCGGGTTCAAACCCATTCTGGGTACCGATATCAAAATTAAAACCGGGAGCCGCACCCTGCAAAAGCTGCGACACGGTCGATGCCTGGCGGTCTTTGAAGTCCTTATCGGAAATCACATTGACGGCGCCTGTCAAGTTCACCTTTTTTTGAGTTCCGTAACCAACGACCACGACTTCATCCAGTGTTTTGGAATCTTCGAGAAGACTTATATCGAGACTCTTTTTATTCCCTACCGGAATCTCACGTGACATATATCCGATAAACGAGACTAACAGGATATCCGTATCGGCAACCTCCAATGTGAAATTTCCGTTCAGGTCTGTCACCGTACCGTTTGTCGTTCCTTTCACGACCACATTGGCTCCGATCACAGGTTCTCCGCTCTGGTCTTTCACGATACCTTTCAAGAGCTTTGTGTCTTGCTGGGGAAGGGTTCCTTTCTTCATTAACAAAATGTTATTACCCTCCATGAGATAGACAATATCCAAATTCCGGAAAATCTGGTTCAACACATTGAATACAGAGACGTCCGAAGCATTGAAAGAGATCCGGTGGTTCAAATCGACCTTTTCGTTGTTATAGACGAAAAGGAAATCTGTCTGTTCTTCTATCTGATTAATAATCTCTTTGACTGTCAATTCATTCGCAACAATATTGACGCGAGCAGTCTGAGAATTCACATTTACGGAAAAAACAGTAGAAGCGCATAATAATAACAAGCTTAAGATTAACTTCATCACTCTACATAGATGTTTAAATTCACTTAATAACAAGGGATAGTCTATCCCCGCATACTTTTTTTTCATAACTTTGCACTTTCAAAATGTTAGTACTGATTTAATTACAGGTTACGTCAGCAGGCTGACATTAGGTCGGATTATGCTGGAACCATAATCCGGTTTTTACATTTAATCGACTTCACTTACTCCATAGGCAGTTCATTTTATAGTTATCAGATTCAATTCGTTATCTTTCACATAAGTAAATTTATGCTCCAACTGAAGCACTTTCAAGACTTGTTCAACCCCGTCTTTTACACGGAATTTACCGGAATACCGCTCTTTCAGGAAAGGCAGGTCCGCCACTTCTATCCGGATATCGTAATATAGGCGCAGCTTATCGATGATAATGCCTATCGACTGATTATTAAAGCACAGCAATCCTTCTTTCCACTTAAAGTAATCCATGTATCCTATCGGAGCTGAAACATATTTACCATCCTTATAATAAACTTGTTCCCCGGCTGTCATCCTATATTTCCGGGAAAGATCCGGAGCACTGAGTTCGACACTTCCCCGCAGCAATGAAATATTAAATTCCCCCGCTTCCGAATAGGCCAACACATTAAACTCCGTTCCCAAGACCTTTACATCCATTGATTTCGTTTTGACTATAAAAGGGCTTTCATTATCATGCCTGACATCGAAATAGGCTTCACCGTCGAGCTCTACCTGCCGGCTTCCCTGCCGGAAGTTAACCGGATAGACTAACTTTGAATGAGCATTCAGCCAAACCTTCGTACTGTCCGGCAACGTCAACTCGGCACGCTGTCCGGCCGGAACATATAAGGTCTGATACAAAAGAGGGGATTCTTCTGCTATTTCCTTTTGCAGCAAGGAGTTTACGCCTAACAAGATTAAAGCGATGGCCGCCACTTTCAATAATTCTTTTACTATGCTGCGAAAAACGACCCGATATCCTTTCTTCTTTTTTTGTTCCTGTATCGATTGGTTAAGGATGGAAATATCATACAGCTTATGCAAAGCCATAAATTCTTTCACGTGATTTTCATCCGCATCCAACCAATCCACAACAGTCTCTACGTCATCAGACGAGATCGTTCCATCTACATATTTCTGTAATAGTTTCTTATCCATCTTTTTTTACCTCTTAATAGAAGAGACAACACATAGATGGAAATCCCTAAAACAAAATCGTCATTTCTCGAAATATTTTATCGCATAAATAAAAAGTAGAAAAGAGGAAGATATTCTTTCAACGCGACTCGCAAGAGTTTCAACGCTTTTGTGATGTGATACTCAACACTTTTTGTACTGAGAGAGAGTTCTTGGGCTATTTCTTTCACGGGGATGGATTCATAGCGGCTCATCTCAAAGATACGCCGGGTTTGTTCGGGCAAGGATTGCAAGGTTTTTTCTACGATCCCGGTTATTTCTGAAGAATAGATTTCTTCCGGATCACAAGCTTGCAAAGTGGTTATCCTGTAATTTAAGTCGCGGATCATTTTAGATGAGATCGATTCTGTTGCAGAATCTTTCACCGTCTGGTGTTTCAGATAGTTCAACGCCCCATTTTTTAAAATAGCCAGAAGCAGTGACATGGGATGTTCTACGGTTTCTTTTTTAGTGGTTTCCCAAAAACGGATCAACGCTTCCGAAACAATATCTTCTGCAACCATATCATCCCGGACATACGATTTCACAAACAGAAACGACCGCTTGTAGTAATTGGTATATATCTCACTAAAACTAATGGTATTCATTTTCCAGACAGATCTCCAATGAATTCTTTTTTGCAAATGTAATCTTTTTTAAGAAGAATGTTTATCGCACCCGGTTCAAAATATCTGTCCGGTCCATATAGTGATGAAAAAAATAAAGCCCCGGAGATGTTTGACCACCTCCGGGGCTTATCTTTTGTATGCTTTCATCCTTCACAGGGTTACCGGCTACATTGAACTTTTTAAATTCAATATACTTTAGTATTATTAATATTAAACTTGACCGCTTGTTCGCCTGTCACAGGGTAATTGGTGTTGACATGGGATGCATCCCGTACAAACCCACGCGGCCTGTTTTAGAATTATTTAGTTATAAATGCATCTATTATTTAACGATAGCTTTAACAGCTTCTTCACCTTCAACAGCTACAACAACTACACCGGCAGGAGCAGCGATTACAGCGTCGCTTGAAGTGATTACTGTGTTAGCTACTGTCTGGCCTAAGATATTAGTGATAACCACTTTCTTACCTTCGGCGTTAGCAATTCTTACAGCGCCATTCTGAGCAATTACTGTTACTTCAGATGTAGCGATTGTTTCATTGTCTGTAGCCAGCTCATCGTTTTCTTTGTTTTCAACATTGAAGATCAATGCACCGTCACCGCCAGTCTTAGCGTTAGCAAACGAAGAAGAATGATCTGTCAATACCACGCAACCATTATGCAGTTTCAACCAAGCGGCAGTAGAAGGAGCAATAGCTTTCTTCGTTCCTGCTGCAGAATATGTACCAGCTGCATTTTCAGGATAAGCCATAGATTCGAACAAGAATGAGTTATCTGCACTTTCTTCCGATACCTTCAGAGCCTTTTCAGGATGTACATAACGGAATGACCACGTTACATTCTTGTGTTCGTCACCAGACAAATCGATGATAAATGATTTTCCACCATTAGCAACTGCGATAGAATCAGCTTTTTCCATTGCTGCGAAATCGATCTTGTCATTATCCAAGCCCTTGAATTCGTCACGCAAAACATACATCAAATGATCTTCCGGAAGAACGATTGCTTCAACGAAACCAACACGAACATAACCGTTCTTAATATC
Source organism: Parabacteroides acidifaciens (assembly GCF_003363715.1). Taxonomy (GTDB): domain Bacteria; phylum Bacteroidota; class Bacteroidia; order Bacteroidales; family Tannerellaceae; genus Parabacteroides; species Parabacteroides acidifaciens. The sequence goes on from NZ_QREV01000079.1 coordinate 13,429, forward strand.
TGTATAAGGTTTATCCATATTGTTAACCGCTGCAGAATCAGCAAAGCTTACCAAATATTTACCTCTCTGGAATCCAGGAAGAGCAGGAATTGCATGGATACAATGTGCAGAATCACAAGGTTGATTGTTTGCATCGATATGTCCATGAGTATATTCACAAGGAACGCCCTTAGAACCTTCAAAGTTTTTGTGAGCAACAGAGATCAAATACTGCGGTTTGATATAACCACGTCCTAATGCAAGCCAAGCTGTATCGATCTGGAATGCCAAACCTGTAGCCTTATCAGCAGTCCACATACCGGCATAGCTTACAACCTTATCCATCAGACCGCCTTCACGGTTATTTTCATCCATCAGATATTCCTTACGAACATTTTCGTAGAATCTCAGACTGTCAGCCTTGTCATCCTTATCTTCACCCAGAACTTCCCTGTTGAAACGACGATACAACGGAGTCTTATCTTCATTGATAGCGAATGCTGAAGTTCTTGTTTCAACCAATGGCTGAACTTTCAACGTGGCATCCAGGATATCATCAGTCACACCAGCTTTATAAGCACCCAGATTATTATCGGCAGCCTTTACGATTGCATAGTAGCATTCATCTTCGTAATGGTTGTTTTCTTTCAGGTAGAATGAATCAGGAATATTAATATAGCTATTCATACCATATTTAGCTTCTGCGCAACTATCCATATAAGCCAAGCCCAGTTGAACAGCATATCTTGCTCTGCGCAGCTGTTTGATACCTAATCTTTTAGCTTTTGCAGCATTTACTGTATAACCATAGTTTGTTATACCCTTATAGATCAAACGGAATGCATCTTTATCTTCAGCGTTTGCCAAAACATTCAACAAAGAATCTTTATCAGCACCCTTAGCCAAATACTTGCTGTTTTCACCAGTTGCATACGGATGCAGATACTTGAAGTTATATTCTCTCAGCAGGAATTCTGCATCCGGAATATTCTTGTAACCCAGCAAAGAATCCTGATAAGCTTCAGCGATCAAAGCAGCATTGCCCTTAACACCTTCAGCATCTTTCACCTGAACGAAGAACAAAGAGTCTGTTGCAGGAATCAATGTTGAAGAAGCAGACCAATATTTTGCACCGGCGGCTTTATATACCTGAATTGTTTCAGTCAAGCTTGCAAATTCACGGTTAGCAACTTCGTTCGGAGAAGTCGGAGCCAAACGATCATTCGACTGAGTCTTCAAGACAGTCCACTGATAAGCAGGCATATGAGCCGGAAGCTGTTCACCAGCTTTCACTGTTACCCACTGAGCTTCAGCACCATTTACATGGATCGGAGAAGCCAGATACTGACCTGCCTTATTCATGATAAAGTACAGACCTTCATCCAAAGATGCACGGCCGTCAGAAACAGGTTCGCAACCCTTGTAACCGAAACCGATTTCAGTTTCTTTCTTACCATAGATAGTTACGATACGGATATCATCTGCTTTAACCAAGTCCTGAACGGTTACGTAGTTCTTCTTGTCGGCGTTGGATTTAATAGAAGTTGTATCACCAGTTCCAAGAGAAGCCAAACTTTCACTAAAATAGGTATTTCCATTCAGATAAGTGGCCTGTGCAACCTGGATAACCAAACTATCGATAGAAGGCCAGTATGTGAATAGGAACTTGCCCTGATCATTAATCAATCCTAATGTATCTGAAAGCGTTTTACCATTCAGTTTAGCTTTTGTAAATTGTTTGGTAGTGAAACCTAAGAATCTTTCACCACTTTCGTTTACATAAGCTGTATCTACATAAACATATGTACTATCCTCTTTCTTACCAGTCAAGATACGAACAAATTCTGTACCTGAAGGAGCTCCCGCATATACAGCAGTATCAGCAAAGAATTTAGCATCGTCAGAGAAATAGTTCTTCAGTTGAGTGTTATTCTTGTCCTTGTTGAAATTCAGCTTAACACCTTTGTCAGCTGTTTGAAGACCAAGAATAGTGTTGATAGCTTCTGCATCCAAATTCAGTTCGTCAGCATAAACCAAAGAAAACTTCGTAAATACAGAACCGACACGACGATCAGCATAAGCAGTTGCAGCAGCTTCCTTCTTAACACGAATAGTATCATTACCACCAACCTGTAACAATCCGATTACAGAGTCTGCTTTAAAATAAGAATACAAAGTAGCATCTTCCACACCACTTTTGTATTGAGAAGAGAAAGCCCAACCATTTATTTCACCACCAACAGTAGTAGAGTCAGTAGTTGCACTTGAACCCGGACGAGTAACTAATTCCGTTCCGGCATAAGCAATATCCAAACGCTGGCCTGTAGCCTTGTTCGTAAAATCAAAGATAGGAGCTTTACCGTAACCTTCTTCTGTTACTTCCACACACCATAAAGAGTTTGCAATGTTAAGTCCATTCAAGGAAGTTTTTGCCTGCTTCAACAGAGTACCGTACTTATTCATCACCAAAACACTATCCCCTCCAGCCGTCTGTAACTGGAACAATTCAGTGTTGGTTTTCCCCAATGAAGTGACCGGAGTAGTGGCCGCATTAGCAGACATCGCACCAAATAACAATGCAACCCCTGCTACAAGAGTAGAAAACTTTTTGTTCATAATTTAATAATTTAATTAGTAATAAAACTTATGTGTCATATAATGTATAGCATCTCGTGAATGTTAACGATTGTATTTTGACTACAAATACGTACGTTTAAATTCGTCATTTTTTGAGGGGTTCTCGGAGTTTGTCGTGAAAAGCGGTATTTTCGTCCTCATTTAGCTATCTAATTGATAAGAAAGGACATAGAAAAAGGAAAAAACTTTGAGAAAAGGATTGCAGGTTTAAAAAGTATGCGTAAATTTGTGACGAATTTAAACGTACGTTTTTTTTCGTCATTTTGCTTTTACCTCCTATCTTTTTTATTTCCAATCAGTTACAAGTCAAAAACAGGTCGTTTTTACCCCTAAAAAACGGGCTTTTTCGCGTTCTCCCGTCTTCGTTCATATATTTCTTATTTATAATCACTTACACCCCTTTCATTCAAGTAGTGCTCGAAGTACAAATTTGTTGTTTTTGAAGGGATAGGGCAAAAAAGGGGGTAAAAAGAGGCAAAAACAACTTATAGGTTTACCTAAAACCAGGACACATGAGACTCCCGCAAACCGAAAATTACAATAACCCCCTCTTTCAGGCATTTTTCTATTTCATCCGAAATATTGATCGGTTTTGGATTGACTTTTTTCACGGTTTTAAGCTGCCCGGCTGACAACAAACGGAATGAGGTGCCAAGGCCATTCCGGAAAGCGTACAATTTGATTGCCGAAAACCGGAAACGCCGACAATGTGATAAACCTTAACTCCCGGAGAATCGAATATTTGAAAATAAAACGGACGGCGTTCCAAAT
>NZ_QREV01000008.1:0-45435 GCF_003363715.1 Parabacteroides acidifaciens
TTGCCGGTATCCAGGTCAACCCAACGGCGACGGCGAACGTGAAGGATTAGACTTTTTCCACGCAATGGAAAGTCATGAATAGAGGCAGGAGGATAAAATCCTTTGGATTGAAGATGTTTTCCACTTCGTTCTTCCTCGGATAAATCCTTCTCATCTAAGTATATTAATATAGCTGTTGCTGTGCGATCGGCATGGGTTACTTCAAAGTAAGTCAATATGCCTTCGGGTAAGAATAGTTCGTAACCTGTTTCCATTGAGCAAAAATAATTATTTTTTGCTTTCTCCACAACTTTTCGGGGTGAGCCACTAATGTATCCCCAAGAAAATATCGGGTGAGCCGGAATTTGTTTACGCATTTCATAATCAGCAAATGCCTTAAATGCCTTGAATAATGTATCAAAGCCAATATTATATAGCGATCTTATTTCCATTTCGGGTTCCATTCAATCCTTGTTCCGTCTTCTGAAGAATAGTTACATATCATCCATTGAAAATAACCGACTCTCTATTTCATATTTGAAAAGGACTTTTTTCTTCAAAGCCTCTATCTTGGGAACCAATAAGTCCGGCTTGAAATATTAATAATTTGATAAACACCTATATTCGTGAGGTGTTTATCCCCGAATATGCCAGTAACTTCAACAAAGAACTATCTGCTTTGGATACAAAATTTTACGGTAAGATTCATTTTGATCGTAGCCGTTCAGATAATGAACTGAATATGCACTGTCATTTGATAGTCAGCAAAAAGACCAATCCAATAAAAAGAAGTTATCACCGCTTACCAATCACAAAAGCACCAAGAGAGGGGTAATCAAAGGTGGTTTGACCGAGTAAACCTCTTTCAACAAACAGAACAGAGTTTTGACAAACTCTTTGGCTACGATTGCCAACTATCTGAATCATTTGAGTATATCAACACCATGAAGAACGGTTCTATATCTGAACAGCTTAAGCTGCAAGGGCAAGAAGCTCAATCCGATGAAAGAATAATAGAAGTCGATCAGCATAGTAATCAGCAAAGCCTTATTTCTATCGGTTTTAGAAAAGATCAAACATGCGGTTTATTCATTTCTTTCATTTCATAAGAAACAAGCTTTTCATTCCAATCTAATGAACACATACTCGAACCTAAGAAGAAAAAGAAAAAATCTCCAAGACTATAATTCACACTAACTATTAAATGATACTATAAAATTGCTTTAGCATGCTAAAATCAAGTTAGTAAAATATTTGAAGGTAAAGTTATACTGCTTTTTTGTTTTTATTTGTATTTTTGTACTCCATAAGTGAACCCCACTTACCAGCAAGTCTACTTATAGTAAACTTATTTAACTAATATATCTTAAACAAGTATACATACATTGTAAAAGAAAGATGGCAAAAAACAAATTAAATCAAGTATACAATATTGACTCTAGACATATTCTTGAATCGATACCGCAAAATATAGAAATCCAAACTACGATCACATCACCACCGTATTTTGACATGAAAGATTACGGTTCTGAAAATCAAGTTGGCTATGGACAGATATATGAAGACTACTTGAATGATTTGCAAAACATATTTGGACAAATCTTGAAAATCACAAAAGATGATGGTACACTTTGGATTATAATTGATACTTTTAAAAGAAATAATCAAGTAGTTTCTCTACCTTTTGATCTAGCTAATAAACTTAAAGATATAGGTTGGTTTCTCCAAGATATAATTATTTGGAAAAAAGATAAAACAGTTCCTTGGTCTACAAACGGATTTATGCAAAGAAAATTTGAATACATATTATTCTTTTCAAAGTCTCCAAAATATAAGTCAAACAAAGATAAAGTAAGAATCTACGACACTTCACAATTAAAAAAATGGTGGGTTAAATATCCAGAAAGATATAATCCAAAAGGAAAAGCATTAGATGAAATATGGGAATTCCCTATTCCTGTTCAAGGATCTTGGGGAGATGAGTATATTCGCCATTTTTGTCCACTGCCAAAAGAATTAGTAGCAACCATGGTACAAATAAGCACGGATGAAAATGATATAATATTAGACCCTTTTGCAGGAAGTGGAACAGTGCTATCTCAATCTGCTTATATGAAAAGGAATTACATTGGATTTGAACTCAATAATGAATATATAAAAATGTTTGAAAATTATCTTAAGCGAACGATAAAAAAATACAGGAAAGAATATGAATTATTGGAGCAACAAAATAATCAGAGTGACTTTGAGATACAAATTTTGAATTTAAGGGTGTTAAAATATGCCCGTTTACTTATAAATAAAATTGAAGAAGAAACAGCAAGGGATGATTTTAAAATTTTTGTTACAATAAAAAATAGAAGTAGTAAAAGAAATAAGTCTATAGTTGCTGAATATCAAATTATAGGTGATGCTGAATCGGATAATATTTTAAAACTTATCAACGAAATTATAGTCAAGCCCCCTTTGTCAAAATTTGGAATAGAAGCAATATTTAAGTGTGTAAAAGAAAATAAAGTAAAATCCAAAAATGTTTTTGGTTATTCAAAAACAAATTCCTATTCATATATTAAAAATATAGATATGTCATCCCCAAAAGTTAAAGTGATAAGTGATATCTGTGTTGATTTAAACGAAAAAGATTACGACTAAAGACTTCCACTATGGCAAAGAAAAATACAAAGAAAAACAAAAAAAAACTCTCTTCTGTCGAAATTTATCAACGCAACGAGCAACGAAATCAGAAAAAAGAGATATGCGATATTCTTAAAAATATAGGTTTCGATAAGCTGTCTTACATTGATGGTAAAGAATTTAATTATGAAGGGAGAACATCGGAATTAGATGATATATTTATATTTGAGAATGTTATTTTGTTAACAGAATACACCATTGGAGATCCTCATTTATTAAAGAAAAGTATTTTCTATAATAGAGTTAACAGTGATAAAAAGGCCTTCATAAATTTTATGCTGCAAGAAGAAAAACTTAGCAGTTTTAAAAAGTATTACCAAGATAATATAAAAGATAAATATTCCATTAATCAGTTAAGAGTAAAGATCTTATATTGCTCTAAAAAAAGCATATCAGAAGAACATAAAAATGTTGTTAATGATGTGATTTACTTTGATTATCATGTAGTACAATATTTCAAAAGTTTGACAAAAGTAATAAAAAGATCAAGTAAATACGAATTCTTAGAATTTATAGGTATCCCATTTAACGAATTTGGTGAAAATATTTTAGGATCAGGACATATTTCCATCAATAAATTCTCAGGACATATTTTGCCAGAAGAAAAAAGTTCTTTTAAAGAAGGTTATAAAATTGTATCTTTTTATATTGATGCTGAATCATTAATAAAAAGAGCTTATGTTTTACGCCAAGAAGGTTGGAGAGAAAAAGATAACATAGGCTACTACCAAAGAATGTTCGAAGCAAAAAAAATATCAAGTATGAGAAAGTATTTGACAGAAAATAGCAGAGTTTTTATAAACAATATTATTTCTACAATTGCAGAAAACCAAATTAAACTATTTGATCGCAAAGGAAATCCTATTATAATAAATGATAAAGGTGAATTTGAAGGAGATAATGCTTCTACAAATGTAACTCCGGCTTTGATAGAGATTAATGATGAGTGTAATATTATAGGACTAATTGATGGTCAACATAGAACCTATGCTTATCATGAAGGAGATGATATCTACGAATCTCATATTGCCAAACTGAGAAAGATACAAAATTTATTAGTTACTGGAATTTTATTTCCTCAAAAGGAAAGTAAAGAAAGTCGATTAAAATTTGAAGCTAATCTATTTTTAGAAATTAACCTAAACCAGACCAAAGTAAAGCCTAAATTGCAACAAGAGATAGAATTAATGATTACTCCATTCTCAAATGTCGCTATAGGTAAAAGAATTTTAAAAGGGCTTAATTCGAATGGTCCATTAAGTAATTTAATTGAGCAATACTCTTTTGAAAAGGGTAAAATTAAAACGGCTTCAATTGTTAGTTTTGGTTTAAAGCCATTAATTAAACTTGATGACATAAAAAGTAACGATAGTTTATATAGCTTATGGAAAAATCAAAACAAAGCTATGCTAAAAGAAAGTAAATCAGAAGAATATCAAATCCTGAATGAATATATTTGTTTTTGCATTACGAAAATAAGAGATCTTTTAATTGCCTTTAAATCTGAATTAAGCTCAGATAAATGGGAAACATATACTCCTCGAAATCCTAATGGAATATTAACTGTTACATTTATAAATGGAGTGTTAAATGTATTAAGATTACTAATTGAGAATAATAAAATATCAGATGTTCAAAGCTATAAAGAGAAATTAAAAGATATCGATAAATTTGACTTTAAAAAATACAAGTCTAGTCAATATAGAAAAATGGGAAAAGATATATATGCAAGATATTTTGAATAAATGCCACATGATTCAATGAAAGTTGTATTTTTTTTAATGATTATTTGATCTGTTTTTGATATTTCATTTTGGCTTTTTAAAATTATTATTTCTCATAAGAGATTTTAAGCTATCTTTGTCCTCAGTATTCTCCATGAGCAAACTACTGCAAAAGTACATGGCAAATTAGTGGGATATTCATGGGATATGCCTGAAGTTAAAATATAAAGTTTTAAATATCAGTATGGTAACTCTGTTGAGAGAATCCCAGGCGGATCACTGAAAACAAAAGAAAAATCAAGCAAAGAGGTTGTATTAAAATACTGGCACAACCTCTTTCTTTTTTAGTAGGTAACAGACTATGTTTAAAAAAACATAAAAATTTATTTTGTTTGTTGACGGATGTAGTTTGTCTTGCGATCTCTCATTTGAGAAAGAAGTATTTGATAATAATACAGAAAAACAGATATACGTTTTAACAGTATGAAGTATTTAGCATGGATAAATTTAATGAGGGTGAGAGGATTGATACCGCAAGGTTAGAAAAACTATTTCTCGAAAAAGGCACATTGAAAGTGCTTAAGAAAAATGAATATATGGTTTGTCAAAACGATAAAATGCTCCTTAAAAAATTAGAGGTAAAGCCTGTGGTAGAGGTTTGATAAAATACTCATCCCTATGGAGTATTGAGTAAATTATATATGAATGATATTCAAATATATATATAACAGCGGAAAATGATATATAACCCTATGCCTTACGGCTTCCACCCCATAGCTTTATCCCTCCTAACCCTATGGGTTACGGCTCGCCAAGTGGCACAAAAGAATCTTTATCTCGTTTCCCTGGTTTCAATGGTCCGTAGAAAAAAGATGCCGTTGCACCACCGTCTATCAGAAAATCTGCACCGGTAATGAATGCCCCTTTGTCATTCATCAGAAGCTCTGCAACATTAGCTACTTCATCTGCTGTTCCCGGACGGCCTGCGGGACATTTGGCAAACATATTCTGATAGAAATCTCCTCTTGGTCCATTAAATTCATCTAATGCCAGTGGAGTCACTATGATTCCTGGAGAAATAGAATTTATTCGCGCTCCTTTTTCTCCCCATTTCACAGCTTCCGCCATGACACGTTTCACGTTGCAACGTTTCGCTATCTGGTAGGCGTGTAACGTATCTTTAATGTTTTTGGGTTGCAGTACTTCGAGTTTCAGTAGTTTTTCCGTTGGTGTGAGAGCTAATTGTTCATCTACTTCCGGAATGAGAGCCGGCATACGGTGTCCGGATTGGCTGGAGATAGTTATACCTACACCCTCTTCCTTTATTACTTTACCAATTTCTTCTAATAATACAGCTGTTCCGTATAAATCGACTTTCAAGATGGTCTCTATTGATGCCTGACTGGGTGAAACGCCTGCGGCATTAATCAACATTGAAACTTCTCCATACTTCAATGCTTCTGCAATCATCGAAAGAACAGACGAACGGGATGAAAGATCCATTTGTATGGCAACCGCATCAAAACCGGCTTCGTTCATGATCCTTGCAATGGCTTTGGCATGCTCCACATTTTTATCTCCAATTACTATTTTCTTTCCATAACCCATACGGCGTGCAATTGCCATACCTATCTGACCTGCACCAGTCAAAATCATAACTTCTTTTTTCATAAATCTTGTTCTTTCAGCCATTTTACCACATCTTCCTTAGCTTTGGGTACACTTCCTGCGGAAATGGACGGCCCTTTAATCACTTTTGCATTCTTTTCCATTGTGGCTATCGTTTCCACCGATTGCGAGAAACGACTTCCTCCGTGGGTGACAAACGGAATAATGGTTTTTCCGCTGAAATCATATTCATCGAAAAAAGAATAAATAGCCATCGGCATATCGTACCACCAATTGGGATAGCCAACGAAGATGATGTCATAATCCTCCAGGTTTTTGATATGTGTTGTCAGCTTGGGATGCTGTTTGGCTTCCGCTTCCTTTTTAGCTGCATCGATCAATGCCTTATGGGGAGCCGGATAGGTGCGCTCGGTTTTGATGGCAAACAAATCTCCTCCGGTTGCTTCACTGATAATATGCGCTATGTATTCCGTATTACCGTAAAGTCTGCCGTTTGAGATGACACGGCTGGCACCTGTCTTAGCATCCGTTCCATCCGGTTCGGGCCATGTAAAGTAAGTTACCAACACTTTACCTCCTGCTTGTACAGTGGTAGTGTTCTCAACGATGGCAGATTCCATAGGCATTTCCTGATTTCTTGTTTCTGCATGAACCCATAATAAGGTGGAACCCAACAGTGCTACTGCTACAATTCCTACTTTCTGATAAATCTTTGTCATATTGTTTTCTATTTATGTGTATTGCTATCTATTTTATATTATATCGTACCTTGTTTTAACTGTTCCACAAACTGGTCTATGCGTTGCAACTGCTCCGGTATCTGTATGTTTTGCGGACAGTGGAGCGAGCATTGGTTACACCCGATACAGTGGTTGGCCTGCCGCAAACGGGGTACGCTCCGGTCATACCCCACAAGGAAAGCACGGCGTGCCTTGCGGTAGTTTTCGTCCTGGCTGCTTTCGGGCACATTCCCTTCGTTTACGCACCGGTTATAATGCAGCAGAATCGCCGGAATGTCAATACCATACGGGCATGGCATACAGTATTTACAGTCGTTGCAAGGTACGGTAGGGTATTTCAACATCAGTTGCGCCGTATCTTCCAAAAACGCCTTGTCATCATCGGTCAAGGGTTTCAAAGGTGCATAGGTCCGCAGGTTATCCTGCAAATGTTCCATATAGGTCATACCGCTAAGGACAGTCAGTACACCGGGCCATGTCCCGGCAAATCGGAATGCCCAGGAGGCGACGCTACTTTCCGGTTCACGCTGTTTGAGCAGGGAGATGATATGTGTCGGGACATTGGACAGACGACCGCCCAACAACGGCTCCATGATGATGGCCGGAATGCCTCGCTTGGTCAGTTCGCCATACAGGTATTCCGCATCCGTGTTTCGCGGATTGGTTTCTTTCGCATGCTTCCAATCCACATAATTCAATTGTATCTGTACGAAATTCCATTGGAATTCATCATGACGGGAAAGCAGGTAATCGAATACCTCTATATCGCCATGATAAGAGAAGCCGAGATTACGGATTCGTCCGGCTTCCCGTTCGCGAACCAGGAAGTCGAGCATGCCATTATCCAGATACCGTCCCTTCAGCGCTTCCATGCCTCCCATACCGATGCCGTGCAACAACAGGTAGTCGATGTAGTCTACTTGCAGCTCTTTGAATGAATTGCGGTACATGGCCATGGATGCTTCACGGCTCCAGGTAGCGGGCGAAAAGTTAGAAAGTTTGGTCGCTATAAAATAGCTGTCACGCGGATGCCGGCTCAAGGCTATACCCATGGCGTGCTCGGAGCGTCCTTTGCAATAGGCAGGGGAGGTATCAAAATAATTGACACCATGTGCCAGGGCGTAATCCGTCAGGTGATTCACCATCTCCTGGTCTATCTCGTCGGCTCCCTCTCCGGCATCGGGGGTGCTTATTGTCGGCAAACGCATACATCCATATCCTAAGAGCGACACCTTGTCGCCGGTGGAAGGATTGGTGCGGTAAGTCATTTTGTCGGTCGGAATTTCACCTGTGGCCGTACCTTCGGGAGTCAGGTTCTGATTTATATCTCCACAACCATACAGAGTGGCGGTGGAGGCAGCAGCTCCTGTTCCAAGGACTTTCAGGAAACTGCGGCGGTTCATTTCTTTTCGTTTCTTTTCCATAATCTTCTTTTTTTCATTAAACAGTTCTGTGCATTTCGTGTCCTTCCACATAGATGGCGCTGAACGGGCGTGCCGGACAGAGATTCTCGCAAGCTCCACAACCGATGCAACGCTCCACGTTTATTATCGGAATTTTCGGAGAGTCGGATCTATCGGGATCGGAAGGAACCATTTGGATGGCCCCGGTAGGACAGTGACGGGCACAGTTGCCACAATCCACACCGTCTCTCAGCGGAATACAGTTTTTCTTTACCCATACGGCATGGCCGATCTGGACGGCCGATTTATCCTCGACCGTTAACGGATGGATGGCTCCGGCCGGACAAACTTCGGAGCATTTTGTACATTCGGGACGGCAATAGCCACGCTCGTAAGACATTTCGGGCTGCATCAGTTTCATTAAATCGGTAGAGGGGCGGAGCACTCCGTTGGGACATGCCGATATGCACAGTTGGCAGGCGGTGCAATGCTGTGTCAGGTTGCGTGCACTGAATGAACCCGGAGGTGTCAGCGGGGTAGTACGGTTGGGGATTAGCTTGTCTTCTATCTTTGCCAATCCGCCGTCCACGTTTTTCTCCTGTGCTTTCAGGGCAGAAGTCGTTGCCAGCACAGTTGTCGTTGTGAGAAAGCTACGGCGGGTATTGTCTATTTTCTCATTTGATGCCGGTGTCGCATCCTTGCCGGAAGGATGGGTATAGCTGATGGCCCCCTTATGGCATTTGCCGATACAGTCCATACATGCCACACACCGGCTGTAGTCTATCTTGTGCTCTTTCACATCGATGCACGCCGATTTGCAATTGCGGGCACAAAGGTTGCAGTTTACACATTTGGAGGTATCGATCACCGGCTTCAGCCACGCATATTTAGCGAGAAAGCCAAGTACGGTACCCACCGGACAAATGGTATTGCAATAAGTACGCCCGCCACGCCATGCCAGGATGGCGATGATTATAAAAGTGAAGGCGGCAATGATAAAAGTAGAAAGGCTTTTCATCCAGACATCCACCGAATAGAAGGCATAATTGCCGGCGCGTTCCGACAGATAAGCAAGCCCGTTGTTACTCCATTGCCACAACGGCTGAAACAGGTTGTTTGCCATCCGTCCGTAAGAACTGTAGGGAGCAAGCAACGCGACAAGCGAGCCTATTCCGGCGATAAGTGCCACGATAAAAAGTCCCAGCACACCGTAGCGCAACCAATTTAAAGCTTTAGAATAACCGTAGCGGTTCTTTTTCCGCTTCTTGCCCAACCATGCCACTGCGTCTTGAAATACCCCCAAAGGGCAAATGACAGAACAGTAGATACGGCCGAAAACTAATGTCAGGAGAATGAGCAACACCACGGCTCCTATGTTTAAAGCCAGTACTGCCGGCAGGAACTGAATTTTTGCCATCCATCTGAACCAGGCATGCGCCGTCCCTGTGAAATCAAGGAACAGGAGTGTCACCAGGGTGAAAAACAGAATGGCGAGAGTTAGTCTGATTTTTCGTAACATAATCTATTTTCTATAAGTTGTTGTCTTTTATTTTTTGCAAAAATAGAGTATGCCAAACAGATAGAAGATAGATAAATTACGGTTACATTTACCATTATTGCGGATTCTTACCTCCTATGAAGAATATTGGCATGGCGCACCAGCTATTCTCCATCGGAATATCGGGAAGCCCTATGTGTAATGGCAAAAAGAATTGACAGTTCGCCGCCGCCTTTGGATTAGCCTATGAGATCAATATATTCCCACTTTTGTCCTCCGGCATGCTTATTCTTTGGTTTTTTACAGCAACATAGGCAGATTGCCGAGCTGCTTATATTATATTTTTCAGCAGCTTCTTTAAGTGTATCGAATATCTCTCCGGTATTGATGCACCTTATCTTTCTACTCCTTTTTCGTATTGTATTCTTTAGTTTGCAGCTTTTACAACCTTGTCCTTTCAATAAATTTCCTGGATACGACTGCCAGACCTTATTGCATTCGCTACATTGTACTAATATAGGTTCACGCCTGCATACATATGTTCCCAGGATTTTAATTGTAGGTGACAACTTTGCGATTTCCGCGACAAAATCACCATGGGTCCTTCGTGCCTTATTGGAACACTTAGGACAACCTGTTCTGCCAGATTTTGCTAAAAGATGATACGGTTGAGTAGACCATATATAGTCACATACTTTACATTTTATTGTTATATTAGTGCTATTGTTGATATACCCTGTCAGAGGTATCATATTGGGTTGTAATAAGTTTAATCTTTCAATGAATTTATTATTCGTTATTTTTAAAGTGCCTGCACATTTAGGACATCCTGAACCTAAACGTAAAGACGTCGGTACCACATACCATTCATGGTTGCAGGTTTTACATCGTGCTTTAATTTTATCATTAGCTCCTGTAAAATCACCAATGATTTCAATTTTATCGTTTATTTTAGATAGTTCTTCTTTAAATTCATCTGTTGTCATCCGCCTTGAATCGATTTGAGCATTCCTTTTAATTTCTTCCCATTCATTTATATCAAGGTTTGAATCTAAGCCAAATTCAGAGAGGATGGCTTTTGTCATTTCAATCAGTTTATTGGTATTTCGGCGGGAGGTAAGATCACAATGTGTCACAAGGCAATTATCAAAAGGAGCTGTTGTTTCATCATAGTGATCATATATGGTAATAAGTCTGATCCCTTTATCCTTACACAACAGATGCTTTTTCCAGTCTTTTGCTACCAGATTTTTATGCCAGTACCATGAACCGGGTTCTATGGCTGCTTTCAATTCTGGTATATATATGTCTAATTCAACTCCTATAGTGTTTTTTCTCTTGATATTACTTTAGATTTGTTTAGAATGTGGGTAAATGTGTGGTATATGAACTGCTCTAAAAAGGAGGTACATGCCCTGTGGCAATTTGGACAGCCACGTTTACTCAAAACATCATGAGGTGATATTTTGTATTCATATCCGCAGGCATTACAGTGGAGTGGCATTAGTGTATGATTATTTATATATATTCCATCCCCCTTCACAACAAGATTCGAATCGATTTTATGAAGACGTTCTAAAAAGATTTCCATTGATAGGCGTTGAGATTCTCCCCGGCGGGATCGCCCACATTCCGGACATCCCCTGCCGCTAAGAATATGTGCAGGGGTTATATCACATTCATGTCCACATTTCAAAAATCTGAACTTGGCTTTTTCAAGTGCTTTCACATACTTACTGATTATAATAACATCATCTCTTTTGGATTTCAAATCTTCAACAAATTCTGCATGGGATTTCCGATTGGTCCCTCTATATTGGGGGCACCTATGTTCGTGTGTTAGCCTTTGTTTTGACATAAGAATATTTTTCGTAAAGATAATATTTTTGTAATTTCTGTAAAACTTCAATCAAAATTGTATCTTTGGTTGAGTTATAAAAACTATAAGAAAGAAGTAACGATGATTGATTTTGTTAACTTGACAGCAGA
This sequence comes from Parabacteroides acidifaciens, assembly GCF_003363715.1. Classification (GTDB taxonomy): domain Bacteria; phylum Bacteroidota; class Bacteroidia; order Bacteroidales; family Tannerellaceae; genus Parabacteroides; species Parabacteroides acidifaciens. Next base: position 11,657 of record NZ_QREV01000008.1, read on the forward strand.
AAACCTTGCCGATGAGCATTTATGTTGCATTATCCGCAGTAAAAAGCCCCATCCAGGAGTGGAGGCAAAACGGCAATGGCTCTCTGAGCGGTTGGGGGAAGGCCATGTTTTTAGAAAGTTGAATGAGAAGGCTGTGGTTTTTATTGAATATGCTCCTCTTGAAACAGCTTGGGTTCCCATAACCGGTGACAACTATTATTATATATATTGCTTATGGGTTTCCGGTAACTATAAAGGAAAAGGGTATGGAAAAGCTCTGATGGAGTATTGCTTAACTGATGCCAAAAAGAAGGGTAAGTCCGGCGTTTGTATGCTTGGTGCGAAAAAACAAAAATCATGGCTTTCTGATCAGTCTTTTGCTATGAAATTCGGTTTTGAGGTTGTCGATACCACCGAAAATGGGTATGAGTTGTTGGCGCTTTCCTTTGATGGGACAGTACCTCAATTTGCAGGGAATGCGAAGAAACTAAGCATCGATAGCAAAATCTTGACTATTTATTATGATATGCAATGCCCCTATATTCATCAAAATGTAGAAATGATAAAACGGTATTGTGAGACGCATAAGATTCCAGTCGATTTAATAAAAGTGGATACATTGCGCAAGGCAAAAGAATTGCCTTGCGTTTTCAATAACTGGAGCGTATTCTATAAAGGTAAATTTGAAACAGTAAATTTGTTGGATGTCAGTTATCTGGAAAGAATATTGAAAAAGAGGGAAAAGCAATAATAGAATTCTAAAATTCCACATCCCAGATCCCGCAGGTCTTTTCCAGTTCGATCAGCGCGGAGGCATATCCAAAATTATACCATGCCTGGCTGATTTCGGTCCGGACTTGGAGCGCTAAGTCCCTTTTCCTGATATTCGATTGCTCGATACGAAACTTAGCTGCTTTTACCGCTCCTTTATTGATGTTGGAGAATTTCAGCGGAATGCTGATCCCGCCGGTCAGGGAGCGGGAAGGAGGAAGGAAGCCGTTCCAGTCCCTCTCGTATGAAAGCGACAGACCGATATCCGGCCGTCTCTCGGCACGGGTCAGTTTGTATTCATTCGTACTGATCTCGATTCCCTTTTCCGAAGCAAGCAGGTCGATGCGCTTTTCCAGTCCCTCTTTTATCAGTGTGGAAAGATCGAACTCCCGTTCCAGCATCTCCCATGTCCCGGCCGGCACGGTCAGTGTATCGGTCGTTGCTCCCATATTTTGGTTCAGTACGGCCAAGGCAGACTTGTATGTCGCCTCCTGTTCATAGACTTCGTTAAGCAAAGCCGAGGCTTCGAGCCTCGACTGCCGTACATCGTTTTCGGTTATCTCGCCCGATAGGAAGCGCAGGCTGTCCGAATGGCTTAACTGCCGCATATATTCGTAGGAATCTGTTTTTACGTGCAACAGTTCCCTTTGCAGAATGGCTTCCAGGAAAAGATTAGCCGATTCGGCCCTTAATTCCTGGAAATAATATTCAAGCGACAGTTTTTCATATTCCGCCATGCTGCGCGCTAACTTCACCCGCGCTCTGCGTTTATTGCCAAGTTCCAGGGAATAGCCTAACCCTAAGGAAAATGTTTCATCGGCCGCTTCAAACTCCAGGTCAGGGTCGGGGAGAACCTTTTGGGCGATAATTTCCGCCTGTGCGATGTCGACATTAAGCTGCTCGGCCAGGTAATTGAGGTTGTTTTTGCCGACACGCGTCAGATACTCCCGGAAATTCAGTTCTTTCGACGGTACAGTTCCGATGGTTTGAGCGGAAACTTCATTATATGTCATATATATAAGAAAGATGATGAGGATCTTATATCGTTTCATTTTCTTCATGGCTATTTGTTATTAAATTTCTTTTTTCAATCAGATAATAAAAGGTCGGAAGCACAAACATCGAGATCAGTGTCGAGAACATCAGTCCGTAGACGATTACCGTTGCCAACGGACGTTGTACATCACTCCCGATACCCGTTGCCAACGATGCTGGTAGCAACCCGAGGATTGTCGTGACAGACGTCATCAGAATCGGACGAAAGCGGTGTCGCGTCCCTTGGCAAACGGATTCGTATAACGGCATTCCCGCCTTGCGCAACCCGTTGATGTGCGACACCATGATAATACCGTTCTGTATCGAGAGCCCGAACATCGCGATGAAACCTACGGCGGAAGAGACATTGAGCGTCATGCCCCGCAAGTTGAGTGCCAACATCCCACCGAAAAGCGCTAAGGGGACGATACCTAACACCAGCGTAGCCTGCCGGAACTTCCCGAATGTGCTATAAAGAAGTATGAACATCAGCATCAGCGTGAGCGGGATAATAATAGCTAAGCGCGAATAGGCCCTGTTCTGGTTTTCAAACTGTCCGCCCCATTTGATCGTGTATTTGTCCTTGTCGTATTGCACCTTTTCCGCTATCCTGCTCTGTGCCTCTTTCAGGAATGAAGCTAAGTCGCGCCCGCGCAGGTTGAGCTTGACGGTGAGGTGGCGCCGGTTCATCTCGCGCGTGATCGTGCTTTCGCCCGTGCTGAGCCGTACTTCGGCAACTTGCGAGAGGGGAATTTTCGCACCTGTTTGGGAGGTTAGCATCAGGCCGGCAATCTTCTCCGGCGTGTCGCGCGTTTCTTCCTTATATTTGCAGGTGATGTCGTATTGGCGATCGCCCTGATAGAGTTGTGCGACTGCTTTCCCGCCGATAGCCACTTCGACCAGGTCCGAAACATCCGAGACATTCAGTCCGTAGCGGGCGATTGCGTCCCGGTTCATCATAATCTGCAACTGGGGCAGGGGCGGTTCCTGATCGATGTCTAAATCGACCGCGCCGTCGACTTCTCTCAACACATTCATTACTTCCTCGGCAATCCTTCGTGTCTCGCGCGGTTCATTCCCATACACCTTGACAACAAGTTCGCTGTGCGCTCCGGCGATTTTATCCATCACGCCGTCGATCATCGGCTGGCTGAAGCCTACGCGGAATCCGGGCAATGTTTCATATTCTTTCGCTAACTCTTCAATCAAATCGTTCTTCGTTTTTCCTCTTGACCATTCGTTATAAGGCCTGATACCTACCGACACCTCGAAATGCGAGGGCGTGAAGGGGTCCGTCCCGTCATCGTTTCGTCCTGCCTGCACGGCGATGTAGGTCACTTCGGGATATTTCATCGTGCGGGCCCGGAGCGTGTCGGACATCTCCCTCGATTTCTCAACCGACAGTCCTGGCGGCAGGTTCACTTGCAACCAGATAGAACCTTCGTCGAGCGTCGGAAGGAAATCCTTTCCGACTGTGATGCTCAATACGATTCCGGCAATAAGGATCACTGCTACGGGTACAAAAATCCGGCGCGGCCTGTCCAGTATCTTTTCCACTACGGCGGCATATCTATCCCTTAGCTTTTCCAGCCATCTGTTCTTATAAATCCGGCGCGGCTTGCGATAGATCGCGTAGGCAATGCCCGGTATCAACAGTAGTGCAACCAATAGTGCGCCTATCATGGCATAACTCATTGTGAAAGCCATCGGCGTGAACAGTTTCCGTTCGACCCGTTCGAAGGCAAAGAGCGGAAGATAGGCGGTGATGATGATAACTGTCGAAAACAAGATCGGTTTTCCAACCTCCTTTGCCCGCCGGGCGATACTCGTTTCCTCGATATATTCGCCCGCATGATCCTCCCGTTTTTTGAGAATCGTCTCCATCATTACGATCGCCCCGTCCACGATAATCCCGAAATCGATTGCCCCCAACGATAGCAAATTTGCCGGAATGTCCGTCATCTTCATCAGGATAAAAGCGATCAGCAAAGCTACCGGAATAGTCACCGAAACCAGTAGTGCCCCACGCCAGTTGCCAAGAAACACAATCAGCACCAACACGACCAGCGCCATTCCCATCATCAGCGTATGCGACACTGTACTGAGCGTTGTCTCCACCAGGCTTGTGCGGTCGAGGAAGGTGTGAATCCGCACACCTTCCGGGAGCGTCTCGTTGTTCAGTTCTTCTACCGCCGCATGTACCTCAGCCAGCACTTCCGACGGATTCTCGTGCTTCAGCAACAACACGATTCCTTCAAGACTCTCGCTGTATTCACGGCTCCGGTCGCTGTAACCGAAAACTCCCTTTCTTTCGAGGTTCCCATACCGGAGTGTACCGATATCGTTAAGGAAAATAGGGACGCCGCCTTCCGAACTTACAACAATCTTTCCCAGATCGTCCAATCCCTCTATCAGTCCGATGCCACGTACCACATAGCCCAGGTCACCCCGGTTCAGGACACTTCCCCCCACGTTGGCATTATTGTTTTCAATCGCTTCGATCACCTGTGCGAGCGACAAATCGTATTGTTCCAGCTTCCGCGGGTCGACTTCCACCTGGAATTGTGTCGTGATGCCGCCGAAGTTGGTCACGTCCGCCACGCCCGATACCTCTTTGATACGCGGGATAACCACCCAGTTCTGAAGGTCCGTCAGTTCGCGTAGCGAGTGGTTGTCGCTCTCTATCAGATAGCGGTAAATTTCGCCGATCGGCGATGTCAGCGGGTCCAGTCCCGGCACGGCGCCGTAAGGGAGTTCTATCTCGTTCAGCCTTTCCTGTACCCGCTGCCGGCTCCAGTAGTCCTCGGTCCCGTCTTTAAAGACAATGGTAATCATTGAAAGCCCGAAGGTGCTTTTGCTGCGCATCACGTGCATGCCGGGTAACCCGTTGATGACGCGTTCCAGGGGAATGGTAATCTGTTGTTCCACTTCTTCGGCTGCCAATCCGGGTACTTGTGTCACTACCTGCGACGTTACGTCGGCGATATCCGGATAAGCCTCGATGGACAACTGCTTCCAGGAATAGTAGCCGAACACGCACAGCATCAGAAACAGGCAGAGCATCACCCAGCGTTTCCGTATAACGGTCAACATCATATCTTTTTTCATCGTATCTTATTTTAAGTAGTAACCACCTTCACTAATCACGCTCTCGCCTTCCTGTAGCCCGGAAGCTATTACTGCCAGCCCTTCTTTTACAATTTCCACTTCCACCGGCCTGCGCACATATCTGTTTTCCGCTGTCTGTACATATACATAGCTATCCTTTTCACCTTGTAGAAGCGCTTTTTCGGCAATATGAATCATTCCGGCCGGTTCGCTGATGAAATGCATGGTTGTGTACATCCCTAATTTCAGCATTTCTTCCCGGTTATCGCATATCGACAGTACACGGATGGAGCGGGTGCTCTCGTCGACCGATTCTTCGACGTGAAAAACCGTTCCTTCGATATGCTTACCGGGAAAAGCGGATACTTCGATATCAAGTTTGTTTCCTTCCCGGATAAAACGGATATCCTTTTCTTTCACCTGTGCCGTAATCCAAACTTTCGATAGGTCGGCAACTACTGCAATCGGTTCGGAGTCATCCTTTAGGTATTGTCCGGTGACGATGTTGTTCTGAATCACATTTCCGGTGATAGGAGCGCGGACCATTAGAGGTTGTCCGAGTACCATCTTCTCCGGCTCGTCCACTTGGTAGACCCGTAGAGCGGCCAGGGCGTTCTCATATTCCTTCTCGGCTATAAGCAAGGTGTTTTCCGCCTCCTCCAGTTCTTTTTCCGAGCTCACACCATTTTCCGTCAGGTCTTTTTTACGACGGAAATCTTTCTGTGCCAGCTCGCGTGAGAGGTGGGCCTGGAAAAAATCTTTCTGTGCGGTGGTAAAATCGGGTGAACTGATTTCAAACAGCGGCGTTCCTTCCTGCACCTGTTGTCCCAAGCGGACATACGATTTCATTACCCGGCCTGAGAAAGGCGGTGCGACGTAGGCGAACTGTGTCGGAATGGCTTGCACCGTTCCCGCTGTGACAACCTCTTTGGAATAGGGCATGAGTTGCACCTCCGCAACTTTCAACTTCTCATTCAGTATCGGATTGGCGACAATAACCGTGTCGCCCCTGTGCTGATAGTTACCGCCCTCTTTTTCCTCCACACTCTTCTTACATCCCGCAAGAAGCAGCATCGCAAGCAAAATCAAATGTAGCATTCTCTTTTTCATATGCATAAACTTAAATGACAGTTAGTATTCATCCTGATTTCTGTCGCAAAAGTAGAACGCCTATGTTTGTGAGGCAGTTAGAAAACTATTAGAAGAGAATTAGAAAACCATTAGAGGAGCGATCAAAAAGTAAACAACTTATTCTTGTCGGATGTTATAATTACAATGAGTGAAATGGCGCAAATACATTGGTTTTACCGGGGGGTGTTTACTTGTCTGTTGCTTGTCTTGCTGTCCCCGTTTCGTGCGGATGCTGCCGTGCAAGATACTGTCAGGCGGTCTATCTATCCGCAGGATATGAAAAATAAAAGCGACCTTTACAATAAGCTTTGGGGCGTGCACTACCGGACGCTTTATACTATTCCGATTACGGTAGAAGCTGTCACGCTACATACGCTTTTAGGGGGTATGCAGGGAGTGGATCAAGCAGCAGATTTCCATGCCCTGATCCTGGCCGACCGGCACAACCGGCTGTATATGCTCAAGCCGCTTGGCGGTTCCACCAGCTTCCTCGAATCCAAGTTCTTTCGTGAGATGTATAGTAAGAAAGAATTCAAGGGAACTTATCTTGATAAGTTTATCGGGGATGCCTATACCATTATTAACCCTTACACCTTTCTTGCCACCGACCGGATGGCAGAGATCGCCGGACTGAGTAATAACAATTCCCGTATTTATTTTATGCAGGGAGGAACACAGGAAGATACGATTGCCAACGGAGCCAGCATCCACAACAAACTGATCAGCCTTCGGAACGTGCCCGACACTGCTACCCAAAGGAACATCTTTTCTACCGAACAGCTGCTCAAACAGATACGGCAGAGCAAATCCTACCAGGTGAATCAGCAGGAATACATTGCCGAACGCTTGTACGATATGCTGATAGGCGACTGGAACAAGATTCCCGAAAACTGGAATTGGCGGGCTGTGCATTTGTCCGACAGTATATTGTTTACTCCGATCGTGATAGACCGCAATCATGCCTTTACTAAGACTGACGGTTTGCTGTTCAAACAAATGTTGAAAGTCTTGGGACTCGGTTTTATTACAAACTTCAGCGATCATCCGAAAGATGTCGAGAAGATCAATACGCTTGGCTATACACTCGATATGGCATTAACAGGCCAGACAGACGAACAGGTCTGGATACAACAAGCTTTGATTCTCCAAAAGACCCTGACCGATTCGGTTATAAACGAGGCGTTCCGGCTTCTCCCTCCTGAAATCCAGGGAACCGAGACGGATGCAATAAAGGCGAAACTGCTAATCCGTCGTGACAGCCTGCCGTATATGGCTCACCGTTATTACCGGAAACTGCAACGGACACCTGTCCTGACGGCTACGGATGGGGACGACCGGATCATGCTCGAACGCTTCGGACATGACAGCCTGCGGGTCTGCATCTATCCGAAAGGAAATCCTGTACCCTCTTTTCAAAAGAAATATTCCGGTAAGGATACTGAAGAAATCTGGCTGTATGGACTGGATGGCAATGACGAGTATGAGGTGAGGGGAGAAGCCGCAAAGGAGTTTCCCGTCTATCTGATAGCCGGACCGGGACGTAATACGTATAATATGGAGCAAGCCCGCCGGATTCGTATTTATGCGAATGAATCCGATCGTGATCGTCTGAAATCTGTTTCCGGTGTCCATAAAATCATATCAGACAGTCCTGCTATCCACGACTACGACTATGAGAAGGTGAAATATAAAAAGCTTGAGTTCACTCCCTGGGGATTCTACGATTCTGATATAGGCTTTAGCTTAGGGGCTTTCTTTACCTATACGATGTACGGCTTCAAACAGTCGCCTTTCACCTTCCGCCACCGTATTGGTTACAACTATTTGCAGGGATTCATGTATCAGGGAACATTTCCTTTTTATGACGAGCGGAAGAGCTTCAATCTCGATGCTTTCATCGCTTCGCCCCGTAACTTCTTCAACTTCTTCGGTTACGGCAATAATTCGGAAGGCTTCAAAGATGAGGCGAAAAACTATAACCGTGTCACGCTTCGGCAATATTCGTTGATCCCTTCTTTCCGTATGGAAATGAAACGGAACCAGCTGTTAACGCTGTCCGCTTCGTTCGAGATGTATAAAGCTAAGCAGACGGAAGGCCGGTATATCAGCCAGATACTTCCTGACAATCATCCGATATATGGGATGAACTTGTTTGCCGGAGTGGAAGCTGCCTATCAGATCGGGATGGCTCCGGCTTCTTTTATTCCCAAACTGGAAGTGGCTGCTTCATCCGGTTGGAAGATGAACTTGAAAAATCCGGGGCGCAACTTCCCGTATTCTAAACTGGACCTGTCCGCCACGTTCCGATGCTCGGATCGTTTTTCGATAGAGACCGGGGCGGAAGTGAAGCTTTTATATAATAATAAATATGATTTTTATCAGGCTGCCGGTATTACCTTACGGGGGTTCCGGGATAACCGTTTTATCGGAAAGCAGTCTTTCTACCAGCATACCGATTTCCGACTGGATATGGGGAAGATCCAAAACCCGTTCACACCGCTGAAATACGGACTGTTTACCGGTTTCGACTATGGGCGCGTCTGGTTTCCGGACGAGCATTCCCGAAAGTGGCATACTTCTTATGGAGGAGGTTTCTGGCTGACGGTTGTGAATAAGGTGACGACTCAATATTCCTGGTTCGGTTCGGAGGAAGGGGCACGTTTTCTGTTTGCGATAAGGCTGGATGTTTGAGGGATAGAATCAGAAATAAAAAAAAGCGGGTAGTTTTTGTTACGCTACCCGCCTGTTTTTGCTTTATTTGATTGTCACAGTCAACGGCTCTTTCAGATTCTGTGCGAACTTCTGCACATAGTCGAACCATTCGGCGGAATTCTTGAAACCCCATTTGCTCCAGCCTGCACCACTGTAATAAGTATATGTGTCGCCCGGATTGTAAGTGCTGTAAGCCAAAACATGTCCTTCGGCGCCGCGTTCGGCTTTTTCTTTGTCCGAAAATTTGACAGCTTTTGCTTCGTTGATCTTTTCCGGGAATACGGCAGCAACAAACGTCTGGCCGTTTGCCGGTTCTTCCGGATCGGCATAGGCAATGTAACCTTTAGCGGCATCTGCCTGGTAGTCTTCGCTCGGTTCATGCAGTACGATACCGGTAACAACCGGTGTAGCCTCTGTCAGGTTATCGTATGCAACGGAAATCTTATTCAACTGTGAACCTGCATCGAGAGATATCATGCGTGTTTCGATCACGTTGCTGTTATCTTTTACGGTCAGCGGATTGTAAACCAGTTTAACGGTGAAACGCAGCGGACCGTTATCCAGAATCTGATACTCTTTATAGCAATACGGATAAACGATAGAGTCGTTGGCCAGCAGGGCGGAAGTTCCGGCTCCCAAAGTCGGGCCTACCTTATAATAATCCAGCCCGTTGCCATGATCGATATGGTATGAAACCGATTCTGCCAATTGCTGGGCGGCTTTCGGATCCGTTTTACGCAGTTCTGCAATCTTTGCTTTTGTTTCCGGGTCCAGTTCCGTCTTGTAACGCATATCGACAACCGGTTCGGATACGCATTTAACCCAGACATCGCAGCCATAAGCCTTTTCTCCGGAAGCCTGAAGGGCAGGACCATAGGTACGGAACGCAATGCGGTCATTTTCCCAGGCTACGTCGTCTACACGTTCGGGATATTGTTTTCCGCAAGCAATCGTTTTAAATTCTTCCGGTGTCCCCGGAGTAATCTTGTATGTCACGTTTTCACCAGCCTTGACGGAGACAGGGAAAATGATTTTGTTGTCATACGTTACCTGATAGGGAATCTGGGAGCCGCTGTTGTCGGAAATGATAAACGTTTCTCCATTCAGTTTGGCAACAGCATCCGATGTGATTTCGGTAATTTCATTCGTACGGTCCGTTGCGGACGGATTGCTGATGGTTATCTCGACCACCTTTTCCTGCGTGCACGCAAACGCAGAAGCTGCTAACAATAAGCTGAAAATCTTCTTCATAAATTTGTTATGTGTTTAATTTAATATATTCGTTGATATTGATTTTGCAAATTTGGTTGTAAAAATAGGGATTATTCATTAAGTTTTCAAAAGTAAGCACCGCTTTGTTGAGCAGATTTGTTGTTTAAAGGTTATTTATACTTTTTTTGTGTGTTCATATGTAGGTCGGACGGCTGTAGGATTTACAATAACCCCCTTTTAGGGCTGTTTTTCTATTTCATCCGAAATCTTGATCGATTTTGGTTTGACTTTTTTCATGGTTTATCCCTTCCTGTCTGACAATAGGTGGGGTGAGGTGCGCAGCCCGTTCTGAAAAGCATTCTTTTTGATTGCCGGAAGGCATAAACACCGACAAAGTGATAAAGCTTAACTCCCGGAGAATCGCCTGTAGCAAAACAAAGGCGGACTGCGTCTCAAATATGCAAGGAAAATTTCGGGAGCTTGTCGCCACGACGACCGTCTTCATCGCCCTCGCGACCGTCTTCATTGGAATGGTGACCGTCTTCATAGGGTACGGCGACCGTCTTCATGGCGATAAAGTACCTCGAAAATGAAATAAAGGTTGACTTCCCTGCCTAAAGACTCCTGGAAAAGAAGAAAAAGTCCCTTTTTGACGTCCGAAAAGTGGATTAACATTTGTTTGCTTTCAGTCCTTTTCTTAACCTAAAAAATGCGTTTTATACAATAAGTCCCTTCGGAAATTTAAAACAGTATCTATAAATATAAAGGGGTGAGTGGCTAAGTGAAAATTGTAGAAAAGTAGAATTATTTGGTCAAATTGATATATTCTTAAAGGCCGGAGGATAATATGTCGGAAATATTTCTATCTTTAAGGCATAATCATTAAATCGAAAGATCATGGGAGTAAAGAAGAATTTTGTGTTGGATACCAATGTTATCTTACACGATTACAAGTGTATTGAGAACTTTCAGGAGAATGATATTTATCTTCCGATCGTTGTGTTGGAAGAGTTGGATAAATTTAAAAAGGGGAGCGACCAGATTAACTACAACGCCCGCGAGTTCGTACGCGAGCTGGATACGTTGACCAGCAATGATCTCTTTTTAAAAGGCGCCTCACTGGGGCCGGGCAAAGGTTCTTTGCATGTGGTGACCGGTGACAAATATCAGGAGAAGATTTACCAGTCGTTCCCGGAGAAAACAGCAGATCATCGCATACTGTCGTGCACACTCTCCGTTGCGGAAGCCGAAAAGAACAAAAAGGTAAAAACCATTCTGGTGACAAAAGACGTGAACCTGCGGATGAAAGCTCGTTCGCTGGGTATCGAAGTGGAAGATTACATAACCGACAAGGTTGTCAATGTCGATATATTTGAACGTGCACAAGATACTTACGAGAATATCGATCCGGATCTGATCGATAAAATGTATGCCACATCTGACGGCATCGATGCCGACCTGTTCGACATAAAATCAAAGTTGGACCCGAACGAATGCTTTATACTGAAAAGTGTCCGCAATTCTGTTTTAGCCCGCTATAATCCATTTACGAATACATTCAAGAAAGTCGATAAAGGCACAAACTACGGCATCCAGCCCCGCAATGCGGAACAGAGCTTTGCTTTTGAGATTTTGAACGACCCGGATGTGAAACTTGTCGGATTGACCGGAAAGGCCGGTACGGGTAAAACCTTGCTGGCGTTAGCTTCTGCCTTGAAACAGGTGAATGTCTACAAGCAAATCCTGCTGGCGCGTCCGATCGTTGCTTTAGCAAATAAGGACTTAGGATTCCTGCCCGGCGACGAGAAACAGAAGGTGGCTCCCTATATGCAGCCGTTGTTTGACAACCTGAATGTCATCAAGGGACAGTTCTCACCCGGCAGTGCCGATGCCCGTAAGATCGACGAGCTGCAAAAGGGCGGACAGTTGGTTATCGAAGCATTAGCTTTCATCCGCGGGCGTAGCCTTTCGGATACATTCTGTATCATTGATGAAGCACAGAACCTGACGCCGCACGAGATCAAGACGATTATCACCCGTGCCGGCGAAGGAACGAAAATGGTCTTTACCGGTGATATCCAGCAAATCGACTCGCCTTATCTGGATGCCCAGAGTAACGGGCTCGCCTATATGGTGGATAAGATGAAAGGACAGGACCTGTTTGCCCATGTCAACCTGATAAAAGGTGAACGCAGCCAGTTGTCCGAATTAGCGTCTAATTTATTGTAACAAATAATTCACAGGAAGGGCGTGTCGGAAGTGCTTTTTGACACGCCTTTCATTCATCCTGATTAAATCAATCCATGAAAAAGCTATTCCTTATTTTCGCTTGTCTCTGTATCATCCTTCAATATTCCGAAGCATGTACATCCATCATTATCTCCGGAAAAGCGACCCCGGACGGCAGACCGCTCATGTGGAAACACCGTGATACGGATGAGCCATATAACCATATTGTTTATGTGGACGAAGGCGGATATCGTTTTCTCGGACTTGCCAACAGCAGTAACAAGCAGGACGATGCTATATGGACAGGATCTAACGAAACCGGTTTTTCAATTATGAATACCGCATCTTTCAATCTGAAAGATGACGATATTGAAGAGATGGATCAAGAAGGGACTTTGATGAGAAAAGCGTTGAAAACATGCAAAACCATCTCTGACTTTGAACATTTGCTGGACACGCTTCCCCGCCCGTTGCGTGTAGAAGCTAACTTTGGAGTAATCGATGCTTTCGGAGGAGCGGCCTATTACGAAACAAACAACGAACGATATTATAAAAAGGATGTGAACGACCCTGTTCTGGCTCCCGACGGATACATCATCTACACGAATTTTTCTTTTGAGGGGCGTAAAGACAAAGGTCTGGGATACATTCGCTATGAAAGCGCCCAAAAGATTTTTAAGGAAATGGAAAAAGAGGAATTCACTCCCCGGAATATTTTCAAAGAAGCATCCTGTTCCTTCTATAACAGCCTGTTGGATATAGATCTGAAAAACGAAAATGAAAGTCCTAACCGCCACTCGGGATGGTTCGTCGAGCAAGATTTCATTCCCCGTTCGGAAAGTACGGCATCTATCGTCATACAAGGGGTAAAACCGGGTATGAATGCTGAATTGACCACCATATGGACTGCATTAGGTTATCCGCCAACTTCGGCAGTCCTTCCTTTATGGGTTAAAATGGGAACAGCCCAGCCGGCCCTCACTTCTTATGACTCTGTTTGCGGAACAGCTCCTCTCTGCTTATATGCCTCTAAACTGAAAGAGGATGTTTATTCCATTCACAGGGGAAACGGGCGTAAATATTTACATTGGCAACTGCTCTGGAACAACGAAAAAACGGGTTATATGCAAAAGCTCGCCTCCATCAACGACGAAACCTTTGACGTATTCACATCAAAACAGGCGGAATGGGAAAAAAACGGCTTGGACACATCAACGATAAAAGAACTTTACCGAAACGCTGAAATAAAAATCAGAGGGGCTTACCGGCAATTATCGCTCGAAACAAAATAACCGGTTTGCATGCAAGGTTTTTCTTTTCTCTACATTTATATAGATAAAAATTCTACGTGTTATGAGAAAGAAACAAAATGTATGGAAGTTTTTACCCGTTGTAGCCGTAATGGCATTGGCGGGAGTGGCCGGTTGTTCCGGCAATATGGATGATATTCCGGAGCCGGCTCCGGATCCGAGGCCGGATATCGTTCGTCCGCCTGTAGAAAAGATTTTGTTGACAGTTGGTTTGGAGGTGCCGGAAGATACGGCGTTCTATTGTTTCAGGCAATGGGACAAGGGACTGGGCTTTGCCGTCGTATCGATGGATGGAAAAGGGGTGTTGCTATACCGTTATCCGTCCCATGATCCGCATATGGAGGGGCTTCCGTTTATCATGCAGGATAGTTTAAACTCGGTGTCCGCTGTTTTCGGAGGAAATATCGTTTCCGGTGCTGATTCACTGGTCGGCTATTTTATTCACAAAAGTATGATGAACTACAACATCTGCCAGCAGTATCAGTCGAAAGACGGGACTTTTGGTATGTACGATATTGTGGTTGGTGCGTGCCGTACGGAGACAGATGAAGAAGGAAATATATCGGCCTCTATGGTTCTGAAACACCAGACCAGCCAGTTGGCGATCCGGTTTAAGAATGATACCGGCGATGAACTGACCATCGCCTGTGTACAGCTGGATGTGGTGGACAACAGCACCCCGTTCTACGATTATCTGACAGGTTATTTCGGATTCCGTCAGATGCAACCGCGTTCCGGTTCTATTTTTCTGACGACAGACAAAACACCGGTGGAGAAAGAAGGTATATTTACAGCTAATATATCCTTGTTTATGGCTGATGAAACAGCGCTCGAAGGAAAGGCTATCCGCTATACGGTCCGCACGAATAAGGGCGACTATGTCTATACAAAAGAAGGGGAAACATACCGGAAAGGAAACCGATATGTGGAAAATATTAAAATGAAAGGAAGATAAAGTGTGGTAAAAGTGTTACTATATTAATGTTTTGCAGTCTAATCGTTGTGTAATCCCGAATAAGTTTCTATTTTTGTGCCCTTATTATTAATTAGTAAAACATATTCGTAGATGGTAAAGAAAGTTGGGAATTTAATTCCAAACACCTTTTTTATTACAAAGGGTAGTGGTGAATCTGATTTGGAAAAACATGCAGGATCTTACCACATGGCTCTTTATGATGCTGGTATTGCAGACTTTAACATTATGACGTATTCGTCTGTTATCCCGGCAACTGCGCATCTGGCCACCATGGATGAGATCGATCTTCCTCCGTTTGGTTCTGAAATGAAGACCATTATGGCTGTCTCTCATGGGTATCAGGATGAGTTTGTGTCTGCCGGTGTGGTTTACGCCTGGATGTACAAAGACGAAAATTTCGATGAAAAAGTCGGAGGTCTTGTATGTGAGGTAAGCGGCCGTTATCGTATCGAGGAGTTGGAATCCCGTTTGATCCGTGTGATCAATGACCTCCACCTGAATACGTATGGTAAGTATTACCTGGGCGAGTTGAACTTCATCACGGAAGGTATTACCATCGAGAAACGATACGGAACAGCGTTGGCTGCCCTTTGTTTTGTTGATTTCTTGCAACCGGACGTTGAAGAGTAAAAAGAGATATAGCAATAATTATTGTTAGCTTATTATTATGAGAAAGCAGAGATAAGGAAAACTCCTTGTTTCTGCTTTTTTTATGATGGCTACCGAAGTAAGCGTTTAGTTTCTTATATTTGTGAGCCCATTTATTCGGGATTTCTCTTAATTTTAAGAACAATTTATTTAAACCTGTTGTTGTGTATGAAAAAGATTATTAATCCCTGGGAGGGGCTGGAAGGATATATGTGTTTTGGCTGTGCGCCGAGTAATCCGATGGGGCTTCACATGGAGTTTTATGAGGATGGCGATGACATTGTCGCATACTGGGAGCCGGAAGCACATTATCAGGGGTGGTTGAACACGCTGCATGGCGGTATCCAGACTACATTAATGGATGAATTGGCGGGGTGGGTGGTACTCCGGAAGTTACAGACTTCAGGTATGACATCCCGTTTGGATGCCCGTTTTATGAAAAGCATCTCGACTCGTGAATCCAGGTTGACCATCCGGGGACGTATCAAAGACCGTAAGCGGAATGCGATCTTTATTGAAACGGAAATCTATAATTCGCAGAATGAATTATGTACGCGTGCAGACCTGGTCTATTTCGTGGTCACACAGGAACAGGCGACCGAGAAGTTTCATTTTGGAGGATGTAGGGCAGAAGGGGAATAAACAATAAAAACATAAATAACAAATGAAGTATATTGGAGCACATGTGTCGGCATCAGGTGGAGTGGAGAATGCTCCGGTGAATGCGCATGAGATCGGGGCAAAAGCTTTCGCTTTGTTCACCCGTAACCAACGTCAATGGAAATCGTCTCCGCTGACCAAAAAGAGTATTTCTCTTTTCAAGGAGCGTTGCGAAGAGTTCGGCTATACGGCGGAACATATCTTGCCGCATGACAGTTACCTGATCAATTTGGGACATCCGGAGGCAGAAGGGTTGCAGAAATCGCGGGATGCTTTTTTAGACGAGATGCAACGTTGCGAACAGTTGGGGCTGGACCGTCTGAATTTCCATCCCGGAAGCCATCTGAACCAGATGAGTGTGGAGGATTGCTTGAGCCGTATTGCCGAATCGGTCAACTGGGCGTTGGAGCAAACATCGGGCGTGTGCGCCGTGTTGGAAAATACAGCCGGACAGGGTACGAACCTGGGATATACCTTCGAGCAGCTTGCCTATATTATAGATAAGGTGGAAGATAAATCCCGTATCGGGGTTTGTATCGATACTGCCCATACATTGGCGGCAGGCTACGATATCAAGACCGCTGAGGGGTTTACGGAGACATTTCGACGTTTTGATGAAATAATCGGTTTTTCGTATTTGCGCGGAATGCATATTAATGATTCCAAGAAAGACCTGGCAACCCGTGTGGACCGTCATGACAGTATAGGAAAGGGAGTGATGGGATTGACTACATTCAAGATGTTGATGGAAGATCCCCGGTTTGACAATATCCCGTTGATTCTGGAGACGCCGGATGAGTCTATTTGGGCGGAAGAGATTGAATATCTGTATTCTATATAAAAGCGAAAGGAGCGGCTTTCACAAGTCACTCCTTTCTATTTAACCAAAACCTTAACTATGAAAGCCCAAATGTACGGTGAATTTTTTAAACACGCAAGAGTATAGGGCAAAAAGTTCTTCTTTTGCGAATAAATAACAAATTAAACACATTGTATTATGTTTATTTTAATGCCTGTCATTTTTGTTCTGGGTATCCTTGCGATTGCATTGGAGGATAAAATAAAGATCAATAAAGCTGCGATAGCTTTGTTTATGGCGATATCACTGTGGATGATATTGATGTTTGACGCCTATAATATTTTTGTTGAACGCTCCAGCCCTTTGTTTCAGGAGTTTCTGACACAAAATCCGGAAATGGCGAATGCGCCGTTGAAAGATCAGTTTATTACTTTTATCACGAACCGTTCGATTGTCTATCACTTGGGGAATGTGGCGGAAACACTTTTCTTTGTCATGTGTTCCATGCTGATTGTCGATATTGTCGATAAGCATGGTGGTTTCCGGGCCGTGACCGGTTATATCCGGACTGCCAACAAGCGGAAGTTGCTGTGGTCTATCAGTTTTGCCGCTTTCTTCTTTTCTGCTTTGTTGGATAACCTGGCAGCCGCTATTGTTGTCATGGCTGTGTTGCGCAAGCTGGTTCCGGACCGGACCGACCGTTTGAAATATGCCTGTATGGTGATTATTGCGGCTAATGCCGGCGGTTCGTGGTCGCCGATCGGGGATGTGACGACTATCCTGCTTTGGGTTGGGAAAAACATAACGGCGTCGCATCAGATATCCCATGTCTTCCTGCCGGCTTTGGTCAATATGCTTGTTCCGTTGACAATCGCCCATTTCTGGTTGTTTAAGAAACATGCGACGTTGCGTGTGATGAGCGAGGAAGAGATGGCGGACGAATATACACCGGAGATACCGAATCATTCGCGTCGTGTTATATTTGTGATCGGTGTCCTTTCTCTGGCATTGGTTCCGGTGTTCCAGATGCTGACGAACCTGCCGCCGTTTCTGGGGGTTCTGTTAGGCTTGGTTGTTCTGTGGTTTTATACGGATATCATGTACAGCAAGCTGCACATGCGTGAGTCCAATAAGTTGCGTATCTCCCAACTGCTGCCGAATATCGATTTGGCGACGATCTTCTTCTTCCTCGGTATTTTGATGGCGGTAGGTGCTTTGGAAACATCCGGCCAGTTGGGATTGATGTCTACGTTTTTGGACAAACATGTGCATGAACCCTATCTGATCAGCTTTGTGATCGGTGTTTTGTCTTCTTGTGTGGATAACGTGGCTTTGGTGGCTGCAACGATGGGTATGTATCCGATTGTTCCGGATGCTGCGAACCTGGCGTCTTATGCCCAGTTCTTTGTGTCGGACGGCGGTTTCTGGACATTCCTGGCTTATTGTGCCGTGACGGGTGGCAGCATTCTGATTATCGGTTCTGCAACAGGTGTGACGGTTATGGGATTGGAAAAGATCGATTTCATGTATTATACCAAACGATTTTCAATACTGGCGCTGATCGGCTATTGCTGTGGCGCCGGCGTATATATGTTATTATTTGCATAAACTTTATTGATATGAGAAAAACATGGATTTTTATGGCAGCTTGTGCTGTGATGCTTTCCGGCATGAAAGCTGTCGCATGTACTGGGCTGTTAGTGGGAAAGAAAGCCTCGGTCGACGGCTCTGTTATGATCAGCTATGCGGCAGATTCGCATACGCTATATGGCGAACTGTATCGCTGGCCTGCCGCCACCTGGCCGAAAGGGGCGATGCTGGATGTGATCGAGTGGGATACACATAAGCCGTTAGGACAGATCCCGCAGGTGGAACAGACCTATTCCGTAGTTGGCAATATGAACGAACATCAGGTAGCGATTACGGAAAGTACGTTCGGCGGCCGTTCGGAACTGGTCGATACGACCGGTATCATGGATTATGGCAGTCTGATCTATATTGCTTTACAGCGTTCCAAGACAGCGCGTGAAGCGATCGAGGTGATGACCGGTCTTGTAAAAGATTATGGCTATTATAGCAGTGGAGAGTCTTTCTCTATTGCCGATAAGAATGAAGCTTGGGTAATGGAGATGATCGGTAAAGGTCCGGGTAATAAGGGCGCTGTCTGGGTTGCTATCCGTATTCCGGATGATTGCATCTCGGCACATGCCAACCAATCCCGCATTCAGCAGATTCCTTTCGAAGATAAGGAAAACTGTCTTTATTCGCCGGATGTCGTGTCTTTTGCCCGTGAAAAGGGTTATTTCAGCGGGAAGGATAAGGATTTCAGTTTCCAGAAAGCCTATTGCCCGTACGATTTCGGCTCTTTGCGTGGTTGTGAAGCCCGTGTATGGTCTTTCTTCCGCAAATACGACAAGTCGATGGATCAATATACCGATCTGATCAAGGGCGATGTGACGAAAAAGCCGATGCCTTTGTATATCAAGCCGGATCGCCTGTTGTCCGTACAGGATGTACAGAACGGTATGCGCGATCATTTTGAAGGTACGGACCTGGATATGACGAAGGATGCCGGTGCCGGCTCTTACAAGGTCCCGTATCGTTGGCGTCCGATGACTTTCAAGGTTGACGGCCAGGAATATACCAACGAGCGTGCGATTGCCACACAACAGACCGGCTTTGTGATTGTTCCGCAGATGCGCAGCTGGTTACCGGATGCCATTGGCGGCATTCTTTGGTTTGGCGTGGATGATGCGGATATGGCTGTCTTTACACCGATTTATTGTTCTGTTACGGCTTCTCCCGAGTGTTATCGTGTCGGAAACGGTGATATGATGAATTTCTCCTGGACATCAGCCTTCTGGATTCATAACTGGGTTGCAAACATGGCATACGGCAAATATAGCTATATGATACAAGATATCCGTCCTGTCCAGCAGGAATTGGAGAATGGTTACCAACAGACAATTCCGGCTATCGATAAGGCCGCGATGGAGTTGTATGCTAAAAATCCGGCGGAAGCAGTCAAGTTCCTGACCTGGTTCAGTACGACAACTGCCGACCAGGCTACAGCTCGCTGGAAGAAGTTAGGCGAATACTTGTTAGTCAAATATATGGACGGCAATGTGAAGAAAGAAGAAAACGGACAGTTCAAGCAGAATGGTTATGGTTTGTCGGAGTATCCTGATTTCCCGGGTTATGATGAAGACTATTATCGCAGTATTGTGAAGAGCGCGGGAGATAAATTAAAAGTAAAGTGATGCGCTTTAATTAAAAAATAGTATATTTGGCGAGATTGTTGAACAAAATAAGAAAAGTATGAAAAAATTAATTGTTATGTTGATGTTGACTGTGTTCAGTATAGGTGCATATGCACAGACACAGCAGGGGCAGTCGTCATTCGGTTTTAATTTGGGCTATAATTTTAATGATATTGGAAATGCAACTGTCGGCATTGATTATCGTTATTGTGTGACGGATGAATTTCGTTTGACTCCTTCTATTACCCATTTAATAAAGAATGACGGGTTGAGCGCGTGGGCGATCGATATGAATGCTCATTATGTCTTTAAACTGAGTGATATGTTTGGTTTCTATCCGTTGGCAGGTTTGAGTCTTTCTTTCTGGAAAGCCGGTCCTTGGGATGAAAGCCGTTTTGGTGCAAACATTGGTCTGGGAGGAGAAGTCTATGCAACTGACCGGGTGTCAGTCGGTTTGGAAGCTAAATATAATATTATAAAAGATCTGGACGCTGCTGCTTTAGCTGTTCGTGTCGGATATAATTTCTAAAATTTAGATATTACAATAAAGAGGAGGGCGTCAAAAGTTAGTTTTGACGCCCTCTTTGTATCAAAGAATTACCATTGCATGTATTCCTCAAAAGTAACATTTTTGAAATCGGGAATAACCTTATAAACCTTGTCCTTTAAGGATTCTTCCGAATTAGTCGTGCAAAGTCCGATCACCCGCATTCCCGCACTTGTCCCGGCTTGTACTCCGGCAAACGAATCTTCAAACACCAGGCAGTCTGCAGGAGATACATTCAGGTCGGATGCAGCCAACAAATAGCACATCGGATCAGGCTTCCCTTTCGTGATGCGGTCTGCACTCACAACTGTGTCGAAAAGCCCGTCGAGTTGCAAGAGGCTGAAAGCCCGTTTTAGCTTAACATCATCGGAGCTGGTCACCAATCCCACCTTGACACCTTTGCTCTTCAGGAGATGGATAAATTCCATAGCGCCCGGAACCGGCGGGAAAGGCATCTGCTGTTCAAACTCCATGGATTCGCGTGTTACCATTTCCTTAAATTCTTCGGACCGGTCGGAAAAGAATTTATCTAATATATAAGGCAATGTGGTCCCTTTAATGTGGGATGCAAAGTCGGGAATTCCTGTACCATAACGTTCTCCGGCCTCATTCCAGTAAATATCGTAAATAGGTTCTGTGTCTACAATCACACCGTCGAAATCAAAAAAAGCAGTCTTCATAAACTGTTGTTCCATAAAATCAATTCATTTATAATAATTTGAGTGCAAATATACTTCTTATTGGAATATAATTAGTTACATTTGCGTAAATTCGTAATAATCGTATAGCCTATGAAGACACGATTTGTTATCCTTTTTATCACTCTATTTTGCTTTGTCTCTTTTTTGCAGGCACAATCATTGGCAGACCGCATCGGGGTTTGCACTTCCGTCAATAAAGCTCTTTTGCTGAAACAGGCAGGCTGTTCGTATGTGGAAATCGGTATCCGTTCTTTCTTAATGCCGGATCAGCCGGATAGCGCGTTTGCAGCTAATTTACAGGTTGCGAAAGAAGCGGAGTTGCCCTTATATTCGGGTAATAGCTTTTTCCCCGGAGATCTTAGGTTGACCGGACCGGATGTTTGTCTGGACGAGATACTGAAATATGGAAAAGTGGCTATCAGGCGTGCGCATGAGGTCGGAGTTAAGATATTGGTCTTAGGGAGTGGAAATGCCCGTAATATCCCGGATGGTTTCAGTAGGGAAGAGGCCACCGGGCAGTTCACAACCTTATGCCGGAAGCTTGCCGAATATGCGGCCGGTTATGATGTTTATGTAGTGATTGAACCGTTGCAAAGTTCAGAAACTAATTTTATCAATACGGTACGGCAGGGGACAGAAATTGCAAAGGCTGTCGATCATCCTAATTTGGGAGTGTTGGCGGATTTCTTTCACATGCTGCGCGAGAATGAAGATGCCGGTGCGCTTATCGATGCCGGAAAATGGCTGAAGCATTGCCATATAGCAGAAAATGAAATCCGTTCCGCCCCTGGAGTAAAAGGAGACGATTTTACACCCTTCTTTAAGGCTCTGCACCAGGCCGGATATGCCGGAGCGCTTTCAATTGAATGCAAATGGGATAATATGGATAATCAATTAGCAACTTCTGTCGCTGCTATTAAAGAACAAATTCGTAAATCTTATTGAATTTTTCGAGATTTAACGCGATGGAAGTGTAAAAACTTATATCTTTGTGCACGTACACATGAAGAACGACTAATGTAAATTGATTGTCTAACTAATATAGTATCAAGAAAACAAAATGAAAACGTATTTAAAATTAGCAGCCTTGTCTTTGACATTGCTGTGTGGTGCCTGCCAACCTAATGACGGATGGCAGAAGTTGTTTAACGGAAAAGACTTCACAGGTTTTAAGCAATTAAACGGAGAAGCTCCTTATCGTGTAGAGGATGGTTGCCTCGTTGGTAAATCCGTATCCGGCCAGCCGAATAGTTTTATGGCTACAGAGCAGGAATATGGTGATTTTATCCTGGAATTTGAAGTGAAGTGTGATCCGAGCCTTAATTCGGGTGTACAGTTCCGCAGTGAAAGTTTGCCGGACTACCAGAATGGCCGTGTACATGGTTACCAGTGTGAAATCGATCCTTCCGATCGTGCATGGAGCGGAGGTATTTATGATGAAGCACGTCGTGGATGGTTGGTTACTTTGACTGATAATGATGCAGGTCGTGCAGCCTACAAGAGAGACGACTGGAATAAGTATCGTATTGAGGCAATCGGCAATAATATCCGTATCTGGTTGAATGGTGTGAACACTTCCAATTTGATCGATGATATGACTCCGAAAGGTTTTATCGCTTTCCAGGTTCATGGAATCGGAAAGGACATGTCTAAGGAAGGAAAAGAAATCTGGTGGCGTAATATCCGCATTAAGACGGAAAATCTGGAAGCAGAACGTATGCAAGGACAGTTGGCTCCGGAAGTAAACCGCATTCCGAATACATTGACGGAAACAGAAAAAGCAGCCGGTTGGAAGTTGTTGTTTGATGGTAAAACGTCTAACGGATGGCGTGGTGCCGGTCAGGAAACTTTCCCTGAACATGGATGGAAGATTGAAAACGGCGAACTGACAGTGATGAAAAACGGAGGTCCGGAAGGTAAAAGAGGCGGTGATATCGTAACGAACGATGAATTTGGTGCCTTTGAATTGAGCTTTGAGTTTAAGCTGACACCGGGTGCTAACAGCGGTATGAAATATCTGATACAGGAAAGCAAAAAGAACAAAGGTTTTGTGATCGGTCCGGAATATCAGGTATTGGACGACCAGCTCCATCCGGATGCTAAACTGTACACAACCTATCCGGGTAGCCGTACGGTATCCAGCTTGTATGACATTATTGCAGCGAAAAACAAACGTTTCAACGGTGTAGGACAGTGGAACCAGGGTGTAATCAAAGTATTCCCCAACAAGCATGTCGAACATTGGATGAACGGCTTCAAGACTGTTGAATATGACTGGGCTTCCGACGCATTCCTCGAATTGGTGAAGGGTAGCAAGTTTGCAAAGAAAGAATATAATGAATTTGGCGGTTTCGGAACAGCTGACAAAGGCCATATTTTGTTGCAGGACCACTGGGATGAAGTATCTTTCCGGAATATCAAGATTAGAGAACTGAAGTAGTTAACTAAAAAAATAGAACCATGACAACACGCAGAGATTTCCTTAAACACAGCGCTTTGGGCGCGGCCGGTCTGACTATTGGCGGACTGGGTTTCAGTACTGAAAGTTACGCTAACATAATGGGAGCAAACGAAAAGATACGTGTGGGCATTGTCGGTTTTTCAGACCGTGCCCGCTATTCCCTGATTCCGTCTTTTATGGCTTGTGCCGATGAGTTGGGATTTGAGATCGTAGCCGTCTCCGACATATGGAAAAAGCGCCGGGAAGAAGGTGTTGCTTTCTTCCAGGAAAAGTATGGAAAGAAGGTAAAGGCATTCCGCAACAATGAGGAACTGTATGACGCTAAAATATGCGATGCAGTGATTGTGGCGACTTCTGACTTCCAGCATGCTTTGCATTGTATCGAAGCGGTTAAAGCCGGATGCGATGCTTATGTTGAAAAACCGTTTGCTGAAACAATGGAGGATGCCCGTGCCGCCCGTAAAGCTGTGCTGGAAAGTGGAAAGATCGTGCAGATTGGTTCTCAACGCCGTTCGGCGCCTAACTATCATGCGGCTAATGATTTTATCCGTTCCGGTAAGTTCGGTAAGATCACGATGGTAGAGATGTGCTGGAATGTCAACCAACCCGGCCGCTGGCGTCGTCCGGCGTTGGTTGCACAATGTTTTGAAAAAGATACAGACTGGAAACACTTCCTGTTGAATCGTCCGTATGAAGAGTGGGATCCGCGTAAATATCTGGAGTATCGCCTCTTCTGGCCGTATTCGTCCGGTATCCCCGGTCAGTGGATGTCGCATCAGATCGATACGGTACACTGGTTTACGGGATGCAACCATCCGCGTAGCGTAGCTGCCAATGGCGGTATCTATCAGTGGAATGACGGACGTCGCAGTTATGACACGATGACGGCAGTGTTCGACTATGGCACTCCCGACGGCTCACAGAACTTCCAGGTGGTTTATTCTTCCCGTATGCATAACTCTGCCGGCGGGACGAAAGAATTGTATTTCTCCAATGGCGGGACATTGAATCTGGATACGAATAAAGTAACATCCGAAGGTGGTCTGACCAAACGTTTTGCAGATGAAATGGGTATGCAGCCGAATCTGTTGGATGAATATGTTTTGCCGTCTATCAAAGTGGAAACAGGTTCCAATACCGGTTCCGATCCGATGACAAACCTGCATATGCGTAACTGGATGGAATGCGTGAAGAGCCGTAAACAACCGCATGCTCCTGTAGATGCCGGTTACAACCATTCGATTGCCAATATCATGTGTACAGCATCCCTTCGTACCGGTGAAAAGGCTACGTTCGATGAAGCACGGCAGGAAGTATTGGCCGGCGGTAAAGTCTTTAAATATTGATTATTCGTTCTGTAAAAAGCTGCAAAGTACGATTCTTTGACGTACATCAGCGATAACATTCTTAGTGGAGGTAAGTAGACTGAATGTGTACTTATCTCCATAATTTTTTTGGATCTTTTCCAAGTCTTTTGCCGTACAGAAAAAGAAACCGCTGACCGGCTGTTCCTGATCGAAGTTATGGAACTTATTCCCCAAGTAGAAATTCAACCCGTAAAGATTGGAATATGTTTTCAGGTCATTCACGACATACATATTCGTGTCATCCAACGGATATTCTTTCTGAACCTGCTCGGCAAACGGACGGGCTGAACTTCCCTGGCGTATTCCGCGCATCACAACACCGTCGATCAGCAGGTTAATACCGAAAGCAAGCGCTATGGTTGCATATAGTATCTTGATATTGATCTTCTTGAACATCTGGTAATAGACTGTTGCCAGAATAGCCAGTATAACTAACAAGATGCAGATCGTCAACCCGCAAGGATGCGAGAACATATTCGAAACCATCTCCACCATTTCCAATGTAGCTTGGCGGTTTGTGTATTGGCTTGCTATTTTGACAGGATCGATTACACCCGCCATTGTCAATCCTACGGCAATCATTACGACAGCTGTGATCGAAGCCATGAATGCGGCAAACAGACGTGTGACTTTGGTCCGGTATTCTGTGATATATAAAGTGTACTGAGCCAGGAATATCGCGATAAACGGATAGGCAGGCATCAGATATACACTCCGTTTGCTGGATGGTATCGAATAGAAAAAGATGATACAAACCAATGCGACCAGGCTGAACAGTTTCTCTTTTTCCATCGATTGTATCTTGTTCCAGGTGTCTTTCAGAATCTCTTTCATGGATTTCTCCGGTTTGTGGAGCTTCAATCCGAATAAAGAGAAAAAGAAGAAGATTGTCCAAGGAATAAATCCTGCTGCCAATGTCATGAAATTGTACCAGACACCGTTTTCATGTCCCAGTTCATAATGGATTTCCGGTGTGCTCAAATGGAAGAAACGTCCGAAGTTTTCAGCCAATACCACATTCAGGAATGCATCGCCTCCCTGTTTCCAGGCTGCAACATACCATAGCAAGGGCAGGAACAGGGACGAAATACCGGCATAGAGAAGCGCTTTGAATATCACCAGGCAGGAATATTTGCGAAGCATCAGCAGGTAAACGCCGAAAACAAACAGCGGCAGGATAAGGCCTACAGGTCCTTTCGTCAGGACGGCGCATCCTAACAGGGCGGGAATGGCAATCGGCACACCTTTCAGATCCAGTTTGTCTTCCCATCGGTATAGTTGGAAAAGCCCGATCACCATAAACGTCGTCAGTAGCATATCCACACGGGTAGTCATCGCAGCCCGGTGTATCTCGATACAGGTAATAAGCAGTAGTGTCGCAATAAAAGCTTGCTGAAACCGTAGCCGCTTACCGAAGAAAACCAATGTAAAACCGATTAGTGTGATAAATGCCAGCGCAGACGGCAACCTGGAAGAAAACTCGGTCACATGCCCTTGCGGCAGAGAAGCTGCGGCCATCATCCAATGCGCCAATGGCGGCTTGTAAGCAAATTCGTTTGCGTAGACCTGAGGCAAAACCCAGTTGCCTGTTTCAAGCATCGAAACTGCAACTGCAGCTTCGCGAGGTTCTCCTTTTGTTGAAAAATCTCCCAGCCCTATCCAAGGGAGGACAGAGATAATACAAATGACGATAACCATCGTTACCGGTTTTTGCAGATAGAGA
This sequence comes from Parabacteroides acidifaciens, assembly GCF_003363715.1. Lineage (GTDB taxonomy): Bacteria > Bacteroidota > Bacteroidia > Bacteroidales > Tannerellaceae > Parabacteroides > Parabacteroides acidifaciens. The sequence goes on from NZ_QREV01000008.1 coordinate 38,286, forward strand.
TATTGAAGAGTCGGTGTGCGCATAGTTTAAATCGGTAAGGAGCCTTCACCCCATTATATTCATTTTAATTAGAATGCAAAAGAACGACTTTTTACGGACTTTTTCTTCATTTTGAGAAACTTTTTATGTTCCTAAACATTCTTTGATGGAAGTCCGGATCACATCGGCATCTTCCTTGTTTTCCCGGAGTATGGAGAGGATGAGATTTAAGTAACTCTCTTTGTTGCTGATACCACAGTATTTGCATAATTGGGATTGCGGCAACATCCCTTTCTGGTTGTAGACGCGGAGGATATTTTTGTAATCGCCGGTCTCGGCATATTGGATGAACTTACTCTTGATCCCTGTATAGATATCGTCTACGTGCACCGTCTCGCGAATGCTTTCCACATGCTCGGTCAGTTCTTCAACCGTACTCATTTTCCGGTTCAGTGCTGTTTCTAACTTCTTTTGCACCCGGTGGCGGGCATGGAGCAGCACTTGGCTTTCGAGATCCTTCAGGAAAAGCTTGATCACGTTTTCTTTCACCTGGCTGAAAACCACTTCAGGGTCTTTCATCAGACGCTTGGCAACAGTCTTGATAACCGGTTCCAGCATCAGCAGGTTTTCAACTTCGGCAACGTCGGGTACATAGATATGTTGTTCGCGCAGGTAAGCGATCTCGCCCTCTGTCCGGCGGTCACGGTCTACGATCCCTTTGGAATCCAATGTATGGAAGTCTTTCAGTTGTGAGAACGCTTTTGTCGTTTCGATTACCTTTTGGCAACCGCCCATCGGCTTCACTTTATAATCCGGGAAAATAAGCGGATAAAGCCGGTTGTCTATGCTGTTCGAATCTGTCCCTTCGATAAACAGGATCGGTTTGCGGCTTCCTAAGATTTCCATATAAACCTCTTCCGGGAAGGTGTCGGTGTTTTCGATCAGTTCATAATCCCATATCCGGGCATCTGCATTGTAGGAACGTATCCACAGACGTTTGCTGCTGTCGCGTGAGGCGGCGAAGTCGATGTCGTGTGTCAGATATACATAGGTGCAATCCGGACGTATGGCTTCTATCTCGTCCCACAAGGGGTTTTTGATAGAGTCGTGAAGCAGGATTTCCGGTTCTTCGATGATCAAGAGGGCATTCACCGGAGCACAAAGTACGGCTCCGATCAGATAAAACACTAACTTTTCACCGTCACTCATCCGGCCGGCCGTGTATGAATCCCCGTCGATACTGGTAGAAGCTAATTCGATAAAACCGGATTTGCGCACCAGCCGGTTGTGTGGGAACATCTTTTCCCAGATGGTCTGGATACGGTCTATCTTAGTTACCGGCGGCAACAAATCGGGTGTGAGTTTACAATCTTCCTTGTATTTGACGGCAGCTTCAAACTCTTCTGTTTGCAGATGCAGGATCAGTTTTTCATATTCCGACAAACGGGGCATGAAAAGCCGTTCGGCAATCATCGACTGAAGCCGTGCCAGTTCATTGCCGTCCGCGGGCGTTTCATTCTCCTCGCTACTGAGAAAGAGGGAATGCATTCCGGATATCCATACGCTTCGTCCTGCATATCGTTTGTGCAACTCTCTGCCGAAGGAACTTTTGCCGGACCCGTTGGCCCCGATTACGACCAACACTTTTGTGTCGAGTGTGACAGGTGTTGAAGTATTCTGATTGGTAGGAAGAATGAGCTCCATACAAGTTCTAATTTGTTTCTTCTCCAAAGATAGAGAAGATAAATGAAAAATAGAGGTCTTTTATGTACATTTGCACGAAATAATTCTACAATAAAATGAAAAAGACAGCGACGGAACTGATCATGCTCGGTACTGGAAATGCAACTGTAACCAAATGCTACAATACTTGTTTTATTATTAAAATGGAAGAGACTCTGCTTCTGGTGGATGCAGGCGGTGGAAACGGTATATTGACTCAACTGGAAAAGGCACAGGTACAACTGGCCGATATACATGAAATGTATGTGACGCATGCTCATACGGATCATATATTGGGAGCAGTTTGGGTGGTCCGGATGGTGATTCAACGGATGTTGAGTAAACGTTATACGGGAATATTCAACCTTTATAGCCATGCTAAAGTATTGCAGGTTTTGGACTATATGCTCCGGATGATGCTTCCCAAAAAGCAAATAGCATTGTTGGGCAAGCAAGTTCTGTTCCATGAGATAGCGGATAAGGATGTGCTCCGGATAGGAGATATGGAACTTCAATGTTTTGATATATTGTCTACGAAAGAGAAACAATTTGGTTTTCGGGCATTGCTTCCGGACGGAAAATCATTGGTTTGTCTGGGTGATGAACCTTACAATGAATCGAACCGCCAATATGTGGAAAATGCAGACTGGCTGCTATGCGAGGCTTTTTGCCTGTATGAAGACCGTGAGATTTTCAAGCCTTATGAAAAACACCATAGCACGGCGTTGGAAGCCGGCCGGTTGGCGGAAGAACTGAATGTGAAGAACCTGTTGTTATATCATACGGAAGATAGCCGTCTCGATACCCGCAAGAAAGATTATACGGCAGAAGCCAGCCTTAATTTTTCAGGATTTGTGGTTGTACCGGATGATTTGGAAAAGATAAGTCTTAAATAAGAAGAGGGTGTCAGATTCAACCTGGCACCCTCTCTTCTATTATATAAATTTCGGTTGATTAGTAAGCCCGTGCAAACAATACGCGCTGTGCGGAAGGTTTGCCGGTTACCATACATTTGCCCGGAGTCTTGTCGCCTTCCAAAGGAATACAGCGGATGGTCGCTTTGGTTTCGTTCTTCACCTGCTCTTCTGTTTCGGGAGTACCGTCCCAGTGGGCCATGATGAAGTAGCCTTCTTCGATCTTTTCTTTGAATTCTTCGTATGTATCGACAGTGATTGTCTTTTCCGTACGGTGGTCGAGTGCTTTCTGGAAGATATTCTTCTGGATTTCTTCCAACAGGTTCTGAACGTATGTTTCGATGTTGTCGCAAGTCACTGTCTCTTTTTCCAGTGTGTCGCGGCGCATTACTTCGATCGTGTTGTTTTCCAGATCACGTCCGCCCATAGCCAGACGTACGGGAACGCCTTTCAGTTCGTATTCGGCAAACTTCCAACCCGGCTTCTTGTTGTCGGCGTCATCATACTTGACTGAGATACCCAGCGCTTTCAGCTTGGCAACGATACCGTCGACTTTTTCGCTGATCTGCGCCAACTGTTCCGCACTGCGGTAGATCGGCACGATCACTACCTGGATAGGAGCGAGGTGGGGAGGCAATACCAGACCGTTGTCGTCGGAATGAGACATGATCAGCGCACCGATCAGGCGGGTCGAAACTCCCCATGATGTAGCCCATGCATAGTCGCTCTTTCCGTTCTTGTCGATAAAGGTAACGTCGAACGCCTTGCCGAAGTTCTGTCCTAAGAAGTGGGAAGTACCGGCCTGAAGCGCCTTTCCGTCCTGCATCATAGCTTCGATCGTATATGTGTCCAAAGCTCCGGCGAAACGTTCGCTTGCAGACTTAACCCCTTTGATGACAGGCATAGCCATATAGTTTTCAGCAAAGTTTGCATAAACACCTTGCATCTTTTTTGCTTCGATTTCAGCTTCTTCCTGAGTCGCATGGGCGGTATGCCCTTCCTGCCACAGGAATTCTGCGGTACGGAGGAACAGACGGGTACGCATTTCCCAGCGCATTACGTTTGCCCATTGGTTACAAAGAATAGGCAGGTCGCGGTAAGACTGTATCCAGTTGCGGTATGTGTTCCAGATGATTGTTTCGGAAGTCGGACGGATAATCAGTTCTTCTTCCAGTTTGGCGGCCGGGTCGACCACAACACCTGTGCCGTCGTGGTTTGTCTTCAGACGATAATGAGTTACAACGGCGCATTCTTTTGCGAAACCTTCCACATGTTCGGCTTCCTTGCTCAGGAATGATTTCGGGATCAGCAATGGGAAGTAAGCGTTTACGTGACCTGTTTCCTTGAACATATCGTCGAGGATACGTTGCATCTTTTCCCAAATTGCATATCCGTAAGGCTTAATCACCATACAGCCGCGTACTGCAGAATTTTCTGCCAGATCCGCTTTGATTACCAGATCCTGGTACCACTGCGAGTAGTTCACACTTCTCGGAGTCAGTTCTTTCAGCTCTTTTGCCATTTCTTTATTATTTCTTAGATGTTGTTTTTCTGTAATAACGAGGGGCAAAGGTACAAAAAATTTATATCTTTGCTACAAATCAATTTTATATAGACCATGTACACACGTAGATTTATTACGGCATTTATTGCCTTGTCATTGTTTTTTATCCCCTTGTTCGTAAATGCCCAGTCGGGAAAGCCGCTTCGCTTGGGAGTTGCCGGAGTTTCTCATGGGCACCTGCACGAAGTGATTGTCCGCATGGACAGGGGCGATTTTGAGGTAGTAGGCGTTTCGGAACCGGATGCTGAACTGAGAGCGAATAACGGGCTAAGTAAGAAATTACCGGCATCCTGTTTCTATGCCGATTTAGGAGAAATGCTGGATAAGGCGAAGCCGGAAGTGGTTGTTGCCTACGGTTCCATTTATGACCACCTTGCCGTGGTGGAGGCATGTGCGCCGCGCGGTATCCATGTGATGGTCGAAAAGCCGTTGGCTGTCAATATGGAGCATGCCAACCGGATGGCAAGCCTTGCCCGCAAAAACAAGATTCTGTTGCTTACCAATTATGAAACGACCTGGTATGATACGAACCATGAAGCATACCGCCTGATAAAGGAAAACGACGCGATTGGTAAGATAACCCGTATGAATGTATATGACGGCCATCAGGGACCTTTTGAAATCGGTTGCGGAAAGGCGTTTACAGATTGGTTGACAGACCCGAAGCTGAATGGCGGCGGTGCCGTTATCGATTTCGGCTGCTATGGTGCGAACCTCGCTACCTGGTTGATGGACGGGCAGAAACCGGTCAGCGTATATGCTGTCTTGAACCATCAGAAGCCCGACAAGTATCCGAATGTGGATGATGATGCGACGATTGTTGCCGAATATCCGGATGCGACTGTTCAGATCATGGGTTCATGGAACTGGCCGATAAACCGGAAAGATATGCATATATATGGTAGCAAAGGATACATTTACCAGGACACGCCGACCCATATGCGTGTTTATAAGGACAAGAAAGAAACCCAATGGCAGTCACCCAAACTGCAAGCTCCTTATAACGATTCCTTCTATTACCTGAAAGCGGCCGTACGCGGAGATATCCAGGTTGCTCCGACCGATTTGTCTTCTTTGGAAAACAATCTGATCGTTGTCGAGATATTGGAGTCCGCTATCAAAAGCGCCAAGAGCGGGGAGCCGATCCGGTTGCAATAAAGGGTCCGGTTACCATACAAAGAAGGGCTGTCTTCAATGCGGAAGGCAGCCCTTTTCTATGATATTTACGATCTGTTTCTTATTTGTAAGGTTCGCCCTTAACAGCAGCGATACCCGGAAGAACTTTACCTTCGATCGCTTCCAGCAAAGCGCCACCACCTGTAGAAACGTAAGAAACACCGCTTGCCAGACCGAACTTGTTAACACAAGCTACAGAGTCGCCACCACCTACTAATGAGAATGCGCCGTTCTTGGTTGCTTCAACGATAGCTTCGCCTACTGCACGTGAACCGTCTGTGAAGTTTTCGAATTCGAATACGCCTGTAGGACCGTTCCAAAGGATCGTTTTGGAGTTCTTGATCACGTCGGCATAGATTTCGATTGTCTTCGGACCGATGTCAAGACCTTCCCATCCGTCAGGAATTTCATTTACGTTAGCATAAGCAGTCTTAGCGTCGTTGCTGAAATCGTCAGCGATCTTAGCGTCAACAGCCAATACCAGGTTTACACCTTTTTCTTTCGCTTTCTTCATCAGGTCGATAGCCAGATCCAGCTTGTCATCTTCGCAGATTGATTTACCGATCTTACCACCCTGTGCTTTTGTAAATGTATAAGTCATACCGCCTGTGATGATCAGGTTGTCTACCTTGTTCAGCAGGTTTTCGATAATTTCGATTTTGGAAGAAACTTTGGAACCACCCATGATAGCGGTAAACGGACGAGCGATGTCGTTCATTACTTTCTCAACGGCTTTCACTTCTTTTTCCATCAGGTAACCGAACATCTTATGGTCGGTGTCGAAGTAGTCGGCGATCAGAGCCGTAGAAGCGTGAGCACGGTGAGCCGTACCGAATGCGTCGTTTACATAGCAGTCAGCATAAGAAGCCAATCTCTTTGTAAATTCTTTCTGGCTTTCTTTAACGGCTTTCTTGGCAGCTTTCTTTTCTTCGTCTGTTGCATCTTCAGCCAATCCTCTCGGTTTGCCTTCTTCTTCAGCATAGAAACGAAGGTTTTCAAGCAACAAGGCTTCGCCCGGTTGAAGAGCAGCAGCTTTGGCACCGGCTTCTTCGCCGATACAGTCGTTAGCAAACTGAACATCCACACCTAATAATTCGGAAACGTGTTTCAGGATGTGTTTCAGTGAATATTTGTCAGTAACGCCTTTCGGACGTCCCAGGTGAGAACCGATAATTACACTGCCTCCGTCTGCTAAAATCTTTTTCAGAGTAGGAAGGGCGGCACGGATACGAGTGTCGTCTGTGATGTTGAAGTTTTCGTCCAGAGGAACGTTAAAGTCAACTCTTACAAATGCCTTTTTGCCGGCAAAATTGAAATTGTCAATTGATTGCATAACTCTTGTATTTAAGTTCTGTATTAAAATGTCACGCTTAGCGGATGCAAACTTACACAAAAATATTTTATTTCGTTGTTTCAGATTCTGTAATTATTGGCTCAATTGAAAAAACTTCTTTCGCCGGAGTCTGAAATATGCTTGATTACTTAATATGTATAAACGGTCCTGTTGATTCATCGGGCAGGAACTGAAGCTTTATAAAATTGGGAAATATACAATAACCCCCTGTTTCGGCCATTTTTCTATTTCGTCCGAAATCTTGATCGGTTTTGGATTGACTCTTTTCATTGTTTTGGCCTTTTTGTCTGACAACAGAGGAAATGGGGTGCCGAGGTCACTTCGGAATGCATACAATTTGATTATCGAAAACAGGAAACACTGACAAAGTGATAAAGCTTAACTCCCGGAGAATCGAATATTTGAAAATAAAACGGACGGCGTCCCAAATATCGCAAGGAA
>NZ_QREV01000008.1:45462-135769 GCF_003363715.1 Parabacteroides acidifaciens
AAAGACGGTCCTCTTTTCAATTACGACCGTGCAAATCGCCATTACGACCGTCCTAATCTTCGCGAGGTGCCGAGTGCACTACACATTAGCACGGTCGTAATGGCAAAGAGGACGGTCGTAATGGCTGGGAACGCTCAAAAAAGCGGAAAAAGTCCCTTTTTGAGGTCAAAAAAAGCCATTAACATTTGTTTTGTTTCGGATGCCTTTCGAGCCTGAAAAATGCGTTTTATACAATAAGCTACTCTTTGGGGGAGTTGAAAGTTTAGAGTTGATTCCTCTCTGTCTGATATTGTAATAATTTTTTTTTGTAACTTTTAATAGTCAGTAATACGGAAGACTTATATATTTGTCACCGCCTATTGATAATTATTTTGTGAGAAAATTATTATAAAAATGCGAACTAATCATCTTAATTTACTACTTGTACTCGTACTTGTATTATTTGTGATGAGTACACGCGCAAATGGCGCAGAGAAAAACGTGATGTTGTACACTCCCTACACTCAGATTGCGGTTCCGCCGGGAGAGTCTATCAATTACAGTGTTGACGTCATTAATAACAGTGACGAAGTGAAGAATGCTTCTATCCTTGTGGAAGGAATGCCGCGAGGGTGGAAATATGAGATGAAGGCCGGCGGCTGGACGGTGAGCCAGATATCTGTTCTGCCAGGTGAAAAAAAGAATTTCTCGTTGAAAGTCGATGTCCCGTTTAAGGTCAATAAGGGAACATATCATTTTACCGTGACTGCTCCCGGAGTGGTCGAACTGCCGTTGACGGTGACCGTCTCCGAGCAGGGTACTTACCAGACGGACTTTACGACAAAGCAGCCCAATATGCAGGGCAATTCAAAATCAACCTTTAATTTCAGCGCCACGCTGAAGAACCAGACAGCCGACCAGCAACTTTATGCGCTGATGGCGGAAGCTCCGCGAGGATGGAACGTGACGTTCCGGGTGGGTGGCAAGCAGGCCACTTCTGCGCAGGTGGAAGCCAATGCGACGGAAAATATCAGTATCGACATAACTCCGTCTGCAACCGTACAGGCCGGCAGTTATAAAATACCGATTCATGCGACAACCAGTTCGACTTCAGCCGATATAGAGCTGGAGGTCGTTATCACCGGTTCTTATGATATAGAACTGACCACCCCACGCGGTTTGTTGAGTACGGATATTACGGCGGGGGATACGAAGCGCATCGATCTGGTGGTGCGTAATAACGGATCTGCCGAGTTGAAGGATGTACAGTTGTCTGCCAGCAAGCCGGTCGATTGGGAAGTGACTTTCGAACCTTCTAAAATAGAGAAAATGACTGCCGGCAGTACAACTAATGTGACGGCGACGATAAAAGCTTCTAAAAAAGCCCTCCCGGGCGATTATGTAACCAAGATGACCGCGAAGACGCCGGAAGTGAATACGACTGCCGAGTTCCGAATCTCTGTCCGTACGCCGATGATTTATGGATGGTTAGGAGTTCTGATTATTGTGATCGTACTGGGTGGCGTTTATTATCTGTTCCGTAAATATGGAAGGAGGTAAGCGATGTGCCAGTATGTGATCGAACTTACCGGTTTGACGAAGAAATACGGGAACTTTACTGCTGTGAACGACTTGAACCTGAATATCCGCAAAGGTGAAATATTCGGGTTGCTGGGACCTAACGGGGCGGGAAAGTCGACGACTATCCTGATGATGTTAGGACTGACGGAGCCGACTTCGGGTTCAGTCAATGTGTGTGGCATCAACTCGACAACTCATCCGGTCGATGTCAAGCGGAAAGTCGGCTACCTGCCCGAAGACGTTGGCTTTTATGAGGATATGACAGGCATCGAGAATCTTCTTTATACCGCAGCTTTGAACGGGATCGGTAAGAAGGAGGGACGTGCCAAGGCCGAACAGCTGCTCGAACGGGTTGGTCTGGCAAAAGAGGCGGACAAGAAGGCGGGTAAATATTCCAAAGGGATGCGGCAACGCCTCGGGCTGGCCGATGTGCTGATCAAGAGTCCGGAAGTAATCATCCTGGACGAACCGACTTCGGGTATCGATCCGGCCGGCGTACAGGAGTTTATGGATCTGATCTTGCAACTGAGCCGGGAAGAGGGATTGACCGTACTGTTTTCATCCCATCATCTGAACCAGGTGCAGCAGGTGTGCGACCGCGTCGGGTTGTTTGGCGGTGGCCGGTTATTGGCGGAAGTCGAGTTGACCGATTTGCACAAGACCGAGCATGGGCTTGACGATATCTATAACCAGTATTTCGGAGGAGGACATGGCCATGAGTAATACGAATCATCCTTTTTGGGTTATTGTCAATAAGGAAATAGCCGATTATGTGAGAAGTTGGCGCTTTATCATCCTGATTGTTATCATTGCGCTGACTTGCATGGGGTCTTTATATACAGCTCTTACAAATATCCGCGAGGCGATAAAGCCGAATGATCCGGACGGGGCTTTCCTGTTCCTGAAACTGTTCACGGTATCGGATGGGACGCTGCCTTCGTTTGTCGTGTTTATCAGCTTCTTAGGGCCTTTGTTGGGTATCTCGTTAGGGTTCGATGCTATCAACTCGGAACAGAACAAGGGGACGTTGAGCCGTATCCTGTCCCAGCCTATCCACCGGGATTACCTGATTAATGCCAAGTTTGTGGCAGCTCTGATCGTGATTGGCATTATGCTGTTTGTACTGGGTTTCCTGGTGATGGGGTTCGGGTTGATTGCAATCGGGATTCCGCCTACGGCTGAAGAGTTTATGCGGGTTGTCTTCTTCCTGATCGTGAGTCTTTTTTATGTGGCGTTCTGGTTGAACCTGTCAATCTTCTTTTCAATCCGTTTCAAGCAGGCGGCTACCTCGGCGCTGGCATGTGTGGCGATATGGCTGTTTTTCAGTGTTTTCTATAATATGATCGTGAATCTGGTAGGGAAGGCGTTGAGCCCTTCGGCTTGGGCTTCCGACTATCAGGTGATTGCCTACCAGCGGTTTATGCTGAATCTGCTGCGTTTTGCCCCGAGCGAATTGTTCAATGAGGCGACCATGACGTTGCTGATGCCTTCGGTGCGCAGCCTTGGTCCGCTGACGATGGAGCAGGTACATGGTGCAATCCCCAGTCCGCTGCCTTTGGGACAGAGCCTTTTAGTTGTCTGGCCTCAGTTGACGGGGCTGATTGCTGCAACGGTTGTCTGCTTCGGCTTGTCGTATGTCTCATTTATGAGGAAAGAGGTACGATCCAGGTAAATAATGTGCCAATATGCCAATGAACAGGAAATTTCCCTCAATTGGCATATTGGCACATTAACATATTGGCATATTATTTCATTCTGTCAATTTGAAACGCATACGCAACCGTCCGTCGGCATAGTCGTAGGTGAGCATCTTGAAATGCCCGATTTCGGATGTGTTGCCGACATGTGTACCGATACAGGCACAAACGTCGTAATCGCCGATCCGGACGATACGCAATGTTTCGCTTGCATCTTCCGGCAATTTACTTAGATCGACAAGGGCTCCTGCCTCTGCTTTGGGCATAAACTCTATGGTAACAGGCAGATGCCGGTCGATCACTTCGTTAATACGACGTTCCACCTCTGCCATCATTTCTGCAGTCGGTTCTTCCGCCAACTCATAATCACATTTACTCTTTTTCCTCTCGATATGACTATTCTTCGAGCGCGGACAACCAAACATACGCACCATTGTCTGATTCAAAATATGCTCGGCTGTGTGCATTGGAGCGATTGACACATCCTGGAACTTGGGAGCTGGTTTATTTATTTCTATATTTGTCTCCATATAACTTGATATTGATTTAATTACTCAACAAAGATAATAATTTATGGAAAGAAAAGTTGCAATTTATTGTCGTGTAAGTACTCAACAACAGACAACCGATAGACAAAAAGAAGAGTTGTTGAGGTTTGTTTCTGATAACCAATGGAATGTTGAAGAGGAAAATATTTTTGTTGATGTAATAAGTGGTTTTAAAAAGGGAGAAGTAAGACCGTGCTATAGTAGAATGATTGAACAAGTAGAACAGGGTAACATAGATACAATTCTATTTTCTGAATTTTCTCGATTGGCAAGGAATGCAACAGACTTGCTGAATCAAGTGACTTTTTTTAAAGAATATGGAGTTGAGATGTATTTTCAGAAACAAAATTTGTGGTTGAAACATGATGGTTCTGACTTGGGTAGTACTATAATGCTTCATGTACTTGCTGTAATGTCAAGTTATGAGATTGAGCTATTTTCGGAGCGTTCATTAAGTGGGAAAATAACTAAAGTACAAAATGGGCATGGTGGAGGAGATGAGCGTGCTTTCGGGTATATGAATGATAATAAAAAAATTGTAATTAATCCAGATGAGCGAGATATAGTGAAGCGTGCTTTTGAAATGTATGCAGATGGATATTCTTCTATTGATATTTGTGAAGTGTTCAATTCGGAAAATATACCGTCCCCTTATGTTAATCGTCTTAACTCCTTTATAGAGATGAGAAAGAGAAAAGGGTTAGATGTAAAACAATATAAGTTTGATATAGGTAATTTGAAATGGAGACCTTCCTCTTTAAATCGTATGTTTCACAATGAATTATATGTAGGTAGACGAAAAATCGTTTATTATAAACCAGATCCAACAAATCCTGTTCCTGTAGATAAGAGAACGAATAGGGAGATAATATATGAGTATTCGGAACATGTTGAGGCTTTACGTATAATTTCAGATGAATTGTATCAAAGGGTACAAAATAAATTAAGCAATGCGCATTATAATAAAAATAATGCAGTGAAACATGATAACTTATTGAAACATTTGATGAAATGCGGAGAATGTAGTAGTAACTTTTCTGTAGGTAAGAGTGTCGATACAGCTAAAAATTATGTGGGAGGAGAACGTACTTATAAGTGTTATGGTAGGGTTAATCGTAAAGATAAGCCTCAAACATGTAAAAATGGAGCAGAGGTGAGGCAGTGGAAAATGGATGGGTTGGTATTACAATTGTCTTTACAGATGTTTGCACAAATTGATATAGAAAGTTCAAATAGCCAGCGAATAGAAAAATTGAATACTGAAATATCGGAGAAAGAGTGTATAGTTCAGTCCAAAAGGGATATTTTGCAAAATGCGGAAGGTGAATATAGGAAAGCCTTGAAACGCTTATCTCGTATTGATGATGAAATAGCTGATGAGTTGATTCTTGCAGCAAAAACAGAATATGATGAAGTGAAAAGAAAATTGAATGATGAGATTGTTAATTTGTCGCGTGAGATAATTTCAAATAAAGTGATTATAAATAATTTGGAAAAACTGAATGCAAACCCATTACTCAAAGATAGGATGAATGAAATTCGAGATGACAAGTTGTTGGTAAAGACAATGATAAATGAGTATGTAGAGACTGTATATGTTTATCGGATACATAAGTATTGGCTATTGGTAATAGTTTGCTATAAAGGAGGAGAAGAGATGTGGGGAACGATAAAGAGTGCTCGTTATAAGAAAGATGAAATGTTTTTTGACCCTTTATTGTGTAAGTATGGTGTAGAGTTTCAAGCATGGCTGTTGAATAATACAGAGAAATGTTTTTCTTATGATAAGGAAACTCATACAATTTCATACAATGGGAATAGTGAAATATATCTGGAGTTTCAGAAAGGGACTTATGATTATACAGCATTTGATGAGATGGTAAAGCGGACTGAATGGATAGGTTCTTTTCCTTTTTTTGATTTTGAAAAAGAAGGAGAAAAAAAGAATTTTTCTAAGAATATGGATATACAGCCTATAAATAATGAAATAAATTGGCAAAGACATAATGATTTACTTTTGGAGAGACTAACAAGAGGAAAACATTAGTTTAATTGTATTCAAAATCTGTGTGTATTCAAATTAATCTGCAAAAGTTGATGAATACACTTTAATTTGCATTCAATTTAATCTTTGATTTTTAGATTGTTGTTCTTTTGTTGTTTTCTTGATACTTGTTGCAGGTACTCGTTCAAGTCCTTGCAGCCTTGATAGATGCCGGAACGGTCTGTCACCTTTCCTCCGTAGCGTGTCCGCAGGGCTTCCATTGCCCTGCGTCCGGCTTCGTCTCGGTCGAGGTAACAGTCGATGCGCTCGTACCCGTCCAGATGTTTCAAAGCCTTTTCCACGTTGGCGACGGAGTTCAGCACAAGGCAGTCACCCGTTGCCAAACCGAGCGTGACGGCGGACAGGAAGTCCATAAAGCCCTCGAACACGCTGCACACGTCCGCCGGGATGTCCCCCGCCTTGACCAGCGACACGTCCTTTGGTGGTACGCAACCCTTGAAACGGCGGCTTCGGGTTTCATAGCCGCCCGACACGTTCGGAAAGCCGACGGCAAAGTACCGCTTACCACGCACGCCGTAGTTCAGGCGGCAGCAGTGGCGGGATGCAACGGCATAAGGGATGCCTCTTTCCTTCAAATACTCCGTCAGCGGAGAGCGGAGCAGCGGGACGGCTTCCACTCCCTCAAAGGCAGGTTCGGACGGTTCCGGCAGGTACAACGGCTTTTCTGCTGCGGCAAGCGGCATACGGGCGGTTTCCGCTATGAATCTCGCCTGCGCCATGAAATCCCCGCTTCGGGTAAACTCCCCGACAAGCGTGAAGATGTCGCCGCCCTTGCCCAAGCCGAAGTCGTACCAGAGCTGTTTCGCCACGTTCACACGGAAGGAGGGCGTGCGTTCACTGCGGTATGGCGCACGATACCACAGCTCGTTTCCGCTCCTTCGGACAGGCTCATGTCCCAGCCGTGCGAGAAAGTCCGCAATGGGTATCTGCCTCATATTCTCAATGTCCGTCCGTTCCATGCGACGTGTCAGTTGATGATTATCTTGACGCCCGCCCCGAACTGCGTATGGAACTTCCGTGTGTCGCCACCCCACAGCAGGCGCTCCCGGAGGTTGGCGAGCAGGGCGATACGGTCAGCCACGTAAAACTCCACATCGAGCGTCAGCGCACCGCCGTAGATGAAGGCGTCCCGGTCATGGAGCGTGGAGCCGTCATGCAGCACTTTCTCGCCCCAATTCACCGACTCATATCCGGCGAGAGCCGAAGCCCCCGCATAGACGAACACTATTTTACGGGCGTCGGAGAGTATCTTGAAATAATAACCGCCCTCCGCCGTGAACTGCGCCACAGGTATGGCGGTATCCTTGTACGGGTTGTTCTTCAAGAGGTATTCGCCACCGAACACCCACTTGTTACCGTTCTTCGTGTAGGTGGAGAGAGCCGCCCCGAAACTGTAACCGCCATTGTTGCCACTTAAACGCATACCGTCCACAAGGTTAGCTCTCAATTCGATGCCCTGCATCTTCGGCAGGCATCGCTGGGCGTGCGCCTGCCCCGTGAACAGGGCAAGCGACACGATGATTATTGCGATGTACTTTCTCATGGTCAGCGCACTTGAAGTTCGTTGATGGTATTGGCACGTACCAAGTCCTCGTTTTCAATCACGAAAGACTGGTGACGCCCCCCGTTCTTCTCGTTGAGTTCCACCACGAGGCATTTGTCGTCGGGAATGGTGAACTTCGCCATCGTGAATACCGTGCGCTCGCTCTTCTTGCCCGGCACGAGTGTGGCGTAATTCTGCGCACGGAGCGGCAGGATAATCTGCTCCTGCACGGCGGTACGCTTCGCCACCTTCTTGTCCACGATTTTCCATGTGATGTAGTCCACATCGAAAGGCACGTTGCTCTGGTTCTTTATCTCCGTGTGGAAATAGAGTAACCCATTATGCGTGTAGATACCTTTCAGCAGGTACTGGATGCCGAATCGCTTGCAGCCGATGTGCTTCACCTCACGCTTGTTCTGCTTGTGGATGGACTTCATGATAAGGCGCACCAGCATCGGGCTTTCGCTGCCCAGTTCCTTCAGGTAGATTTCCTGCGCGTTGTTCGGGCGGTTCACCTTCTCGCCGTCATGGATGAAGTCGCACATCTCCACGTTGAGAAGCAGCGGTTCGGAGGCGTACTTCACGTTAAAAGTATAGAAACTCCCGTCCTCCGTGATTACCGACATATTGGTTTCGTTCGGGAAGTTACGCACGGTAGCTTTCACGCGGATGACGTTCTCCGCTCCGTCGGCTTTACCCGCAATCAGGTCGGGCGAGCCTAAATCGACGTAGCGCACCTCCGAGGGGAAAATGACGTGGACGGTCTTGTCGTAGGTCACTTCCAATCCGTGCGGGGGAACCATGCGGTCGAAGGTCAGCTTCTTTGTCAGCCCGTGATACAGATCGCCGTCCGCCTCCTTCTGCGGATAGACCTCCTTTGTCAAGGTCGGTTGTTGGCTTTGCCTTCCTCCTCCTTGCGAGGCATAGTCAAGCGAGCTTGTCTCTGCTCTCGCTTCGTTCGTCGGTTCACTTCCGTTGTTCTCTCCAACGGTTACGTTCTCCTGCGCGTTGGCAGTTATGATGCCCATAGCGAGGGCAAACATGATGATTACTTTTTTCATTCTACTTTGGATTTTAGTGGTAAATAAAAATTTGGTTGTTGTTTTTTTAGTCGTTGATTGTTATTGTTTTCAATCTCTGTCCTGATATAGCATGACCTTGTATCCGGATTTCAGATGCACCTTGACGGTACGCATCTTCTTGGCGATATACTGGCTCGTGCCTTGTATCAGCCCCTTGCCCAAGTCGGAGGCGAGCTGCGCCCCTGCGTTGGTGGAGATATTAATGCTGCTGCCCAGCGAGCCGCCCATGTTGGCGGCAACCTCCCTGACGGCGTTCATCTCCATCGAGTTTGGAATGAAGATGCCGGGCTGTCCGTCCGTGTCATACACCGCCAGTTCTACCGGGATAATCGTACCTGCGTACTCCAGCGAAGTAATTTCAATATCGAGTCGTTCGCCCTGAATCTTTGCCGTGCCTACCACCACTGCATTGCGGGGTATGATTTTGTCCGCCACTGCCATCGGCTCCAGCAGCCGTAATCTTACCGCCTGCCCGTCAGTCACACTCTGCGCCCCATAGACACACGCCGATATGGTGTTCCTGTCCGATACAGTCGTGACACCCACCGCCGTATTGAAACTGCGGTTGCGCTCCTGCGAGAAGGAGGCGACAAACTCAGCGTTGCTCATCGGCTGTGAGAGCGAAGATACCACCTGATGCGTTACCTGCCTGACAGGTGCAGCCGTGTTCTTTCCGGCTTTCTGCACGGGGTAAGGCTCTGCCGCCTGTCCGACAGGTGGCTGTGTGCCGTTCTGCCCGCCCATGTACTTCGCCGCCAGTTCATAGGACTTCTCCATGAGTGCCACTTGGTCATCCATAGCGGATGCCTTGCCTTTCTCGGTTTCCAGTTCCGATTCCAGCGAGGCGATACGCTCTAACAGTTCGTCCATTTCCGCGTTGTCGTTCTTCGGCTGCTCATAGAAGTTGCCGAGCGTGGTATTGAGGTCGCGGTAGGCAGCTGCGGAGGATTGGATGGTTTTCGGAGCGGATGATTTTGCTGTTGCATCTTCCGCATTTCCGGGATTAGCAAGGTCGAAGTCCCTGCCGCCGTCCGTTTCCGCCACCTCGCGGTCGAACATATCGCCCAGTTCCTGCATGGCGCGGCTGCGGTTCTCCTGCCGTTCCTCCATTGCTCCCTGTTCGTAGGCTTTCGCCTTGTCGCCGATGATCTGGCGGTTCGCCTTGTCAGCGTCGGGCATTTCGATGTTGTAACCACCCGTTCCCGGTTGCTGCTCCTTGTCGGAAGACGGGGCGAATATCAGCCACATAGCACCGATGAATACCAGCACTATAGCGGGCAGCACTATCATTTTCTGACGTTTCAGCCTTTGGGCTTCGGTCAGCGGCTTGCGCTCCTTCTTCGGTTTCCCGTTGTCGGGAGCCGCCTTGTTCTCGTTTTTAGGTTCATTCTTCGTCTGTTCCATATAAATAAGGTATTACATTATGATTGTTGTCCGGCTTTATGGACAGTTCCACCTGTCCGGCATGGTCTGTTACCATCCGGCTGCCGTCATTCCTGCCGATTTCATAGACGGCTTTGCCGAAGGTGTAGAGGGCAAGCACCGCAAAGGCGGCGAGCATCGCCAGCACGATGCGCCTGCGTGTCTTCGGGGGCAAACCGTCCAGATAGCCTTTGAGCCTTGCCACCAGCATTTTCTTTTTGTCGTGGAGCTTCCAGTACGCACGCCAAAATGATTTTTTGATTTTCTTCATGTCCGTTTACCTTTTGATGGTTTGTAAATCCTTGTTCTCGATGATGGTGAATCCCTCGATGGTGAAACCGTTGGGATTGTCGTCCGAACGGGACGAGTTCAAGAGGCGGCACGTAGTCACGAGGCTGCGCTCGGTGACGTTGCTCTGCCGGATGATCTTCTGCGTGGCGTAGGTCACGGCACGGTAGGGATAGCCGTTGAAATCGCACACCACGCTGTCCACCTTCAACACCTGATTGATGTTCCCGGCGATGATGCGGTTGTAGTACCCCTTCTCGGCAAAGTCCGAATAGTAGTTGTACACGCTTTTGTCCGCTAATAGCAGGGCGCGTTTCACGTTATGCTCTATCGCGCTCTTTTCGGGTGAGAGCGTGAAGAACAGCTCGTGGAAACGGCGCACGTGTTCCCTCGCTTCTGCCGGACGGTTCTGCGACAAGTCTTGCGAGAGAGCCAGCATCAGCGACTTGCCGTTGTCCAGCACGTAAATCTTTTCCCGTTGCCGCTCCGCGAAGCGGTAGGAACTCCACACGCTCCATACCGTTATTACGGCACACAACGAGAGGAAGACGATACCGAACAGGCGTATCTGCCTGAACGATGATTCGATGTTTTTAAGTGACTTAAATTCCATTGTTGTTTATTCGTTTTTAATTGTCAGTTGATTATTTCAGCAGCTTCCCGACACGTCCGACCACGTTTCCTGCGGCTGCGCCCGCCACGCTGCCCGCCATACTTCCGGCTCGTCCTGCCGTCTGGTTCACGTTGCGACCGTAGCTTCCCATGCCTCCGGCTTGGATAATCCAGCCTGCTACCGTGGGGATGGTGAAGTAACCAATGATGCCGATTATCATGAAGACGATGTACACCCCGTCGCTCGAATCCAGCGAGAAGTTCGGGTCAGCCTGCATCCGTTCGATGTCGCTTTGCAGCATCAGCACTTGTATCTTCGCCAGTATGGTGCTGAACATATCCGACACGGGCAGCCACAGATAGACCTGTATGTAGCGGCATATCCACTGTGTAAGCGTGCTTTGGAAGCCGTCCCACACCGATATGGCGAAGGCTATCGGACCGAGTATCGCCAGCACCACGAGGAAGAACGTGCGGATGGTGTCTATCACGAGGGCGGCGGCTTGGAACATCAGTTCCAGTATCTCGCGGAAGAAGTCGCGGATGCCCTTCTTCATGTTGTACATCCCGCGCTCGATGTACATCCCCGCCATCGTCACCATGTCGCCGGGCGACCAGCCCAGTTCTTCCAGTTGTTTGTCAAACTCCTCATTTGACACGAGGTAGGCGGTTTCGGGATTGCGCATCATCGCTTCGTACTCCAGTTTGTCCTTCTGCTCACGGTATCGGTTCATGTCCAGCGTTTCCGCCTCCAGCATCTTTGCCGTACCCTGCACGACGGGCGACATGATGCTGTTTATCGTACCCAGTACCACCGTCGGAAAGAACATGATGCACAGACCGATAGCGAACGGGCGGAGCATAGGGAACACGTCTATCGGTTCGGCTCTCGCCAGCGACTGCCATACCCGGTAGGCCACATAAAAGAGTGCGCCCAGCCCGGCGATGCCTTTCGCCACGCCCGCCATGTCCCCGCATAGCGGCATCATCTGTTCGTAGAGCGAGCGCAGAATTTGGTGAAGGTTGTCGAAATTCATAGGCTACCAATATCTTTCGTTCATGTTCCCGTACAGCCCCATGATGCGGTCAAGGTCGTTTTTCTTCTTCGCACGCAGGTAACTCACGCTAATGTTCTTGTTGGTGTAGTAGCTCACGAGGTTGCGGTAACGCTTCATTTTGGAGTAGCAGCGTTCCACCACGTCCATGCGCTCCTTGTCCGTCATGGAGAGCGTGGTGATATTCACCACATTCTTCAGTTCCGTCAGCACATCGTTGGATTCCTCCAATAACTTGGTGTAGCCAAAGGCGATGGCTCCCAGTTCCTCCACCGTGAAGTTGTCGTCACGCATCATCTTCTGGAAACTGGTCACATAGGTGTCGGTGATGTCACCCACCATCAGAATGGTCTGCTGCACCTTCCGGGCGTCCTTTACCAGATTGTTCACGGATTTGAGTGCGTCGTAATACTTCTTGCCCTGTTCGTAAATCTTCACGGTCTCTTGAAAATTTTTTATCATATTCTGGGCGGTCGTGGAAGTGTGTACCACGTTCTTCGAGGTGTTCACGATGCTCTGCGCGATGTTGGACGGGTCTATCACCGCCCACTGTGCGCTTGCCCTGCCGACTGCAAACAGGCACAGGCAGATAATAAGTGTTATTCTTGTTCTCATGTTACTTTGGATTTTAGTGGATTTCATTATTTATTGCTCGCCTATCGGATGGTCCGGTTTCGGGTTCACACGCACGTAGTCCCCGTTCGGCGAGAAGGTCAGGATGTCCGTCGCCTCGTTGTAGGACACGTCGATGCGGAATCCGGTGTTCATGAACAGATTGCCGTTCTCCTCCTGCAAGAGATAGGTTTCCGGCTTCAGCTTGCGGCGGATGCCGCTCCGCTTGAATACCGTCACCTTATAGGCTTCGCCCTCCTTGTAGATAAGCACGTCGGGCTTGCCCTCCACACTCTCCCAGTTTCCGCAAAGCAGGTCGCGTCGGTTGTCCGTTATGTCGCAGGATTGCAGCACCATGACCGCCAGCCCGATTAAACACTTGCTGACTTGCAGCATTTTCGTTCTTGATATACTCATACGCATTTTCTTTTTTAGTTGATGAATCTGTTTCTATTTATTCCTTTTTTCTCCGCCTTTCGGCAAGCTGCCGGATGACGGCTTCAATGTCGCCGCCCAACTGTTCCGCCAGACGGTAAACCTCTACTTTTTCCGTTTCTTCGGTGGTGTACGCCAGATACTCTTCAGCACTAACTTCGGTGGCATAGACTGCCGACTGCGTGCCGCCCAGTCCTATCCACACTTCCTTGTAGAGCCTTGACGGGTTGTTCGCCATGTTGATGGAGAGTATCTGCGACTTCTCTTTCTCCGTCAGACCCAACAGGGACTGTATGGCATCAAACTTGTTCATGTACTTCCGCTGGTCAAGGAGTATCTTGCAGTCGGAGTTGTTGATGATGCTCTCCTTGACGACGGGCGAGGAAATGATGTCGTCCACCTCCTGCGTCACCACGATTGCCTCCCCGTAATACTTGCGCACGGTCTTGTACATATAGCGCAGGTACTCAGCCATGTTCGCCGAAGATAGAGCCTTCCAAGCCTCTTCCACTATCAACTGTTTCCTTACGCCTTTCAATCGGCGCATCTTGTTGATGAAGGCTTCCATGATGATGATGGTCACCACAGGGAAAAGCTCGCGATTTTCCTTTATACTGTCAATCTCGAAGACGATGAACCGCTTGCCGAGCAGGTCGATGTTCTCCGTGGAGTTGAGCAGGAAGTCGTAGCGTCCGTCCCGGTAATACTGCCGCATGGTGGTGAGCATATTGTCGATGTTGAAGTCGGACTTCTCCACCTTTATCTCACGTTCCGCCAGTTCGCGGCGGTAGTCGTCGCGCATATACTCGTAGAAGGTGTTGAACGAGGGGACGATGCTCCGGTCAGCCCTGATACGCTCGATATAGGCGTTCACCGCACTGCCCAGTTCGCCGCTCTCCGTCTTCGTCACTTTGTCGTCCTCCGACTTCCAGAGCGTCAGCAGCAATGTCTTGATGCTGTCCTTTTTCTCCACGTCGAACACGTAATCATCGGTGTAGAACGGGTTGAACGAAATCGGTTTCTCCTCCGTGTAGGTGAAGTACACGCCGTCCGCCCCGTTTGTCTTGCACCGGATCATCTCGCACAAGCCCTGATAGGAGTTTCCCGTGTCCACCAGCACCACGTGCGTACCCTGCTCGTAGTATTGCCTCACGAGGTGGTTCATAAAAAAGGATTTGCCGCTGCCCGAAGGACCCAACACGAACTTGTTGCGGTTGGTCGTGATACCCCGCTTCATCGGCAGGTCGCTGATGTCGAGGTGCAACGGTTTTCCCGTAAGCCTGTCCACCATCTTGATGCCGAAGGGCGAGAGCGAACTGCGGTAGTTGGTTTCCTCCGTGAAGAGGCACACCGCCTGCTCGATGAATGTATGGAAACTCTCTTCCGCCGGGAAGTCCGCCGCGTTGCCGGGCATCGCCGCCCAGTAGAGCGTCGGGCAGTCGATGGTATTGTGGTGCGGCACGCACTCCATGCTTGCCAGCTGGCTGCCCACATCGTTCTTGATATGCTTCAGTTCCTCCGCGTCATCGCTCCACGCCATGACGTTGAAGTGCGCCCGTACCGAGGTCAGCCCGTAGGAATGGGCTTCGTTCAGGTACTGGTCTATCCACTCGCGGTTGATGCTGTTGCTCCGGCTGTATCGGGATAGCGACTGCATATTCCTTGCGGACTTCTCGAACTTCTGCAAATTTTCCTCGCTGTTGTCGATAATCACATACTGGTTATAGATGTGGTTGCAGGAAAGCAGCAGCCCCACGGGGGAGGCGAAGGAGAGGCGACAGTCCGAGCGGTCGGTGGAGAGTTTCTCGTAGCGGATGTCGGTAGCCACCTTTCCTGGCATATCCTCCGCGTCGGAGAGGGTGTGCAGGCACAGGCGGTTGTCACCGATACGCATTTCTTTTGCCGAGAGGTCGATGTCCTGCAAGGTCGTGTCGCCTTCGGGCATGAGCGAGAAGTAACGCTCTATCAGCCCGGCGGACTTCTCCGTCCCGACAATCTCGTCGGTGGAGAGGCGGCGCAGCCTCACAAAGCCGCTGTCGTTCATGATGCGCTCGAACTGTTCGGCGGCCTCCATGAACTTCCCGGCGGTTTCCTTGTCCAGCTCCTTCGGGATGATATGTCCCCGGCACAGCGTACTGAAGTTGCTCTGCATACGGTTACGTTCTTTCGTCGTCTTGGTCAAGTAGAGATAGCAGGAGTGTTTCAGGTACGGACGCTCGTTGAAGTGGCGTTCAAAGGAACGGCTCAAGAAACTCATGTCGTCCTTCTGTAACTCCGGCATATATTTCTCCTTGATGAACCAATCCTGCTTATGCACGACGCAGAAGTACGGCAGCACCTTGATAGCCTTGCACCAGCAGCCGTGTATCGCCTCGTACTCTGCGCCCGTCACGGTGTAAAGCTCCGGCAGTTCCACCTCAAAAGCCACCGTGATGTCGGCGTCTTTGGAGATGATGCAGCCATGCTCCACCGCCAGCAGGGGGAACTTGTTTTCCAGTGTTGTCATTTTGGATGTATTTCTCATGTCGTTTCTTCCTTTCGTTGCCGTTTGAGTAATCGGGTGATCCGCCGTCGGTTGATAAGGTATCGGGGATGGCTCCTTGCCGCTCCCAATTTCATCAGCCCGTGTTCGCCGTACCGGGCGTTCAGCGCG
The DNA here is from genome assembly GCF_003363715.1 of Parabacteroides acidifaciens. Taxonomy (GTDB): domain Bacteria; phylum Bacteroidota; class Bacteroidia; order Bacteroidales; family Tannerellaceae; genus Parabacteroides; species Parabacteroides acidifaciens. The sequence continues at coordinate 61,035 of NZ_QREV01000008.1, forward strand.
AAGGTCTGCCATACGAGGACGGAAGACGATGCCGCGCCGAAGCCGATACATATCCACTGGTCGATGCCGACCATATAGAGGATGACGAACAGGACGAAGAGAGCCAGCAGACCTCCGCAGAAGATGAAGAGGTACTGAGCCTTCAAACCCTTGAACTCGACCGGACGGCCGATACCCTTGTTTATCGGGTATTCAGCCATACATTGTTTATTAAAGGAAGAATGAGCGCAGGATAGTGGCGGCGACAATCAAGAAGATACAAGCCCCGAACCACGAGGCGGCGGTCTTCGAGGTGTCCGGGTCTCCGGACGAGAATTTTCCGTACACTTTCACGCCACCGATAAGCCCGACTACCGCGCCGATGGCGTAGATTAATTTCGTGCCGGGGTCGAAATACGAACTCACCATAGAGGTGGCTTCGTTGATGCCAGCCAGACCGTTTCCCTGTGCGAAAGCGGAGGCGGTTGCGGCAATCATAAGTGCCGCAGCGATGATTAACTTTTGTCTGATGTTCTTGTTCATAAACTGTTCTTTTTTGTGCCGTCCAAAGGGTGGATAGTCCTTTTTCGGGCGGTTGATACTTGATTACTTTACTTTGGTTTTAGTGGTTGCCCGTTTGTTTCTACGGACTTGGGGCTGTCCGTTGCGGGTTGGCTGTACCTTGTACCGCCGTGCGCGTGGGTGTCGTCATTTTACGTTTTCATTTCCATTCTTTTTTAGTTGTTATACATAGTTTCGGAAGTCGAACTCCTCGATGTTGTCGGGAATCACGAACACCTTTTCCTTTTGTTGTGTCACGGTCATGTTCACCGTGTCCACGAAAACTGCCATCGCCTTTGCAATCCTCTCGCTCATTGCTTCATCGGTCAGGCGTTCCGTTATTCTTGTGAAAAGCTCTGTCCCGTCCAGTTCCGTCATGACCTTTCCGGCGTGTCGCATTTCCTCATCGGATGGTGATTCCTTCCGTATGGTGTGTACTGCCATGTCAATATCCTCGAAGCTACTTCCCGAAGCCTGCTTTTTGTCTGGTTCTTCATCCTCCGGTTCATCTTCTCCGTACTCCAGTTCCGAGGGCGGGATGCTCGTGAAGGTTTCATCGAGTTTGTCCTCCGGTACTTGTGTCGGGCGTGAGACGGTTTCCGTGTTTCCGTCGTCAAAAGTAGCCTCTTCCTCCGACAGCTCAATGCCTTTTTCCGAAGTGGCGGCTTCTTGCGTCGGTATGGCAGCGGTTGTCCGGGTCGATGCCATCTTGAAACGGCTCTTGCCAATGATGTCCGAGGTGTCTGCGTGAGGTATTTCCTTATCCTTTCCTTGCTCTGCCACCGTACTGTCCAATGACCGCCACAGCCCGGCAATATGTCTGAAGAAACGGATGAGCTTCATGTCCATGATGCGGTCATAGAACAGCAGAAACAGAAACCACACGTTGCAAGCAACCGATACGATTAAAAACGCCTTTGTCATAATCTTACTTTTTGGGCGTTTTCAATCTGTTCCATGTACTGCTGCCCGTATTGTCGGAAATGGTCGCGGAGGATGTTATCCACAAACTTGCCGATGCTCAAACCGTTTCCCATCCGACTGGTAACGATAGCGACTTTCTCATGAATTTCTCGGCTGATGTATATACATTGCCGCGTTTTGATTTCCGATGCTTGCAGGAAAGTCGAGAGCGGTTTGTCTCTGCCTTTATCCTTGCGGAAGTCAACGTCGGTATTTTCATGCCCGTAGTCGGTTACACACTTTGCTGCACGGACAGCGGTTCTTTCACTCTTTCCTGTTTGCAGATACTCAGCCTGACGGTTCTTATTTGTTCTTTTCATACTTCTTTGTTGTTTTTGAGTGTTTATAAATTATAGGATTCCATGTGCCGTTTGAACGATTCGGCTATCTCGTCTTGGAACAGCGTGAAATGGTGTGTCAGCACGTTGTCAAGAAATGCCGCGATAGTCACTTCGTTGCCTCCGATTACATGAAGCATCTTCTGTATGCGGTCGTGGTACTCCTTGCGGATATAGACCTGCTTGCCGAGCCTTGCCGTGATATTGGAACCGCATATGAATACTGTGTCATAATCCAATTTTTCCGGCTTGCTGTTCCTGCGCCTGCGTTCCGGCTCCTCTTTGGAGTGCGAGGCGGGTGGAGAAACGGCTTCTTGTATCGCTTCTTTCGGAGGTGGGACAGGAGCGTTCCCGTCCGTGCTTCTCGCTTCCGGCGGAATGCTTGTATCGTCCAGTCGAAATGAGTTGATTACGGCTTCGCTGTCGATGTCCTCGATTCTTGTTTTCTTTGCCATGCCGTTCAGTTTTTGATGATGCCGAGAATCTCATCGACGAGTTTGTCGAGGTTGCTGCCGCGTACCAGTATTTTGTCCGCCGGAAACGCCGTGGAGCGGAATACCGCCTTGCGTTCTGCCGCCGTCTCCTTGCGGAAGCGCTTACTGTCCGGTAGATGTGTTTCCAGAATGGGCAGGGCGAACTCGGCACAGACCTTGTCGTATGCCTTGTAAAGTTCAGTCTTTTCGCGTCCGTCCACCATGTTCCACACGAGGTAAATCCCTTTGATGCCGGACTTGCCCGTGCTTATCATCTGTTCGTTGATGACAGTGGCGAACTTGATGGAACTCTCCATCACCACACGGTCGGCGATGATGGGCGTGAAGATATAGTCCATTTGGGAAATGGTCTGCACCACATCGGCATTGTTGATTGTTCCCGGCAGGTCGAAGAACACGAAATCGAGGTCGGGCTGCGCTGCCACCAGATTTTCGGCGGTCTTTACCGCATCTTCCGCACGGCTGCATCTGATGGTGTACGGGTTCTTCTTCAGTCGTTTGAGCTGCTCATACGCCAGCACCTTGTAATGCCCGTCCTCCATGACGGCTTTCATGTCACGCTTGCGCATGTCATGGATACTGTACTGCGGGAAATCGCAGTCCACCACGGCTACGTTGTAGCCTTTCACATAGTGCAGATAGCTTGCTACAAGCACTGTCAGGGTTGTCTTACCCGCTCCACCTTTCTGCGTGGAGATTGCCACATAAGTTGCTTCTTTCATTTTTTTGATAATTTATTTGGTTATACATCTGTCCGGTGGCGGTAGCGTATTGTCATTAGTACGTACGCACGCACTCCCATTCATTTATTTATTCACTCCTTAATCCGGCTGTGCCTGCGGGTATTCATCGGTTTGTCCAACCGTCCATGCTTTTATCCGTCCGCACGGACGTGTGCTTGGAAAACTATCTGAATACATACACCTGTTTTCAACCGTTTGGATTGATGCCCGGATTGCTGTCCGAACATCCGGCGGAAGGAGTGTATTTTCAGTCCCACATCCGAATCACACTGCAAATAAACAAGGATATTTTGGAACTTGTATCACTTCTCCGGCAAGTGGCAGCACGTTGCGCCGGTTGGCACTGATTGTCCGGGTCAAGCCTCTGTCGGACATCGCCTTAAGGGCGTAACTTTGCACCCGAACGGCAGGGTACGCCGCAGGTAGCGCAGCCCGGAGTTTGAAAGGAATCATCCCCAATCCGTCCCCGACGGATTTTTATGTTCACCTGAACATAGCAAGATGTCTTTTCAGCCGCTCAAAATATTTTGAGCAGCCACGAAAAGCACTTGCCCTTGCAGGGGGCGGGCTTTCCCTCCGAAGTCGGGAAGCCTTTCAGAACTGCGGTGCTGTAATCCGAAGCGGCGGCTTATGCCGTCAATCCGCTAAATCCAAAGTAATATGAAAGAGAAAAGGAAAAGCAAATCAGGGAGAAATCCCAAACTTGATCCGGCGGTGTACCGGTACACCGTCCGTTTCAACGAGGAGGAACACAACCGTTTCCTCGCCATGTTCGGAAAATCGGGTGTCTATGCACGGTCTGTTTTCCTCAAAGCGCACTTCTTCGGGCAACCGTTCAAGGTGCTGAAGGTGGACAAGACGTTGGTGGACTATTACACCAAACTGTCGGATTTTCATGCACAATTCCGTGCCGTGGGTACGAATTACAACCAAGTCGTGAAGGAACTGAGGCTGCATTTTTCAGAGAAAAAGGCGATGGCGTTGCTCTACAAATTAGAGCAACACACCGTCGAACTCGTGAAACTGAGCCGCCGGATTGTGGAACTTTCAAGGGAAATGGAGGCAAAATGGTCGCAAAAATCAGTGTAGGAAGTTCGTTGTACGGCGCGATTGCCTACAACGGGGAGAAGATTAACGAGGCGCAGGGGCGGCTTCTCACCACCAACCGCATCTACAATGACGGTTCGGGAACGGTGGACATAGGCAAGGCGATGGAGGGTTTTCTCACCTTCCTGCCACCGCAGATGAAGATCGAGAAGCCGGTGGTGCATATCTCTCTCAACCCGCACCCGGAGGATGTGCTGACCGATATTGAGTTGCAGAATATCGCCCGCGAGTATCTGGAAAAACTCGGTTTCGGAAACCAGCCTTATCTTGTATTCAAGCACGAGGACATCGACCGCCACCACCTGCACATCGTGACGGTCAACGTGGACGAGAACGGGAAAAGGCTCAACCGGGATTTTCTCTACCGCCGCAGCGACCGTATCCGCAGGGAACTGGAACAGAAGTACGGATTGCATCCGGCAGAACGTAAAAATCAGAGATTGGATAATCCGTTGCGCAAGGTGGCCGCATCGGCAGGTGATGTGAAGAAGCAGGTAGGCAACACCGTGAAGGCTCTGAATGGGCAGTACCGTTTCCAGACGATGGGCGAATACCGTGCGCTCCTTTCCTTATATAATATGACGGTGGAGGAAGCGAGGGGCAACGTGCGCGGACGGGAGTATCACGGGCTGGTCTATTCCGTCACGGACGACAAGGGTAACAAGGTGGGCAACCCGTTCAAATCCTCGCTTTTCGGGAAGTCCGCAGGCTATGAAGCCGTACAGAAGAAGTTTGTCCGTTCCAAATCGGAAATCAAGGATAGGAAACTGGCAGACATGACGAAACGCACCGTCCTTTCCGTGCTGCAAGGCACTTATGACAAGGACAAATTTGTATCCCAACTCAAAGAGAAGGGCATCGACACCGTACTGCGCTACACAGAGGAAGGGCGCATCTATGGGGCTACCTTCATCGACCACCGCACGGGATGCGTGCTGAACGGTTCGCGCATGGGTAAGGAGCTTTCGGCGAATGCCTTGCAGGAACACTTCACCCTGCCATACGCCGGACAACCGCCGATACCGCTATCCATCCCTGTGGATGCTGCGGACAAGGCACACGGGCAGACCGCCTACGACAGTGAAGATATATCGGGCGGTATGGGCTTGCTCACTCCCGAAGGTCCGGCGGTAGATGCCGAGGAAGAGGCTTTCATCCGGGCGATGAAGCGCAAAAAGAAGAAAAAACGCAAGGGCTTGGGTATGTAATCAGAGTATCAACAATTAAAAAATCAATGTATGTCACAACAAGAAGACGATTTGAGGGCATTGGCGAAAATCATGGATTTTCTGCGTGCCGTGAGTATCATTTTAGTGGTCATGAACGTGTACTGGTTCTGCTACGAAGCCATCCGGCTGTGGGGCGTGAACATCGGCGTGGTGGACAAAATCCTTCTGAACTTCGACCGCACGGCGGGGCTGTTCCATTCCATTCTCTACACGAAGCTGTTTTCCGTCCTTTTGCTTGCCTTGTCCTGTCTGGGTACGAAGGGTGTCAAGGGTGAGAAAATCACTTGGGGGAGAATCTGGACAGCATTTGCCGTCGGGTTCGTGCTGTTTTTCCTGAACTGGTGGTTGCTGCCCCTGCCGCTGCCGCTTGAAGCGGTGACGGGACTGTATGTCCTTACCATTGGAACGGGCTATGTCTGCCTGTTGATGGGTGGTCTGTGGATGAGCCGCCTGTTGAAACACAATTTGATGGAGGATGTTTTCAACAACGAGAACGAGAGTTTCATGCAGGAAACGAGGCTTATCGAAAGCGAGTATTCGGTCAATCTGCCGACACGTTTCTATTACAGGAAACGCTGGAACAACGGTTGGATCAATGTAGTTAATCCCTTCCGTGCGTCCATCGTGTTGGGTACGCCGGGCAGCGGCAAGTCCTATGCCGTGGTAAACAATTTTATCAAGCAACAGATTGAAAAGGGCTTTAGTCAATACATCTACGATTTCAAGTATCCCGACCTATCTACTATTGCCTACAACCATTTGCTGAACCACCCGGACGGCTACAAGGTAAAGCCGAAGTTCTATGTGATCAACTTCGACGACCCGCGACGCTCTCATCGGTGCAATCCCATTCACCCGGATTTTATGGAAGATATTACGGATGCCTATGAGAGTGCCTACACAATAATGCTCAACCTCAATAAAACGTGGGTGCAAAAGCAGGGCGACTTCTTCGTGGAGTCACCTATCATTCTGTTTGCCAGTATTATCTGGTATCTCAAAATCTATCAGAACGGGAAGTTTTGCACGTTTCCCCATGCTATCGAGTTTCTGAACCGCCGTTACGAGGATATATTTCCGATACTGACCTCTTATCCGGAGCTGGAGAACTACCTTTCGCCGTTCATGGATGCGTGGCTTGGAGGGGCTGCGGAGCAGCTCATGGGTCAGATAGCGTCGGCAAAAATCCCGCTTTCGAGGATGATTTCACCGCAGCTCTACTGGGTGATGTCAGACAGCGAGTTTACGCTGGACATCAACAATCCCGAAGAGCCGAAAATCCTCTGCGTGGGTAACAATCCCGACCGTCAGAATATCTACGGTGCGGCACTCGGTCTGTATAATTCCCGTATCGTGAAGCTCATCAACAAGAAGGGGATGCTGAAGTCATCGGTCATCATCGACGAGTTGCCCACAATATACTTCAAAGGGTTGGACAATCTTATAGCTACCGCCCGAAGCAACAAGGTTGCCGTGTGTCTGGGCTTTCAGGATTTCAGCCAGTTAGTGCGTGACTACGGGGACAAAGAGGCGAAAGTGGTGATGAACACTGTCGGCAATATTTTCTCCGGTCAGGTGGTGGGGGAAACAGCCAAGACGCTCTCCGAGCGGTTCGGTAAGGTGTTGCAGAAACGGCAGTCCATCTCCATCAACCGGCAGGATGTTTCCACCTCCATCAACACGCAGATGGACGCGCTCATTCCACCGAGTAAGATTTCCGGGCTTACGCAGGGAATGTTTGTCGGTTCTGTATCCGACAACTTCAACGAGCGTATCGAGCAGAAGATTTTTCATTGCGAGATTGTGGTGGATGCCGAAAAGGTGAAACGGGAAGAAAGTGCCTACAAGAAAATTCCCGTCATTACAAACTTCACGGACGAGGACGGCAACGACCGCATGAAGGAAACGGTGCAGGCGAACTACCGGCGCATCAAGGAAGAGGTGAAGCAGATTGTGCAGGAGGAACTGGAGCGTATCAAAAACGATCCGGTGCTGTGTAAACTGCTACCAGATAATGAGACTGTCTAACAAGTCCCCAAAATTGAAAATTATCCCTATCGAAGTTTGAAGTGACCCCCAAAAGTTGGATACAATTTTTTTGGGGGGCACTTCAGTTCTGACGGGTAAAATCGTAAAATTCGGACTTGTTAGACAAATACTTACGCGGTTTCAACCTCAGGTACTGAATCTATCGAATTGACAAATTTAACCAATTGCGGATCTGAATCTTTTTGTATGAGGTTTCGGAGACTCTTTTTCAATTCATAAGCATCATCCCCTGCTGTATTTATTAAATCCATATAAAAATCTTTGTTTTGCAGAATCAATGAACGGCATGCCCCATCGGAAATTACAGGTTTCACTATTTTATCAATAACGTCTCCAGCTTGACTTTTCAAATTACCATGCGATCTAAGCCATGTTTCGAAAAATTGAAACTTTATTGCATTGATAGTCTTTTTACCGATGCAGAAATCATTTCTTATATCGGTAACTGTCGATTTAATTTTTCGTTTATCCAATCTTTCAACTATATTCTTGAAACAATTAGGGAAAGGATTCAAACTTTGAGTTCCAGAAGCAATATCCATCAGAATCTTTTTGCCAAATTCAGTCAAGTTATCTGGCAAGGATTTGATTTTAGCCAGTAAATGTTTTATTGCGACAAACCAATAATATGATGTATGTGCTGTTCTTTGGGCGTATAATGTATCAACACTTATTTCAGACAACGCTTCGAACGCTATTTTATTGATATGATCGGTCAGGACATTGCTTATTTTAGTGGTCAAATCGTAAAAAGATGCGTCAGGAATTACATCTTTAATATTGTTCTTAGTGATATACTTATCCAAATCGGTATTCCACTCTGCTAAATGCTCGATAAATACCTCATCCGTTACACCTATTCTGTTCTTAATATCTTCAAATTGGGGCAATATGTCTGAGAGCAATAATTTATAGCCAAGTTTATGATTTACCATGTATTGTAGTGTTTCATTTAATAGCGGTATATTCCATCCCACACTATTTACTAATAAGTCTCCATGATCCACATAATAGTCCATGAGTTCTGCAACATATTTTATATCTCCACCCTCTATTAAGGAAACGGAATGACCATGTGCCAATTGCATGGCGACTAAATCGTAATATCCAGACTCTTTAATGTTTCGGCCATCAGTTTCTAATTCAGAATGCAACTGATTTATGTAGGTTGAATCTAACGTTACAGGTAAAGGTCTTTCTTCGTCAGATGCCAATAAACGATAGGTTGTAAATATAGCCCCTATATTATCTTTATTTACATTCTGTTCATCAATGCAATTCGTGATCGCTTGCAAAAGCGTTGGAAACGTATAGGTAGAATTATCTTTTAACGTTTTTACAATATCTGCATGGTCGAAATTATCGGGTAGTAAGTTTGCCAAATAATTATCGAGCGCCTCCGAATTTGTTGCTACTTGATAATATTTATATGCTTTAGTTGTCGCGTTATCCCGATAGGCAGCATCTGTTGCATTTGCAGCTTGAATATAATCGATAAATGTATTTGGCTTGACTGTTTTTGCTTCAATCAATGACGTAAAATCGCACGCCAACTTATTTTGCGCAATAAACCTGTCTATTGCATCTAACGTTTTGAAATAGTCGCCGCCATTGAAGTCATTGAACCGAACTATCTTCTTATATAATTGAGCAATCACATGGTTTTGGCTTTCCGTGTCTAAATGCAACAGCAGTTCTTGGTATTCGACAGGGAACACCTGCTTCTCTATGGATTCTTTTAATTTCAATTGTGCTATTCTTTGCCATACACGCAGAATAACATCGCTCTTTCGAGTTAATTTATGCAAACAATGTATAATCTTATCGATAAGCGCATTGTCCATACATTGTATAACTTCTTCTAATACAGTGTCAAATTGTTTATTAGTCTCTGCATATTGATTTATGTCGTGGTCTTCTTCTCCGTTGATGCAGCCTTCAATATATTTTTTCAATGGAATTTGTCGAGCATCTTCAACATCGACACCATATACCAAAGCTGCAATTTCGCGTTGTGTTTGCAGATCATTGTTAATTATTGTTTGAATGCCATTCAGATAGTCGCCGGACAATATTTGTTCTACTGGATTTGCCAGAATATCCGTCTTCTTCAAACAGAACAATGCTATGTTTATCATCAAAATTTCGTTACACCACTCTTGTTTAAGAGCGACCATCTCATTGATATATGATATAATTTCCCTAACATTGGCATTAGGATTTACCAATCTGAATATCCGATTTATAGTTTCTTTCGCTTCATTTTCTGTTTCTCCAAATGCTTCAACAAACAGTTTGTTGAATATACTTCGATAGTCGGTAATAACAGGAGGAGCAACACGATAAACAATAGGGAAAGTTTTATTGATAAAATACTTGGTCAGTTGTTTCGTTTGTTCGTCGGTCTCATCTCCGAATGCACAAGCTAAATGTGTTTCATCGAAAGGAATAACAGCCCAAACATTTTCAAAACCGCTATCGGCGAAGAACGTATGGATAGAAGACCATAATTCTTTTACTTTTTCAGCGGGGAGACGATCCATGTTGTCAAAAACAAGGACTAATTTACGTTGTCCTTTTTCCTTGATAAAATCAGAAATGTCTTGCATCCATGTTTTGAACTCGTAAACCGTTGGTTCGTCTTCGCTCAAAGTCTCATAGCAAACGTCCTTTTCGACTTTATCTTGATAAATAGCTAACATATAACTCCATCCATATTTATGATCTTTGCTATATGCCCATTTCCAAACGCACAATGCAATAAGAACTGGCAGTGCAGCTATGATAATAGACAATAAAGAAAACCACCATGTTGTGGGTGTAGGTTTTACTGCATACGCAATAAATGTAAATATCGGAGTTAAAACTGCAACCAAAAATGCCGCAACCATACCATTACTGATAAGGGGATATTTTTCGGTTACGGTCTCCGTTTTACGGGCTAATAAATATTTCAGCTTTTCAGACCATGATACGGTTTTCGTACCTCCACCTTTGACTTTTATTGTTGCATTTCCAGATAGGATACCATCATCAATAAGTTTGCTTGTAAGCAATTCCAATATAGAGCGGCGTTGCAAGTCCTCTTGATGTCCCCATGCGTCATACTCAAAAAAGTAATAGTCGTCTGATAATTCACGTTCCAACATTTTAACCACGTTGGATTTTCCAGATCCCCAAATACCTTCGATGCCGATAATTCGAGGTAAAGTACATTCCTCATCCAATGAATCATTCTGACAAAAATGGCGAGCAATAGTTTTTGCCAACCTTTCTTGCGAACCTCCATCGAATTTGTCAATACCACACGGTTTATTTTGGATAAACCGCGGATATTGCTGTTTGGATTGTAGTTTTGTTTCCATATACGTAATTTATTGATTATACGAACTCCAAATAATTCTCCCGATTTACCACATGAAACTCGGCATAGGGATAGGCTTCTTGGAAGGCTTTCGGTGCGGCCGGCATTTTATTTCCCCACTTGAACTCCAAGGCGGTAAGACTGTCGGCACTCTCCTCAATCAGGTCGATTTCCTGTTTGTCGTAGGTGCGCCAGAAATAGAACTCCCTGTGCAGTCCCTCATTGAAGTTCGCTTTGCGCCGCTCTCCGATGATGTAGTTCTCCCACAGCGCACCGACATCCTGCCGAATGGCCAGCGGTGAGAAAGCCCCGATAATGGCATTGCGAATGCCGTTGTCGTAGAAGTACCACTTGCCAGCTTTTGTAACCTCCTTGCGTAGGTTACGCGAATAAGCCCCCAGACGATAGATAACGAAGACCTTTTCCAATAGGTCGAGGTATTTTTCAACGGTCGTCTTGCTCATGCCGAGTTGTTTACCTAACTCTTCGTAAGAAACTTCGCTGCCCAACTGAAAAGCTATCAATCGCAGTAGATCGCGCATCTTGCTCGAATTTTTTAAGCCGTCAATTGCTAAGATATCTTTAAGCAGGTATGCACCGACAATATCACGTAGGTAGTCTGTTTTACGTTCATAGTTCTCCATCATTACTACTTCGGGATAGGAACCGTAAATCAAGCGCGCTTCGAGGTTCTGGCGGGTTTCAAGTGCCGTTTCCGTCTGTGCGATTTCCCGTTGCGAGAATGGTGTAAGGAGAAATTGCGTACTGCGGCCGACCAACGGTTCACCAGTCTTATTCAGCAAATCGAATGACGAAGAACCACTTGCCAAGACACTTATTCCCGGTATTTCATCAACTATCAACTTCAGAATACTACCGATTTGTGGTATGTTCTGTGCCTCATCAATAGCCAGCAAATCAATACCATCCAATAAATGCCGATAATTGGCTATTGAGCGATTCTCCAATAGTGCTAATGTGTCGTAGTCTTCGCCGTTGAGCATCATCGTCCTACCTGAATAGTTGTCCACAATTTTACGCATCATTACCGTTTTACCAACACGGCGAGCACCAAAAATCAGTACTGCTTTATTGGGCGCGATTCGTGCTGTAATCTTCTCTTGAAGTATTCTATTTACTGTTTCCATACCTTATAAAATATAATGCAAAGATAATCATATTTTTTTAATTGGCGAATTTTACAAAAAAAACGGGCTATTAAATGGCGATTTTTACAACCACAATCTTATGGAAGTTGTTTCATTGTTTTTAGTAATGATATATGTTCATACTATGATGACTCAATAATTTACCAGACATACGTTTCTGAAATTTGTCCTTATAGGAATGAAAAACTCACATATATTGTGCTAATTAATATATAATTAAATGAAAATAAAAAGACAGGATACGAGTATTCCTGTCTTCTCATATGTAATGGATATTTTTTTATTTTCTCATCCGCTCCAACTCCTCATCACGCAACATTCTCTCGTTCAGTTTTTCCTGCATCCTGTCAATGAAATAGGTGCGGCTTTCGTTCTTCCGGCGTTTGATATCAGTGTAGAAGCGGTAGCAGTCTTTAGAATCAACCCCGAATATCTTATAGAGAAGTGGGGCGAGCTGTTTGAGCGGCATATTGCCGTTGTTGATGCAGCCCATCACGTCTATGCCGTAGATAAGTTCCACGAGGTCGATGGCATTGCCCGTCCATTGAAGAAGGCTGGCGGTGGTTTCTGTTGCGTTGTTGGCGGATATTAGTGGTGGCACTTGGGGCGTGGCAAGGAATTTCTGCATCTTTCTTACGAAAGACAGAGCCTTGCTGACGTAGGCGGCAATCTCTCTTTTTTCTTCTGACAGATTACGTACGGGATGGTGCTGCAACTCGATTTCGATGTAGGCAAGCGCGATGACGGTAAGGTTCATGTCCATGCCGCCGTTGCACAGTTCGATCACTTGGGTGGCGAAAGCCGTGTATGCCGTTTCCATATTGCAGTCGCCGGCTTCGTTTATCAGGCGGAAAAAGTCGGTTTCCGCCAGCAAGAAATAATTCATGGTTCTGTCAATTTTGAAAATTACACTTTGTTTTCTGCGTGCGCACATGAATATAATTGGCAAAAAACGCGGCAGAAAATAAAAAATCCAACACTCAATTTTACAAAGTGCTGGATTTCAGAGGTATAAAATTCAGTATTTTTTCACAAGGACAAATTATCTCCGACTTAAATTGTTTGTAATCGGAACATTTATTCTATTCCTGAAAATAGAAATGTATGCTTGCCGCACATTTTGGCTATCTTGCTTTTTTATCAAGGATATAGATAATGCGACATACACCGTTGGGATAGCTTTTCAAAGAGGAAAGCGTCCAGTGTTGCTCTGGCAGAGCCGACTTAAAAAAATGTCGTCCGCTTCCGGATATGAAAGGAACGGTGTATAGTATGATTTCATCCACAGCGTGCATCCGCAGCAGTCCGTTTATATAGTCTGCCGTGTCCGGTGTGGCTTCCGCGAGGTAACGGATGTTTGTGCAGTCTTTTCTCCATTCGTGCAGCATTGAAATGGAATAGTCCGGTGTCACACGGTAAAAGGCTTTCTTCCTGATTTCATCAAGACCGCAACGGTCAAGGCACAAATCCTGATGTGCTTTATCATATAACTCTGAAGAAAGACATCCGTCCATCGTCAGTACGGCGAGAATCTGAACTTTACCCATAATCGTTTCCTTTCGTTAGGCAAGGGTAAAAAAGTAGCGTGCAATTCACACTACCTTCAAGCGATGGCTCTGGTAAAGCCTTTACGGAGAGTACGTGAATGCACGCTATGCGTAAGCATAGCATAAGCATCACGCAATCGTCTCCGTAGTTCCAATTTACCAGATTTTCGCTTGAAACGCCTTGCGGTCTTATCCTATATGTTGGCGGCGAAAAGCTCCTGCCAATCGCCGTTTTTCTCAAATGTTATGCAAAGATAGCCAAATTCAGTGAATTACGGGCTATGATTGCTTGAATTTATATTTAAGTCCATACTCTTCAAGTTTGCTGTATAGTGTTGTCCTGCCTATGCCGAGCAGTTCTGCGGCGACACTCCGGTTGCCGTTTGCCTGTTTCAACGCACGCAATATCCGCTCCTTATCCTCCGCGTCATTGCGCAAGGCGAAGCTGACAGTAGAGGTCGGTTTCGTCACGGCAAGTTCCAGATGCTCTTTCATGACAACACCTTCCTGCGCCTGCAATACAGCACCCATAACTTTCTGCCGAAGTTCCCGCACGTTGCCCGGCCATGCGTGTGTCAGCAACGCTTTACGTGCTTCGGAACTGAACCCGCTCACGCTACACTCCAGCTCTCTGTTTGCCATATCACGGAAGAACTCTGCCAGCGGCATAATGTCTTCTTGACAGTCACGCAACGGAGGAACGGTTATCCCGAAGTCGTGCAGGCGGTACAGAAGATCCTGCCGAAAACGCTTTTCATTCACCGATACCTCCAAATCTTCATTGGTAGCAGCGATGATGCGGACATTGAAATTCCGGTCTGCCTTGTCTCCGACCGGGCGATACCGCCTCTCCTGTATGGCACGGAGCAACATCTGTTGGGTTTCCAACGCGAGGTTTCCTACCTCGTCCAGAAACAACGTGCCGCCTTCCGCCTCATGGAAATATCCTTTCTTGGCATTGTCCGCACCTGTAAATGCACCTTTGACGTGTCCGAAGAAAGCCGACGGTGCAAGCTCTTTGGAGAGTGAACCGCAGTCCACCGCCACAAATGGCTTGCCTGCACGTTTGCTCTTGTCATGCAACAGGTGGGCAATATGCTCCTTGCCCGTGCCGTTCTCACCAAATATCATCACGCTCATATCGGTGGCGGCTACCAGCCTTATGCGGTGCATGATTTTCTGAAAGGCGGAACCTTCACGGGCGAATATAGGCATACGGCGTTGTCCTGCCTGACGTTCTTTCAGTATGGAACGGATCAGGGGGACAAGTTTATCCTCCACAAGCTGTTTGGGAATATAGTCTATCGAGCCGAGTTTCATGCTTTCCACGGCGGTATTAACTTCGGCGTAGTCGGTCATAATGATGAAGGGCTGCATCTTTCCCTCCTTTCGCATCCAGCACAAAAGGTCTATGCCACTGCCGTCAGGCAGACGCAGGTCGGCAACCACGATATCATTATCTGTTGCCTGTTGCAGATGTTTCTTCGCGGTTGAGAGGTGGTAAGCCTTCATATTGCGGTAGCCCTCCCGTGACAGCATATTGCAGACATATTCGCAATACACGATGTTGTCTTCCACCACAATTATTTTTGTCTTATTCATCTTCGTATTTTCTCCTTTCCTCTTCTGCCAACCGTATTATTTCCACTCCCTTATCCAGCACGGCAGTCACGGCATGGCTTAACGCTTCACCATCCGGGAGAGCATCGCCACGAAGCAATCCGTAAAGTACATTCAGCGGTTGGTCGGCACGGAGCACCTCCCACGAACTGCGCAGGTGGTGGATCAGGGAATCCAGCTTTTGCAGGTCTTTTTCTTTTGCTGCATCCCGTACCGCCTGCATTTCCTTTTCTGTTTCAGTTATCAACTTTTCCAGCATGACGGCTTCATTGCCATAGGACAATAAGGCGGAAAAGTCCGGTTTCCCGTCCGGTGTCGCTTTTATGGCACACCTGTCGGAAACCTCCATCAGTTCCGATATGGAGAACGGTTTGAACAGGCATCCGGCAAAGCCTTTTGCCAATAGTTCCCCTTTGTTACAACTGCCCGAAGCGGTTGCCACAACCACCGGGATTGTTGGTGAATTGCCCACGTTGGACGAACGCAACAGTTCCAGCAATTCGAAACCGTTTATATCGGGCATATTCAAGTCTGTCAGCAACAGGCTGTATTCTTTCTGGCGTATCATTTCCATCAGTGCCGCAGCATCGGTGCAAGTGTCGCAGTGTATTCCTTCTTGGGAATACATCTCTTTCAGCATCAGAAGTAATACCTCATCATTGTCAATGGCGACAACATCATGGAATTTATTGTTATGATAAACAGGTGTATTGCTTGTATATCCAAGCTGTTCTTCAGCTTCCTGCATAGAAATTTCAACTGTGAAACGACTGCCTTTCCCTTTCTTGCTGTCTAAACGGATTGTTCCGCCAAGCATCGACACAATATTACGCATTATGGCAAGCCCAAGCCCGAAACCCTCCTTTGCGGCGGCATTTGATAGACGTTCAAACGCACCGAACGCTTGTTTCTGTTCCTCTTCTGTCATGCCTGTACCTGTATCTTCAACGACCAGTGTCAGAACTCCATTATCATATTCAGTAATCAAAGAAACACCGCCTTCTTCTGTGAACTTGACAGCGTTTGACAGCAGGTTATTCCCGATTTGTATTATTCGCTCTTTGTCGGTCAATACAATGGCATCGTGTCCAGTCTTCACGGACAAGGACAGCCCTTTGTTCACGGCAACAGGCATGAACTCCGTTTCAAGTGTGTGCGTGATTGCTGAAATCCGGCAGGGTGACAGACGGGGCTGTTCCTTGCCGTTGTCCAGGCGGAAGAAGTCAAGCAAAGTGTTAAGCATATCCCGCATACGGTCGGAGGATTGCAGTATGTTTTGGATATACTGCCCGGACTTATCCTCACACTGTTCTTTCCGTATCAGTCCGGCATAGCCTGTTATTGCTGTCAGCGGTGTGCGCAGTTCATGGGTGATAGTATGTACCGCCTTCTTCCTTGACGTTATCAGTGCCTCGTTCCGTTGTACGGATTGTTCCAGTTGCCTTATCAAATCAGTTGTCTTGTGCTTGTATTGTTTAATGCTTTTTGCATCACGATGTATGATGATGTAGGAAATTAACAACAATAGAAGAACGAATCCCATTAAACCGCCTACTTGCATAAATGACTTT
Source organism: Parabacteroides acidifaciens (assembly GCF_003363715.1). Lineage (GTDB taxonomy): Bacteria > Bacteroidota > Bacteroidia > Bacteroidales > Tannerellaceae > Parabacteroides > Parabacteroides acidifaciens. The sequence goes on from NZ_QREV01000008.1 coordinate 77,769, forward strand.
TCACGCATGGCAACTATTTCGTTTTCCCGGCTTTGCAGTTCGGTTTGTACCTTTTCTTCTATTTGGCAAATCAATTCTTGCAGTTGTCTGTTAAGTTCTGCATTACGAGCTGCAAGGCTGTCGGCTTGTTCCGACAATTGGCGATCCTGCACTTTCTGTTCGCTGATTACGTTTCTATTGACCGAATGAAGGATAGTGGTTGATACTGCTGGAGTTACTTCCTTTTTTTTGCCGAATATGCCTAAGAAACCTTTTCGTTTTGGCTTTTTGGACTGTTCCTGCACACTTTTCTGTACAATAACCGGAATTTGATTGGCTATCTTCTTGTTAATAGATTGTTGTTCATCCATTAACCGGACTATCTGGAACATCTGTCGTTCCTTATCCTCTAAAAGACTGCGCACACTATCGATGCGCTCTGCTGGATAGGTGGCCTTGAAACGGCAGAGCATACTGTCCATTGCCATACGCCGTGCATGGTAATGCTCGATATCTTTATCGTTCCATTCCAGTATTGTTTCACCCAATAGAGAAAATTTTATCATTTGAATATTGATATTGTTTATTTCTTTTCGGAGCTCGTCTATTTTTTTATTGCCAAGTTCTAATGCTTCTATCTCCTGCCATTCATAGAGGCTATTATATGCCATACATCCGATAAGAATGGAGATAAGTATATATCCCAACCGTATTGCCTTATAGAAATTTCCTGACCGCTCCATTATTTTAATGACATTGATTTTTGGAACATGAATAAAAGTTTATCTTTTTCGTTCATGCGGATATTATCAGAATAACCGTCTTTTGTTATTTGATACCCACATGGCTTAACCATAAAAATGCCTAAGCCCTTAGTGTACGAACTTACTTCTGAGGCATAGTCTTTACTTGTATTTAATGGAACTTTCCCTTTAATATGACACCACTCATTATTACAACTGATGTCTTCAATCTCAGACATCAGTTTTTGCAAATCTGTAATAGCTTTGGAACTCGCTACTTGGGGTATCTGCAACTCAAAACAGAGCATCGGTTCGAGAATGTCCACACCTGACTGTTGCAAAGCCAGCCTGAAGACATAAGGGGTCAGCTGTCTGAAATCAGCAGGTGTACTTACCGGGCTATAATACTCGGCTTGAGTAAAAGTTACTTTCAGATCTGTCACTTCCCATCCATGTAAACCAGATTGGCAAGACATACGAATCCCTTCAAAAACGGCATTTTGAAAAGAATGGTTCAGATAACCATAGGAGATGTCACTTTCGATTTGCAACCCTGCCCCTAACGGTAAGGGTTCAAGAGTCAGCCCTATTGTGGCCCAGTAAGGGTTGGGTGGTACTTCGATCTGAATAATCTTATTGACCTTTTTTATAGGTCGTTCTTTGTAGATAGTCTTGATCTCATCAAAATGGACCTTTACGGAAAATCGTTCTTCCAGCAATGTCTGTATGATTTCCTTTTGGGTCAAACCATATAACGAGATTTCCAATTCATCACTATATGAGTTTATGGAAAAGGACAAAGACGGGTCTTCAATCCACAATGTATTCAGAGCGGATATCACCTTGCTTCTCTCTTCGGGCTTATTTGGCCGGACGGAGGATTTGAGAGCGGGATGCTGATGAGATAATCCTTGAATCAAACAAGGTTTAGCACCTAAATAATCTCCGATTCGAAAATCTTCTATATCTTCTACAATCGCGATATCATTGGCACCCACTTCATCAACATTTATCTCTCTGCCCTGATAAATAGTCTTTAGATTTTTAATCTTGATGAATTTTTCCGAATCGTTGATTCTTACAACGTCTCGAAGTCTCAGACTTCCGTCAATTATTTTAAGAAAACTTCTTTTATGCCCTTTGGGGTCATGCTCTATCTTATAGAGATAAGCTGAAAGTCTGTTTGAGACTGATGCCGGAGGAAGTATAAAAGAAGAAATGGCGTCCAACAACTCATTGATACCGATATTGAACATTGCTGATCCATGTAGCACCGGATAGACTTTGGCTTTTGCCACAAGAGCGATTATCGTATTCCAATAATCAGCCGGTGAAATTTCGCTATCCGCCAAATATCGTTCTAATATATCGTCGTCATGGTTGCATACAAATTCTTTGTATTCTTCCTTTATATATGTTTGGGAGCAAACCGGATAAACCGATCCATCGACAACAGTTTGCATAAACAGGACATCTTGCGACAGATTTGTTTTTATATCCATATACAAACGCTCCAAATTCACACCGGCACGGTCAATCTTATTGATAAATATAATTGTCGGGATTTGCAGCTTTTGTAAAGTACTGAACAGCAACTTTGTCTGCGCTTGTATGCCTTCCTTTGCGGATAAGATGAGGACTGCTCCATCAAGCATTTTGAATGTCCGCTCCACTTCCGCAATAAAATCCATGTGTCCCGGAGTGTCAATGATATTGCATTTCACTCCATTCCAGATAATAGATGTCGTAGAAGCCCGGACAGTAATTCCTCTACGTTTCTCTATATCCATAGAGTCCGTTATGGTGTCACCATTATCCACACGGCCGCACTTTTCCGTTGCTCCACTGGCAAACAGCAGATTCTCGGTTACGGAAGTTTTTCCTGCATCAATGTGAGCAAGAATTCCTAAATTTATAATATTCATTTGGATTAAGCAATAATATACTACAGTAGATGCATTGTCGAAACGCACCTTTTAATACCTCCTCGTAGCATATGAGAACTACAGGATTACTAACTCGTATTAATATGTATATTATTACTGCCGCATAACGATTACAAAATTACACAAAAAAATATATCTAACAAAAGTGGGAGGATTTTTTAACTTTTTACCATAGACATTTTATTAGGGAAGCGTAGGTTCAACTGGCAAGTACAAATAAGTAGAAATGTTTGAACAACACCGTTTTAGGAAGTTGAAAAATCAAGTTTCTCTCTCGGTATAGCGTTTATTTTGGCCAATATCTTCTTTAGTTTAGCATTTGTGTATTTCCCATTCGTGTTCTATTTAGCTCCTTATTATGAGTATGTAGCAAGTTACTTATCAAATTCAGCCTCTTTGAGGGTCAAATATGGTTTTGCAAATGGTGACTGACAAGACATAAACAAGGTCAGCAGGAATTTTTTACATAAATGGACATGAATGTATATAACCTAAAATAAGAATAAATTTTAATAAGGGCTGCCCAAAAAGAAAAAAATGCAGTTGCCATCCTATAGATACTTGCAGAAAGGATAAAATTTACTTTTAGACCTTTTGGGATAGCCCTTATTAATACTTCAGATAAAATTCCTTAGGTTATATTTTCAATCCTTTGGACCGGGTTTCCTCCTTGGCATACAGTCCCGGACGCCCGATTATGACATGGTTGGCAACGATACTATCCGCCGGACTGCGTATCTGCGGCGGTGCATTTTCGGGATATTGCGCCTGCCTGTTCCTCACATCTTCCGCTTCCGGCTTGAGCTGTTGCCCTTCATTCTCCTTTTCTGCGACTTCGGGCGTGGGTGGCGCAAGCTCCAGCTGAATTTTTCGGTCAAGGGCGGCAAGTTCGGACTTCAACTGCTTCAGCTCGTCCTCCTTCTTCCACACCTTACCCGCTATCTCCTGTAACTGCGGTATCTCCATCTCCAGCACCTCGTTCTTCGCCTTGTACTGGTCGATGATGGAGGGTATCCTCTCCATCGCGTTGAGGAAGTTGCGGGCGGCGGCCAACGGGTCAGCCATCGCCAGATGCCCGTTGTTGTAGGTGTACTTGTAGTTCCCCTCGACCACGAAGCGGTTGTCGGTGAACTCCAATCCCTCTTTGAGTATCCTTTCGCTCACCACCTTTATCGGAAAACCGTAAAGTTCACCGACCTGCGTGTACAACCCTCCGGTCGTGGCATTCTTGGCTATCTCCTGCAAACGCTTTCCGATGACCTTCTCATCGGCGGAATCCACTCCGTCCACCTTTATTATATTAAGGCGGTTGCCCTCCTTGTCGGTCTGCACCACCGACAGGAAGCGGTTCCAGTCCTCCGTCATGGCATCTATGAAAGCCGTGTTGTTGCGCAACTCGCCGGTCTTTGACTCCAGCTTGAACTCCGAATCACGCTTGCCCTTGTTGAACGACTTGCGTTCCCCTTCGAGCGATGCGATCCGCTTTTCCAGTTTCGCCTTGTCCAACAGGTCGGTATTGCCGGAGAGCAACGCCATGTATTCCGAGAAATTCATGCCCGATTTTTCGTCCATTGCCCCCTCGTCGATGGTACGCGCACCCATCGCACCGCTTTTGAGCTGGCTTATGAAAGTCTGCTTGCAGTGCAGGAGGTTGAACTTGTAGCTGTCCAGTGACTTCTCCACCGCGTAGATGATTACATCCACGTTGTTCCCGGCGAAATGTTTGGCAATCTCATTACCTGCCCTAACTCCGCGTCCGTCACGCTGTTGCAAGTCGGACGGTCGCCACGGCGTATCGAGATGATGGATAGCCACACACCGTTTCTGGGCGTTCACACCCGTTCCGAGCATAGAGGTAGAGCCGAACAGCACACGCACCGTCCCGGCGTTCATGGCGTCTATCACCGCCTTCCGCGCCTTGTCGGTCTTGCACTCCTGAATGAAGCGCACCTCGCTTGGCGGTATACCGTAGTCCTCCGTCAGTTTGCGCTTGATTTCCGAATAGACGTTCCACCCGTCGCCCGGCTGGTATGTCCCCAAATCAGAGAAAACGAACTGCGTGCCTTTCTGGGCGTCGTATTTTTGATAATACTCCGCGATCATCTTGGCACAGTGACTCGCTTTGTTGTCGGGATGATCTTCGTAATTCGGGTCTATCATGCGCATGTCGAGTGCCATTTTCCGGGCATAGTCCGTGGCGATGAGCATCTTCGCCTTTTCTTCCGTTTCCGAAAGCGGCAGCCTGCCCAACAAGGTGGCATCGCCCGTCTTGGCGAACTGCATCAGTTTCTGTATGAAGTCCTCCTGTTCCGGCGTGGGCGGTATATGGTGCAGTATCTCGTTCTTGGCAGGACGGTCAACGCCCACATCCTCCGCCGTGCGGTAGTCCGTGATTTCATTATAGAAGGCGGCAAGCTCCGGCACTTTGATGAAGTAGCGGAAACGCTCCTTCTGGACCACATTGTTCGTCACGTTAAATTCAAAATCCGTCGTCTTCTTGGCAAATATCGCCGCCCAAGCGTCGAAACACCTTATGTCCTGCCGTTCCAGCTCCTTCGGGCGCAGGTACTTGAACAGCAGGTACAATTCAGTCAGTGAGTTGCTGATAGTCGTGCCGGAGAGGAAGGTCGCACCCAAGTCTTTTCCTGTGCGCTCCTGTATGGTGCGTATGGCAAAGAGCATGTTAAGTGCCTTCTGGCTTCCCTCGCTGTTTCCCAATCCCGCCACACGGTCGTGGCGCGTGTTGAAAGTCAGATTCTTGAACTGGTGGCTCTCATCTATGAAGATGTGGTCGATGCCCATCTGCTTGAAATCCACCACGTCGTCCGTGCGTGACTTTATGGCGTGTTCCACCTTCTCCAGCTTCGCTTCAAGGTTGTGCTTGCGCTTCTCCAATCCTTTCAGCATCGCCCGCGACACGTTCTTTCCCTGCTGCCGTAGCACTTCGAGGTTTTCCTCCACCGTGTCAAGCTCTGCTTGCAGGATGCGCTGCTGCAATTCCGGCGACTGCGGTATCTTGCCGAACTGGTCGTGCGACATGATGACGCAATCGTAGTCGTTGTTCTTTATATTATTGAAGAAGCGCACACGGTTGGCGGTCGAAAAGTCCTTCTCCGAAGCGTACAGAATACGTGCGTTGGGATATGCCGCCTGATAGGTGGCTGCAATCTCCGCAACGTTGGCTTTCAGCCCGATAATCATCGGCTTGTGTGCCAAATTCAGACGCTTCATCTCATGCGCGGCGATGCACATTATCAGCGTCTTACCGGTTCCCACCTCGTGGTCGCAAATTCCGCCGCCGTTCTGTTTCAACATCCAGACGCAATCCATCTGTGAGGGATAGACGCTCTTGATACCCCGGCTTGCCAGCCCTTTCAGGTTGAGGTCGGGAAAGGTCTGATGGGAGCCGTCGTAGCGCGGGCGCACGAAACAGTTGAACTTGCGGTTATACATCGTCACAAGCCGCTCCTTGAACTGCGGCGACTGCTCTTCGAGCCATTCGGAGAAGCCGTTTCGTATCTCGTCAATCTTGGCGTTGGCGAGTTGTATTCCCTCGCTGTCGCGCATCTTGATGTCGTTGCCATGCTCGTCCTTGCCGATGGACTTCATCATGTCAGGGCAGGTGTTGTGCAGGGCGTGTTTTAGGAGGTGCATACCGTCATAGTTCCGGTAATACCCCTTCACCAGAAACTCGTCCGTGATTTTCATGGTGCGGTAGCCGCACACCACCGAAAACTCGTCCATGCTTGCGGAATAGGCGATTTTCACCTCCGTGTCGAACAGCCGGCTCATGTAGGCGGCATAGACACCCGTCGGAATCCAGCGTTCCCCGAAATTGAAGTCCAGATCCTCGAAGGCGATGCGCTGCGGCTCGGCATCTTTCAGAGCCTCCAACGCCTGCTTCACCTCCGGCATACGCTCATTTTCGGGATTGTCACCCATCCATGCCTCTATGCGTTCCGCTTTCTCTATGACATTTCCGGCGATGAAACGGTCTTTGATTTCGTAACCGGTCACGAGCGGATTGTAGTAGATGCGCCCTTGCAGGGCAGTGAGCAAATCCTCCGCCGTGCTGTCGGTTATCTCCCGCATATAGTCGAGATTGACCGTACCATATTTGTTGAGCGACGCAGACAGGGCTTCTTCGGGAGAGCCTACGTTGGCATGGCTCTCCACCGCGAAGGAAACAGGATGCTCGAAGATGTCCGCCTTGACGAACTTTCCGTTTTCCATCCGTTCCAGCGAAAGGATGTCGCGCCCGCCCGCATCCATCATCACTAACTTCACGTTCTGCTTGGCGTTGAGGTTGCCGTAGCGCATGACAAACTCATCGTAACAGGTATTCAGATGCTCTCGCCACGGAACATTTGCCTCGCGCCGGAGCGATTCATAACGGTACAGACGCTCGTAGGCGTCACGCAGCGACACATACAACAACGCCTTTTCCTTCTGGTATCCTTTCAGGTCGAGCGGCTGGAATGTCGCCCCGTATGGCGTGATGTCTTTCAGGTAGCCGATGTTATGACGCCCCCGGTCAGCCACCAGCGACCCTTCGCGCAGGTGCATCTCCGGCGTGCGGTGGTAGGCACGCGGAGAAAGGTCCACGACTTCCTCCTTCGGCTTTTCCGCTTCGATGTCGGGGAAAAGGAAAGTCCCCACCGCTTCCGATGGGGTATCTGTAACGGCAGGTGCGGCGACTGCCTCCGGCTGTGTTTCCTCCTGTCGTGGCTGCTCACGGGAAGTTTCCGGCACGGCTTTCACTTCCGTCTTTTCCGCCACTTGTTTCTCGTTATGCTGCCTTGCCAGTTCCCGAAGTTCTTTCCTACGCTCCGGCGTCAAACCCATCATCATTTCATAGAAACCGTTGATGGGAGGATTGGTATCCCAGTCCAGTGTGGCATAGATGTCGTCCGGGTCGGCAGGCTTGGCGGTGTTCTCCGCTTTCACCTCCTTATTCTCCATTGCGGGTTTTGCAGTTGGAGCTGTCGGTGTAACCGTGACTTTCGGTTTGGGCGGAGTGGACTTTGCCGTAACTGCCTTTTTCACCGTCTTTTTCTTTTTGGAGGTTTTCGGTTGGCTGACCTCTTCCGTCATCCCCCAGAGGTCAAGCAGGGTGAGCTGCACGCCTGCGGAATATTGCGGGCGCGGTTCTATCTCCGGCTTTTCATCTGCGGGTTGCGGCTTTTCTGTCGGAGTTTCCACCGTCTGCGCCGAGGATACTGTTTCCAATTTTATGGCAGGACGCTCTACTTTATTTTGAACGGCAACTTTTTCTTCCGTTCCTGCCTGCCGGATTGAACCCGAATACAAGCGCATGGCAAGCCTGTAATGGAAATCCTCGTCGAGCATACGGCGCAAATCCCCGGCGATGCCTGCTGCCTTGCCCTCGTGCAGATAAACCATAGCGGGCTTCCCGTAGGGGTCTGTGTCAAGTTTCGCCATCGTATGCACGATGCGTTCCGGGTGGTGGATGAAATAGGCGTTGTCGGTCAGGGCGGTTTTCGTGTCCGTCTGTATCACGGTCATCAGCCGCTCGTCCTGCGACATTTCCTTCTTGCTGAGGTTCTTTTGCAGGACAATCAGGTCACTGCCCACCTCCGTGCCCGCGTTGTCCGTGAACAGGTTGTTGGGCAGGCGTATCGCGGATACCAGATTGGCCTGACTGAACAGCTCGTTACGCACGGAGGTCTTGGTGCTATTCAATACCCCTTGCGAGGTGATGAACGCCACGATACCGCCGTCACGCACGGCATCCAGTCCTTTGAGAAAGAAATAGTTGTGGATGGTTTTCTGGGCGGAGCGTCTGCCGAAAGAGTCGCTCCGCTGAAACTCCGCGTCGAACACGGCAATGTCACCGAACGGAATGTTGGACACCGCCAAGTCGAAATAATTGTTGAACGGTCTTTCGATTTTCTCAAAACCGCAGGTGCGCATTTTCTGGTCGGGATAGAGATGCCTCAAGATTGTACCCGTGAGCAGATCCTTCTCGAAAGCCATCACATCCGCATTGGGGCTGTGCCGCAGCATGGAATCCACGAACACGCCGACACCTGCCGACGGTTCGAGCATACGGGCGGGGCGGACGCTGTAATCTGCCAGCACGTCCGCGATGGTGTCGGTTATCTCTTTGGGGGTGTAGAAAGCGGTCAGCACGGACGCTTTCAGCGAATCCACAAACCGCTTGTACTCTGTTTCGTCCTTGCTGTTCTCACGGATAAGCCTGTGCAGCTCCACCGTCGGGGCGAACAGTTCGAGGTCGGATTTCGCCCACCGGACGGCATCCGTCAGTTCCTTTGCAGGGTTGAGGATACATTTCAGACCGCCGAAACCGCAGTACCTTTGAAGTATGGCACGCTCTTCGGTTGTCGCTGTCCTATTTTCCCTGTCAAGGATGAATGCCGTCCGTATCGCCTCGATGTTGTCCCGCAGTTTCTGTTTGCGGTTAAACGCCATATTCGTCTAAGTAAAGGACGGTTGCTCCCGTCAGCTCCGTGTAGAGCAGGTCGTAATCGGAAGACAGGGCGAAATTGTCATCCGAGAGGTCATAGACGGAGAACACGTTGCCGACAAGCGGCAGCAGTTTCAGGACAAAGGCTTCACGCTTCTCTTCCGGCACTTCATCGGCAAACTCGTTTTCCACGACTTCGCGGAGGATGGCGTAACGGGAATAATGCAGCCCGCGCAGCAGCGTGTCCATCGCCAGTTCCTGCGCACCATCGGCGGGATAGCCTTCAAGCCGTGCCCTCTCATACGTTTCGGCGGCACGGTCGGCCCGTTCCCGTATGAAAGCGGTGTCGTCAGCCTGTTCAAACTTGTTCGTGCGGAGATAGTCCAGCAGGTACAGACCGTAATAGGAAAAGTCGGTCTGACCCTCGTTTTTCTTCTTGTTGTTCATTACTTTGGATTTAGCGGATTGATAATTAACGGGATAATCGGTTGGAAAAAGGAAGAAAAAGGCACTCGGTATCCCTCCGAGTGCCACCACTAAATCCAAAGTATGAGTGTAATCCGGTATCGAAGAACAATTCATTACTCTGAACAAGTGGCAAAGTTAATACTATTTCTTCCGTCCTGAAAATTTCTTGTCCTTTTTAGCCTCCGGGAACACAAAAGTCGTGTTATATTCCCCGTCAAAGGCGACAACAGCATCGAAACTCTTGCCCTGTTTGCTCTTGAACCCTTTGAGCAGCTTGGTATGCCCTTCGGTGAGCAGGTCTTTGATTTCATCGTCGGACAGGGTGCGTCCCGCTTTCAGCCGGAACACGGGCAGTCCGCACTCCGTGTTGTCGCAGCGTACCACCTTGCCGTAGAACCGCATCCTGCCCGTGCCACACTTGGGACACGCGCAGCCGGAGTCACGGCTGCCGAAGAGCTTGTCGCACGAGATCAGTTCGGAGGTTATCTCACGTGTGTACGCCTCTATCTCCTTGCGGAAGGTGTCGTCGGACAGTTCCCCGCGCTCGATACGCGCCAGCTCCTTTTCCCATTCGCCCGTCATGGCAACATCGGCGATGCGCATCGTCTTGACGACGGAATTGAGGGCAAGTCCTTTTTCGGTGGGAACAAGCGACTTCTTGCAGCGTTCCATGTAACCGCGCTTGAAAAGCGTTTCGATGATGGAGGCGCGTGTGGCGGGAGTACCGATGCCACAGTCCTTCATCGCCTGCCGCAGTGCGTCGTCCTCAATTTCCTTGCCCGCCGTTTCCATTGCCGAGAGCAGGGTGGCTTCGGTATGCAGCGGCTTGGGTTTGGTCTTTCCTTCGGTAATGGACGAGCCTTTCGGTGTCAGCGTGTCGCCTTCCTGCCAGCCGGGGATGGTAATTTCCTCTTTTTCCTCGCCATAGACGGCACGCCATCCGGTTTGCTTCACGACGCTGCCTTTTACGGTAAACTCCACTCCGGCACATTCCGCCGTGACAGTGGTCACATCCTTGACGCATTTCTCAGAGAATGCCTCGACCATGCGCCCGGCAATCATCTGATAGATGGTATTGTCCTCTTTGGAGAGGAAGAGCGGTTTCTCACCCGTGACGAGCAGGGCATGGTGGTCTGTCACCTTGCCGTCGTCCACGCTGCGGCGTGTCGGGGCGGCTTTTGCCCGCACCTTGTCTTTCCATTCGGGCTGTGTGCCGATGAAAGCGAGCAGTTTGGGAATTTCGGCAAACACGTCTTCGGGGATGTAGCGGCTTCCCGTTCTCGGATAGGTTATCAACTTCTTTTCGTAGAGTTTCTGCGCGATTTCAAGCGTCTGTTCCGCCGTGAAGCCGTGCTTGGCGTTGGCTTCTTTCTGGAGCGTGGTCAGGTCGTAGAGCAAGGGAGTTTCCTCCGTCTTCTCCTTGCGCTCGGCTTTCGTGACAGTGGCGCAACCTGCCGCCTTTACCTTATTATATAGTTCCATCGCCGGTTCTTTCTCTTTCCATTTCTCGGAGGATGAGAATTTCACGACTTCGCCGTCGCAACCGTCCGTTGCGATATGGAGCTGCCAGAATGCTTCGGACGTAAAGCGGCGGTTCTCCCAGTAGCGTTCACATACCATAGCCAACGTTGGTGTCTGCACCCGCCCCACGGAATACGTGCCGTGTCCGGCGGCGATGGATAACGCCTGTGTGCCGTTGATGCCCACGAGCCAGTCGGATTCGCTCCGCGCTTTGGCGGCGAGGTAGAGGTTGTCGTATTTGCTGCCGTCTTCGAGTTTCCGCAGTCCCTCGCGGATAGCTTTGTCGGTGAGAGAGCTGATCCACAGGCGCACGAAAGGAGTGGTGCAACCCGTATAGTGGTAGAGGTAGCGGAAGATAAGCTCTCCCTCGCGTCCGGCATCGGTCGCCACGATGATATGTTCGCTTGTGTCGAACAGTCTTTTGATGACTTTTATCTGCGACACCACGCCGCTGTCGGGCTTGTAACCTTTCTCCGTCCTGACCTGACGGGGGACGAGCGTGAATGTGTCGGGAATAATCGGGAGGTTGTCACGGACAAATCCGCGCACGCCGTAGCCGTCGGGCATGGCAAGCTGAACGAGGTGTCCGAATGCCCATGTCACGGCATAACCGCCTCCCTCGAAATATCCTTCCTCTCTCTTTGTCGCGCCCACGATGCGGGCGATTTCACGTGCCACGGAGGGCTTTTCTGCAATGATTGTCTTCATGTCTTCTTCTTTTTTGTTGATACTTTGGATTTTATTTTGGATTCAGTGGCGGACACGGGATTACATTTTCATGCCCTTGCCCGTTTTCTTCTGCGGCTTCTCCTGCTGCTGTTGCTGGCGGGCGTCCTTCGGGTTGGTCTGACCTTTCTGCAACGGCTCTCTCAGATTCTTTGTAGCCTCGTTGGTCTTGCCATCGTTGTTCACCGCCACCTGCGTGCGGCTCTCGTTGGACGGAGCAACCTGCTGTGCATTGTCAGGGTTCGTGTCGTAGCGGTACGGGCGTCCCTTCTCCGGGTTGAACTTGATATACATCGTGGCATGGAAGCCCTGCTTGTCGGTCACGTTCTCCAGCTTCACGGCTTTACCCGCCACATAGTCGGCTTTCTGCTGGTCGGTGAAGCTCACGCCGCTCCATTTGCTGATGGGGCGGATGCTGCCGTCCTCGTTCGTCCACGTGTTGCGGCGTTGCTCCTTCTTGGTCTGTGCGGCATTTTCCCCGCCCTGCGCCTGACTTTTCGATGTGTCGCCTTTGGTTTCCTGTGTCTGTGCGGTACGGGGCGACTTGCCGGTTCCCGGCACGAACTCCACGCCGCGCTGCTCCACGTTCACTTGCAGGGTGGTGACGAACTTTCTGCCGTCGTTGCGCTCGATGAGCTTGTCGCGTACGGGCAGTCCGGCGCGGAGCATGTCCCGCTCCTGCGTGGTGATTTCCGTCTTGCCGATGCGCTCCGGGATGCGCACCCTGCTTGCCGGAATGTCCGTGATTTCATTCGTCTTGCGGTCGATGCTGATGTAGGAGGGGATGATCTCGCCCGTTTCCCTGTCCACAATGTCCACGACCCTACCGAGATTGCCCGTTTCGCGGAGGTTCTTCCGGTCATTGTCGGAGAATTTGTGTTCCTTGTACTCATCCAGCTTCTGCTCCTTGCGGATGAAGTGCGGCACGAGGCTGATGTTTCCCTCACCGTCCTTCTTGAAGGAGAGGCGGGCGTCCAGCTCGAATGATTCGCCGCCGAAGGTCGGTTTGACCTTTACCAAGTCGGACTTGCCATAGTTGAGCATCTTCGTAAGGTCGCCGGACTTTTCAAGGTTGTCCCGCTTTACGCCCCATCTGTCCTCCAGCTCCTGCCAGTTGATTTTACTCTCGTCGATGGGCTGGTAGCCACGTTTGCCCTGCATCTGTTCGGATTTGTCCTGTTGCTGTTCTTTCCGTTGTTCCATGTTCTCCTGTTTTTGAGGTTCTTGTTTCTCTGTCTGTTGTGCTGCCATCTCTTCCTGCACCTTCTTCTCATAGTCGGAGGTGTCCACCTTGTGAGGGGCGAGCAGCTCCTTGTTCGCTTCGGGGTCTTTCAGCAGTTGCTTCATCACCTCTAAGAGATTTTCAGCTTGGTCTGCCGCAATGCGGTAGAAACCGAAGCGGCTGGGTTCCTTGCACTGCCGGAAGAAGTTCTTGAAGAAGTTGTCCAGCACGTCGCCATGTCGGTCGAATTGCAGGAAACTCTGCGCGTTCTCCGCTTTTGCGGGGGTGCGCTTGGGTGTGCCGTCCGCGTTCAGCCCGGCTACCACGCTGATCTCGCCTGTCTTCTCGTCACGGACTACCAGCACGTCCTTTTCGTCTTTTTTCTTTGCCATCTGAAAAATGTTTTAATGGGTTATTTATGAAAGAAATTATGGATACGAGCCTTGTAGAAGGCTATATCTTCCTTTTTGAAGTCCTTGATATGGTTGGAAAGGAATGTCAGCACGTCCTCCTCGCTGTAATAGGTCTTCTTGCCCAGCGTCTTGTAGGGCAATGCGCCTACGCTGCGGTAGCGTTGGAGGGTGCGTTTGCTTATCTGGAGCAACATGCACAAATCCTGATTGTCGAAAAGGCGGATGCTTTCCGTGATAGTGGGCTGTTTCCCCTCAGCCTTCATCGCCAGCAGCAGTTCGTCCTGACGGTCGAGCCGTTCCATCAGCTTCTGCATCCAGCCCTCGAAGTTGTTTCGTGTGAGCAGTTCCATGACCTATGTCCTCCTTCCTTTTGGTTTGCCGCCCGTGCGCAGCGTGTGGTTGTGGAACAGGGTGTCTATTGTCCCTTCCTCGTTCCTTACTGTGTTGTCCTCCAATAGCCGCAGTATCTCGGAAAGGCGGTAGCGGCAGCTTCCGCGTACCACCACATACTCGATACGGTGGTCGGTGCGCATACGCTGCATGGTGCGCTTGCTCACGTTGAGCATCTTCGCCGCCTGTGCCGTGTCAAGCAGCTTGTCTTCGGTTTCCCGCTTCCGTTTCTTCTCGTCCCTTGCCTCGCGGATGTACCCTGCGATGTTCGCAATCTGCGCCATCATCTCCTTGTAGGCGGAACTTTCCATTGTTATCACTTTCATGTTCAGTCCTTTCTTTTTGTTTCTGCGACAAAATTCGGCAATAAACAAAAGGGGCTTTAACAACTCACTACGTGACTCACGTAAGATTTTTGCGGAAGATGGCTCCGTAACCCGGTCAAACGGCGCAACAGGCAGCCTTTCAGCGGAAAACGATACGTCTTGTATGCCGTTTCGTTACCTTTGCGGCAAACTCTAAATGACATGAATATGGAAATAGTATCTATCGAGAAAAAGACTTTCGAGATGATGGTGGCGGCATTCGGCGCACTCTCGGAGAAGGTCGCCGCCCTGAGGCGCAAAAGCGACACGGGGCGCATGGAAAGATGGCTCACGGGCGAGGAGGTCTGCGGGCAGTTGAGAATAAGCCCGCGCACGTTGCAGACGCTGCGTGACAGGCGGCTTATCGGCTACTCGCAGATAAACCGCAGGTTCTATTACAAGCCAGAGGAGGTGAAGCGGCTGATACCGCTTGTCGGCACGCTCTATCCGCACGGCAGATGATTTGATTTATTCACCCACTGAATCCGAAGTTATGATGAACGAGAACAACGATGTTTTTACGATGGAAGACGAGCCGATAGCCTCTGTGGTGCAGGATATGCGCAAAGGCTCGAAATGGCTGTCCGCATTTCTGGAAAGCTACCGTCCTCCGCTGGACGGGGAACGTTACCTGACGGACGGCGAGGTGTCGGAACTGCTCCGTGTGAGCCGGCGCACCTTGCAGGAATACCGCAACAACCGCGTGTTGCCCTTCATACTTTTGGGAGGGAAGGTGCTTTACCCGGAAACGGGGCTGCGCGGGGTACTGGAAGCGAACTACCGCAAGCCGCTGGAGTGAGGCGGTTTCATGAAAAAGTAAACGGGTGACACCTTTTGTGGTGCTACCCGTTTACTTGTCTTATGGGGTATGTGCAATCAGCAATACCCGGCTTTTCCGTTCTGTATGAACATCACGTATGTCTGCCGTTTCTCTTGTGAGAGTGCCTTTCCCACCAGCCATGTGCGGAACAGGTGGGTGTTGTAGGTATTCACCCTGAAAGCGACCGGGATGATGATTTCAAGGGCGTACACGTCCGCGTGCAGCCCGTTTTCAAGCTGCATGTAGCGGCACACCTCGTAGTCGTTCAGCACGTCCGACTTGCGGACGGCTCTGATGGCGGCGTTCACTGCCGGGACGGTCGTATGGAACAATCCGGCTATTTCGGTGGCGGTCATCCACACGTCGTTACCGGTTACGCTGACTGCCTTGTCCTCGATGATGATTGTGTCACGTTTCATGGCTTTTCTTTTTAGATGGTGCAACCTGCAAATTCCTCGACGCCGTTCAATCTTGCGGCAAGGTTCTCCATGTCCTGATTGAGCTTCTCTTTGGTTATCTTTGCGTAAATCTGCGTCGTCTTTATGCTCTTGTGTCCGAGCATGGAGCTGACCGTTTCGATGGGAACACCGTTGGAGAGGAATATCGTCGTGGCTGCCGTGTGGCGGCTCTGATGCCACGTGATATGCTTGGTGATGCCGCAACGCTTGGCGACGGCACGGATACCGGCAAGGCACGTGTTATAATGCGGAACGGGAAATATCCTGCCGTCCCCGCACAGTCCCCGGTATTTGCCGATTATGCGGTTGGCGATGTCGAGCAGGCGGATGTTGGACACCACGCCCGTTTTCTGGCGGTTGATGTTTATCCACTCGTGTTCGTCGAAGTAGGTGCGGATATTCTCTTCCGTAAGGTTGCGCATATCCGCGAACGACAGCCCCGTGAAGGCGCAGAACAGGTAGAGGTCGCGGTACAATTCCTGTTTGGCGTTTTTCAGTTTCCCCTCCATCAGCAGGCGGATCTCATCTTTGGTCAGGAAACTGCGTGTTGTTTCCTCCTTCTTGATTTCATACTCGCGGAACGGGTCGCGCGTCAGCCACTCGTTGTTGATGGCGATGAATACCATCGTCCGTAACGGGCAGACGTACAGCCACACGGTATTGGTGCAGCAGTGCTTGTCCGTGCGCAGGAACATCTCGAAGTCGGAGATGAAAGCCGGGGTAAGCTCTTTTAGGGCGATGTCCTTCACATGGTAGCGGATGTCGAGGAACTCTTGCATGTGCTTGTAAACGGTGCGGTACTTCAGCAGCGTGCCTTTGGCTTTCATGCCTGCCTCCACCTGCTTCTCGTAGTCCTCGTTGTGCTGGCGGAACACCTGCATCAGCGTGTGGTAGCGGTGTTCCAGTCCGAGAAAGGCGTTCTTCACCTTCTCCGCCGTGACGAAGTTGTCACGCTCCATGATTTCCTGATAATGCCTGTTGATGCGTACCCGCATCTTGTCAAGCATACGGTTCGTTTCGAGTGCCGCCGTGCTTCTGCCCGTGACACGTCCACCTTTGGTGTCCCACAGTTTCGGATCGACAGTCAGTTTGCAGCTGAACTGTGTCTGGCTGCCGTCCACCGTGATGCGTCCCATGACGGGAACTGTCCCGTCCTTTTTCACTACCTGACGCTTGAGGTAGTAGATTACTGAAAATGTACTCTTCATTGTCCTTAATTTTTGGGTTTCAAAATTAGTTGGTGAAGAGTCCGGTGTTGGTACGCAAAACGGGGAGGAACGGCGCAATCTTTTTCCGTAACCTGATTTTTCGCATGAGTTATGGATAACTCACTATTCCTTAGAGCCTTGTTTCGCTATTCGTACCCGTTTGTCGCATTTTCGGGCATGGTTACGAACAAGTAACGTAGCGGCGTCAGGATTTGGCTTCGGCAGGGATTGTAATGGCTTCACGGATTATCGCCACTTCAACCAAAACCCTTGTAACTCAATTCTATCACTATATCTTTCCGCATTTCACTTTTTTGTAGTAACTTTGCATCATAAAAAATAATGTTTTTTATGAAAACAGCGGTAATATATGCACGGGTATCAAGTGTAACAGACAGGCAGAGTACAGAGCGTCAAGTAAATGACTTAAAAAAGTATGCGGAATTTGCAGAACTTCAAATAACAAATATCTTTGAAGAGAAAGTTAGTGGGGCTAAACGAAATGAAGAACGTCCTGTCTTAACCGAATGTTTAGATTTCTGTATTGCTAACAAAGTTGATATACTTTTAACTAGTGAACTATCACGTTTAGGGCGCAATTCATTTGAAGTACTTGAGACTGTTAAAAGACTGATTGATGCCAAGGTGAATCTATACATACAAAAAGAACAATTTTTATTATTGGATAATGAAGGGAAACCATCAACCTTTGCTCCAGTAATGATTGCTACACTTTCAACCTGTGCAGAACTTGAAAGAGAAAATATAAAATTTCGTCTCAACTCTGGAAGAGCACAATATATAGAGCATGGCGGCAAACTCGGAAGAAAAGCAGGTTCCTTCAAGACAATGGAACAGAAAAAAGAAGAGTATAAAAAAGTGATAAGTAACTTGAGAGCTGGAAAATCAATACGGGATGTTGCAAAACTAAATGATGTTAGCGTTAGTACAGTTCAAAGACTAAAAAAAGAATTTAACTTATAAGCCTCATTTTGAGGCTTTTTCTTTATCTATTAGCCACGTTTGATTCCTTTTTCGCAATTAAGCCTCAACCTTACATACAAAATATTACAGATCAACCTATTACATAGAACCTCGCACTCCTATATTTAAGAAAAAATGACGTATAGTAAGCGTAAGACACGGCTTGGCATGCAAAATTTATGCTGCAAAACATATAAAATTACATTAAACTATTCTTTCTTTTCTATCTTCTGCGACTATTTATATATATAATAAAAGATTAAAATATATAAATTACAATGAGAACTGTTAGAAATTTAAGCCCAATGACAAAGGGTAAAATCAGCAATGCCATGAAAAGCAAAACGAAAAGCGAAGAAACACGTCAAAAAATCAGCACAGCCATGAAGAAATATTGGTCAACTATTCCAACAGCAAATCCAGAAATTAAACAAAAGAATAATAAGCCTTCAACAGAAATTCCAACACTATGAGACCATTTTACAACATAGGTATAGATAAATTGACATTATGCTATACCATTGAGGAAAACTCAATACTGCATGACATTAACAATGAAGATCAAGAGATTGATATGGGGGATTTTAAGCTTAAAAGGATAGAGAGCGGACACTTTAAAAATTCCTTTTTAATACTGTCGCTATGGGATGCTCCCGATGGGAATGGTTTAACATGGCAAGTTTATGGTACTCTAAAATTTAACCGTTTTACCGACAAAGACGAAAAATGCAAATTAGCGTGGTTATATTTTGACAATCACACGTTGTACAAACAGGTTTATCCAAATGTTAGCTCGATAATATATGGGGAATACATATCCGTCCTCCTTGGCTTAGAGCTCCATAATATTACGGAGATAGAGATTTATATAGATACAAGTAGTAATGCCCCAAGGACCATCAAAAAAATGATACGCAACAATAGCATAGAAACCATTTTTAATGGTAATGTGTTGGAACGCAAAGAGAAACAACCAAAATTAGGATATTACCACACGGGAAACCTTAATAGATATACAGATCTAACCATATACATAAAACAGCAAGACAAAGAAGGTTTTATGATGAAAGCGTACGATAAATTAACAGAAATTCAAGAAGATAGCCACAAAAACTACATTTTAACATGGCATAGAAGAAATACTAATCAACCTTTGTTTCGTGTTGAATTAAGTTTGAAGCATCGTCATTTAAAAGACTACATCAATTCAAATAGCATAGAACTATCTCACAACCTATTCACGGTTAAAGAGTTCTTGTTTAATTGTTTTTTGCATTTCGCCGATCGCTTAATTCGATTTCGAGAGCAAAACGGGAAAGTACATTCTGCTCTTGAATTTATTTAAACTCACTTCTGAGAACCCCTATAACAAAGGGGGTTCCCAGAGGCTTTTTTATTAGATAACACATTGTTTCACAAGTAGAAAGCACGAATAAAAAGCTACTCTATTTTTTAACCTTTCTCAATACTATAAAATAACAATGTCGTTTTCTTGCATGAATAGTTGATTTATAAGTATTTACAAGCATATTTTTTGAAAGGCAAATAAAAATGTCCTCAACATTGACCCCCAGTCGTATTGCCTCATCCATGATGTACTTATGTACCCAAATTTGCTTTCCAGCATAATTGCTATCCCGTATCTTTACTATACATATCGCTTTATGTTTAGTATTTTATCTTCTCAACGATAGAGGCTTTACGAGCCTTAGAAGCGCTTACATTGAGCTTTTTTAGATGTGCCTTAATAGAAGAAACAGAACATTCATTTTTTTTGCGTTTTCTTCCAAGGCTAAACCTTTGTAATACCTTATAGCCATATTATGCAGGGTGCGTAAATTACGCAGGGTTAATCAGTGCCGATTAACCCCACTATATATACAAAAAATTTAATTAACTCTTTTGTATGTTTCTTTTAGCACACATGGGACAAGTTCCCAATTCCCATTTAAATATTCAGCTTCTTGACTAATTATCAATGTGTTATCTTTCAATTCAATCGTAGCTTTTAGCGGAATAGGCAATATATCGGACGTTATTGTTAAGGCAATCCCAGATAACTTCCACTTACCGCCACCTATATCACTAACTCCACACGGGCGATGATCCGAATATGTTCCATTTGATTCAAATTCCACATACCCTTCAAACTCGCATTTCTCATAATCTTCTGCCATTTCTTTTGGCGAAACGCTTGTTAATTGCCATTTTCCTACGATTGAAGAATCCCCTGTATTATTCCCTTCATCATCATCACCACAGCTAAGTAGTGAAAAGGAACTAATAAAACATGCAAGAATGAAATAAAGGTTAAGATACTTTTTCATATTATTATAATTTAGAATTTATATGCAGCATTAACACCAAATACAACTTGATCAAAATCAGAGACAAATTGATATTTTAGCTCAAACCCTAAATCTAAGTTAGGTAAAACAGGATATTGAATACCTGCACCTAAGTTCGCTCCAAATTTAGTCATATTACCAGAGTCACCTTCCATATCATCCAACTCTTTGTCATAATCAGGGTAATAATTACTCCAATCATCATCTATATCAACATCTCCACTTCCTGCACCTGTTGATCCTAATAATGTTAGACCAACAAGAGGATAAATCTTTAGCCCTTCAACACTTTTAATGTCAAATAGATAATGTCCATTTACATTAGCACTCCATAATCCAACGCCATCTCTTTTAAGGAAATAGTCGAAACCAGGTGCAATTCTAATAGCATCCGTAACGTTGTACTTAAACTCTGCTCCAATTTTGAAAGCTTTATGAAAGCTTCCAGAGCCATAACCCAAATTTACACTTGCTGCCTTTTCTCCTTTCTGAGCAAAGGCAGAACTAAAAGCCATTAGTACAGCAAATAGCATTAAAGTACATCTTTTCATATCATATAACTTTTTAAAAATTAATATTTCGCTGCAAAGATAAACACTCACGGATACGTGGGCAAATAAATCGTATATAAATCTTTGTTTTGTAACAAAAAATGAAAACAAAGATAGAACAGTATGTTATAGATAGAGTAAAAGCTAAGCGGATGGAACAACATATTAGTCAAGTTGTTTTAGCCGATAGCATTAATGTTAGTAAAGGGTTTGTAGGAAATGTAGAGGTCCCTACGAATGATTACAAGTATAATATAAATCATCTCAACGAAATAGCAAAAGTGTTAAAGTGTTCTATAAAAGATTTTTTTCCAGATGAACCATTAGAATGATTTTTTTATGTTAAAGTGCTGATTTATTGTGCTTTAAATTAGGAGTGTGTTAAAATCGGCTGTGTGCATGGGTGGATACTCCGCTTTGTTGTGTTCGTTTAATTGGATTTCTGGTTCCATATTAATTATTTTGATTGATTAAATTGACTACTACTTTGACTATGATATCTTTTTCTTCTGTACGGCTTTCGGCTATCATCAAAGTGAGAGCTACCAATGTATTATCAGCAATCCGTTTTTCTCCATTTTCACGATAGAGTATGCCGTTATTTTCCATGAACCAAAGAAACAGCATAGCAGCAATACGCTTATTTCCATCGCTGAACGAATGATTCTTGGTAACGAGGTATAACAACATAGCAGCCTTCTCTTCAATGCTTGGATAGAGTTCTTTACCTCCAAAAGTCTGATAGATAGTGGAGATGGAACTTTTAAATGACTGGTCTTTCTCATGGGCAAATAGTTTGCTTCCTCCAAACTTTCCTTTTAGACTCATAATGGCTTTCATTGCATTTTCGTAAGTAGCATGGAATTGATTGCTTTGGGTAGTTTGTTCGATAGTGAGTTGCTGATAGTCATATTTATCAAGTGTATCGAGAGCATAAACATAGTCAGTTACTACTGCTAATAGTCCTTTGGATTGTTCGGAAGTTAGTTGTTCTTGGTTCTTAATTGTGTTACTGAGAATATGAATCATGCCTTTCAGCTCATCATACTGTTCTAATTTTATCTTTTGGTTAATGGCATATCCTTTAATAAGATAGTCTTTCAATATCTTGTTCGCCCAAATGCGGAATTGGGTGCCACGTTTAGATTTTACTCGATAACCAACAGATATAATAACATCCAGATTGTAAAGAGCGGCTTCATACTTTTGGTCACCTTCAGAACCCATATGTGCAAATTTTGCACATGTGATATGTTTTTCTAATTCTCCTTCTTTATATATATTATTGATGTGTCGTCCAATGACTGTTCTGTCTTTTTGGAACAAATCTCCCATCTGTGCCTGTGTCAGCCACACAGTGTCTGCTTCCATTTTTACATCTAATTGGATTTTACCATCTTCTGCTTGGTAGATAATAATATTATTTGAAGCTGTGTTTAATTCATCTATATACATGGGTGGATACTCCGCTTTGTTGTGTTCGTTTAATTGGATTTCTGGTTCCATATTTATTGTAGTTGTTGTAAATGACGAAAAGATATGCTTATGTCGAAAAATATTTTTGTTTTTCCGGTTGGAAGTTTGACGTTGAATACGTCATATTTATTTTCGAGGGTGGCTTGTTGTTGAATGGATTTTGCTTGAAGCGGTTTAAAAATGATTTCATATTCATCCGATACGCATATCACTTTGTATGCTGTTTCTGTACTGGCGCCATTACCTGTTGCTAAAATCGCTTGGATGATTTGTTGATAACGCAGAGAAGTGTTCTCGAGAAATGATTGCAAATCGGGATCTTTCAGTGCTATGCTACATGTCATTGCTTTAATAAGCAGGCTTAAAGAAAGCGGATTCCTTTTGAGTTCTTGCTTAATCAAAGGAAGTGCCGTTGCAAAATCATTTTTTGAGTAGGCTTTATCTATATTCATGTAAAGTGCGAAACTGTTATATTCATCAGTAAAAGGAAATCCATAATAGATTTGGGCTACTTCTTCCTTGGAAAGAGTGGGATCTCCTTGCTCAAAGCGTGTGAGTAAAAGATCGTATTCGATACGTTCATCTTTGACAAATCGCTCCATTTCAGCATAATCGATTTGCATAAATTCATTTTGAGCAAAAGCAGTAAAAGTGTTGGTAATAAAGAATAGTATTACTCCCATTAAAATTCTTGCCATGACCTTATTGTTTAAAATCGTTTTTCAGTAAACTGTATATATTGATATCCGTATATTCTCCCGACAGCAGCAATTCCCCTTCCCGTTCCGTTCCTTCAAGGGTAAATCCTAAGCGTTTAGGGATAGCGTTGCTTGGGTGGTTACCGACAGCACAGCGGATTTGGATGCGATTAATATTTCGCTCATGAAAAGCCCACTGGCAGAGGTAGCGGACTGCGTTTGTTACAATTCCTTTACCACGATAGGCGGGAAGCAGCCAATAACCGATTTCGGTGCGGTGATTAGATGGATCGGAGAAATGGAAACCTGCTAATCCGCAGATATCTGTATCATGCTCCAAGATAAATACCGGATCACGTTTTTCATAAGGGGTCGCCAGTATAGGATGCAGAAATTGCTGTTCATCGGCTACGCTCTGAAGACTGTCCACAAACGGGAGCCAAGTGCGAAGATCATCCCGATTCTTGTCGATCGCCTCGAAAATGATGCCGGCATCTTCATAAGTCGCTTCCCGGATTGTGTAGCCGGGAACTCCGATCGGGTTGGAATGGGGACGGAGTGTTTTCTCGAAAGCTTTTCGGGCACTGTTGTTCCGGTAATACACTTCCCCACAATAGTTGAAATCCAGTGAGTCAATCAACCGGAGCATATAAGCATTGTCATATTTCGTATCGACACGGAAATTGTAGATCCCTTTTCGGCGGCTGACTTCTTCGGCCTGCAACATGAACTGTTTCGCCATGCCTTGCCGTTTCATCTCGTCGGCGACGGCAAGCCGGTGAACGATGAGATACGGCAAATCATTCGACCATTGATCTTTTATCTGCTCGTACACAGGTTCGCCGTCAAAAGATACGACACCATAAGCTACAACCCGGTTTTCCCGGCAGATCACATATCCGTTTCCGTCCCGGATATCTTGCCGGATATTTTCGATGGACGGGTAATTTTCATCCCATTGCTGGCTGCCGAGCCGGCGCATTTGCGCTTTCGCCTGTTCGATGATTTGCCATATCCGTTCTGTATCTGTTTCTTCTGCTTTACGAAAGATGTCGGGGTTGTCTGAGTATTCCATTAAGTCTCTGATTTTTGTTCTTTATGAACATCAAAGATACTCTTATTTTTCTTTTTCTCAATACCTTTTGTCAATATGTTAAAATGAGAAATAGAATTCAGTTTTTATAAACATTTGCTATTCTTAACCCGGAAATTGGAATCAAAACAGTTTAATTTTTGTTATAAAGATAAATTTAAGTCTGAAACGGTCTAAACAATTTATTAGGTATGATACGAAAACTATTGATTCGGGATCTGACTCTTCGGGATGGTCAGCAATCTGCTTTTGCGACGCGGATGTCACAGGAGCAAATAGACAGAGTGCTTCCTTTTTATCGGAAAGCCGGTTTTTATGCGATGGAAGTGTGGGGAGGCGCAGTGCCTGATTCTGTTATGCGTTATTTGGGAGAAGATCCTTGGGAACGGTTGGAGAAAATAAAAGCGGCCGTCGGTAATGCCTCTAAGTTGGCAGCTCTTTCACGTGGGCGTAACTTGTTTGGTTATGATCCTTATCCGGATAAGATAATCAAAGGGTTTTGCCGTAACTCCATTGAGTCCGGATTGGATATTATGCGTATATTTGATGCTCTGAATGATGTGGAAAACATCAAGTCGACAGTAAAATATGTAAAGCGTTTTGGAGGGATCGCCGATTGTGCTGTTTGCTACACGATCGATCCGCATCATTCGGCTGTCGAAAGGATCAAGGCTGCTTTGCATGGACATGCTCTGCACAAGCCGGTTTTCACGAATGAATATTTCCTCGACAAGGCACTTCAGATGGAGGCTTTAGGGGCAGATATGATTACGATCAAGGATATGAGCGGTCTGCTTCCTCCCGAGAGAAGTGCGGAGATCGTGCGGTTATTTAAAAAACACCTGAAAGTTCCGGTTGATTTCCATACTCACTGTACGCCCGGTTATGGCCTGGCCTCCGTTCTGGCGGCTATCGTCAACGGGGTGGATATTGTCGATACCAATATCTGGTATTTTGCCGGCGGAACGGCAGCTCCGGCTGTTGAACTGGTATATGTGTTCTGTAAGAAAATGGGGATTGAACTGGATATTAATATGGAAGTGATTACGAAGATTAACGCCCATTTGCTGGATATCCGCAAGGAACTGTCTTCTTTCGATATGGCAAAACAATTGCCGAAACCGTTTAATCCGTTGACGGATAAAATTCCGACGGAAGTAGACCGTTTCTTTAATGATGCGATCGAGGCGGCGCGGAAGGATAAAGAGGACGATTTGCTTATATTCTGCCATGCGATAGAAGAATATTTCGGTTTCCCCGAGCCGAATGAATTGGTGAAGAAAGCCCAGATACCGGGAGGGATGTACACGAATATGATCGCCCAATTGAAACAGCTGGGTCAGTTGGATTTATTGGAAAAAGCAATGTCATTGATCCCCCAGGTGCGTATGGATGCCGGTTTGCCGCCTTTGGTGACACCGACCAGCCAAATTATCGCGGCACAAGCTGTTTCATGTGCACAGGACCTGTTAAATGGGCGTCCGTTGTATAGCCACCCTTCCAATCAGTTTATTGCCTTAGTCAAAGGGGAATATGGAAAGACGCCTGTTCCTGTCGATCCGGAGTTCCGGTTGATGATTACAGGGTCGAGAGACGAGGTTCCTTATGATCCTTCGGATTATGAGATGCAGGAGAATCCTGTGATAGAAGAAATCGGTGTCCAGTTGGCGGAAAATGAAAAAGAGGTTTTGCTTTTGGAACTTTTCCCGATGATGGCACATCACTTTCTGGCAAAAAAGAAACAGAAACGGGCGCATACTACTTTTCCTCCGGTCTGATGACCGGGGAAAACTTTTTTTGTCTTACATTTGTCTGCCGGATGTAAGCCCGATAGGATATGAGAGAGAGGTGGAGGATAATTTTGTTTTTACTTTTTACTGCAAATATAGCTTTTGCGGACAATAACCTCGACTCAATATTGATCCGTCTGGATCAGACAATCCTCCGGCATGAGATATATAAGAACGCAAGGGAAGCCCGTATCCGTGTCCTGAAGGAAAAAGCAGTAAATGCCGAGCCTGTCTCTCTTGCCGCTTATCAGTTGAATGATAGTATTTTCCGGGAGTATAAATCCTATATGTGTGATTCTGCGGTTCATTATCTGAATAAAAACGTCGAGATTGCCCGTAAGCTTCATGACCGTGAACGGGAATATAAAAGTATATTTCTTTTATCTTCATTGCTTGCTACTGCCGGCATGTATCAGGAAGCTGTCGATATGTTGGGAGATATCCGGCGAGAGCAGTTACCCTCCTCCCTTATTCAGGATTATTACGTTTGTAAGGAACATGTTTACAGGGAAATATCGGGGAACTCCCGTGAACCGAAAAGTAAACGCCGTTATGGGGATTTGTCTCTGGCTTACCGCGATTCGTTATTAAGGATACTGCCGGAAGGTGTAGACAAGCGGATTGAGTTGCAGGAACTTGTCTTACGAGCAGACGGACGTATGGAGGATGCTTGCCGGATAAACGATGCCAGGCTGGCAAGAGTGCCTTTCGGCTCTCCGGAGTATGCACTGACCTCTTATCAACGTGCCATGATCTACCGTCAGGAGGGGAATCGGGAGAAAGAGAAACTCTATTTGGCTCTGTCATCTCTGTCAGACGTGCAATCTGCCATCACGGATCATGCTTCTCTGTGGATGCTGGCCGATTTATTGCTCAAGGATGGCGATATAGAACGTGCTTATCACTATATCCGTTTTTCCTGGGATGAGACAAACCGGTTCCGGGCCCGTTCGAGAAGTTGGCAGAGCGCTGATATCCTTTCGCTGATCGACAAGAACTATCAGGCAACGATCGAGAAAAAGAACCGAATGCTGGTGACCTACCTGGCTCTGATCAGCTTGCTGACCTTGTTACTGATATCTGCCGTTATTTATATCTACCGACAGATGAAACGCCTGGCGGAAGCCCGGAATCATTTGCAGGAAACAAATGGGCAGTTAAAGGTTTTGAATGGGGAGCTGCATCAGATGAACGCACGTTTGCAGTCGGCCAACCGGCAACTTTCCGAATCCAACCAGATTAAAGAGGAATATATCGGACGTTTCATAAAGCTATGTTCTACTTATATCGATAAGCTGGATGGTTACCGCCGTATGGTCAACAAGAAAGTCTGTGCCGGACAGATAGAGGAGCTGGCCAAAATTACCCGTTCTTCTAATGCGCTGAACGCGGAATTGGATGAATTGTATAAGAATTTTGATACGGCATTCCTTCATTTGTTCCCTAACTTTGTGGCGCAGTTTAATGCGCTTTTGCAGGAAGACGAACAGATCGTATTGAAGAGGGATGAGTTGTTGAACACGGAACTCCGTATTTTTGCTTTGATTCGCTTAGGCATTAATGATAGTTCCCAGATTGCAGAATTTCTTCGTTATTCGGTTAACACGATCTACAACTATAGGGCGAAGGTAAAAAACAAAGCCTGTGTTTCCCGGGATGATTTTGAGAATTTGGTGCGTGAAATACATTAATCCTTTCACTGCTAATCCACTTTTTTAGTAACATTGTTTTGAGTTATTATGCTGTAATATAGTGTATTAATATTTTTGTTTGTCCACTTATTTGTTCACTGATCCTGTTTTGTCTTTTCTTTCTGCTTAATTTTGAATCACACAAAAAGTAATACGCATGGAGAAGAACATAGGGGAGTTTCTATCCCGCAAAAGTACGGAGATAATCGCTATAATTGCCTGTATCGGTTTAGTTGTTACTCTGATTCTTGCTGCCGGAACGATTCGAATTGAGCAGGAGAAGGCGTGTATTGTGTCGCATAAATAAAGAAAGTGTTTTTGGTATTCTCTTATATATAAATACCCGGTTTAATGTTTTTAGGGTACGCTGTTTGTGATAATCCCCGAACTTTCTAAAATGAAAGTGGCGGGGATTCTTTTTTTCTTATTACTTTTGCCGTTGAAACAGGTTTCGTTATCCTTTTCAGGATAAGGATTAAAAGGGAACCGGGTGGGAATCCCGGACAGACCACGCGTTCCCGTGGGGTAGGATAAGACTTGTCGGCAAGAAATAAAATAAATTGAATATGAAAAAGTGTCTGGTAGGATGTTGCCTGCTTCTGTCGTTATTGGTTGTATCATCGTGCACAACCAATAACAACCGGCAGACTGAAAAGGAAGAAGTAGCCGAACAAAATGCGTATTCTGCTACCGTCCGTATTGTGCCGGAATATGCCTGTGGTTTTAGTGTATCTTACAATGACGGATATGTTTTGTTGGATATTCAGGACCCGCAGAATGAGGAAAGTACGACTTTCCATTATGCACTTGTCAAGAGAGGGACTAAGCCGGCGGGTATCCCTGAATCATATACGGTGATCGAGACGCCTATCCGGAGTGTTATTTGTATGACATCCCTTCAACTATCCAACTTTATTAAAATGGATGCCTTAGATAAAGTTGTGGGAATTACCAGCACGCGGCATCTGTTTAACAAAAAAATGAATGAACGGTTGGAGAGCGGGAAGACTGCTAAGATCGGTATAGAAGGAAATTTCGACAATGAAGTGATCATGAGCATGAATCCGGACTTGATTCTCGTTTCACCTTTTAAGCGGGGTGGATATGAAACCTTGAAAGACGTCGGTATTCCACTGATTCCCCACTTGGGATATAAGGAGATGACGCCGTTAGGACAGGCGGAATGGGTGAAGTTCGTAGGTTTATTGTTGGGTGAAGAACAGAAGGCGAATGAAACCTTCTCGACCATAGCAATGCGGTATAATGAATTGAAAGTATTGACGGCGGAAGGAAAGGTAAAGAGACGTCCGGTCGTTCTGAGCGGTGAGATGAGAGGGGGAAACTGGTATGCCGTGGGAGGCGAAAGTTTCCTGGCACAGCTTTTTAAGGATGCCGGAGCCGATTATTTCCTGAAGGACGACAAACGATCGGGCGGTGTGATACTCGACTTCGAGACTGTCTATAACCAGGGTGACGAGGCCGACTATTGGCGCATCGTGAACAGCTATCCAGGTACATTCAGCTATAAAGCCCTGCAAGACCAGGACCCGCGTTATGCAGATTTCCGGGCTTTCAAGGAAAAAGGCATCATCTATTGCAATATGAAAGATACTCCTTTTTACGAAAGCATGCCGACCGAGCCGGAAGTTGTATTGGCCGACCTGCTGCATATCTTCCATCCGGACCTGTTGCCCGGCCATACGCCTGTTTATTACGCACTATTAAAATAAGCTACGTTGATGAGACACTCTACTACTTTTCTGATGTTGCTGATCGTGGCGTCTATCCTTGTTTTGATGTTCCTCAATCTGGTGTTGGGATCGGTATCTATTCCGTTGAAGTCTGTCTGGAATATCGTATGCGGAATAGGAGAGGAACCGGTGACCTGGCAGAATATCGTCTGGAAATCCCGTCTTCCGCAAGCCTTGACGGCATTGGTGGCAGGAGCCGGTCTGGCGATAAGCGGTTTGCAGATGCAGACGGTTTTCCGGAATCCGCTGGCTGGACCGTCCGTTTTAGGCATCAGTTCCGGTGCCAGTATGGGGGTCGCCTTTGTGGTGCTGTTGAGCGGAAGCCTGGGCGGTGTGGCGCTTAGCAAATTGGGGTTTATGGGAGAGATTGCCCTTTCTATTGCGGCGGTGATCGGTTCGTTGTCGGTGATGGCGTTGATTGTCTATGTTTCGCAAAAGGTAAAAGGGAATGTGACGTTATTGATTATCGGTGTGATGATCGGATATGTGGCGAATGCGGTGATCGGCGTGCTGAAGTTTTTCAGTGTGGAGGAGGATATCCGTGCTTATGTGATCTGGGGGTTGGGTAGCTTCTCCCGTGTATCCGGCAATCAGATGATGCTGTTTGTCGCGATCATGTTGGTTCTGATCCCGCTATCTTTCCTTTTGATAAAGACGTTGAACCTGATGCTGTTAGGAGACGGGTATGCCCGCAACTTAGGCTTGAATATCAAGCGGGCGCGCTTGTTGGTGATCACTTCGGCCGGTGTGCTGACGGCTATCGTAACAGCTTATTGCGGTCCTATCATCTTTTTAGGGTTGGCGGTTCCGCATCTTTGTCGGGCGATATTTCAGACATCCGACCACCGGATACTGATGCCTGCCGTATTGTTTGCCGGGGCTGCATTGGCGCTGGTTTGTAACCTGATTGCCCGTATGCCGGGATTCGAGGGAGCTTTGCCGGTCAATTCGGTGACGGCTCTGGTCGGTGCTCCGGTGATCGCTTCCGTACTATTCAGCAAACGTAAGAACGAACTGAACGAATGATGAAACAAGATACAATCCATATAGATAACCTCTCTATCGGCTATCAGTCGAAGAATGATACAAAACTGGTTGCAAGCCATATACAGGCCCGCATCTACAGTGGTGAATTGACGTGCCTGTTAGGAGCGAACGGGGTGGGGAAGTCGACGTTGTTGCGCACCCTGTCCGCTTTCCAACCAAAGATAGAAGGGGTAATTTCTGTCTTAGGACGCGACGTCGACAGCTATTCGGATAAGGAACTGAGTACGACTGTCGGCGTTGTGCTGACCGAGAAATGCGATATCCGGAATATGTCCGTGCATGAACTGGTCGGGATGGGACGCAGCCCTTATACCGGTTTCTGGGGGCGGTTAAGCAAGGAAGACAAACGGATTGTGGAAGAGTCGATCGCCTTGGTGAAAATTGAAAACCTCACCTCCCGGATGGTACATACCTTGTCTGATGGAGAACGGCAGAAGGTGATGATCGCGAAAGCACTTGCCCAGGAAACGCCTGTAATCTTTCTGGATGAACCGACTGCCTTCCTTGACTTTCCGAGCAAGGTGGAAATCATGCAACTACTCCACCATTTGACAAGAAGCACGAACAAGACGATCTTCCTGTCTACGCACGACCTGGAACTGGCCTTACAGATTGCTGATAAAATCTGGCTGATGGATAAGGCTAACGGTATTACGACCGGAACCCCCGAAGACTTGGCTTTAAGCGGTCACTTGAGCGGTTTCTTTGCCCGCAAGGGAATTGTGTTCGACACCGAGACCGGCCTGTTCCGCATCGATAACCAATATTCGACGGAAATACGCCTGAACGGGCACGGGCAGAAATACGCAATGGTTCGCAAAGCCCTCCAACGAAACGGCATACGTGCCGACCGTCGTGTGGAATCGTCCGCTTGGATAGAGACGACGGGAGAAACCTCTACATTTATTGTTCATTTGCCAGACGGACAAGTCCGCAATGCCGGGACTATAGAGGAGCTCTTACAGATTATATCTACCCATCTTTAACAAACTTCCCTTTCCGTTTGTTATCAGTAGACAGATTGTCAAACGCTGAAAAACTAAACGATATGAAAAGGTATTTTCTTTATGTTTCCCTGCTGTTTGCGGGTGTGCTTACCTCTTGCGGAGATGATGCTCCGAACGAGATCGATCCGTCGGTCCCTTTCTACCAGAATCTGGGTGTCGAATACAATATTACGCAGAATCATACGCATATAGGTGCAAACTTCAACAAGTATAACAGCGAAGGTGTGAGTCTGAGGCTGCCGGATAAAGACATCCTGTTCAATGGGAAGGAACCGGATTTCTTAGGACAGGGTACTTATATGTATATGCTCTCGGAACCCGGACTGGATCCGGTTACCTTTACTTTCACCCGTTGGAAAGGTCAGGTGTACACGAATAAGGTCTCTATCGAAGATGTCGATCCGATAGCCATTCCCGAATCATTTACGACTATCAAGGGAAGCGGAAGTACGGTTATCACTTGGGAAGGTAATCCGATCGGGAAAGACGAATATGTCCAAGCGCATCTCACCTATAGCGGAGGCGTTTATGACCTCAACAATACGCAGGAGGGTGCAACCTCTATCACGCTGAACTTTACAAACCCGACCTCGGCTGCTAATGGAACGCTATATCTGAGCCGTGTCAGGAAATTACCTT
This sequence comes from Parabacteroides acidifaciens, assembly GCF_003363715.1. Lineage (GTDB taxonomy): Bacteria > Bacteroidota > Bacteroidia > Bacteroidales > Tannerellaceae > Parabacteroides > Parabacteroides acidifaciens. Next base: position 109,551 of record NZ_QREV01000008.1, read on the forward strand.
TGCAGGAAAGCAATGGCGATGCCGGTGGAAAGATCGATGTCTCATACGTGCAAAATAAAGACGTTGTATTCGAGTGATTACATCCGGTAAGGTATTTCTCCGTTTTCCGAGATCAATAGGATAGACAGTTTTCCATCCGGTAGCAGGGGGGCACAATGCTCTTGGCATTTCTTCAACAGAAGCGGGAAGAAACGTGCTTGCCCGGCCGGATCGAACAACTCCCATAGCTCACGAGCCTGGGTCAGGGAATCTATCCGAATGATTGTTTCGGGGGGACATCCGGCTTGTCCGGCAACTTCCTTTAGGAAGGATTTGTTCATGACGACCTTCTTGCTATGCGTGTCCAATGCCCCTTCCGCCAGTTTGACGGCTTTGCCGATCATGATGCCCATGATTACCTCTTCGAAGTGCAGTTCGGAAGCAATCTTCAATGTCTCGCCGATGAAATTCCCATAGTGGATGAACATTTGCGGGGGAAGTTCCCCCCCAAGTTTGCCTGTCAGATATGCTTTCAGGAAGTGTTCGCTTTTAGCGCCGGAGTTGATGACCAGGCGGGAACAGCCTATTGCTTTGGCTACCTCCGCCTCTTTGCGGATGGAAGCGATAAAAGCCTCGTTGGAGAAAGGGCGGACGATACCCGAAGTACCGATGATGGAGATTCCGCCAATGATCCCTAATTTAGGGTTGAAGGTTCGGGAGGCCAATGCCTGTCCTCCGGGGACGGATATTGTGACGATTACTTCTTTAGTCAGGCCGGCCAAGCCATTTTCCTGTAACACTTTGGTTAGCTCTTCCGTCATTAGCCGGCGTGGAGTAGCATTGATCGCAGGGCTGCCGATTTCGAGTCCCAGGCCCGGAAGGGTAACTGTGCCGACCCCTTCACCGCCTCTGAACAGGATAGAAGGGGTATGGCCTTTCCCGGCAAAGCTTGAGTCCGCATTTACCAGTTCGATACGTGCTATGATGGAACAGCCGTTTGTCACGTCCGGATCGTCACCCGAATCCTTAATGACAGTGCATTGTGCCGCCTTGTTCTCCCATTCGGTCGAGGCTACCGGAAGCGTGATGCATTCGCCCGACGGCAGTGTAATCCGGCTGTCCGGCTGCTCTTCTCCCGTCAGCAATGCCAGCAATGCCGCTTTGGCTGCAGCAGTGGCACAGGCCCCGGTTGTAAAGCCACTGCGGAGTGGGAAGAAGTCTGGCGCCAGCCGTTCAATAGCCTTCCGCAATCCTTCTACGCCTTGTACAAAGGTGAATGTCTCAGGTAGGGCAGGCCGTTGGATGACATAAACGGGAATGCCGCAGGCTTGTGCCGCCTCCACTTTTTCGTTGAAATAACCGCTTTCCCCACTTTCTTTCGTTAGGATCGCATCCGGGCGGAGCTGTTCGAATAATCGTTTTTCATCTTCTCCCTCTTTAAAAAAGACAAGCCGTTCGCGGGGGAAACCGCTTGCATCGGCCAGTGAGAGCGACTCTTCCCGGTTCAGGATACGGAACCGGCAGGGCGTCTTTTCCCAATAAGGACGCAGCTTGGCGATCGTCTTTACACCTGTCAGCGCCAGCAGGTCACGGATACCGTCGGCACGGAGGCGGTCGATGGCGTCTGCATAGTCCGTACACCATATCAGCCGTCCGTCCCGTGCGGGATATTGCCTTTCGAGACGGACAACCGGGATTTGCAGTCTGGAAGAAACTTTGGCAAGTGTCCGGTGCAACTGGATGGCGAAAGGATGGGCGGCGTCTATCAGTAATGATATTTGTTTCTCACGGCAGAACTCCGTCATCTCTTCTTCCTGCATACCGCCCGTGATTCGGATGGCATGAGCCGTTTCGATCGTTTGCTCATTGCTCACCGTCGAGTAGTAGTAAGGCTTACCGGCACTTTCTACTACTTGGATGGCTTTGCGCCCTTCTGTTGTTCCTCCCAGAATCAGAATCATACTTATTTCCGGAATAGATGTTTAAACTCGTCTGCATATAGGCGGGAAAGTCCCTCTCGGTTATCAATGGCGTCGCCTACGACCAGCAGGGTTGTCAGCGTCAGGTTGTTGTCCTTGACGATCCGCGCCAGGTCTTTCAGTTCGCCCCTGTAAATACGTTCGTCTTTCCAGGTCAGCTTGTAGCAGGCGGCAACCGGCGTCGTCGGCGGGTAATGTTCCAGTAGTTCTTTCTGCACCTGTTCGACGATTCCGGCACTGAGGAAGATACACATGGTGCTTTGGCTGGCAGCCAGTTTATGTAGTTGTTCCTTTTCGGGCATGGGCGTACGCCCTTCGCCACGTGTCAGGATGATCGTTTGCACTTTTTCCGGTATGGTGAATTGGGAGCGGAGGGCAGCTGCGGCAGCCTGGAAAGAGGAGATTCCCGGCGTGATGTGGTAGCTCATTCCGTATTGGTCGAAGAAGGCCATTTGCTCTTGTATCGCTCCGTAAATGCAAGGGTCCCCTGTGTGCAGTCGGACTACAAACAGGCCTTTGTCGTAGAACTCTTTCATCAACATAAATTGCTCTTCCAGATTCATGTCGGCAGAGCTTCGCACTGTAGCCCCTTTTTTGGCACACAATGTCAGTTCTTTCGGGACAAGGCTGCCGGCATACAGGATCAAGTCTGCCTTTTCCAGCATTCGCCTGCCCCGGATGGAGATCAATTCGGGGTCGCCCGGTCCGGCTCCTACGATTTCGATATGTCCCTGTTTCTCTTCCTGACGCTGCGCATGCTTGTCCAGAGCAACTGAAAAGGTGAAGTCGCATACATCCCGTGTCTGTCCTTTATGTTTTTCGATAATCAACGGGCCGCCTTCCGCACTCCGGATGGCTGCTGCTTCCGAGACACTTGCCGAGCTGGTGACATCTTCTACTTTGGAAGAGGGATTCGGTACGTTGATCTTATTCAGTTCCTCTGCCGGATAAGTCTTAAACGGACACTTCAGATACTCTTTTGCAAAGGTGTTGAGCAACGGTTCGTCCTTTTTAAGGTCGATGGACGATACATCCGCAATGGCTTTCGGATTGATATGAAAGGAGGATAGATGCCGGGTTACTTCTTTTGTAAAAGCATCCATATCGTCCAGTCCCTTCTTACAGCCGACGCCCATATGGAGCACCTTTGGAAAGAACGACAGGCAAGGAATCGGTGAATCTCCGTAGAAATAGGGACTGACTGTAATCAGTTGTTCGTATTTCTCCATATCGATATCCGGATAGTGATAGAATATGTCCACATGAGAAGGGCAGGTCTGTTCCAGATAGTCCGTATCTTTTGTACGGACATCGAGCAGAAGGGCTGTCGGTTTCAGGTTGACGAATCGTGTAATGCATTCGTTCATCAACTTCTGTGGGCACTCTTGCGTGCCGGCCTTCCGGTCGTATATATCCGTCTCCCAGCCGAACTGTTTGGAGAAAGTATCCAAAGCCCAGAGCCCCTGATTGTCGCTTTGAGTCGTAACGACTGCCTCGGCATTCAGCATACGGGCCAATACATGCGTCAGGCTGTTTGCCCCGCCTATATGCCCGGAGAGGACCGATACGACATACTTCCCGGTACTGTCGATGCAGACAACCGCCGGATCTGTATATTTACTCTTTATATAAGGTGCGATGCTCCGCACGCAAATACCCATTGCCCCGATGAAAACAAGGTTTCCGGATGCTGCGAACAACTCGCCTGTCAGCTCCTCGAAGGAGGAGAACTGGCAGATATCATTCGCTATGTCCTTGCTATAAATAACTGTCTCTCCGGGATATCCGTCCCGTATCTTGCGTGCTAACGGCAGGCTGCTTGCCGACACTACAATGATATTCAAAGAATCTTTATACATAATGTTTACCGGTTGCGCAAAGTATTGTTATCGGATTATATTGATCGAGCGTGATATTCATCTCCGAATGCAGCTTCAGACCGTTCTCTTCAACCGCCTCCCGGAACAGTTTGCAGCTTTCTTCCGATACGGAGTTGAATACGATCTTGCCATTCAGCGAATCCAGGTGAGGAACGATTTTCCGGACCATTTCTTTTAGCTTGCCGCCATGTCCGCCGATAAAGACCGCATCTACAATCGTATTCTCTTCGATAGTCGTATCCAGGAAGTCGCCTATATGCAGGTCGATGCCGGGAGCGCTATGCAGCCGTGCATTGGATTGTATGATCGTTTCACATTCTTCCCGCACTTCGAAAGCCCGGATGTGAAGATGCGGATATTGCCGGCGCGCCTCGATCGAGATAGACCCGGTGCAGGCGCCAATATCCCAGAAGCTACGGCTGTTGTGCAGCTCCAGCAGGCTCAGGTCGATTGTGCGGATCGGCGCTTTGGTGATCATTTTTGCCCTGTCATCCAGTAAGAGAAATTCCGTGTCCGGAATGCCGACAGCCGGACGTTGCCGGTTGCAATGCGGAGCCTTGAACAACAAGACGCAGTTCGGCCTTTTGAAAGTCATCCGGCTGATTTCTTCGATAGAATATATCTTATATATCTTTTCTTCATCCGGATTGCCCAAATGTTCGGCAACCCGCATTGTGTAGTCTTTGTCCAGATGGTATTCTACCATTCTTTTAGCAATCGCATCAGGCGTGTGGACATGGTCGGTCAGCACGCCGATCAGCGGATGGTATTCTAACAACGCCCGGTCAAGTTCGTGCCAGGGGCGTCCGGTTACGGACACGGCGTGCATATTCTCGTAGGCTATCTGTTCCCGGTGGGCAAACATCTGCAAGGAATTAAAATAAGGGAATACTTTCATGCCGACCCCTAAAAGGTGTTTCCGGACGGTAGAAGCAAAGCCGAAGAAGAACGGGTCGCCCGAAACGAAGGAGACTATCACTTTATCCTCCTGAATCAGCCGGCTGTATTCAGCCATAACCTCGTCTATCGGCGCTTTTATCTCGATCCATACCGCATCGGCGGGTAGAAAAGGCTTCACGATTTCGTAATGCCGTTTCCCTCCGGAAAAGATATTGTCGTGTTTAATACTCTTGATGATTACTTCTATATGCTTGGGTTGTGGATTATCGTCCATACCGACCATATAGATGTGTGTTTTGCCGTAAGTCTCGACTATTTCTCTTGTGTTCATACGTCTCTACCTGGTTTTAATTGTTCTGCGTCATTGTAGCAAAGTATAGCGTTTACCAAAGTTGCGGCCAGGTTGCTACCTCCTTTCCGTCCTTCGACAATGAATTTAGGAATGGAGACAAACGGTTTTACCATGTGTTTGGATTCCTGTACGTGTACAAAACCGACAGGAGCGGCAATGATGCCGGCGGGTGTGGCTTTCCCTTTCCTTATCAGGTCACAAAGTTCTATCAGCGCCGTGGGCGCATTGCCAAAAACATATAATGCATCAGGATGTTCACTCGCCGCAAGCCGGATGCCCGCCTGTGTACGGGTAATACCTTTTTCGGCTGCCAAAGCAATGGCGCGTTCGTCCTGCAAATAACATTTTACTTCGATCCCCATTCGTTGCAAAGCTCCTTTTCGGATGCCGGAAGCGGCCATTGTCACATCGGTGATGATGGTGCGTACTTCGCCTTGGCTAAACTGCTTGTACAAGGAGGCGACGGCATTGTCGTCGACCCGCAGGATGTTCTCCATGTCGAAATCGGCGGTCGTATGGATAGCGTGGAGCAGGGCCCACTTCTTGTCGAGCGGGATCTCTTTATTCTTCAGTTCTTTCTCTATCGTGCGGAAACTGCGGATCATGATGTCCTGGCCGATGCCGACATCCTTGTTCATCTTGATCTCGCCATAGTAGCCACGCGGTGTGATGAACTTGTCGCCTGAGATGTATGACTGGGAGTTCCCGATCAGGATGACCGTAAACATATCGACCTGTTCGGGGTCGAACTCGCCAAGTGTAGTCAGATTGACAACCTGCTCCTCACGTCCGGCCTGGCGAACATAACCGACAGGCGTCGTCGGGTCGCGCTCTTCGAGGAAGAGTTCTTTCAGGCGGTATAACTGCCAATAGCGTCCTTCGCTTTTCGGATTGTAGACGGCTGTCACGAAATCTCCGATAGCTGCCGCCCGTATGCGTTTCTCGATCCGTTCCCAAGGCGTCATCAGGTCGGAGAGGGAGATGATGCAGAGATCATGCCCGATAGGAGCACCCAAAAGCGAAGCCGCTTTCTGGAAAGCACTGATGCCGGGCACTACTTCTATCTCTAACTGAGATGCTTCTTGCTTCACGCTCATCTCATAGATCAGCGGAGCCATTCCGTAGATTCCGGCATCGCCGGAGCTGATCACCGTCACCGTCTTTCCTTCCAAAGCATGTTTGCATGCCTCTTCGGCACGTGCTTTCTCGCGCTTCATCCCGGTGTCGATGCACTGGGCGTCCGGACGGACAATATCTTGTATGAATTGAAAGTAATAATTATATCCGATGATGACATCCGACTGCCTGATGGCAGACAATGCCGCCGGTGTTATATCTTCACGGCTTCCCGGACCGATACCGGCGACAATGATTTTCCCTTTGCTCATATATAATCTGTTTGTAGATAATAGAAGCAAAGGTACGATTTATATTTAGTTTTCTTCCGCCGGCTGATACAAATATCGCTTGATACTCCGCTTCGGAGTCTTTTCGAACTCTTCCTGATAGAGCTTGAAACAGGATACTTTGCTGTACGCCGGCATTTCGGCATTCAGCTGGTCGACGTTCTGCTGCATCAGCCTTTCGATCTCGGAGTGTTGCATGCCGGCCTTGTCCACCTGTTCCCAGTCCGGATAGATCAGCGCCACCAGTTTGCCGCCTTGCGAGATGATGATGGACTCGGCGACATAAAGCATATTGTTCAGGCGGTCTTCGATCTCTTCGGGGTAGATATTCTGTCCGTTGGAACTCAGTATCATGCTCTTGCTGCGTCCGCGTATGTAAAGGAAGCCGTCCGCATCGAGCGTCCCTAAGTCGCCGGTGCGCAGCCAGCCGTCGGGCATCATGACTGCCTTGGTCGCTTCCGGGTTCTTGTAATAACCCAGCATCACATTCATGCCGCGGACCAGTATTTCGCCAACTTCGTTTTCCGGATCGTTCGAGTCGATCCGTACTTCCATGCGGTCGACGATCCGGCCGACAGAACCTTGTTTGAAAGTGTCCCATTGCTCATACGACACCAGCGGCCCGCATTCTGTCATGCCATAGCCGACCGTATAGCGGAAGTTGATGGATTTGAGGAATGTTTCCACCTCTTTGTTGATGGCAGCCCCGCCGATCACGATCTCGCCGAAGTTCCCGCCGAAAGAGTCGTTCAGCTTCTGGGCGATTTTGTCTTTTACCTTCTGGTCTACGTAGGGCACTTTCAGCAGCAGCTTGATAAGCGGCTTTTCGAGTTCGGGGAATACCTTATTCTTAATAATCTTTTCAATGATAAGCGGAACGGCAAGGATCAGTGCGGGACGAATCGTGGCGAAAGCCTCTGCAATGATCTTGGGGCTCGGCGTACGCGTCAGGAAATGGACGTGGCAACCTTTGTTGACGGAGTTCAGCACCTCGAACGCCAACCCGTACATATGCGCCATCGGCAGCATACAGACGATGTTGTCTCCCGGATGGATGAACGGCAGGCGGTCGTAGGCGAACTGCGTGTTGCTCCACAGGCTGCGATAGGGAATCATGACGCCTTTGGAAAAGCTGGTTGTTCCCGATGTATAGTTCAAGACCGCTAATTCTTCCGGGTCTTCGACATGATATTTCACGTCTTCGGCCTTGAAAGAGCGCGGATATTTCTTGCCGAAATACTCGTTGATGCGGTCACGCACGGTGCGGACCTCCTTGTTTTTACAGTCGATGATGGAGAAGTTGTCCAGCATCATGAAAAGTCTGACCTCCGGCATCATCTTTTCGTTCATATTCTCCCAGTTGTTGGAACCCGCCAGTACGGCTTTCGCTCCCGAATGGTTGACGATATGGTGGATGTTATCCGGCTTGAACTCATGCAGGATCGGCACGGCAACAGCTCCGTAGGCAAGTATCCCGAAGAAGCAGATCGCCCAGTTGGACGAGTTGCGCCCGACGATGGCCACTTTGTCGCCTTTCTTGATACCGGCATGTTCCAGCAGGATGTGGAACTTCTCTATCCGGCGGGCAACGTCTTTGAAATGGTAAGTATGTCCATTGTAATCGGAGAAAGCGGGGAGGTCCCAATGCTCCTTGATGCTTCTCTCTATAAGGCCTAAGAAACGATTATCCATATTGATACAGTTTTAAAAAGAACCGGGAATCCCGGGAGAATGTTGCAAAGATAACAAAGAAACAAAAATTCCATAGGCAGGGAACAAAAGTTTCATGCCTATGGAACAAAAGTTTCATGCCGAGGAAACAAAAGTTTCACGCCGAGGAAACTATTTTAATCTGCTTACCAGGGAGTGACCGTTACGTTACGGAACTGCACTTCCTTACCTTCGCTCTGCAGGCCGATGTAACCTTCTTTCACCTTGTTTGTGCCGGTGTTTTGATAAACGCCGTTGATGTAAACCGTGATGACGCCGTCTTTCACGAAGATATTCGCTTCGTTCCATTCTCCGGCAGGCTTTTCGCTGTCCGGATTGCTCTTCCGTACGACGGGGAAGCCTGGGCGCGGTTCTCCCGGTTTGCCCTGGTATTCGGCCAGGTCGGAACCTCCCAGAAGAACGAAGTCGCCGGCGTTATCCTTCATCAGGTTACACTCGATGCCGTTCGGGAACGGGTTCTTCGGATCTTCGATCAGCAGGAAGATACCGCTGTTAGCCTTTTCCTTACCGTTCGGCCAGCGATATTCCACGTGCAGCTTATAGTTGCCATATTTCTCTTTTGTGTACATATATCCGAATGGCTGTCCTGTAATGTTGATGACACCGTCTTTTACAGAATATACCTGGTCGGCGGGGACAGAATTCTTGTCGACAACGAAGTTCCAGCCCGAAAGGTCTTTCCCGTTGAACAACTTGGTCGTTTTCTGCGCACTCGCTTCACTTCCGAAGCACAAAAAGGCGGCAGCCATTACTGCCATTGCTAACATTCTTTTTTTCATGGTCTTACAAAATTATAAATGTGATTAATCAACAATAAGTTTACGGTAACGGACACGTTTCGGTTCGACATCACCCAATTGCTTGCGCTTGTATTCTTCGTACTCCGAATAAGAGCCTTCGTAGAACACGACATTGGAATCTCCTTCGAACGAAAGGATATGTGTACAGATGCGGTCCAGGAACCAGCGGTCGTGCGAAACGACAACGGCACAGCCTGCGAAGTTTTCCAATCCTTCTTCCAGCGCGCGGAGCGTGTTCACGTCGATATCGTTGGTCGGTTCGTCGAGCAACAGGACGTTTGCCTCCGCCTTCAGCGTGAGGGCGAGGTGCAGGCGGTTTCGCTCACCACCGGAAAGCACGCCGCAGAGTTTTTCCTGGTCGGCCCCGGCAAAGTTGAATTTGGAAAGATAGGCGCGCGAGTTGATCTCCTTGCCGCCGACGCGGATAAATTCTTGTCCGCTGGAAACAACCTGATAGACCGTCTTGTTCGGGTCGATATCTTTGTGCGTCTGGTCGGCATAACCGACTGTCACAGTTTCACCCACTTCGAAAGTTCCCTTGTCGATGCTTTCCATGCCCATGATCATCTTGAACAGGGTGGTTTTACCGGCGCCGTTCGGACCGATCACGCCGACGATGCCGTTAGGCGGCAGCATGAAGTTGAGGTCGTCAAACAGCAGTTTGTCGCCGAATGCCTTTGCCACGTGTTGGGCTTCGATCACCTTGTTGCCTAATCGCGGACCGTTCGGGATGAAGATTTCCAACTTGGCTTCCCGCTCTCTCTGGTCTTCGTTCAGAAGGGCTTCGTAAGAGTTCAGACGGGCTTTGCCTTTTGCCTGGCGGGCTTTCGGGGCCATATTGATCCATTCCAACTCGCGTTCGAGCGTCTTACGCCGCTTGCTGGCCTGCTTTTCCTCCTGTGCCATGCGTTTTGTCTTCTGGTCCAGCCAGGAAGAATAGTTGCCTTTCCAAGGAATGCCTTCGCCGCGGTCCAGTTCGAGAATCCATCCGGCTACGTGGTCGAGGAAGTAACGGTCGTGCGTGATACAGATAACCGTACCTGCATATTGTTGAAGATGCTGTTCCAGCCAGTCGATCGACTCGGCGTCCAAATGGTTGGTCGGCTCGTCCAGCAGCAATACGTCCGGCTGTTGCAGCAGCAGGCGGCAAAGGGCTACGCGGCGGCGTTCACCACCTGAGAGCGTGTCGACAACCTGATCTTCGGGCGGACAGCGCAGGGCGTCCATCGCCCGTTCCAGTCGGCTGTCGAGGTTCCATGCGTCTGTTGCATCTATCTTATCTTGCAGTTCGGCCTGACGGTTGATCAGTGCATCCATCTTGTCCGGATCTTCCAGCACTTCGGGATCGCCGAACTTTTCGTTTACTTCTTCAAACTCCTTGAGGGTGTCCACAATCTCCTGTACGCCTTCCTGCACGATTTCCTTCACCGTCTTGCCCGGTTCCAGCTTCGGGTCTTGTTCCAGATAGCCCACGGAATAGCCCGGAGAGAAAACAACTTCTCCCTGGTATTCTTTTTCAATGCCTGCAATAATTTTAAGCAGTGTGGATTTACCGGAACCGTTCAAACCGATGATCCCGATCTTCGCTCCATAGAAAAAGGACAGGTAAATATTTTTCAATACTTGTTTCTGAGGCGGAAAGGTCTTGCTCACTCCCACCATCGAGAAAATAATTTTCTTGTCGTCTGCCATATTATAATTGATATGTATTTATATGATTATTGTTGTTCGTGGACAAACTTACTAAAATATCTTCATAGTTCATATATGTCGGATGAAAATAGCGTGTATTAGTGGTTCTCGTATACCTCTTCAGCCAGAATGATGCGTGCGCTTTTTTTGAATATGTCATACAGCCATATACGAGCTTTTTCATTATCTTTGCTTCCGGAAGTTAAAAAGAAGAAAGGATAACAGTTATGAAAGCAACAATATCATTAGAAGGAATCTGGAAGTTTCTACAGTCTTTATCTTTAAGTGCTAACAATAAGGAGTGGCTAGGTGAAAAACTACTTGAAGAAGCGCGAAAAGAGAAGGCAGAAAAACAGGAATCTTATGAAGATTTCATTTGGAATATGTGCGGTGCCTGGAAAGATGATCCGCGTACAACGGAGGAAATCATAAAAGATATCCGCAGTTCTCATCAGTTTGGAGTGACACGTCATATAATGCCTTTGGATGATGAAGAAAAGTAAGTATTTATTAGATACCAACATTTGCATAGCTTTGCTTCGAGGAAACGAAGATGTTGCGCAAAAACTGATCAAGATAGGTGAAGGAAACTGTTGTTTGTCAGTGATTACACTCTATGAATTAATGTTTGGTGCATATTATTCCAGACATGAAGATCGGGAGGTCCCCAAAGTAAAGACTTTTACCGGTCGTTTCCCGATTGTCTCATTACTGGATTTTGCAGAGGATTATGCTAAGATGAAAACGCTATTGCGTTCAGATGGAGTAATGATTGATGAATTTGATTTATTGATAGCTGCTACAGCTTTATCCGGTAATTACATATTGGTTACAGATAATTTGAAACATTTTCAGAGAATAAAAGGTCTATCTTTAGAGAATTGGATAAATCGTTGATTACTCTTTTTCTCCTCCCCCTTAAAAAGATCGTCCCGCCTGGCCCCGTGCTACAAGCGGGACGTTCCTATTAACACATCCCCTTTCTTATAATTAATTACCTTTGTCCTTCGCCGATCATCTCTTCAGCCAGGACGATGTCTGCGTCCTTCTGGATGTTCGGGAGTTCGAGGCCGTAACCTTTGATGCGGTCTTCGCGTTTCAGCAGCAGGGAGATGAAAAGCGCCAGAATGCCGAAGCAGGTGAAGATCATCATCGGGATCATATAGTTGTAAGTCGGTTTACCGTCTACCATGCCGGTAATACAGTATTTGTCCAGTACGATGCCGATCATATACGGAACGCCCATCAGTCCCCAGTTCTGTACCCAGAAAATCAGTGCATATGCCGTGCCCAACTTGTTTTCCGGAATGATCTTCGGAACAGAAGGCCACATGGCGGAAGGAACCAACGAGAAAGCGATACCTAACAGGATGATGAGGCAGAGTGCCACAATCCAGTTATTCAGCATCGGGATGGAGAACATACAGTGAATGAAGATCAGCATAACAGAGCCGATAATCATAATAGTCGCCCCTTTCCCTTTACGGTCGTAAAGGTTACCGAAGAACGGAGTCAGCAGGATGTTTCCGAAAGGCAATAACGCCGGGATGACGCCCGACCATTCCGGGTCGATACCAAACTTATTGATCATCAGGTTCGGTGCATATTTTAGGAAGGGGAATACAGCGGAATAGAACAATACGCAAAGCAACGCCATATACCAGAAGCCTTTCAGCGTGATGATATCCAGTATGTCGCCGAAACGGAACGGCTCTTCGGCTTCTTCTTCGCCTGTGGCGGCGGCAGCGTCTTCCACATCACGTCTCTTATCCATGACAACAAAGACGATGAATGAAATCAAACCGATGCAAAGCAGGATCAGTCCGATAAAGATCGGCATACTGATAGAGTTGCCGAATGCGCGGCTTAACAGCGGGGTAATACCGATTGCCAATCCCGTACCGATACGGGCGCAAGCCATTTCGAGTCCCATTGCCAAAGCCATTTCCTTGCCTTTGAACCATTTGACTATAATCTTTGAAACGGTAATACCGGCGATCTCAACCCCAACGCCAAACAAGGCATAGCCAAGTGAAGCGACCAGCAGCGGATAGCCCCATTCCGTACCGAAGATAGAAACTGTTTCGCCACCGAAATCGTGCGATACGCCGAACCATTTGATAAATACGCCGACAAGCATGATGCTGGTTGCCATAACTCCGGTGAAACGTACGCCCATCTTGTCCAGGATCATTCCGCCGAAGATAAGCATCAGGAAGAATACGTTGAACCAGCCATAGGCACTGGTGAATTTGCCGTATTCATTGGCTGTCCATCCTAATCCTCCACCATCGACCGGTGTTTGCAATAAGTCCTGAAGCGGAGCCATCATATCTGTGATGAAGTATCCGCAGAGCATTGTAAATGCAACGAGCGCCAATACAGCCCATCGTGCTGTCTTTGATTCGCTCAGTTTTCTCTGAATTTGTTCTGTCATGATATTTGTTTATTGAATTAAGTTATTATTATCCTTTGATGAACAGGGGCAAGGCGTCGGCAACGACAAAGGTGCTGCCGCCAATAAAAATCGTGTCGTTTTGCCCGGCGCGTGCCAGCGCTTTCTCTACGGCTTCCGGAACAGAATTGCATACGACACCCGACAGTCCGTGCCGGATGGCCAGCGCAGCGAAGTCTTTTGCCGGCATTGCCCGTTGTACGGACGCTTGGGTGAAGAAGTAAAATGCTTCCTTCGGCATCAGTTCGAGCACACCGTTGATGTCTTTGTCGTTGACCATGCCGACGATCATATATAGTTGCTTGTGTTGCGTGATCTCTTCTTCCAGTTGGATGTTCAGGTATTGCCAGCCTCCGACATTGTGCCCGGTGTCGCATACGACCTTCGGGCTTTCCTGCAAGACTTGCCAGCGTCCCATCAGGCCTGTCAGTTCGACGACGTGTTCAAATCCTTCGCGGATTGCTTCCACGGGTATGTTGACTCCGGACGCTTTTAGCAGGTCGATGGCTCCCAATACGGTTGTTGCATTCCTGAACTGTACGACACCGCCTAACTGTCCGGACAATTGTCCGTATTCTGTCGAGTCCAGATGCCATTTGCCGGTCTCCGTCAGGTAGGATTCTTTCAGATATTCTTTGTCTTGTGCAAAAAGAACTTGCGTACCGGCTTTGTCTGCGGCATCCAAAAAGACCTGTGCTACGCTGTGGTGGTCTGCCTCGCCGATCAGTGCAGGAACATCTTTTTTGATGATGCCGGCTTTCTCGAAGGCAATCTTTTCGACCGTGTCGCCCAAAAATTGCGTATGGTCCAGGCTGATATTCGTGATTACGCTTAGGATCGGAGTGATGATATTCGTACTGTCTAACCGCCCTCCCAAACCTACTTCGATCACGGCATAGTCCACTTCCTCCGTACGGAAATAATCGAAAGCCATGCTGGAAGTCAGTTCAAAGAAAGAAGGATGGAGAGGCTCGAAGAATGAGCGGTGGCGTTCTACAAAATCTATAACATATTCCTGGGATATCTTTTGCCCGTTCACCCGGATACGTTCGCGAAAATCGATCAGGTGCGGGGAGGTGTACAGTCCGACTTTATATCCCGACTGCCGTAGAATAGCTGCCAGCAGATGGCTGACGGAACCTTTTCCGTTTGTTCCTGCGACATGGATTGTCTTATAGGCTTTATGCGGGTTGCCTAAATAATCATCCAGTGCGATGCTGGTTCCCAGTCCGGGTTTGTAAGCTGAAGGTCCGGCATTCTGAAATACAGGAATGCTGGTATATAGATAGTGTAGCGTTTCTTCGTACGTCATACAGTTGTCATTTATGTTTCGCAAAGTTAGGTACAAATATTTTAGGAAAAAAGAAATTACCTAAAATACTACTCGAAGTCCCGCCGGCAGGTTAAATGGGCTATAAACAAAGAAAAGGATATCCGCTATCGGGTATCCTTTTCAATACAGTTCTTATAATTCAGTGAATTAATTTCTTGGTAGTGCTTCTTTAACAACCATCGGACGGCCTTCGTATGTAGCTCCGTTCAATTCTTCGATTGCTCTTTTTGCTTCTGAAGTTTCCGGCATTTCGATGAATGCAAAACCTTTTGATCTTCTTGTGTCGCGATCTACGATAAGTTTTACTGATTCAACAGTTCCATACTCTTCCATTACTTCTCTCAAATCTGCTTCCCTAACGTTGTAGCTAAGGTTACCAATGTACATGTTCATAAATATAAAAATAAAAAATTAATAATTCAACAACAGAATATAAGGAAGTTCTTAATCAGAGGTGGAAATACTCAATCTGGATAACTGAGGAGATACATATGAAAAATCAAATCGAAATAAATCTCTTATTGTTTGTTGATACAAAGGAAAGCATTCTTTTTGGATAATGCACTATCTTGTTCCGTTTATATTGAATAATACATTTCTTTTATGAAATAAGGTCAATACTTAAGGTTTAAAATACCTTTCCAAATTTATTTATACCTTTGCACCCCGTTATAGACGACATTACGGATAAATAAAATAAGGAAATGAATAAACAACGCGTGGCATACACTCCGACCGGCGGAGTGTGTTCTAAGATGATGATTATCGATTCGGAAGATAATGTGATTAAGAATGTTCAGATCGTCGGCGGTTGCCAGGGCAACACGCAGGGGCTGTCCAGATTATTAGTGGGTATGGATGTAAACGAAGCTATCCGGAGACTGGAAGGTATCGACTGCCGCGAGCGGGGAACGTCGTGTCCGGACCAGCTGGCGCAGGCCTTGAAGCAGATCAGTCGATAATCAGTTTGTAACCGATCCCACGTACATTCAGGATTTTGATCGATTCGTCTTTTGACAGTTTATGCCTCAGTTTGGTGATAAAGACATGCAGGCTGCGGGCATTAAAGAATGAATCGTCTCCCCATAGTTCCAGCAGGACGTCTTTCATGGGTAACACGTGATCTTTGTTTTCACACAGCCGCTTCAGTATTTCGGACTCCCGGTTGCTCAGCAATTGTTTTTCTCCGCAGTACTGAAGTGTTTGGGTGATGGAATCGAATATATATTGACCGAGAGTGAAAGAACTGGTCTCCTCCTTGGAAACAGTTATCTTGTTCAATAACGCTTTAATACGGATGATCAGCTCTGCCATGCCGAAAGGTTTTTTCAAGTAGTCGTTACCGCCTAATTCGAAACCTTCTACGACATCATTTGCCGCCGAGCGGGCGGAGAGGAAGAGCACAGGTATTTGATGGTCTGTCTTCCGTATATGCCGTACCATTGTGAAACCGTCTATCTTCGGCATCATGATATCCGAAACGATGATATCCGGCCTGGTCTCTTTATAGCGGGATAATCCCTCTTCGCCGTTAGCTGCAATAAATACTTCAAATTCATTCCCGTCCAGCGTGTCCTTTATGATCATGGCAAGGGTGGGTTCGTCTTCTACTAATAAAACTCTGATCTTATCCATTGATATTAATTTTTAAAATGAAGGGTAAACATAGAGCCTTTTCCCGGCTGGCTCTTGACTGTCACAGTTCCATTGTGTTTAGCCATCATGTCACGGACATAGTATAATCCGAGGCCGAAGCCTTTTACATCGTGCAGGTTCCCGTTTGGAACACGGTAGAATTTATCGAAAACTCTTTTCTGATTGGCTTCGCTGATACCGATTCCCTCGTCTGTCACCGAGAGGGTCGCCTCTTTGGAAGACAGTGCGCTTTTGATCCGTATGCGGCAAGGTTTCTCGCCGGAATACTTGATAGCATTCCCAATCAGATTACTGAGCATATTATATAAGTGGGTACGGTCGGCCGTCACAGCCATCCGGTCCGGTATTTCGGATATGATACTGACCGGCTTGTCTGCTTTCAACTTGAATTGTTCGATAAGCGGTGTAAGCACATCCGCCACTTGTACCGATTCGGGATGAAGGCGGAATGTACTTCTGTTCTCAACGGAAAGGGTCAGGATTTGCTCGACCAATCCGGACAGATGGTTCAACTGTTCCCGCACGATATTCAGGTATTTCCTTTGTTTCTCGTTGATTGTATCGCTGTAGTTCAACAACACATCGTTAGCGGCAAAGGCGACAGAGATAGGTGTCTTCAGTTCGTGTGTCATGTTGTTGGTGAAATCTGTTTTCAGTTCCTCTACTGTTTTTTGTCTCAAAATGGTGTAAAGCAGATATACAAAAGCAATCAGGATAATCACAAAAAGCAAAAAAGAAGAAATTAATATACCAGCCATCTGCCGGAATACAATCTGGTCGGGAGATTGAATTTCCAGATCATAGTAATATTCTCCCGGCTCGATAATATGGGTGAAGCGAACGGCATTTTTCCATGATCCTTCTTTCCGGGATGTTTCCGTATAAGTATAAAGTACGGAATCTTTCGCTTCTTGCCGAATCACCCGCAGACGGTATGGAGCGGCGATTTCTCTTTCCTGTAACCCATCCTTTAATAAAGTATTAAATTGCGCATAATTAATAGGCAGTAATGAGTCTATCTGCTGGTGCATGAGTATTTGTACGTTTCTTTCCAACGTACCGATCATCTGTAAATATTCATTTAATGTCTTGGCTGCTTCCATATACTGAATTGTATAGCCCGGAGAAGATTCCATGATTTTATCCAGAGAAATAGACTCCTTTTTCTTTTCCCATGCCGTGTCTTGGCTAAAGCTGAATTGAGGACTTATTTCGCCGTGGAAGTCGTTTTTGCTCAGCGAGTCCAAGCGTAGGAATATTTCCATATAGTCAGCCATTCGCATGGCTTCCTCTATTTTATCCCATGTGTTTTTCTTGTTGGATACGTATAATCCCTTCAGCCAGTATCCCTGTGAAATCAACAGTCCGGCAAGTGAAAGGCATATAAGCGTTGCTATTATCTTAAATCGGAGACGTGTTTTCATTTCTTCTTCTTTACGGCAAAAGTAAATGTTCCGATTCGATTTATAACGAATCCGATAAGACTAAATAACACTTTTATTAGTTTTGTGTCAGTTTATAATCATCAGGGGCTATCCCCGTATTCATCTTAAAAATACGTCTGAATTGTTGTACATTGGGGTATCCCAGCCTTTCTGCCACTGCGCCGGCAGTACATCCTTGTTCCAACAGCATCGTTTTGGCGGCTTCCAACTGTTTGAACTGGAAATATTCGTCGATATCCTCTCCCGTCTCAAAATACAATAAATCATTGAAATATTGGGAGGATAAATGGAGTTTATCGGCACAATATTCAGCCGAAGGTGAAATTCCTTTTTTTAGCTTTCCGGATTGGATGTACTCATCCAGTAATATGTTTGTTTGGCGGATAAGAGACTTGTTTGCCTCACAGCGTGTAATGAACTGGCGTTCATAGAAACGGGTACAATAGTCAAGTAAGAGCTCGATATGCCTTGAAATCAGAGTTTTGCTATGGTTGTCTATAGCGTGTTCCAATTCCTCTGCGATGTTATGCTGGCAGTCTATGATTTTACTTTTCTCGCGCAGGGACAAGTGGAGGGCTTCATCCGGTTTATAGAAGAAAAATGTATAATCCTCTATAATCCAGTCCAGCGAAGTACGGCTGAGTAAATCAGGATGGAATGCAAGCAGCCTACCTTTCCGGCGGAGCAGTTCGTTATGGTCTATATCGATGGATTCGCCCGGAGTAAGGAACAGGAGCGATGCATTGGAGTAGTCACAAGACTTGCGTCCATATGAGAAATCTTCCACATCCCCTTCCAACATAATAATAGTATAGAAATCGAATTTGATGGTACATTGCTCTAAATTAGCCTTCGACAGGTCGACAACACTGACAAGCGGATGGAGCGTCTTGCATCCTAAACAACGGTTGCACTCGTGTATTGTTTCTATATTTAATATACTTTCTTTCATAATATATTCATTTTCTTGTATTCATTGGGCGAACAACCCACATTCTTCTTAAACAGGCGCGAGAAATGTTGTGCATACTGAAATCCCAGTTCGTAGGCTATGTCTGATACGGGTCGGTTAGTGTTTACAATCCGGTCTTTGGCGAGGCTTATGAGCTTGGATAATATATGTTGCTGGGCTGTCTGTCCGGTTTCCTTTTTAATGAGGTCGCCAAAATAGTTTGGGGAAAGGAAGACCTTGTCTGCAAAGTATTTCACTGTGGGATACCCCTTGTTTTCCGCATTCCTGCCCTGAAAATAATCGTCCAGAAGTTTTTCGAACTGTACAAGAATATCTTTGTTTACCTTACTGCGAGTGTTGAACTGCCGTTCATAGAAACGCATACAATAATCAAGTAGCAGCTCGATGTTTTTGGCTATCAGTATTTTGCTGTGCTTGTCTATGGCATGGCTCAACTCTATCCGGACTTTATCGAGGCAATCGATGATGATTTGTTTTTCTTCTTCGGATACATGGAGTGCTTCGTTTACTTCGTAGGAGAAGAAAGAATACTGTTTGATATTCTCTCCGAGCGATGTACCCCGTATCAAATCCGGATGGAAAACAATGCCGACTGAAGAGGGGCGGGCATCTTCCTTCAAATCAATCCCGATTACCTGTCCGGGAGCGAAACTGACGATTGTCCCTTCCTGGTAATCATACAGTTTTTTCCCATATTTCAAGTCGCCGCATATGGTCTGTTTCAGGAAAAGCGAGTAAATACCCATATTCATGCGGATATGGTTGGGATAGGCAGTCGCTTTTGTCAAATCCACAACTCCGACCAGTGGATGCATGGTTTCCAGGCCATACAGCTTGTTGTACTTGTCTATAGTATCTATTTTTACTATTTCATCCATATTTATAGTGCATTATATAAAAATTAAATTGAGCTATTGCATGGCCTGTCTGTGTTGCAGTCTGTATTCGTAAACGCAAGTGTTTAAATTAAAGCAAAGATATGAATAAAAACCATAAGAATTTCAGACAGTACGTGAAATCTGTAATATTAAGGTACAATTATTTCAGTTTGTCATATTCTGCGTCAGTCACCGGTTCGAGCCACTCCGCACTTGCCCCTTCAGCCGGAACGCCGATGGCGATATGTTGAAACCAGCTGTCGGCTGTGGCACCATGCCAATGTTTGGTTTCGGCAGGAATATCGACCACGTCACCGGGATGTAATTCCTGAGCTTGTTTGCCCCATTCCTGATACCATCCTCTGCCGCCTACGCAGATAAGGATCTGGCCGCCTTTGTGGTGGATATGCCAGTTGTTGCGGCAACGTGGCTCGAAAGTGACATTGTCTACATGCAACTTCCCTTCACCGGTCGCCAGTCCGGCCAAATAGCTGTTCCCGATGAAATATTTGGCATACGCCGTATTGGGTTCGCCTTTTGGAAATACGCAGTTCTCTATTGGTTCACCTTCTCTGAATTCTTCACCATAAACTTCTGCAATAGCTTTCTTGGCACGGTAGGCTTCGGGCTCGCCTACTTTTTGCAGTAGCACGCCGGGGATGGAATGTATTTCTGCATCCGTCAGCCCCATGTTCTTTGCTCCACGCACGTGCGATTTCAGTTGCGGTTCCACTCCTTTGATACCGGACAGTGCGCTGACCGTTACCAACTCACGTTCGGGGAAAGTCAGGTTGTTACGTGCAAAGATGTCGCCGAAGAGATGCGCTTTCAGATAATAATCGGTAGCCGGAGCGAAGCTATAGTCGAAGGGGGCGCCACTGAGTTTCGTCTGTATAGCCGTACCTTCTTTCAGAGCATCGAAATCATCGGGTAGGGGATCGGCTTCTTTGCCTTCTTTGTCTCTGATACCCTTTGCCTTGCGTTCGGCCAGTACTTGCTGGAGGACTCCCAACGCATTGAGGCTGCGTGGAAAACCGGTATAAGCATAGAGATGCGAGAGCGCTTCTTTTATTTTACTGACTGTCAGACCTTCGTCCAACCCCGTATGGATAGCTCCGGAAAGATTTTCCAGGTCACCTTTTGCCTCAAGGCATGCGATGGCAACGATGTTCTGTTGCCGCTGGTTCAATACATTCTCCATATTTTGTTGTGCTTTAATGGGATGGCAGGCGGCTATGGTTAATAGCGCTACTGCTATCCGTTTGTTTATTGTTCTCATACAATCTGTTTTTTCTTAGTTACTGTGACAAAGGTACTCTTGGTCCGGCGATTGGCTTGTGCATGAATTACTGATTATTCAACCATTATTACTGTTTTAAGCATACCGTTTCGCCGAGAGGATAATCATGCAAATAAATTATCAGGTCTATAAACAATGAGAACGTTTGCAGATTTTGGGAACGTTCCCGCAATCGTTCCCAATAAAGTGCGGTTTCATTTCTTTTAAATTGTTCTTTCCGCTCCTTTTCTTTGCACAAGAAAAATCAATATTAAATTAAAATATCATGAAAACAAAAAGAAATTATGTAGTGGGAATCGGTGAAGCTTTATGGGATGTACTTCCAGAAGGAAAGAAATTAGGCGGTGCTCCGGCCAATTTTGCTTATCACGTATCGCAATTCGGACTACAAAGCCGGGTGGTCAGTGCAATTGGCGAGGATAAATTGGGAAATGAGATATTGGATAATTTTCAAGGCAAGGGATTATATACCCTGATTGAAAAAGTCGAGTATCCCACCGGTACGGTACAGGTACAATTAGACAATGAAGGAGTACCTTGTTATGACATTAAAGAAAATGTGGCTTGGGACAATATCCCTTTCACTGACAAGTTGAAGCAACTCGCACAGAAGACATGTGCCGTTTGCTACGGTTCTTTGGCTCAACGGAATGTTGTATCCCGTGAAACGATCAATGCCTTTCTGGATGCCATACCGGATGGTAAAGGACTATATAAAATATTTGACATTAACTTGAGGCAGGGCTTCTATACCAAAGAAATTATTTGCAACTCCATGCAGCGGTGCAACATCCTGAAGATAAATGATGAAGAATTGGTCACCGTCAGCCGTATGTTCGGTTATCCAGGTATTGATTTGCAGGACAAATGCTGGATTCTGCTTGCAAAGTATAAACTTGAGATGCTTATTCTGACTTGTGGCGTAAATGGCAGTTATGTGTTCACTCCCGGCAGTGTGTCATTCGTCGAAACTCCGAAGGTTGAAGTTGCCGATACGGTAGGGGCGGGAGATTCTTTTACCGCCGCATTTGTTTCCGCCATCCTTAAAGGAAAACCTGTAAACGAAGCGCACCAACTGGCCGTAAATGTTTCCGCTTACGTTTGTACCCAAAACGGGGCGATGCCGGAACTGCCGGAAAACTTGATAAACAGAGTTTTGTAATCACTTGATTTTTATCGCTAATACTATGATATCAAAACACAAAGATACTCATTCTGACGAAGTACCGTTTGCTGTGGATGCACGCATCTTGATTTCAGCATTGAGCACGATCGAACGGTTGGGAGAGGCCGGATTTTTAATTTTCTCCAGAATTAACTCGGCGGCATTCTTTCCCATTTGGTACAAAGGCGGCTCAACCGTCGTGAGTTTCGGATAAACAATCGTGGAAAGTTCGGTCCCGGAAAAGCTGGCTATGGCTACTTCTTCCGGGATTTTTTTGCCCGCGTCTCTCAGCCTGTTCATGGCACCAATGGCTAATGTATCCGTAAAAGCAAAAATTGCATCAAAGGGAATATTTTTTTCCATCAGGCTATCCGCTGCATTCTTTCCGTCTTCAAAAGTCAACCCGGACTTTATCAGCATATCGTCATCAAAAGAAATCCTGAACTTCGACAAAGCATCCTTATATCCTCTGACCCGTTCGATGGAATTATACACATCGTCGGGACCTTGTATGTGAACGATACGCTTACGCCCGTTCCGGATGAGATGTTCTATCAGAAAAAAAGATTTCATGTAATCGTCCACTATCACCTGCGGCACATCAAGTCCGTGAGGGATGCGGTCGTAAAACACCATTGGCATTTCTGCCTTTTGCAAGCGGAGATATTCCTCCCTGTTCTTTTTATAGCTACATAGGCTGATAATGATGCCGTCCACCATAAAACGCTCCATCAATTGCAAGTTCTCCTTCTCTTTTTCCGGGTCTTCCCCTGATTCTGCAATAATCACTTTTATGTTGTTAGCATAGAGCACTTCCTGTATTCCATTTATTACTCTTGAAGCGAACGGAGTAACCATTTCCGGTACTATCACCCCTACCGTATTTGTATGGCCATATTTAAGGTTAGTCGCGACAGGGTTTGGTTTGTAGCCTAACTTTTTTGCTGTTTCCAGCACTTTCTCCTTGGTCTCTTTGCGGATGTTCTTGTCATCCACCAATGCACGGGATACGGTGGAAACGGATATGGACAGATGTTGGGCTATGTCTTTGATGGTTATGTGTTTCATGGTCATTCTTTTTTTTAACCAAGGCAAAAATATCTATTTAAACTGACAAATCCTAATCTTTGAGAACGTTTGCAGATTTTGGGAACGTTCCCGCAATCGTTTGCAGGCAAATGGATGGGAAAAGCCTGTCTTTTTAATTCCCTGCTCCTTATTTTTGCTGTATCAGAATTGATGTTGAACATTTAAAAACAAAGAAAATCATGAAAACACAAGTCATTTCTTACCGTTACAACCGTGAACAAATCAAACCGGGTATCCTGCATATCGGAGTCGGTAATTTCCATCGTGCTCACGAAGAGTTTTTCACCAACAGATTGCTTGAAGATCCCACCCAACAGAATTGGGGTATCTGCGGTGCCATGCTGCTTCCCGGTGATGAATACTTGTATAAGGCACTGAAGAAGCAGGCTAATGAATACACGCTGACCGTATGTGGACGCGACGGCAACGATGAAGCCTATCGTATTGGTTCGCTGGTGGAACTAATCTGGGGAGTGGAAGACCCGGAAGGTGTCATCACTAAAATCGCAGACAAAGACATCCGCATTATCACACTGACCATCACCGAAGGCGGTTATAACATAGAAAAGGCATCGGGAGAGTTTATGCTGGATGATGAGAAAGTGAAACATGACCTGCAGCAACCGCATAGCCCCGTAACAACATTCGGATTCATTGCCGAAGGATTGCGCCGGAGAAAAGCTGCCGGAAACGGTCCCGTCACCATATTGTCTTGCGACAACTTGCAACATAATGGCAATACTGCGCGCAAGGCTTTCACATCCTTCATCAAAGCACAAGATGAAGAACTGGCAGCATGGGTAAATGAGAACATTACTTTCCCCAACAGCATGGTAGACCGCATTACGCCTGCCACTCGGCCCGATGATATTATCCGCCTGAACGCCAAGAATGGAACGGATGATGCCGCACCGGTCTACTGCGAAGATTTTATCCAGTGGGTGATTGAAGACAACTTCATAGCCGGACGTCCCGCATGGGAAAACGTGGGAGCCGAATTCACGCAAGACGTCACCGCCTACGAGAATATGAAACTCAGTTTGCTGAACGCTTCGCATACATTGCTTTCTTATCCCTCGTTCCTGAGCGGTTACCGTAAAGTGGACGACGCCATGCATGATGAACGGATTGCCAAGTTTGTACGTACCTTTATGGATGTGGACATCACTCCTTATGTTCCGGCTCCGGGCAATACAGACCTTGAACTATACAAACAGACCTTGATTGAACGCTTCGGTAATCGTTCCGTCAGCGATCAGATAGCACGTTTGTGTTTCGACGGCCTGTCCAAGTTTCCGGTATATGTGATGCCGAATCTGATCAAGATGATAGCCGGTCATGCCGATCTCACCCGTGTTGCCTACCTGATAGCCGCCTACCGCCATTATCTGAAGTTCAAGACCGATGACAGCGGCGTAGCCTTTGATGTGGCAGAGCCTTGGATGAATGCCGATGATGAAAAACTGATAAACAGCGACGATGCTGTGGACTTTTTGGGCCTTTCTGCTTTCCGCAGCACTGACCTGAAAGCTGCCGGTGAGTTTGTTCCACTCTATCTGAAAATGACAAATGCTATCAGTGAGCAGGGCGCAATGGCTGTCTTGGAAAGCATATTGTAATAGAAGCACATTCAACCTTTACATCATGAATACACAAAAGAACAATAGTCTGGGACCCTTCGTGGTCCTGACTTTCATTTATTTCATCGTAGGCTTCCTGACTACCGTCAACGGGCAGTTTCAGGGACCACTGAAAATTGCGTTCCTTTCCCACACCGAGGAACTGAAAAATACGCTGACCACGCTTATCTCCTTTTTCTTTTTCCTCGGCTATCTGTTGAACAGTTCGCTGGGAGGGCGGTGGATTAACAGCCACGGTTATAAAAGTACGTTGTTGCGGGCACTGGCCGTCATGGTGGGTGGACTGCTGACATATTCCTTCTCATCGTGGCTGGTGGTACATTATGGCGAAGCCGGAATAAATATTTTGGCTGACCGTATCCCTTATGGTTATTTCGTTTTTCTGCTGGGCTCTTATTTAATGGGGACATCCGCTGCACTGTTGCAGGTGGTGATAAACCCTTACATTGCAGCGTACGACTTGCCGGGCACGCAACCGGTACAGCGGATGAACATCGTTTGCGCCATCAACTCGTTCGGCACAACGATTGCACCTTTCTTCGTCACCGGAATCATGTTCGCAGGCGTGGCATTGGAGAGTGTTACTGCCGACCAACTGCTGGTTCCCTTCCTGCTGATAGCCTTGTGCATCATCCTGACTACGGCGGTAACCTCGCGACTGAGTCTTCCCGATATTCAGGGAACCCGCGCTGACAGCGGCGAAAAACTGTCCCGTAGCATCTGGTCCTTCCGTCACTTGAAACTGGGAGTTATCGCCATTTTCTTTTATGTAGGCGCTGAGGTATCGGTAGGTGTGAATGTCAACTTGCACGCCATGGAATTGATAGAAGCTGGCCACGGCCTTTCCTTCTTCGGCAAAGACCATCTGATTCTTTGGGGATTGGATTTGGGTATTCCCGCATTGTTAGCTACCCTTTATTGGGGCGGCTTTATGGTGGGCAGGCTTACATTCAGCTTTTTCAATCAGGTTTCCTCCCGTGTGTTGCTGGTTGTCACTACTTTTATTGCTATTGTCCTTACGTTCATTGCCATTTTTACCAATAATCTGTGGGTATTGGTCTCTGTCGGTCTATGTCATTCGGTCATGTGGAGTTGCATTTTTACATTGGCCATCAAGGGGCTGGGGAGATATACTTCCAAAGCGTCCGGTGTCTTTATGATGGGGGTGTTTGGCGGTGCCATTTTTCCGGTGTTGCAAGGTGTGCTTGCCGATATATGGGATTCATGGCAATGGACTTGGCTAATTGTGATTGTCTGCGAGCTGGTAATGCTGTACTATGCTCTGTCCGGTTCACGCATCAAGGATGCCGACAAATTACAATAACCCCCCTTTTCAGACATTTTTCTATTTCGTCCGAAATTTTGATCCATTTTGGATTGACTTTTTTCATGGTTTTGGCCTTTTCGGTTGACAACAGAGAAAATGAGGTGCCGAGGTCGTTCTGAAAAGTATTCTTTTTGATTGCTGAAAATCGGAAACACCGACAATGTGATAAAGCTTAACTCCCGGAGAATCGAATATTTGAAAACAAAACGGACGGCGTTCCAAATATCCCAAGGAAATTC
>NZ_QREV01000080.1 GCF_003363715.1 Parabacteroides acidifaciens
CTTAGTTCTGTAGAGACTGCGGTAGCTCAAAACTTATCTAATACCACACTCTCACTTTATCCAACATTTTATTTCTTTTTATTTTTTTAGACTAACGCATCAATACTCCAAGCCCGTATCAATGCCCATGGAAATTGGATTGCATGCCCATGAAATTTTAGATGGATGGGCATGGATACTTTTTTCAATATTCAAGGACTTATTGTATAAAACGCATTTTTCAGACCAAAAAGAGCCCCTAATTCAAACAAATGTTAATCCGTTTTTTTGACCTCAAAAAGGGACTTTTTCCTCTTTTTTGAGTGTTTCCAGCAATTACGACCGTCCTCTTTGCCATTACGACCGTGCTAATGTGTAGTGCACTCGGCACCTCGCGAAGATTAGCACGGTCGTAATGGCGATTTGGACGGTCGTAATTGGAAAGAAGACCGTTGTAAGGGCAAAAAAGCACCTGAATTTCCTTGAAGTATTTGGAACGCCGTCCGTTTTATTTTCAAATATTCGATTCTCCGGGAGTTAAGGTTTATCACTTTGTTGGTGTTTCCGCCTTCCGACTGTCAAATTGTACACTTTCCTGAATGGGCTGCGCACCTCATTTCGTCCGGTGTCAGCCGTAAAGGTAAAAACCGCAAAAAAAGTCAATCCAAAATGGATCGACTTTTCGGATGAAATAGAAAAATAGCAAAAACAGGGGGTTATTGTAAAATACATAACCATTATTCCATCGGCACTTCCATTAAAAGGACCGTTGCATGTTTCAATACCTCTATCACAATACTGTCGGTTTCCCAGAAGCCGGCGCCGTCACGCTTGGAAAGGACTGTGTTGGCAACTTCCACTTCACCTTCGATTACAAACAGATAGACTCCGTTCTTCTTATTGTGCAGTTTGTATTCCTTCACTATTCCGGCATCCAATGTTCCCATCGAGAACCAGGCATCCTGATTAATGGAAGCCGGAGCAGAACCGTCCGGTGCAATCATCAAGCCCAACTCGTTCTTTTTCAAGACAGAGCGGACATCATAACTTTTATAATGGGGTTTCGTATTTTCTTCACGCGGGAACACCCATATCTGAAGAAACTCCAGTTGTTCTTCTCCACTGTCGTTAAACTCGCTGTGGAGAATCCCCGTACCGGCACTCATGACCTGTATATCGCCCGGAGTAATCACTTCGCTGTTCTGAATACTGTCGCCATGACGCAGATAGCCTTTCAACGGGATGGAGATTACTTCCATATTCTTATGCGGATGTGTATCGAATCCTTCTCCCGGAGCAACCGAATCGTCATTTAAAACACGAAGCATACCAAAATGAACCCTTTTCGGATTATAGTAATTGGCAAAACTGAAAGTATGATGAGTCTTTAACCATCCATGATTTGCGTACCCGCGAGTATTGGCTTTATCCACTATTGTTTTCATAAAAAATCCTCCTATGTTAATTACGTTTATATAACAATCCTGTCTGCCGAAAAGTTTCTAAAACAGACAGCTCCCGATAGGCGGAAATTCTTAGCTTACCGCATACAAAGCGCGGAAAATAGGAAAAAACAGAATTTTCTTTTATTCAGACAATACAGGATACAGGAGAATTGAGTACTTTTGTACCCTAATAAAATTCATCCAGTAAATATAAACACTATGGCAGTTTACTTAAACGATGTATCGAGAACCTTTGGTGAATACTTACTTATTCCCGGTTTAACCACCAAACAATGCGTGCCAACCAATGTTTCACTGAAAACCCCGCTTGTGAAACATAAAGTAGGTGAAAAGCCAGCGATCGAATTAAACATTCCTTTCGTTTCAGCGATCATGCAATCTGTTTCCGGTCCCAAGCTGGCCATCGAGCTGGCTCGTAACGGAGGGTTATCTTTTATCTTCGGTTCGCAGCCTATCGCCAGTCAGGCAGATATGGTTCGGAAAGTTAAGAAGTTCAAGGCAGGATTCGTCATCAGCGATTCCAATCTGACTCCGGAAAACACGTTGGCGGATGTTATCGCTCTGGTACAACGCACCGAACATTCAACTATCGGTGTGACGGACGACGGTACTCCTAACGGTAAATTGCTGGGATTGGTGACCAGTCGTGACTATCGCGCAGAAAAAGATCCTCTCGACAGAAAGGTAAAAGATTTTATGACTCCGTTCTCCAAGCTGATCGTCGGTGATCTGGGTATCACGTTAAGTGAAGCCAATCAGATTATCTGGGATCACAAACTGAATACGTTACCAATCATCGACAAGGACCAGAAACTACAATATTTCGTTTTCCGCAAGGACTATGACAACCATCGTGACAATCCGAAAGAATTGTCCGGCAGCGATAAAAAGCTATTGGTTGGTGCCGGTATCAATTCACGCGATTATATGGAACGTGTTCCTGCTCTGGTTGAAGCGGGCGTCGATGTACTTTGTATCGATTCTTCCGACGGTTATTCCGAATGGCAACAGGAGACATTGCAATGGATCAAGAAAACATATGGCGACAAGGTTCTGGTCGGAGCCGGAAATGTTGTCGACAAGGAAGGTTTCGACTATCTGGTGGAAGCCGGTGCCGATTTCATCAAAGTAGGTATTGGCGGCGGTTCAATCTGTATTACCCGTGAACAGAAAGGTATCGGACGCGGACAGGCTACCGCTCTGATCGACGTTGCACAGGCTCGCGACGAATATATGGAGAAAACAGGTATTTATGTGCCCATCTGTAGTGACGGTGGTTTGGTACATGACTATCACATGGTACTTGCCTTGGCAATGGGAGCGGATTTCCTGATGATGGGACGCTATTTTGCCCGTTTCGACGAATCGCCGACGAAGAAGATGAAAATCGGAAACAACTTCGTAAAAGAATACTGGGGCGAAGGTTCCAACCGCGCCAAGAACTGGCAGCGTTATGACATGGGTGGCAGCGAAGCCTTGAAATTTGAAGAAGGCGTAGACAGCTATGTTCCATATGCCGGTAAAATGAAGGACAACCTCAACCTCACATTAGGCAAAATGATTGCAACGATGTGTAGTTGCGGTGCGATCACGGTTCCCGAATTGCAGAAGAACGCCAAGATCACATTGGTTTCATCAACCAGTATTGTGGAAGGTGGCGCGCATGATGTGATATTGAAGGAGCAGAACTAAAAACATTTATAGCTAATCGAGTAGGAGGTAAATACTAATCATAGGTGTTTATCTCCTACTTTCATATTTACCGACCTCTCACACCACCGTACGTGCGGTTCCGCATACGGCGGTTCCTATTTTGGGTACCATTCGAAATAAAAACCCATTAAAGTAGCATACCCTGCCTTGTGTAAGCTCTCATTCGTGATTGCTCTATGCAATATATAGCTATCAGCAATACGCCAATAGCCTTTGCGAGTATTACCCCATTCGTATGCCATATGTTTATCTATACCGCATCTAATGAGATTTGCCACTCTTGTCTTGGGCATCTTCCAAGCTTTCCATATACACATGCGTATTCTCCGTCTTAACCATTCATCTGTTTCAAGAAGAAGACGTTTCATATCGGCAAGGTGATAGTATCCCACCCATCCACGTATGTATTCCTTCAGCTTTTGCTTCCTCTTGGCATATCCCCATCCATTGCTACGACTCGTCAATTCTTTGAGTCTTGACTTCATCTTGGATTTGGATTTCGGGTGCACCGTGAGCTGACACTTGCCTTTCATTACATAAAAGGAGTAGCCGAGATATTTCACTCCACGCACATACGATACTACGGTCTTTTCCTTGTTGACTTTGAGATAGAGGGTTTCCTCTATAAATCGGGTTATGGACTCTTTGACTCGTCTTGCTGCCCTCTTGGACTTGCTGAATATCATCGAGTCGTCGGCATAGCGCACAAAGGGGAGTCCCCTGCGTTCGAGTTCCTTGTCCAGCTCGTTGAGCATGATATTGCTCAGCAACGGACTTAGCGGTCCTCCTTGGGGAGTGCCTTCCTCGCTCGCTTCAAACAATCCTTTGTTCATTACTCCGCTTCGGAGATATTTGTGTATAAGACTGACTACTCTGCCGTCTTTTATAGTATGGCTGAGGATTTCTATGAGTTTGCTATGACTTACGGTATCGAAGAAGCGTTCGAGGTCAAGGTCTACTACATATATGTAGCCATCATTAATTATCTTTTGCGCTCCCCGCAGTGCATCATGGCATCCTCTTCTCGGACGGAAGCCGTAGCTTGTCCTGGAGAATTGGTTCTCATAGATAGGGGTCAGTACTTGATTGATGGCTTGTTGCACCAAACGGTCTACCACGGTGGGTATTCCCAAAAGGCGCATTTTGCCATTCTCCTTGGGTATTTCTACCCGCTTGACGGGGTTCGGACGGTATGAGCCGTCCATCAAGGAACGGATAAGTTCATCCTTGTTGGTCAGGAGCCATGGGTACAGCTGTTCGCATGACATCCCGTCGATACCACCACAACCCTTGTTTCTCAACACAGCCTTATAAGCTCGGTTGAGATTGACGGGACTAAGGATTTGCTCGAAAAGGTGTCCCTTGTCGAATGGTACTTCCACGATGTTGTCTTCACACATCCACATGAAAGTCTGCACTCCCCCATACCATTCGGTTTCCGACCTATCTCTTTGGGGGCAGCCATTATCTTGGGACAATGTTTTCTGCATTCTTTCCTTCATTAGGTATGTTTCAATTACTATCGTTTAATTGTTAGGTTCAGCCCTTCGTTCAGTGTTATCGATTGCTGAACTACTATGGCTTCTGCTGACTTCTCACAGCAAACTTTACTCCATACATTTCGTAAAAAAAAAACTATTCTGTACGTCCGTGAGATCTCCTCGGATAAGGGTATTGTCTTTCCATCTTATGCCTGCTTCATTTACACCAACCGTTCCGAATAGCTATGGGACTTTGATATGTGATGCAATCTAATCCACGGTCAAATGCCTTATATGAAGTTTCTGTCCGTCAGGCCAGATATTTGTCGCCGGCTTCCTTCAGATTCCTCCGCGCGATGGACACCCTTGCCTTTGACTATGTAATTCCCGCTATTAGGGCTTACTCGGGACTTCCACCCGTTAGACTATGCTCATGCCGAGCGTACATCAAAAAAAGAGCATCCGGAGAGTTCCGGATGCTCTTTTTTTGATTAGCTATAAAAGCGTTTAAACAAAGCTTCCAAAACCGCAAAGTCTTGAACGTACTTTTCTGATAGCATGAGTCTCCTTCTTTATGGATAACAAAAATACAGATATTTTTTATTAATAGCCGCCAGAAAGGCAATATTGATAACTCTATAAGCAATATTGCCATTTACAATGCAGCTGCATTATATGTATCTTTGTATCATCAATAAAAAGAAAGCAATATGACACCCATTGAATTGACAAAAGCGGAATTTATACAACGAGTAGGAAACTTTGAAGAGAATCCGAAGGATTGGAAATATGTAGGAGACAAACCTTGTATCGTGGATTTTCATGCACCCTGGTGCGGTTATTGTAAACGCCTGGCACCCATCCTGGATGAGTTTGCAGAAGAATATGACGGCAAACTTTATATCTACAAAGTAAACGTAGACGAAGAAGAAGAACTGGAAACAGCTTTCAAAATCCGGACAATTCCGACTTTGCTCCTTTGCCGTATGGATGGTAACAAGGAAACGATGCTTGGGACGATGGGTAAGCCGGAACTTCGTAAGGTGATCGAAGGTCTCTTATAATTGAGTTGAAGTTAGAAGGGAAGAATCAGGGAAGCAGACCGCTACATCTGATTCTTTCCTTCTACTTTTATACGGATCGAATTGGGAGTCCGCTGCAAACAAGCACAAAAGATTTCTATATCATTTGTCTTTTGCATCAGTTCCTGTAAGATCCGGCATTCCTCTTCCGACCACGGTTCATAGTGGCGGGGATATCGCTCGCGGGTTCTCCGGATTGACTCGGAAACATTCTTTTTCTGAATTTCCAACTGCTGGATTCGTCGCTTGAAATCTGCTAAATCTGCATCGGTGCAAGCATCTATCGGATCTGCATCAAAGAAACCCGCAAAGACAGGAAGAGGCTCGAAAAGAACTGCTTCCGGCTCTATTCGGTCTAATTCCTTCATCAGATTTGAGATATGTTTCGTTGCTTCGGGATGAAGAAGTTTAATTGAACATTCATGCCGGGAATAAGCTTCATCCCTACTCGCAGAAAGCCAGTTAAACGAACCTTCCACCAGTACGTCGTTATCGATTGCAAGCGATTTATTATGAATACCTTTCAATAGAACCAGTTTGACGCCGTTCTCTATTAAAGCCTGTCGTCCGGCATTTGCCTCTTCCTTCAACAGCCCGGTCCGTCCATTATAATCCAAACGGGAATCGGAATAGACCACGACTTCTACTCCACGCCGCACGGTTTCCCAGATTCGGGGAATAAGGTCATCATGCTCGATTGCCCGGATCGAGATAAAAGGAGAAACGATCAGCAATCTTTTTGTTGCCTCTTTTAATGCCTGCTGCAATAAGCCGATGTGCGCCTCCAATGTCGATAAACGTTCGGCTGGCTGATAACGGCAAAGCGGTTCTTTCTGCTGATAAATGAAATTACCGGATATCTCGTTCGCAGGATCATCAAACAACCATTTTGCCAAATTCCCTACCGGTGTATTCCGTTCGGGATGGAAAATATTCATATTTCCAAACACTAAAAAATGGTACTGTGCCCGCGAAACAGCGACATTAAGCATATTGTACTTTCCTCCCTGCTCCATAAAATAAGAAGCATCGCCGGGAGAATTAACCGACGAAAAGATTACGACCGGACACTGTGCTCCCTGCAAAGAATGGACGGTACCGATCGTCATGCCGGTAAATGCCTCCGCTTCCGGAGATGCTTTCGCCAAGTTGCATATGGTTTCTTCCTGTGCTTTAAAGGGAGTGACAATCGCCACTATTTTATTGATCGGATCTTTGTAAGCTCTTTCCAGATTATCCTTTTCTTTTTCCAGCCAAGATACGATTGCGGCCGCTTCCGCTTTATTCAATACACTGCCTGTTCCACCTTTTTCGCTTACTCCGTTAACATGGACATAGCCTTTAGAAGGCAAGGCTTTATATTTCACATTGTTTCCCTTCTTCGGCAACAAACGGCCATGATAGATATAGTCATTACAATAAGCAATAATCGGATCTACACAACGCCGGTGTTCTGTCAGGAAAGCACCTCTTTCCCCGGCAACTTCAAAACGGCAACTCTTCCTTGCCATCTTCATGATACTTCCGGATGAAGACAGGAAACCGTTCTCTCTCAAAAATGCATACATTTTATCCGACTCGGAAGAGATCAGGCCGAAACGCTTCAGATTGATACAGGAATATTCTTCCGAGATGGACCATATCGGTTCGATCTGCTCCACATCTCCAACCAGAATCGCTTGTTTGGCCAGGCTGAAAGAAGGGATTGCCAATTCGGGAGAGACCTGTCCCGACTCATCTACGATCAACAAATCAATCGAATCATAAAGCGGTGCATCCCACTCCCCGCTATCGACACAAACCATATATTTCGGCAAAGAATGGAAAGTCGAAATAAAGACCGGCATCACACAAGCTAACCTCTTCAAACGCTCGGTATAATCTTCACGACCCCGGGTTTCCTCTTCCTTGTCACATTCTGCCAGCCGGCGGATAAACTCGGCTTCCCGGTCATGGATGGCATACCAAAACAAAAGATAACGGTAACTGATATCCAGTCGTACCGCCATATCTTCCGTATAAGGAAGGGCGCTATATTCCGGATTGGCTGTCAGCCTGTCATAGCGATCTTTAAAGTCTTTCGTCTGTTCCCAACCCTTTATCACTTCTTCATAACTTGGCAGCTTTTGCAGTTTACGGATCAGCTTGCCCACAAACCCTTTATCCTCCATCTCATATCCATACTGTTTGAGACTGGCTACATTCAAACAGACTTCAATTTCTTTCCGTATCTCTTTCATTCGCCTACGCAAAAAACGCTGGCATGCAATTTCATTATGGCAGGACGTCTTAAAGAACCGGTTGAAATGTTCCAGATAAAACCGACGATATTCTTCCAATCGGGCAGGATCGTCATATTCATTCGGAAAACCGTCACCTTTCGTATTGAACATCATTTTATACAGGTCTTTCTGTTCGTCTTTTCCGGACAGATATAATCCCAACGTATCCAATCCAGGCAACCAACGGAGGGATAACGGATCTACAGGCTTATCTTCAGTAGGCTGCTCAATCTTAAAATCTTTCAGGATATTGGTAATCGCCTGATTATTGGCGGAACTGGCAACGATGATATCCGGATCATCAGGATGGTTGAGTACGGTATGGACAATCCGATTCGCAATCACAGTCTGTAGAAAAGTCGTTTTACCGGTTCCCGGAGGTCCATTGACGGCAAATATATCAGAGCTATCCGGTTCCGTGTACATGGCAAGCGTCTCGCGTTGGGAGACGGACAGAGGGAACTCATCACTCATTTGTGCCCAATGCTCCTTATTGCAATAAACACGCTGTTTATTGGGTACAGGCAACAGCGTTTCCTGCTTTTTACGGATCAGGAGTTCCAGTAAAGTATGGGAGGCTTTACTCTCCAGCAACTTGTCATATAGATTAATAATCTTTTGCGCCATTCCCCGCCCGGGTGCTTTTACAACGACAATTTCGGGTTTATCGGCATAATTCATTTCCCGGAAAGTCAAACCGGTTGCATTCCAGAACAGGGTTTCACAAGCCGCCCAATACTTTTTCCAATCCGTCTCTTCGGTATCAAACTCGCTTAACAGCCGGTCCACATTCGAAAGGGATGCAATGGTTCGGTCATTGCGTGCATTCGGTTCCAGAAACATACGGACAAAAACCGGAACCCGCTCGGCTTTGTTATCACACACCTGAAACGTTCCGTCCGGCAATAACGTAGCCGTAATCAAAAAAGGATAATCCGGTGTATTCTGTTTGGAAGTCCACCCGTTTTCATACTCCGGCAGAAGGACGCAAGGAGCAATCTGCACCTTCCGTTTTTCATCTTTCTCTTTTTGTTTCTCCTTTGAAAAAAGCAGGGGAATATCTTTGCGAAGAATAAACTCCGGGATCTTGTCGCCGATCCGCAATGTGATCCGCGCCTCTTTCTTCAGCGATCTGTTTTTGCGCTCCGCATCCAACAGGCAGTTTTTCCAATATTTCAGTAGTTTTTTGTCCATTCGATCCGTTAGCTGTTGTTTTTATTTTTTCTCCCGGGCTGTGATATGGAAGCACCCTTGCTTGCGTTCGTGCTTGACATAACAACGTTCTTCCCGCTTCAAGTCACGCAAAACCATTGCTAACACCATTTTCAGCCGGTCATTATCGATGTTCAAAGTATCGCTTTCATCCACTTTCGTGTAACGTACCCACGACACGTCGAAGGTTGTTCCATAACGATGGGCTGAGTTTTGGGATGAGTTGGTATTTCTTTTCTTCAGGTTCTTAACATCATCGATCGTACGGGTGACGCTGGTCACTTTTACCTTATAGATAGAAGCATTCAGATTACGGAGGGAATCTTGAAAATTACGCCCGATATCTTCCAACAATTTAGCAGCGGAAGGTATCAGATACGGAATAGAATGCTTCAGTTCCTCCACCTCGTAGTATTCATTGGTACTGATTTCCTTCATCTCCTTTTTCACTTTTTCCGCTTCCTCGCGGTTCGATGCCGGTTTGATGCCAATACGTTCGGCTTCCGCCAAGTGCACATCGTTCAAATCCTTGAAGTCACGGTTGTAGCTTCCATTATACCAAATACGTTTCAACTCACCGCGCTGTTCCTTTTTACCACAGGACGAGCAGATCGCTGCCGCCGCAAAGGCAGCCATTATAAACCAAATACTAAGTGTTGTTTTCTTCATCATTATTCTTTTAGGGTGAACAAAAGTACATAATCTTTCACGAATAATCTTCCGTGATGGAAAAAATACGTACATTTGTGAATCTTAATATGAAACTAATAGAGTATTGTATGGACACATTAGAATTAAAACTATCGCTTATCGAACAATTGAAAACGATTGACGACAAAAAGCTTTTGACACAGATCAAAAACCTTATCTGCATTTCAACCGAAAGAAAGCAGGCAGAACGCTTACCGGCACAAATGACGCTGGACGAGCTGAAAGAAGTGCTGAAAAAATCGAGAGAAGAGTCGAAAAAAGGAATGGGAATGACAACAGAAGAGTTACGTAAACGACATCCACTATGCGAATAATTATAAAATGGTTGCCACAAGCCATGGCCTTACTTGACAACATTTACGACTACTACAGTGAAAAGAGCCAAACCGCAGCTATCCGTTTGTACAATAACATATTGGATTCAGCCGAACCTTTACGAACCTTCCCTAATGCAGGTCCTGTCGAACCCCTTCTGGAAGAATATAAAGACGGTTTTCGCTCCATTGTTGCAGAAAAACACTACAAGCTGATTTATACTGTTAAAGAAGAACTGGTCGAAATCCATGCCGTATGGGATTGCCGGCAGGAAGGATGGCGTCTGAAAGAAATGTTCAAATAATCTTCATAGATACGAAACAAAATATCCGGCAATTTATTCTTAGCATAAAGAATATTACTAATTTTGTCTGCCTGAATGAATGTGAAAAGAATTCACGGAAAAGGCAGAACTAAAATAGATTGAATGATTGAACGAATTTATATTCTTGAGAGCGTAGACCCGGTGATATTCTACGGCGTAAACAATGTCAATATGCAGTTAATAAAGACATTGTTTCCCAAACTGCGTATCGTGGCGAGAGGAAATGTAATGAAAGTGATCGGTGATGAAGACGAATCGGAACTCTTTCTCAAGAAAATTCGCGAAGTAGAGAAATATTGCGAAGAATTCAACTCGCTGAGCGAAGATGTCATCCTGGACATCATCAAAGGGAAAACCCCGGTGGTCACCAAACAGGAAAACCTCATTATCCACGGGATGAACGGAAAACCGATTGTTGCCCGCACGGAGAATCAGCAACGCCTTGTCAAGGCATTCGAGGAAAACGACCTCGTCTTCGCAACAGGACCAGCCGGAACAGGCAAAACGTTTGTCGCTATCGCCCTTGCCGTAAAAGCATTAAAGAATAAGGAAATCCGCAAAATCATCCTGAGCCGCCCGGCAGTCGAAGCCGGCGAAAAGTTGGGATTCCTCCCCGGCGAGATGAAAGACAAACTCGATCCGTATCTCCAACCTTTGTACGACGCCCTGCAGGATATGATTCCGGCAGCTAAGCTGAAAGAATATATGGAGAACAATGTGATCCAGATCGCCCCGCTCGCCTTTATGCGTGGACGTACGCTGAACGAAGCTGTTATCATCCTCGACGAAGCCCAGAACACGACAACGCACCAAATCAAGATGTTCCTGACACGCCTCGGTATGAACGCCAAAATGATCATCACCGGCGACGTGACGCAGATCGACCTGCCCCCCACGGCAACCTCCGGGCTGGTGCAAGCCATGCAGATACTGAAAGGCGTCAAAGGAATCGGTAAAATCGAATTCGAAAAGAAAGACATCGTCCGCCATAAACTCGTCCAGCGCATCGTGGAAGCCTACGATAAATTCGACAGCAAACGCATAAAAAACAACAATATTAATAACAGTCAGGACGCCAAATAAGCGCCCCCATAAAAACAATGGTTATGAAGAAGGCATTGACAAAAACAGACTTCAATTTCCCCGGACAGAAGAGTGTCTATCACGGTAAAGTCCGCGACGTGTACAACATCAACGACGAAGTGTTGGTAATGGTTGCAACAGACCGTATCTCCGCATTCGACGTCGTACTGCCGGAAGGCATCCCTTACAAAGGCCAGATGCTGAACCAGATCGCAGCCAAATTCTTAGATGCGACTACAGACATTTGCCCGAACTGGAAAATGGCGACTCCGGACCCGATGGTAACCGTCGGTGTAATGTGCCAGGGATTCCCTGTTGAAATGATCGTACGCGGTTACCTTTGCGGAAGCGCATGGCGTGCTTACAAGAGCGGCGTACGCGAAATCTGCGGCATAAAACTGCCGGAAGGTATGCGTGAAAACGAACGTTTCCCCGAACCAATCGTAACCCCGACAACGAAAGCCGAGATCGGCGAACACGATGCCGACATCTCCAAAGAAGAAATCCTGGCACAAGGCCTGGCTACTCCCGAAGAATACGAACTGCTGGAGAAATATACACTCGCCCTCTTCAAACGCGGCACGGAGATCGCTGCCGAACGCGGCCTGATCCTTGTCGACACAAAGTATGAATTCGGCAAACACGACGGCAAGATCTACCTGATGGACGAAATCCACACACCGGACTCTTCCCGTTATTTCTACAGCGAAGGCTACGAAGAACGCTTTGCCAAAGGCGAACCCCAGAAACAGCTCTCCAAGGAATTCGTTCGCGAATGGTTGATGGAAAACGGTTTCCAGGGCAAGGCTGGACAGAAAGTGCCTGAAATGACTCCGACTATCGTCGAAGGCATCAGCGACCGTTACATCGAGCTGTTCGAACACATCACCGGTGAAAAGTTCGTAAAAGGAGACACAGACAACCTGTTGTCACGCATCGAAAAGAACGTGACCGAATATCTCAACAAATAAGAAAGACACGGATATGGCAAAGTACGGTTCAGAACAGATTCTACCCTACAACAACGAGGAGCACAAGGCGACGCAGGTCAAGCGTATGTTTGACTCCATCGCCGGCACGTACGATCGGCTGAACCATACGCTCTCGCTCGGTATCGACAAAATATGGCGCAGGAAAGGAATTGCTTTTCTGCGCCCTTTCTCACCCGCTTCGATACTCGACATTGCCACCGGGACAGGCGACTTAGCCATCTCCATGTACCGCCGGCTGAAAGCGGACCGCATTGTCGGAGCCGACATCTCGGAAGGCATGATGGAAGTCGGGCGCCGCAAAGTGGCCGAAGCCGGACTGTCGGAACATATCTCGTTCGAATACCAGGACTGCACGGCGCTGACCTATCCCGACAACTCGTTCGATGCCGTCACCGCCGCCTTCGGAGTCCGTAACTTCGAAGACATAGAACAGGGAATATCCGAAATGTACCGCGTACTGAAACCGGGCGGCCACCTGATGATCCTCGAACTGTCATCGCCGGAACATTTCCCGATGAAACAACTCTACACCGTTTATTCTAAATTCGTTATCCCGAACATCGGCCGGTTACTCTCGAAAGAGCACACAGCCTACAGCTATCTGCCGGCCTCCATCAAAGTCGTTCCGCAAGGGAAAGTAATGACCGACCTGCTCAGCCACGTCGGTTTCAACCAGGCGCGATCCAGGACTTTTACTTTCGGGATATGTTCGTTATATACTGCCTGCAAATAATATTTAATCATCTTAATTTACCGGTCATGCAAAAATATGGTTTAATAGGATACCCCCTCGGACATTCTTTTTCAAAGAACTACTTCAACCAGAAGTTCGAATCCGAGAAAATTGATGCAACTTATCTGAACTTCGAGATCCCGAACATCAAAGATCTGAAGACTGTATTGAAAGACAATCCCGAACTCTGCGGCCTGAACGTCACCATCCCCTACAAGGAACAAGTCATCCCCTATCTGGATGACCTGGACGAAGACGCCCGCCTGATCGGAGCCGTCAATGTGATCAAATTCACCAAAGGTCTTTTCGGCAAGCTAAAGCTGAAAGGCTACAATTCCGATATCATCGGTTTCAAACGTTCCATCGAGCCACTGTTGGACGAAAGCCACCGCAAGGCGCTGATCCTCGGAACCGGAGGCGCCTCGAAAGCCGTCTTCCAAGGGCTGAAACAGTTAGGCGTAGGTGCAACGTTGGTTTCCCGCAAACCGAAAGAATTCTGCATCACCTACGAGGAAATCACGCCCAAGACAATGGAACAATACACCGTCATCGTCAACACGACACCGCTCGGCATGTTCCCAAACATCAACACCTGCCCGGATATCCCCTACGACCTGCTGACTCCGAAACATCTGCTGTACGACCTTCTGTACAATCCGGATGAAACCCTTTTCATGAAAAAAGGAAAAGAAAAAGGCGCCGTCGTGAAGAACGGACTCGAGATGCTGCTCTTGCAAGCATTCGCAGGCTGGGAGATCTGGCAGAAATAAAGAAAAAAGGGGGCTGTCGGAAGCCCCCTCTCGGTTATTCAAGATAATTACAGGCAGAGGAGTTAGGGCAAAACTATTTTACAAGTTAGACCGCACAAGTCATAGCAAATCAGTTCTACTTCCGCATAGGTCAACACGATCGGATTATACTCCATTCCTTCTAAACGAGGCTTCACTTCGCCAGAGAAACTAATATTTGCTATCACGCCAAATGAATCTCCATAATGGCTATCCGAAAACAGAGACTCCGGTAAATTGACAGGACAAACATACAATTCAGAACCATCCTGAAGCCGATAACAAATCCTATATTGTTTCTTACCGTCTACTTTTCGTGTCAACAGATCTCCATACATATTAGTTACGTCATAAAGCGTATTGGATTCCGTATAAACCGCATCCGCCTTTTCCAACGCTACCTCGAACGGGGCGCAAGGATCATACTCTTCCTCCTCGTCGTCCCCACAGGACGCAAACCCGCTGCAAAACGAGAGCAGCAGGCAGAGGAGCATTATTAAATTGACATTTTCTTTTCTCATTGCAAAACAATTTTACAGGTTAGATCGTAGCAAGATTACAAATAAGAATTATTTCCGCATAGGTCAACACGATCGGATTATACTCCATTCCTTCTAACTGAAGCTTCACTTCGCCGGAAAACCAAATACCTGCTATCACACTAAATGAATCTCCATAATAGCTATCCGGAAACAGAGACTCCGGTAAATTGACAGGACAAACATACAATTCAGAACCATCCTGAAGCCGATAATAAATCTGATATTGTATCTTACCGTCTACCTTTCGTATCAACAGTTCTCCAAACATATTAGTTACATCATAAAGCGTATTGGATTCCGTATAAACCGCATCCGCCTTTTCCAACGCCACCTCGAACGGGGCGCAAGGATCATATTCTTCCTCTTCGTCGTCCCCGCAGGACGCAAACCCGCTGCAAAACGAGAGCAGCAGGCAGAGGAGCATTATTAAATTGACATTTTCTTTTCTCATTGCAAAACTATTTTACAGGTTAGACCGAATCAAGAAACCAACTCAGACTTATTTTCGCATAGGTCAACACAATCGGAGTATACTCCATTCCCTCTAAGCGAGGCTTCACTTCGCCGGAGAACCTAATATTACCTACCGTGCCAAATGAATCGCTAAAAGAGTAATCCAAGAACAAAGACTCCGGCAAATTGACAGGATTAAAATACAATTCAGAACCATCCTGAGGCCGATAATAAATCTGATATTGTATCTTACCGTCTACCTTTCGTATCTGCAGATCTCCCTCCATATTGGTTATACCATAAAGCGTATTGGATTCCAAATAAACCGCATCCGCCTTTTCCAATGACACTTCGAACCAAGAATCATATTTATCTTCCTCCTCATCATCCCCACAGGACGCAAACCCGCTGCAAAACGAGAGCAGCAGGCAGAGAAGCATTATTAAATTGACATTTTCTTTTCTCATTGCAAAACTATTTTATAAGTTGAACCAACTCAGACTTATTTTCGCATAGGTCAACACAATCGGAGTATACTCCATTCCCTCTAAGCGAGGCTTCACTTCGCCGGAGAACCTAATATCACCTACCGTGCCAAATGAATCGCTAAAAGAGTAATCCGAAAACAGAGACTCCGGCAAATTGACAGGATTAAAATACAATTCAGAACCATCCTGAGGCCGATAATAAATCTGATATTGTATCT
>NZ_QREV01000081.1 GCF_003363715.1 Parabacteroides acidifaciens
GACCGTGCTAATCTTCGCGAGGTGCCGAGTGCACTACACATTAGCACGGTCGCAATGGCAAAGAGGACGGTCGCAATTGCTGGAAACGCTCGAAAAAGAGGAAAAAATCCCTTTTTGAGGTCAAAAAAGCGGATTAACATTTGTTTTGTTTCGGATGTCTTTCGGAACAGAAAAATACGTTTTATACAATAAGTCCCCCAGGATAGTTGAAAGTTAAGAGTTGAAAATTGAAAGTTATAGGAGGGAGTATTTGGTAAGAAAAGATTTACTTGCAAGAAAAACTGAACTTCTCCAAACAATCATTCATAGAAGAAATCAAAGAGGAGCAGGAGGTAGGGGAGGTAGTCTTTTAGTTCTTTACGTAATACATTTAGCGCCTTACTGATATGGAACTCGACGCTTTTCACGGAAAGATTGGTTTCCTGAGCAATTGTTTGGTAGTTTTTCCCTTCGTAGCGGCTCATGATGAAGATCCGGCTGGATTTTTCCGGTAACTTGGCAAGAGCTTGGTTAATAAGATCTTGTATTTCGTTGCGAAGTAATGTTTCCGGTTCGCATGCTTCCAAACTGGAGATACGCATCTGTAACTCCCATTCTTTGTTGGATAATAAATTTTCTGCAATATTGTTCCAGGTGCGTTCGCGTTGAAGATAGTCCAGGCATTTGTTTTTTAGAGTGACTAATATATATAAAGGAATATCTTTGACATCTTGTAACCGGTTCCGGTTTTCCCAATAATATATCAGGCTTTCGGTAACCAAGTCTTCTGCTGCTTCACGATTATATGTATAAGAATAGGCAAACCGAATATAGCGTTCACGGTGAGTGATAAAAATGTTATTGAATAATTTTATGTCTGTATTCTCATCCATGATATACTGTTAGAATGGG
This sequence comes from Parabacteroides acidifaciens, assembly GCF_003363715.1. Classification (GTDB taxonomy): domain Bacteria; phylum Bacteroidota; class Bacteroidia; order Bacteroidales; family Tannerellaceae; genus Parabacteroides; species Parabacteroides acidifaciens. Next base: position 892 of record NZ_QREV01000081.1, read on the forward strand.
TATAGTCCTAAGAGAACTATGAACTTCAAATGTATGAATTTATTCTCAAATAGCTTAAATAAACTATCAGAAATTGATTATTTAGTGACAATGAAGCACTTTAGACGGTAAAGAAACAAAAAATTATTGTTATTTCAATTTTATAAGCATTTTACCTCTATATTGACGGCTGGAATAATCCGCTGATTATCATTCAGATATGAAAATGTGGCCATAGTTCTCTTAGAACTATGGCTTTTTTTATGATGACTGTATAGGCTGCTTTTCAACCGCTTTATGATTTGCGGATTACTTTTTCGGGTACCCTACCGGATTGTTCATAATCGGTAATTGACTTTCAGTTAATTTTAGGATTTGTTTTAATGCCGCTTGGTCCATAGAGGCACGCGGGACAGTTGCTAACCCGGTGGCTGCACAGAAGATGTTGATATTCTGGCAAACTGTGCCTGCATCGACTGCTGCCATCAGTTTTACCTGATCTGTTACGCTGCCGAAACGGGAAAGGTCGGATACCAGAACCAGGCTGACCGGGGCTGATTTGACAAAATCTTGTCCGCCTGCGACCGCTGCACGGTGATCGCCTGCCGCAACAGGTTGAAGGCTGTTATCTTTGGCATCATACAGGTAAGCGCCCTCTTTCATGATAACATAGACATCGATATCCTGTTTGTTCAGGGCAGAAGGAGCCGTACGCTTGCCGTCCGGACGGTTGATGCCGTTTGCCGCCCATAATAAATCGGATAAATCCTGTAGGCTGAGTTCTTTAACTGCAAATTCGCGGTCGGAGTGACGATCGGATAATGCTTTCATGACAGATGTTCCCCGGGTTTTGTCCGGCGTGTTTAATTTAACTGCTTTCATATTTTGTGCATACATGGTGACAAGCAGCAGTGATGCTGCAATTGTGAATAATAATTTTCTCATAAACTTGTTCTTTTTATTAATGGTTTCTACAAAAATAAGTGAAATTCGCAAGAATCGAACACCAAAATACATCTTTTACAATTCTTTAAAGCGTAAAAGTACGAGTGGTTCGTAGATAAAGTTACATTTGCAACTGTTTTTAATTTGTTTAAATCGATAATATCTAAATTCTCAAGTTTAATGAAAGAAAAACTACTCTACTTTGTGTTGATACTATTTGTGTCTACATCTGTGTTTGCGCAAAACAATAGTGGATCAACCGCCTCTTTTACGATAAAAGGGCAAGTAGTCGACTCTTTATCAAACGAGTCCGTTCCTTATGCCACATTGAGGATTGCGTTAGCTTCCGCTCCGCAAAATCCTGTAAAATTGTTGGCTTGTGATGATGATGGTAAGTTCAATGCAACGATGAACAAACCGGGTAAATATGTTATGACGATGGAGTCGTTAGGCAAACTCCCTGCCCAAAAAGCGTTTACATTGTCGGAAAATAAGAAAGTCCTTGATTTTGGGAAACTGTTCATGCATGACAATACGCAGCAACTGAACGAGGTTACCGTAACAGCCCAAAAGCCGTTGGTCAAGGTCGAAGTAGACAAACTGACTTATAGCCTGGAAGACGACCCGGAGGCAAAGACCAGCAATGCGCTGGAAATGTTCCGTAAGGTCCCGATGGTCACGGTCGACGGTGAAGATAAAATCCAGCTGAAAGGTTCTTCCAATTATAAAATCTATATGAATGGCAAGCCTTCAAACTTGTTGAGTGGAGAAAATGCATCCGACGTATTGAAGAGTATGCCGGCAAGTTCGATCAAGAATATCGAGGTAATTACTGACCCCGGATCTAAATATGATGCGGAAGGTGTCGGCGGTATCATCAATATCATTACGACAAAGAATGCTTTGCAAGGATATACGGGTACGGTTCGTGCCAATGCCAGTACGATGGGTAGCTTCGGTGGTGGCGCATACGTTTCATTGAAAGCAGGTAAAGTAGGGATTACTGCTAATTATGGTTATAACAATCGTAATTCACCTTGGAATGATTCTTATAGCGAACGCTTTACCGATTCCGATATCCTGGCCGAAGGCAAGCCTACCCTGTTGTCGGAAAATGGACGTAGTAAGAATAAAGGTCCGTTCCAGTATGGGTATTTGGAAGGCAGTTATGAAATCGACACGTTGAATTTATTGAGTGTCGGCGTTAATCTATTTCGAGGGAAATCGAAAAACTATTCGGAATTGGACGCTAAATTAAATGAGTTCTCATATGATGACACCTTCCAAGATCCCCGTATATATAATTTTTATCGTAACAGTAAATCGGAAGGGACTTTCGGTTCTACGGATGTAAATATCGATTTCCAGCATTCCACCAGTAAGAAAGATGAATTGTTGACGCTTTCTTATCGTTTCAGCCAATCTCCGAACGACAATGAAAGTCATACGGAATTATCGGATGTCTACAATTACTATTTGAGCGGGGAATATCCGAAATGGAATATTAATGATGCTTCTACTGTAGAGCATACCGGACAGGTAGACTATACGACTCCTCTTTTCAAGAACCATACATTGGAGGCAGGGGTGAAATATATCAACCGTCAGAATAAGAGTAACACGCTGGAGCAAATATACAATGATTCGACAAAGATTTGGGAAGACCATTCGCGGGATAATAGTCAGTTTAAGCATATACAACATATCTATTCTGCTTATGTAGGCTATCTGGTTCGTTTGAATAAATTTGGTTTTAAGGCTGGTGTACGTGCTGAAGGTACAAGCTTGAAAGCTTCTTTTGCCCGTCAACCGAAGCTTGATTTCAGTACTGATTATTTTGATGTTGTCCCGAATGCAACGCTTACTTACCAGTTGGATATGTCGTCTCAAATTCGTTTGGGCTATAATATGCGTATTCAGCGCCCGGGTATCTGGTATTTGAATCCGTATATTAATGATGCAAATCCGCAGAATATTTCGCAGGGTAATCCGAATCTGGATTCGGAAAAGAGTAATAATGTGAACCTGAATTTCAGTAAATTTACGCAGAAGTTCAGTATTAATGCCAGTGTGAGCTATACGTTTGTGAATAATGCGATCGAACGGCATACATTTACGGCTGATTTCCCAAGTAGTGATCCGCGTTCGCAGTACAACGGTGCACTCTGGAATACTTATGATAATATTGGAAAGAAGCAGCAAGTCGGTTTATTCCTTTATGGCAACTGGTCACCTACGACCTGGTTCCGGCTTTATATGAACGGAGGATTGGATTACACGGATTTGAAGGCGAATTCGCTTGGTCTGTCGAATGATGGTTTCAGCGGACGTGTTTTTGCTGGTTCACAGTTCACCTTGCCGAAGGATTTCCGTATTAATTTGAATGGTGGTTACTTCAGTCCTTGGGTTCAGTTGCAGAGCGAGATGTCTCCTTTCTATTTTGCAGGTTTGAATATCAGTAAAGATTTCTTGAAGAAAAAGCTTTCTGTTTCACTTGGCGCACAAAACCCGTTCTGGAAAACCATGAAGATGGAAACGACTACGAAGGGAGAAGGTTTCCACGATGTTTCTACAACTTGGCGTCACTCCCGCGAGTTCCGCTTTAGCGTTTCCTACCGTTTCGGTACGATGAAAGGCCAGATCAAAAAAGTTCGCCGCGGTATCAGCAATGATGATTCGAAGGGTGGAAGTGAAGGTAATTCAGGTGGCGGAGAACAAGCTATGTAATTACAAAATATTATCTATATCAAAGAACCAGCGGGGCATCCTCGCTGGTTTTTTTATTTAAAATTGCGGTTTCGGACAAATATACCCATCTAATTAGACAAATAGTGCCGGTATCAATACACGTAAACATTTACTTTTGAGCCATAAATCAAGAATTTTATCGACATGAAACACACGATCTTTAGTCTGATACTTCTTTTTATCAGTACTTCTGTATTTGCAGCCCGTAAGGAAATCCTGCTGAATGAGAACTGGATGTTCCGGTTTTCCCATCAGGTACAGTTTAAAAGCGAAGAACGGGTAAACTTGCCGCATACCTGGAACAGCGGGGATGCCCTTTCCGGAAAACAGGATTACTATCGCGGGATGGGTAACTATACGAAAACGCTTTTTGTAAAACCGGAATGGAAAGGCAAACGTCTTTTCCTGCGTTTCGAAGGGGTCAATACGGTTGCCAACGTCTTTATTAATGATGTCCATATCGGTGAACATCGTGGCGGATATGGCGCATTTGTCTTTGAAATCACGGATAAGGTAAAGTATGATGCCGACAACCGGATTCTTGTAAAGGTAAATAACGCGTTGCAGCAGGATATTATGCCGTTGGTCGGCGACTTTAACTTTTATGGGGGTATCTACCGGGATGTCAATCTGATTATTACCGATCCGGTAAATATCTCATTGACAGACTATGCTTCTCCCGGTGTCTATCTGATCCAGAACAAAGTGACAAAGGAACAGGCCGATGTGCGGGCCAAAGTGCTCGTGTCCAACGGTAGCGCGACAGCTCAGCTTGTGCAGGTCGATGTGAAAATCTGGGAAGGCGATAAAATGGTTCAGCAGCAGGATATAAAGGTGACTGTGGATGCCAACGACTGGACAACGACGGGTATGGATCTGACCATCCGGAATCCTCGTCTGTGGAATGGCCGTCAGGATCCGTTTATCTATAAAGCTGAAATTTCTCTCTTGTCCGGCGGAAAGGTAATCGACCGGATTGTCCAGCCATTGGGTTTGCGTTTCTATCACGTGGATGCGGAAAAAGGTTTCTTCCTGAATGGCGAACATCTGAAACTAAAGGGCGTATGCCGCCATCAGGATCGCGCGGAAAGAGGAAATGCTCTTTATAAGATGCATCACGATGAAGACGCAGCTATCATGGCTGAGATGGGAACGAATGCCGTCCGTCTGGCCCACTATCCGCAAGCTACTTATTTTTATGATTTGATGGATAAATACGGTATCGTGACCTGGGCGGAGATACCGCAGATCGGACCGGGCGGATACCAGGACCAGGGCTATATCAACCAACCTTCTTTCCGCGAAAACGGCAAGGAGCAGCTGAAGGAATTGATCCGGCAGCATTATAACCATCCGTCTATCTGCTTCTGGGGATTATTCAATGAACTGAAAACAATCGGCGATAACCCGACTGAATATATCGAAGAACTGAATGAACTGGCACATAAGGAAGATCCGACCCGCCTGACTACATCGGCCAGCTTCCTTTCTTATGATGATGCGATCAGTAAAGTGACCGACGTGATTGCCTGGAACCAGTATTTCGGCTGGTATGGCGGTTCACCGTCCGACATGGGAAAATGGTTGGATGCCAACCATAAGGCGCATCCGGAATATAAAATAGCGATCAGCGAATATGGTGCGGGTGCAAGCATCTATCACCAGCAGGACTCTGTAAAGCGGGGCATTGCAGCCGGTTGGTGGCATCCGGAAAACTACCAGACTTATTACCATATCGGAAACTGGAAGGCTTTGGCCGAACGTCCGTTTGTCTGGGGATCTTTCATCTGGAACCTGTTTGATTTTGGTGCAGCCCATCGTACGGAAGGCGATCGTCCCGGAATCAATGATAAGGGATTAGTCACTTTCGACCGTAAAGTGAAAAAGGATGCTTTCTATTTCTATAAAGCGAACTGGAATAAGGAGGACGCGTTTGTCTATATTACCAACCGTCGCCATCGCGACCGCTCGCTGGCTGTAACGGATATTATGATTTTCTCCAATCAGCCGGAAGTCGAGTTGTTTGTAAACGGCAAAAGTATCGGCAAACAAAAACCGGATGATTATGCAACATTCGAATGGAAAGGCGTCAACCTACAGGAAGGCGAAAACACCATAGAAGCGCGTTCAACACAAAAGAAGAACAGCGTAAGCGATCAAGTAACCTGGACCGTAAAATAATAATAGTTAGAATTTGGGAAGAGGATGCCAAAAGCATCCTCTTTTTTTGCCCTCCTAATAAGGAATCAGGTCATTCAGTATCTTTTCTTTATACCATGGATCGTCCGCTTCTTTCAAAAGGGGAACCATCAGCCGGCTTAATTCTGCTACGATTTCTTTATTTTCCTGCCAGGGAAGGTTGTGCATCTGATACGAATCTTTTTCGTCATCAAACAACAGGACTTCTTTTAGTTCTTTCGTTTGACGGTCAATCGTGAGAGACATCGTGTACCGGTGTGTCTTGATCCCTCTGGCAACCGGGAAGTAAGAAATGACTTTTCCGTCAGCATCTTTATCTCCATCTACATTTTTAATATACAAGGCACCTTCTCGCAATGGAACGGACAGGTCTTCCCCTGTAAAACGTCCTGCGTAGTTCCGCCCTTCCACCTCTGCCGGAATTTGTTTTGCCAGGCCGCAAAGCCCGAGGATAGTCGGCATAATATCGGGAGAGGACAGCAGGAGTTCGCTTTCGATCCGAGGCGTAACTTTCCCCTGAAAACGAACCATGAACGGAACATTCATGCTTTCTGCATAAGGAGAGTTTTTCGGATCGTCCGTATTCTGGCTGCACATCGTTTCTCCATGATCGGAAGAGAAGATGACAATCGTATTTTTATCCAATCCCTGCTTTTTGAGTTCATCCAATATGCGTCCGAAAGCACGGTCCACACCTGTAACCGAAGCGAAATAATAACGGACGGAGGGTGCCTTTTTCATTTCCCGGTTGGCGTTCGGCCGGATCAGCAGACTGTCTAAAGGCTGGTCTTTATACAAGTTATAGTCTTCTTCCATGCAATCTTCCAATGACGCATACGGACTATGGGGAGGATTGAAGCTGACCATCATAAAGAACGGCTTTTTAGGGTCCCTGACATTTCCTTCATTCCGGAGGTATGCGATCGCTTTGTCCGCCTCGTGCTGGGGCGACCATTCGTTGATCTCATGCTTTACGCCCTCGGTATCCCAATAGTGCGGGTGTTTATGTACATCGTATGTCCCGTACGAATACCAATAGTCGAAGCCGTGTCGCCGTTCTGCCGGTGTATAAGCATCCCATGCCGGGACGCGGTCTTCTACAAATTTTCCGGGACGTTCCGGGTCATTAGGTGTCGGACAGTCAACATGCAGTTTACCGATATAGGCGCAACTATACCCCGCTTGGCTAAACACATCGCCGATGCAGGTTGCATCTTCGCGCAAGGAACTGATCGGCCGGTTGGAATTACAGTTTAACGGCACACCGCTATGCTCCGGGTACATACCCGTCAACAAGATTCCCCGATGAGGGCTGCTAAGCGGGCAATTACTCATTGCCGAAGTGAGCACGACCGCTTCTCTGGCGAACCTGTTCAGGTTGGGCGTGTGCACCGGGTCTCCCTCAAAATTCACCGCTTCCCTGAATCCCGTCTCCCGCCAGAACCCCATCGCATGGTTACGCATCTGGTCGGGGAAGATGTAGATGACGTTAGGGGTACTCGATAAATCCTGGGTGGTAACGGGTTTTTCTTTACATCCCTGAAGGGAGAAAAGAAGGATACCCCCTAAAAGATATACCATATCATGGTTGGAATGATTGAGTTGTCTATACATATGTTTATTGATTTATAGGACGTAATGATATTTTGCAATTACCTTTTTGTTGCGGATTGATTATAGAAAAACGGATTCTGTAAAGTACTCCGCTTGTCCATGAAGATAATAGGGAACTGTCGTCAATTTTAATAGTCTCTATTGCTGGAGACAGTTGCTTTTTGTTGTACACGATCTGTATTCTCACATCGTCTCTTTTCAGGAATAATGAACCGTCTTGTTCTTCTATGTCACAGGCCGTCATAAAGTTTAGTACAGTTTCTCCTGTTGTTTGATTTAACGACCAACAATCGGAAATAATAAATTCTTTTTTACGTTTTAGCTGATACGTTCTAATCCAGGATTTAATATTAGCTTCTGCTACATAAGCATTCGCAATGTCGGAAGAAAAACATGCACTATGTTTGGTCTCTTTGAAATGTACGTTGGTCGCCTTGAATTTTTCTCCGTTATGCTGGTCATAGCCGTTTATGGTCGGCAGATTGTGATAGCAGGACTGCATGGTCCAGATTGAATATCGTTCGGAACTGAATGTTTTACGGGTATAACGTCCGACGCCGACATCGATTAGGACCGGCAAACCATTATAATAAAGCATACAACTACCTACATCATTATGATTGTGCGGTACATTGTTATGGCTTCCGTGTGCGGCAAAAAAGAATCCTGCATTTAATTTCTTTTCGTCCCTGGCGACACAAAGCTCGGAATCTTTAAAATAATAAGAAAGGAAGTCGATGTTGCAACCTTTTCCCTCCAAAATTTCTTTTGACATGATAATATCGTCCAGAACCCTTGCGAAAATACTTCCACGGTGAAGTGTGGTTGCCCAGTTGCTGATTCTGGCAAAATCAGCAGCAAAGCCAGTCATGACAGGATCACCAATGCATTTGCCATAGTGGTAAACCGCTCCGGAATTGATGTTGCAGACTGCTCCGGCATCTGAAAAGTTTACGAAATACCGGTTGCAAATATGGACGCGATAGATGTATTTTCCTATATTTTGTATCTTTTCTTGATTAAATATATCAATCTTCCCATCGGTCATGCGATACAACAGGTCCAGGAATTTTACTAAATTAGCTCCGGCATGTCCCCAATAGGTCGGACCTTCTTCGCAAGCCCCGTCCTCATGCTGCACGTCGATGTAACGATCGACCGAACGCATTAGCTGGTATACGTGTTCAACCTTTTGTCGTCTGTCGTCATCCAGTAGCATGACGGCTTGCAATACATTATAGTTGATCCATATGTTCCAGTTATTTACATTTTTTTCTCCATGTAGTCCCATCCACCAGTAATCGGTACGGGAAAAATAAGGATTTATCAATCGTTCTATGACTGTCTTTTTTATTCTTTTGGATATAAGCGGGCTGACTTTATCGAATTCATCTTTAAAAAAGTGATATGTCCAGGCCATTTGTGCACCGATATCGGCTACGACAAGTTCAACAGTCGGTTCGTCCGGGTCCGGTAGGCCTGACTGGTCTTTTTGGAAATAGGCGTGGGCTGAATGTACCCAGGATGTCTCGCACAAGAACCATGCCCCGTCGATGATAGCATCCATAAAACGCCCTTTGCCTTCTACTAACTCGGCTAAGGTGAGAGATATTAATGCCATATGGTTTTCACGGCCGGTCAAGATTTCTCCAGTTCGTTTATAGGCCAGATAATCCGTCGCCAAATCCGGTTTCCAGATATGGGAAAGCGCTTTCTCTCCTTCTGATATGACATTCTGCCTGATTTCCGGTGTGGCTATATGTTCCCATTTTTCCCGGTCCTGATAAGATGGATATGAGATCCAATGTTCATCTGCTGCCAATATTGAAAATAGTTCCTCTTTAGAGACACTGTTCTCTAACATGCTGTCTTGGGCAGAGACAGTACTGAGGTAGAATAATGATAGAATGATATAAAATGCTTTTTTCATATATAGTTCCTTTTTCTGATTGAAACATATAGATTACAAATATAATGAAAAAGGACAGACATAACAGTCTGCCCTTTTATTTGTTTATTGGTAGATAATTACCATCCAGGGTTCTGATTTTCTTTCAGACTTGGGTTCTTTTCTGTTTCACTATTTGGAATCGGCCACAGATAATCACGCACCTGAACGACGCGGTTATAATAGAACTGTCCGGTAAAACCTTTTACTTTTCCGGCCAAAGATTCGAGTAGCCCCCAACGTTTCATGTCGCTGAAACTATGACCTTCACCTGCCAATTCGACTGCACGTTCGTGTCTGATACGCTTGAATACTTCGTCTTTCGTTGTTGCCTTTAAATAGTCCGGTCCACTGTTTAGGCCAGGCATACCGACACGTGCACGAACCTGGTTGATCAGGTTTACAGCCTTGGTCTGCTGATCTGTCTGATTGTAGCATTCTGCTAACATTAACAGAACGTCTGCATAGCGGATCAACGGGAAGTTTATCGGTGTATCGGCACGATTGTTGATGGCTCCGTCCATATCGTATTCGGCAACGAATTTGCGCCACAAATACATTTCGTAGTTTCCGTTGACACGGATGAAACCGTTCTTTTCGTTTGCTTGTCCGGATTTTGCCGTAATTATGTATTCGGTATCCATCGGTGCGTTGGCATACCAGCCTTTATAAGTTGTGTACGGCAGGATGATAGAAGCCATCATACGCGGGTCGCGTTTACTGTACATGTCCAACAATTTGTCTTTGGCGGCCGGGTAAGTATCCACTTTGTTCAAGCCTTTGTTCAGTGTCGCGTAGAATGTAGTTTTCTTCACATCGTCACTTTCATTGAATCCCGGAATCACTTCGTTCCAATCGAACGGACGACCATCGGTCCATTCATAAGAGTCTACGAAATCAGTGGCAACCATTACGTTGTTCCAGCAACTTCCGTAAGAAGCACGGCTTCCCATATAGAAGGTAGTAGGCATACCGAAGTCTGTACCGACACCGCCAATGTTCTGGATCGCGAAAATCATTTCTGAACTTTCATCACCACCCGGTTTGAACAAATCGGCATAATCGGAATATAAAGCATATTCGCCGCTATTGACTACACTTTCAAAACATGTGGCAGCTTCCTGGTATTGTTTGTTATAAAGAAGTACCTTTCCTTTCAATGCCATTGCTGCACCCGATGTAGCACGTCCTTTGTTCGTGTCGTCCCATTTAGCCGGCAGGTGGGCTATGGCGTCATCCATATCCTGGATGATGAACTTACGCACTTCGTCGGCTGAGCTTCTTGGATTCATCATATTGGAGAAATCTTCCGCTACGATTGTCTTTTCGTCATAGATAGGAACACCACCCCAGTAATCGAGCAAGGTGAAATAATAGAGGCCGCGCATGAAACGAGCTTCCGATTTGTAACGGCTCTTTAATTCATCTGACATATCGCATTTGTCCACATTCTGCAAGACGATATTCGCACGTGCGACACCTTCATACAATTGTTTGAACTTATTGCCGACAGCACCTTCTGTCGTAGTGTAAGTTCCGCGCCCGATATTCGGATAGGAAGGAGCGTCATATCCAGCTCCTACACCACCTAAGCAGTCGAAACCGAATTGGCGGCCGAATACGTCGTCATGCGTCATCTGGCTATAAACGCCCATCATTGCCTGATCGGCATGGTCTTGTGTCTGGAAGAAAGTTCCGGCACTCATTTGGTCTTCCGGAAAACGGTCCAGATCGTAGCAACTGCTCATAATTAAAAGTGAAGCAGCGCAAGTGAAAAATAATTTATACTTGTTCATAATGTTTAATTCAATTAAAAGGTTACATTAATACCTAATACAGCCGATTTCATAGCCGGATAACCTAAACCGCTGATTTCCGGATCAAGACCTCTGTATGACGTGAAAGTGAAGAAGTTCTCCAAGCTGCCGTAGAAACGGAGTCTTTCTATTTGCATTTTATCCGTAATGGTCTTCGGCAGGGTATAACCCAACTGGATGTTACGAATCTTCAAATATGCTTTGTTTGACAGGTAGAAGTCGCTTCTCTGCTTGTTGATTTCATTCTGGGACTGAAGCAAACGTGGATATGTGGCGTTTGTACGGCCTTCTGTCCAGCGGCCTTCTGCCACTTCTTTGTTCAACTGGTATCCGAAACGGACAGATGATGTGTTTGCCAAATCGTTCTGCCAATACACTTTGACGCCTGCTTGTCCTTGGAACAAGACGGAGAAGTCGAACCCTTTGTAAGCCGCATTCAGGTTCAAACCGAATTGGAATTTCGGGTTCGGGCCGTCGCTAACAATTTCACGGTCATCCATGTCGATGATACCGTCTCCATTGATGTCTTTGTACAGTAAATCACCTTTTTGAGGTGTACCGAATGCTGCAAACGGATTAACTTTCTTACCCGTTTTTTCGTCTATCGGAGCGTTGTCGATTATTTGTTGTACAATCGCCAAATCAGCGTCTGTCTGGATGATACGATCTGCGCGCAGTAAATATTGGGAGTTGATCGAATGCCCTTCCCAGATCAAGTTGGCTCCGTCAATTGACTGGCCGCCTTTCTCTTTCCCCTTGAATTTGTTTACCATATTCTTTACATATGTAAAGTTACCGTTCACTCCGTAAGAGAAGTCGCCGATCTTATCTTGCCAGCCGAGTGTCATTTCGAGACCTTGGTTTGTAACGGTAGCACTGTTCTGCTTAGGTATGGAAGCCGTACCGTGTACGTCGGGAGCCGGCAAGTTGATCAAGATGTCTTTAGTTTTCTTATTGAAATAATCGATCGTACCGGTGAGTTTATTGTTTACCAATCCGAAATCAACACCAACGTTGGTCATGTAGGTGGATTCCCAAGTCAGGTTAGGGTTGGCCAATTTAGCTTGTGCAAGTCCCAATACCAAGGCATTGTTCAATGTATAGTTGAAAGCGCTTCCGCTACTTGGTTTGTTGGCATAAGTCGCGAGAGCATCATAGTTGCCGACGGAGTTATTACCTAAAGAACCGTAAGAAAGACGCAGTTTTAAATTACTCAACCCTTTTTCTATCCAGTCTTCCATGAATGCTTCTTGATCCATACGCCAAGCGACAGAAGCAGAGGGGAAATAACCGGTACGGTTATTGGAAAGGAAGCGGGATGACTGGTCTGCACGAAGATTCACTTCTAACAAATATTTGCTATCCCAGTCCAGATTGACACGACCGAAGAAAGAGCGCATTGCCCATTCTGTACTTGAACCGGAAGCGGACGCATCGCCAATGGCAGCATTGATTACATTCAGGCTTAAATCGATCATATCATATTTTGTAGCGGAGAAATTCTTGCTGCGATACATTTCCTGGCTGGCACCGACCATGGCGTTCATGCCTAAGCGATTATCAAAGAAACGTTTTTCATAGCGTGCTACAACATCACCGAAGAAGCGTTCAACTTTACCGTCATAGTTCATGATACTTGTTTTCCCGCGTGTAGAAGAAGTGATCACTTCGTCACGGAAGTTCCAAGCGTCAATGAATACTGGCTTTTTGCTCCGCTGTTCGTCTACAAACTCATATGAGTAAGAAGCCGTTACGGAGAATCCTTCGAAAGGTTTCAATGTACCGACGAAACGGGAACGCATATTGGTTTTACGGATATTACCGGCCGTCTGATTCAAGCGACGCAAAGGATTATTGACTGCAGCCTGCGCGTCATCCTCGCTGTTGTTCATGGCTCCGTATCGTCCGTCTGGTGCACGGAATACCATACCGGGAGTCGTTGCTGAAGCATATGTGAATACATCATCGACAGATGTGTCTTTCTTATCATTAGCTGTATATTTGGCAGCCGGATCCATATTCGATACGTAGCCGCTAACCTGAGCTCCTAAGTTTAGCCAAGGTTTCACATCGGCGGAGATGTTGACACGTCCGTTATACTTCTCGTATGAAGTGTTTTCCATGACACCCGGATTTTTCTGATAACCGAATGAAGAATAGAAACGAATTTTATCGCTACCGCCGCTCATTGAGATCACATGGTTGTGTGAAGTTGAATTTTTGAATGTCTCATCCAACCAGTTGGTATTCGGATATCTGAGTGGATCTTTTCCGCCATCGGCACGCCATTCGTCGATAATCTCTTGCGAGAATTGTTTCTTTAATCCCGAGTTTCCGTATCCTTCGTTGATCAACTCCATGTAGGTGGCATAATCTGATACTGGATCCATCGAACTTGGAATTTCCGGGGAGGTAAATGAGACGTAACCGTTATAGTCTAATTTGATAGAACCGGCTTTACCTTGCTTTGTCGTGATCAAAATGACACCGTTGGCAGCTCGAGAACCGTAAATTGCTGAAGAGGCAGCATCTTTCAATACGGTCATCGATTCGATATCCTGAGGATTGACGGTATTAATGCCTGCTTCGACACCATCGATGATAACTAACGGGGCAGAGTCATTCAATGTACCTTGACCGCGAACCTTGATCGACGCATTGTCGTTACCCGGCTGATTGGCCGTACCTTGTACGTTTACACCGGCTGCAAGACCTGCCAATGCATGGGAAACGTTGGTGATTGGGCGGCTTTCTGTTAATTCTGCAACGTTTATGGTTGACACGGATCCCGACAAGTTCACCTTTTTCTGTGTACCGTAACCTACAACTACCACTTCTTCCAAAGCCTGTGAGTCTTCGATCAGCTTGATCTTGAATGAGGACTGATTGTTTACGGGGATTTCCTGATCCTTGTAACCAATATAAGAAACAACAAGAATCGAATTGGAAGATACTTCCAATGTGAAATTACCGTCCATATCGGTAATCGTACCATTAGTTGTCCCTTTTTCTACTACATTGGCACCGGCGATGGGACCCAGTGCATCTTCAATTACACCCTTAATACTGTGTTTTGCTTGTTGCGGAGAAGCAACGATCGGAGTAGGTTCTACAGAACCTAATGTACCGATAGATGGATTTGCAGATGCCATCCCGATAGATGCCAGAAACATTGAAGCTCCTAAGAACATCGCTCTCGATACATAAAAGCGTTTAAAATCTTTTGTCATAATAACACCAGATTGATTAATAAATTGATAATAATTCACGTTTCTCTGAATTGGCACTTTGTGTTTTTCATAAATTGTGTCTTTCACAAAAGTGTTTTTTGTTCATAGTCCTTCAAGAACTACG
>NZ_QREV01000082.1 GCF_003363715.1 Parabacteroides acidifaciens
CATAGTTAGGCAGCCTGAACTGCCCTATACCCACCCATAAGAGAACTTATGGTTTTGGTATAAACAAATCGCACGAATAAAAGATCCAGATAATAGTCTTTCTTTCCAACTTTAAGAAGATATTGGCGGCCCATATAAGCAAAGCCTTTTCCTAATTCAAGCAGAAATTGGGAGATTTGTTGAACAAGTCCGTTTTCGATATCTCGTTCTATTGCTTTATTGGATAGTTGGAGAAAATCAAAATGGTAAGGATCTTTTAGCAGTTCATTTGCCAGCTCGCTTTGTGGGGGAAGGAGTGTCTTTGTGAAATTGTTGATAGACTTCCCTTGTTGATGGAACAGGCCTTTTTCAATATGGTATTCCAGAATGGCACGACTCCAACCGTTCTCTACGGTTTTATGGATGTAGAAAAGGGCTTCTTTTAAGGATTTGATTCTGCCGAGGAGTAAGACATGATGTCCCCACGGAATTTCAAACAAAAAGCTCGCTTCTAATTCGCGCACAACTTGTGCGCATATTGGGTTCACTTGACAATAAAACAGATAAAACTGTTTACATCTTCTGAGATTACTGGCAGACAGTCCCTTTATATCAGGGAATTCAGCCTGTAAGTCTTTGCTTAGCTGTTCTATGAACCCGCTTCCCCATTGGGAAGCTTGCTGCTTTTCTACAATTTGTTCGCCAAGGTTCCAGTAAAGACGGATTAGTTCGCTGTTCACTGCTATAGCAGCTTTGATTTGGCTTTTCCGAATGTTGGCTTTTAGTTCGGTAAGCCACAAGCGATAATCCTGTTGGTTGGATAGTTGTTCCATTCTGTTATGTTTAGTTGATAGTTAAGAAATCGGCTTACGGAAATTTAGGATAATCCTCGAAGCGGGGACGGCGTTTCTCGAGGAAGGCCTTGCCGCCCTCCTGGGCTTCGTCGGTCATGTAGTAGAGCATGGTGGCGTCGCCGGCAAGCTCCTGGATTCCGGCTTGCCCGTCCAGTTCGGCGTTGAGGCCGGCTTTGATCATGCGGAGGGCGAGCGGGCTGAGCAGCATCATCTCTTCGGCCCAGCCGACGTATTCGTCTTCGAGCTTATCCAAGGGTACGACTTTGTTTACCAATCCCATGTCGAGTGCTTCCTGTGCATTGTATTTGCGGCAGAGGAACCAGATTTCGCGTGCCTTCTTCTGTCCGACGATACGGGCCAGGTAAGAAGAACCGAATCCGGCATCGAAGCTGCCCACACGAGGTCCGGTCTGTCCGAAGATCGCATTTTCGGAAGCGATCGTCAGGTCGCAGACTACGTGCAGCACATGGCCGCCGCCGATTGCAAAACCGTTTACCGCCGCAATCACCGGCTTCGGGATCGAGCGTATCTGCTTCTGCACATCGAGCACGTTCAGGCGGGCTACGCCGTCTTTGCCGATATAACCGCCATGGCCTTTCACATTCATATCACCTCCGGCACAGAAGGCTGTGTCGCCGGCGCCTGTCAGCACGATTACGTTAATATCGGGGCGTTCGCGGCAGATATACAGAGCATCGCTCATCTCTGTTGTCGTCGTCGGAGTGAAAGCATTGCGATAGCGTTCACGGTTGATAGTTATACGGGCAATCCCGTTGTAGAAATCGAATAGGATATCTTCATATTCTTTGATTGTTGTCCATTCTCTCATTACGAATTATGAATTGTTTGCTTTTTGTTGTTTTAGTTGATGATAATACTCTTTGAGCAGCCGCACATCTTCCGCTGCATCCGTAAATACCTCCATCAGCATCGGTTGGCTGTAAGGCGTAGGCTGTGTGAAGGTTGTCATGGCTTCTGTTAGTTCTTCGGCGTTGTGCACGGGGAAGTAGGCAAAGCCTCGTTCTTCGGCCCAGCCTTTGGCGGAGGTCTTATGCGTGGCGGTGACAAAGCGGTGTGTCTTGTCCTCCATTTTCAGACCGGGTAAGGCCTGGAATATCTCGCCCCCTCCGTTGTTGAGCAGGAGAATGCGCAGGTTACATCCGTAGTTGACGTTCCAAAGAGCGTTCATGTCATAGAAGAAACTCAGGTCGCCAAGTACCACGAAGTTCAGCTTGTCCGAGCAGACGGAGTAGCCGATGGCAGTCGAGAGCGAGCCCTCGATACCACTTGTCCCGCGATTGCAGCAGACTTCGACCTCTTCCGGAAGCGTGTAAAGCTGTGCATAGCGTACAGTCGAACTATTTCCTAAGTGCAAGGCCGCAGGCGCAGGAAGCGACTTGATCAGCGCTCCGATAGCCGCCATCTCCGAATAGGCGAACTCCGGTTCCGGCAGGTTTCGGGTATTGTTTTCCCAAACGCGCGGGAACTCCGTCGTCCGGTTCTCCAACAGATAGGCGATCTTTTCAAGGAACTCGAACGGGTCCATCTCGATCACTGTCGTCAGCGAGCCGTAGAGGTCCGCCACTTCGCCGTCGAGCGAGACGTGCCAGTGTTCGCGGGGCGGATGTTTGCGCAGGAATTGCTTGAGGCGCTTCGACACGATATGTCCGCCATAGGTAATCACCAGATCTGGCACCATCTTCTCCTGCGTCTCCTCCGGCAAGGCGTAGAGGGCTGCGTCGAAGTTCTTTACCGGTATGCCCGGAACAGTCTTGTTCCCGGTATGTTCCGTCAGCCAGGCGAAATGCTTATAGAGCAGTTTGGAGATTTTCTTTTCGAAGAGATAGATCAGGCTCATCTGTCCGGCGATGATCATGCGGCGGTTGTAGTTGTTCAGCCGCTCGATCAGTCCGCCGTACTCACGGTCGTAGACGTTCAGCCCCTGGTAGCGGGTGATGACGCGCACCTTGGGCAACTCCTCTGCCGTGAAGCGGAACAGGGGTTCGGAAACCGGTACATTGATGTGTACCGGTCCTTTCCCGTGATGGTTCAGTTCGAGCAAGGCTTCGTTGATCAGGCGGTTGCAATACCACTCGTCTTCGTCGGTATGTATCTCCGGCAAGTTAACGGACTTCTTGACCAGCGAGCCGAAAACACCCGGTTGCGGAAGCGTCTGCCCGTCCATCTGTCCGATCCACGCACCGGGACGGTCAGCCGAGATTACAACCAGTGGCACTTGCTGGTAGAAGGCTTCCGACACAGCCGGATGGATGTTCAGCAGCGCACTGCCCGATGTACAACAGATGGCTGCCGGCTGTCCGCCATGCAACGCTAACCCGAGGGCAAAGAACGACGCACTCCGTTCGTCCGTCACCGGATAACAGGAGAAAAACGGATGGTTGGCAAGCGTGTGCACGATAGGCGAGTTGCGGCTACCGGGACACAAAACTATTTTCTTAATGTTATGCTCGATGAGCAGCGCTACGAGCTGCTGGATGTTTTTCTTGTCTGAATACATAAACTTATCTTAAAGCTTCCACATCTTCTGCATGAATAGGAATCTTCTTACCTAACAGGCGGGCCCCATTCTCTGTGATCAGATAGTCCTCTTCGTTGCGGATGCCGCTGAAGTCTTTGTAAGTAAACAGCTTTTCGTAGTTGATAAACTCTGTAAACTTGTTCTGGCTTCTCCACAAGTCCATCAGTTCGGGGATGAAATAGACACCCGGTTCGATCGTCAGGACAAAGCCCGGTTCGAGCTTGCGGCCCAGGCGCAAAGACTTGCGGCCGAACTCCGTGCTCTTGGGCTGGCCGTCATAGCCGACATATACTTCGCCCAAGTTTTCCATGTCGTGGACATCCAGCCCCATCATGTGGCCCAGTCCGCAAGGCATAAACATCGCATGGGCACCGGCTTTCACTGCTTCCATCGGGTCGCCCTTTACGAAGCCCAGGTCTTTGAGGCCTTCCATAATCACCTTGCAGGACAGTTCATAGACATCGACGAAAGGAACGCCCGGACGCAAAGCTGCAACGGCTGCTTCGTGGGACGCCACCTGGATATCGTAAATCTCGCGTTGGCGGGTCGTAAACTTGGAGTCCGCCGGAATCGTGGACGACATATCGCCGGCATATCCCATCTCCGTTTCGGCACCGGCGTCGAGCAGCAACATATCGCCGCTCTTGATCATATTGCTATGGTCATGGTTGTGCAACGTCTGTCCGTTGATCGTCGCAATGATCGGGAAGGAGAGCTCGTAGTTGTTAGCGTAAGCCACTTCCGCAACAGCGGCGGCCACTTCACATTCGCGGATACCCGGACGAACGGTACGCATGGCAGCTAAGTGCATGTCGGCAGTCACGATACATGCTTTCTCAATCTCGGCAATCTCTTCTTCGCTCTTATAATTACGCTGGTTGACAACGCCCATGATGAACGGAACAGATGGCTTTTCAGCTCCCGGAACAACGCCTAACCATTGGAACAGCTTGATCTGATGCTCGGCACGGTAAGTCGGCAGGTAATGAACCGGCTGGCCTTTCTGCTGAGCATTCTTCAGGTAAGCCTCGATTTCGTTGAACGGACGCACTTCAGTGATACCGGCCGCTTCGCTCTTTTCCTTCAGCGTCGGTTGCGTGCCCATCCAAACGATTGCGTCGATGGTCAACTCGTCTCCGAAGATAATCTCGCGGTTGTTGTCTATATCGATAATGGCGGACAGCCCAGCGTAGGGGAGTCCGAAGAAATACAGAAAAGTGGAGTCCTGGCGGAAATGATATGTGTTATCGGCATAATTCATACCGGACTCGTCGTTACCCAGAAACAACAGCAGGCCGGAACCTATCGTCTGTTTCAATTTAGCCCTGCGGGCGATATAAGTTTCTTTTGCAAACATGATATTATTAATTTGGTTTAATGCTACCAAAGATAGGCATAAATTATCATCCGCGCCCATCGGGCCCCTATTATTTTTACAGGCGCCCTGCATATATCTGAAAATTCCTTAAAAAGTTTCACCTGTTTCGTCAAGGTGAAACTTTAGTTTCATGCCGGAGAAACTTTTGTTCCACCAAGGAGAAACTTTAGTTTCATTACTATGAAACTTTTTACGGGTGCAGGGCTGTTACCCTACTTGACCGGATAGATTGTCGACCGGTTGATATAGGTCAGGGCGGCACCTATAGCCGTCCGGTATTCCGAATACTTGGGGATCAGGAAACGGACACCGTACATTTTTTCCATCTTCGGAAAGACTTCCTTGCATTGGGGCAGTTGTGTCAGGTTGCCGATCAGCACGAAATCTTTGATCGAACTGTTCAGAGACGCCAGGAAGGCTGCTTGGCCGATGGATTGCAGGACCATGTGGATAATGCCGGATGCGATGTCTTCGGGCGACGCATTGCCGTCCGCCTTTCCGAAGTTGGAAGCCGTGGCATCTAATGGCAGGTCCGGCAGCGGTCGGTTACAGATGTCCTGTATCTGGAGGTCGATGTTGATCAACGTTCCCTTTTGCGCCATTTCGGCAATCAGATGAATGTCTTGTGTCTTCAGGAGCAGGCGCGACAAGCCCAGCAGGGTTCCGCCTCCGACACCGAGTCCGCCGATATGCCGGATCTGCTGTCCTTCCACCTTCACGAAGGAAGTACCGGTACCCATGCTCACCACGATCAGGTTTTCCTGCGGGATGGCGTATCGGGCGCCGAGGCCGTTCGCCATAAACTCGTCGGCCTTGGCTGTCGGCAGGCCGTATAGCGGTTGGTCTATATAGGCGCTTCCCACGCCGGTCAGCATCACCATTTCTATTTCGGACAGCGTGATCCCGTTGTCGTAGATGTATTTGCCGAATGCGCCGAACAGAGATGTGACCGGATCGGTCGCCTTGACGAACATAGGCGATTTAATAGCCTCGTTTTCTATCCCGACGATCTTAGTCGTGCTGCCTCCCACATCAATACCGATTACTACACCCATATTATTACGAATTTAATGTAAAGTTTCTGCTTCTTTTCGCTTGCAAAGTTATAACTATTTCTTACATTGTCCCGGCAAATATAACCTTTATATAGTATGAAGATACGGCAGATAAAAGCACTTACCGACGCGACAGTCGTCTGTGGAGGCGACCGGGAGGATTATGAGGTGCAATGCGCTTTCGCCAGCGATTTGATGAGTGATGTCCTGACGACAGACTGTAGCGACGTGCTTCTCGTCACCGGCCTGTGTAATACGCAGACGATACGGACGGCAGAGATGGCGGATATTCCCTGCATCCTGTTCGTGCGGGGGAAGAAGATCACACCGGACATGCTGCAACTGGCGGCGGAGAACGATATGATCCTGATGGAGACGGACCATTCCATGTACCACGCAGTGGGTGAACTGTATAGTCGCGGTCTTCTGCCGGTCTATTAAAACGAAGGAGGTGCGGATATGCAATTCAGATTTGAACTGGAAGGAGGAAACTTCTCGAAAGCCGGCTATGCTTCAAGCCAGATAAAGAAAGTGTTGAAGCAATTGTCTGTCGACCCGCGCGTGATCAAGCGGGTGGTGGTCGCCTTGTACGAAGCCGAAGTCAACGTGGTGGCCCACGCCTGGCGCGGGACGGTGCAGGCGGATATCGATGCAGACAAGATCGGCCTTCTGTTGCAGGACGAAGGGCCCGGCATTCCTGACATAGACCAGGCGATGCAGGAAGGTTACTCGACGGCGTCGCCCGCCGTGCGCGAGATGGGCTTCGGTGCCGGAATGGGACTGCCCAATATGAAGAAGAATGTAGACGAGTTAACGATAGAAAGCAAAGTAGGGAAAGGCACGACCGTTCGTATGCTGACCTATTTCGCCATGAAAAACAACTAAGCCATGGAAGAGACAAAGTTTTATCACGCATTAAAGATAGAGGAGGAGCGCTGTGTCGGCTGTACTCACTGCATGACAAAGTGCCCGACGGGAGCCGTCCGCATCCGCGACGGGAAAGCCTCCATTCGGAAGGATTGGTGTGTGGACTGCGGCGAATGCCTGAAAGCCTGTCCGGCGGAAGCGATCTACGTGGAGCAGGACGACTTTCAGAAGATATTCGATTACAAAGCTCGTGTCGTACTGGTCCCGACGGTCTTTATCGGGCAGTTCTCCAAATATAAGACGGAGGAGGAAATATTCAGTGCGCTCTACGAGTTAGGCTTTACGCACGTCTATCAGGTCGAGTTTACGGCAGATATGATCCACCGCGAGATGCTCCGGCAGATGGAGCAGGCGGAGGAAAAGCCCGTGATCAGTTCTTTCTGTCCGGCTATTGTCCGGCTGATACAGGTGCGCTTCCCGGCGCTGGTCGACAATATCCTGCTGGTCAAGTCGCCGGTCAACGCGACGGCTACTTACTATCATAAGGTATTGGAAGAAGACGGCTTCCTCTCCGACGAGATCGGTATCTTCTACGTGACGCCCTGTGCCGCGAAGATCGCTGCGTTGAAAGGGGCGGAAGGCTATTCGTCCACGATCAAAGGCGTGATCAATATGGACACCCTATATAATAAGGTATATCATATCCTGAAGAACCGCCCGAAAGACTATAAGCCGGAATGCGTCCTCCCGCCGGCATTGACCAAGAAGGAAATGCGCTGGAGCCAGACCGGGGGCGAAGCCAAACAATTCTCCGGCCGCTGCCTGGCGATCGACGAGATACATAATGTCATCGAATTTCTGGAACGGATGGAGACGACGACCGAAGTGCGCAACGTGGACTTCCTCGAACTTCGCGCCTGCGACCGTAGCTGTGCCGGCGGCGTGCTGGCCGTGGCCAACCGTTTCCTGACGGCCGAGCGGGTTATGAAGCGTTCGATGAAGCGCGACAAGGCGCCGCTGATCTATTCCGACCGGATAGAGGCGTTGGCTTACCTGAAGCAACATATCACGATCCGACCGCTCGAACCTAACCCGAAGTTGAAGTTCGAAGGCAATATCGAGGAAGTATTGAGCAAGATGGAACAGGTGCGCAAGCTGATGTGTTACTTGCCGGGCATCGACTGTGGTGCTTGCGGTTCGCCTAACTGCCAGGCGTTGGCAGAGGACATTGTCCGCCACGAAGCCCAGTTCAGCAGTTGTGTCTTCATGCAGCGCAACATGGAAAAGCACGGTAAGTTGGATAAGGAACACGCCTTCCGCCTGATCGAAAAGACCTGGGGGAAGGATCGTCTGAATAAAGATTGTTATAAGAAAGGAGCTAAATATGAAGGTCAGTGATTTAGTACGTGAGTTGGGTTTGACGGTGTTTTGCGGCGAGGCCGGGTTAGCTGTGGAGATATCCGGCGGCTACACCAGTGATCTGCTGAGTGATGTAATGGGACATATGGAAGAAGGAATGCTCTGGATTACGATGCAGACCCACCAGAACATCCTGGCTGTCGCCACGCTGAAAGATGCCGCCGCCGTCCTGATCGTAAACGGGGCCGTGCCGGACGAAGAGACGTTGGCAAAAGGGAAAGAAGAGGATGTACCGCTGTTAGGAACTACGCTTTCCGCATTCGAGGCAAACGGCAGAATCTATCAACTGTTGCACAAGGCATGAACGAATACCGGGTAGACTTGCATATCCATACCTGCCTTTCGCCTTGCGGAAGCTTAGAGATGAGTCCGGAGCGGATTGTGGACACCGCCCTTGCGCAGGGCCTGGACGCAATCGCCATCACGGACCATAACAGCACGCTGCAATGTCCCGCCATCCAGGCGTTGGGAAAGGAGAGGGGATTGACGGTCTTTGCCGGAGCGGAAGTCACCACCCGCGAGGAGGCGCATTGCGTCGCCCTCTTTGCCGACGATGAGGCCCGTGCCGCCTTCCAGGAATATCTCGATGCCCACCTGCCGTCCGTCCCGAACGATCCCGAACGCTTTGGTGACCAGGTCTGGGTGAACAGTCAGGGTGAGATACTTGGCGAAGCCCCGTATCTGCTCATTTCCGCTCTCGACCAGCGTGTGGAGCAGATTGCGGCGGAGGTCCGGCGGCTGGGCGGGCTGTTCGTCGCGGCACATGTGGAACGCCCTTCGTTCAGCCTGATCAGCCAGTTGGGGTTCATCGATCCCTCCCTGCCGCTGGATGCCATCGAGTATAACGACCGGGGGCGATACGAGCAGCTTGCCGCCCTTCATACATATCTTAGCCGCTATGTCCGCTACGCCGCCTCCGATGCGCATTACCCCGGGCAGATCGGAACAAAATACGCCCTGCTGAAAGCCGATGCGCTCACATTCTCACATCTGGCCATGGCTTTCCGTGGGGAAAACGGCTACACGATTCAGACAACATGAATAATCTATCTTTCCATATCACCGATATCACCGCGAACAGTATCCGGGCGAACGCTTCGGAAATAAAGCTATATATATATGTAGGAAACGGCGAGATCGTCATCCGCATCACCGACAATGGCTGCGGGATGGACCGCGAGACGCTGGCCCGTGTCACGAACCCGTTCTACACCACGCGGACGACGCGTAAAGTGGGCCTCGGTATCCCTTTCCTGATCCAGAACGCCGAGCAGACGGGCGGCTCCGTCACGATCACTTCCGAGCCGGGAAAGGGAACGGAGGTAACGGCCCGTTTCCGTTCGGACAATATCGACTGTCCGCCCTGGGGCGACCTGCCGGGGACAGTTGCGATGCTGATTACGGGCAATCCGACGGTCAACGTCTCTTTCGAATATCAGTCGGACGATGCGGACTTCTCCGTCAGCACCGGTGAGATCATGGAAATCCTGGACGGCATTCCGCTTAGCCATCCGAAAGTAATGCTGCTTATAAAGGAGATGATAAAGGAGAATACTTACAGGGCTTGAAGCATGTTTATATCGGCTGGTAGTAACTGCCTGTCCCAGCGCCCCTACAGGTAGGGTGTCCAAAACCATGTACCTAAAAATGATATAAAAGACTTATCTTTGTAGCATAAATTAAATCAGCGTATTTATGTCACAAAGTAAGTCTTCTCAAGAATCCTCCGAGATAATTCGCTTAAAGCGAGCGTTATCCGAATCTCAAAAGCAACTATTGAAATCGGAAAAGAAATATTCTACTCTCAAAGAGAAATATCAAAAGTCACAGAAAGAACTTAAAAAAAAGACGAACAGAGCACATCCGACTCTCAAAATCAAGAACAATTAATCTCCGACCTATTGAACGACATAAATACCCTGAATTTATAGTGTCTTTAAGCGTTACTCTTTATGATAAACTTCACTGTGGTTTCGAGAAAATAGTATCCATATTATCAACATTGAATGATCTTCTGGGTTGGAACTTCAAGTCCTTGCCCAATCGCAATTCAATCGAAAATTGGGTTAAGAAAAGCGGCTATTACGTCTATCACTCACCATCAGAATTCCTCCAAACAGATAATTTAGCTGCGATTGTCGACGAAAGTATGATGATGGGGAGTGAAAAGCTACTTATAACTTTAGGTACGCCGGCTTCCCATCCTGGACATCCGCTGTTGCATTCCGATGTACATGTATTGGGTCTGCATGTTGCCTCCAGTTGGAATTCACGGGGAGTTTGTGACAAACTGAAAGAAATGGAAGGTAAAGTGGGGCATGCAATAGAATATGTCATAAGTGATAACGCCAGCGTTATGAACAGCGGCATACGCTTGGGTTCCTACACTCAAATTCGTGACATAAGTCATACTTTAGGTATGTTTTTGGAACGGCTTTATAAGAAAGATGATGAATTCAATTCTTATATGAAGTCTCTGGCGAATGCCAAATTCAGAGATGTGATGAAACCTATTGCTTACCTGCTTCCTCCTAAGTTACGGACTATAGCTCGTTTCTTAAATCTTTCGGATGTGGCAAAATGGTCAAGTAATATGTTGGAAAACTTTCATAAACTCACCGATAAAGAAAAGGATACATTCTCGTTCATTCACACATATGCGTCATTTATAGATGAGTTCTCTTCTGTTATGTCTTGTGTAAAATCGTTGGAACAGGAACTCAAACATAAAGGATTATCAGGTGATACAGTTCTGTTTTGTAGAAAATATATCCTAAAAGAACTCTATCAGGGAAATGGAAGAATGAGAAAACTGGCTGAAAATATCAGTCTATATCTCATGCAAGAACACGCCAAACTATTAAATAAAGAGCTAACATGGAATATTTCTTCTGATATTATTGAATCCATCTTTGGAACCTACAAGCAAAAGAGGTCACCTAATCTACTTAACGGCGTAACACCATTTGTCTTATATCTACCATTACATACACAAATTCATGAAGACAAACGAAGAACTTTTGACTTCAAGAGGGCTTTGGAGAAGATATATATGGCTGATATTGAACAATGGAAAAAGATTAATCTTACTGATAATCTTGTATATAAAAGAATTAAAACACTGAAAAGGGCTTAGATTGGGGGGACATGGTTTTGGACACCCTACCCTACAGGGCTAAGACCGAGGTACGCCCCTTTTAGCGTGTCATTGCGGGCTTGACCCGCAATGACACGCTGATTCATAATTCACAATTCCTCTCATTCACCTCGCCACCTTGAACCTCTGGTCCCCAACAACCACGATGCAAGGCCCGGCGGGTGCCTCCATCACCGTCTCGCCGGCAGGGAGGCGGAGGGAGCGGAGGAGGCTGCCGTCGAAGGTGTAGATGCGCAGGTCGGCAGCTACGGGCGTGCTGATGTGCAGCTGGCCGGAGGCGGTCCACAGGCGGACGGCGTCGGGCGTGACGGCGGCATTGGCGGTCGGGTCGTCGTTGCGGCGGATGCCGGTGACGGTGATGACGACGTCTTCCTGGATGTCGCGCACCACATATCGGCCGTCGCCGGCACGCGGCTCTATCGTCTCGCCCCGGCTG
This sequence comes from Parabacteroides acidifaciens, assembly GCF_003363715.1. Taxonomy (GTDB): domain Bacteria; phylum Bacteroidota; class Bacteroidia; order Bacteroidales; family Tannerellaceae; genus Parabacteroides; species Parabacteroides acidifaciens. The sequence goes on from NZ_QREV01000082.1 coordinate 11,685, forward strand.
GTGGTGACGACCGGAACGGACTGGTCGTAGTCGGCATCGAGGGTGATCGAGAACGTGAAGTTCGTACCCTCTTCCACTGTCGTCTCGCCGGTTGCACGGCTAAAGGTCGCACCTTCCACGGCGGGCAGGGTGACGGTGTAGTAGGTCGGGATGACCACGGGAGGGGCCGGAGGCGTGGACTTCTCGGTGACGGTGAAGAAGCTGGTTAATAGGGTTGTGACAGTGGGGCCCGTGGATTTAAACATGACGTCTCTTAGTGTCACCGTTACCATACACCGGTATTTGCCGGCACCGAGGGAATAGCTTGAGTTGGTGTTGTCTATACCGTCATTCAGCTCACCCCAATGGTCATTCTTCCATTCATACCAAGTGTAAGCCAGAGTTGGGGAGGGAGAGGTCCCTTCCGACGCAAGACTGGCCGTTGCCGTCAGTACTGTCGTACTTCCAGCCGGAACTTCGGCATTACCGGATATTTTCGGGGTGATAATGACGTCTCCACCGGTTAATGGTACTGTGGCGGAAGTAATCAGTCCGGTGCGATCTTTGAATGTTCCTCTGTTTATGACGCCCTTCGAGCAGGTAAGCGTACCGGTGTTGCTTGCTCCCGAAAAACTCAAAGATCCTCCCTCTGCAACAGCAATGGAGTCGAGCGTATTGTCATGATTCAAGGACAAAGTAATCCAACCTTCTACTACCAAGCTATCCGCTTTGATGCCGCTTACCGCTATATTAAAGGAGTTCCCATTCGTTTTTCCTACTTTGAGTAGCGAGACCCGGGTATTTACCAGAATGTTATTATACTCATGTTCCCCGCTGCTGTCTGTATATTTCTTTGACTCTGTAATGGTTATGTCCCCGCTTGGGTCGGGCGCCTTGTTTCCCACGTTCTCATAGTTTGTAGCTCTTCCGGCGGTAGTCGAGAAGACCTCTACTATATCCCTACCATCATTCGACGACAACGAAGTCCCGATCAACGGTTCTCCTTTGCCTTCCTGGTAAAGTTTGTATTCGGCATCCGCCGTCACGTAGGCTGCAAAAAGGTGGGCCTCGTCGAGATACTTGCCGAACATCTCACGGGTGAACCGGATTTCTTCGTTTTCGTGCTTGGCTACCAGTTCCGTTTTAGGTTTATGGGTAAACTTCCATACAATAACGGGAACATTAGTAATAGTTGAAGCCGTAGAACTACCAGCCGATCGCAGTATGCCGCCCGGGTTAATCGAAATATTGCCGTAGTATCCTTGGCCTTGTCCGTAGGCATAAACCTTGCCTTCGCTGTCAATGGTGAAGGTCCCTTCATAGTTAGTGTAGATAGCGGTTGAACCTGTTCCTGTTATATACGCTTTCAGCACGTCACCAGCCGTGACCGAACCGCCTGCTAAGACTTTCAGTGCGTAATTATTGTTTCCGGTCATTACCGTATTCTCCACCGTCACCGGCCCGTCCAGCTTTAGCCCACCGCTGACTTCGACGTAGGAGGCTTTGAGGGTGTCGCCCTTCAGCGTCCAGTCTGCCTCGGCGGGGACTTGCAGGCTGTCGACGAAGCTGCCGGAGCGGGCTTTCAGGGAGAGGGGCGTCGTGAGGCCGTCGGCAGAGGTCAGGAGGATGTGGGCGTTGTTGGCGGCCTTATTCTCTATGCTGTAATAGGCCTCGGTCATGCTGTTTGCGCAACCGAGCGTGACGATCTTCCGGTCGTCGGTGTCGGTGTAGGTATAGCCGCTGTCGGCGGCATTTGCGTTGGTGGACAGGGCGGCGAGGTCGATGACATAGGGGTTGTCGGCTGTGCCTTTGTCGCCGGCGCTTGTCATATCGTAATATGAGGTGGATACTCTCGTTTCCGAATTTACGAAGTTGAAGGTGCTGACAAAGTTTCCGGTTTTATCGCCCAGCTGTCCTTTTTGAAAGTCCTTGCCGACCCTTACGGTTATGTTGTCGCCGCCGGGGTTGGTGGCGAATTTTATATACGAGTTCTCGTTGCCGCACGGTATTGTGACGTATCCTCCGTCCCAATTGACGGTGATGTTTGACTTCGGGGCAGAGTCCCACTTCCAACTTATTATATCACGTAAGCCACTGGAAATATTATTGATGTTTCCATAGAACAGGAAGCGGTTCTTCGGGTCGAAGTGGCATGTGCAGGATTCCAGGCTAAGCGCATATTGGTTACTGCTCTCACTTCCTTTCACCGTCACCGTCCCTTCGGAGCGCAAGGTGACGTAGGTCGCCTTCCCTTCGGTCTGGCTTTTACATATTCTGATAGCAGACGCGTAGTCAACGGAAGGCCCTGTCAACTCCGTCCCGTCTTTAAAGCTAAGCACCGCCGCCGTATCTGTCTTAATGGCAAGTTGTACGCCCGTGCCCGTGCCTTTTACGCGGCCACTGAAGGCGGCTTTTTGTCCGTCTGTCCCTTGCTTGTGTATCCACCCTTCGGTGTTGGAGAAGATGAGGGAGTCGGTGACGAAGGTCTGGGTTTCGTTTGTAGGGGTTGTGCCGCTGTTGGCCGTGAGGTCCGCAAGGTCCAACGGGCTGTCGAAGACGTCGGCCTTTGCGGTCGTGCCTTGCAAGTTGCTGTTGAAGCCTTTGAGGATGGGGAGGTTGCCGGTGTTGCTGCTGCTGTATTCCCAAACTGCGTCGTCGCCTGTCGGGAAGAGCTCGCCGAGGTCGGTGTCGGTATCGGCGTTGATGCCGTCGAGGTACTTGCCGTTTGAGTCTTCACCGACGCCTGTCACCTTGTAGTTCATCCGTATTTTGGTGGAGGCGTAGCAGGTGGCGGTGTCGCAATGGGTATTATAAGCATATACATATCCGCAAATACGGCCTAAGAAGTCACTCGTTGTGGTGTTCGTCGCGGTTATCTCATTGTTTGCGGCGAGGGCGTGGGAGAGGGTGCTATTGTCTATATAACCTACCACACCGCCCATTTGAGAAAAACTCTGTCCGGTTGCTTTTATCTTTCCTGTGGCATATACATGGCTGATGTTACTTTCTCCATCGATATATCCGACAAGGCCGCCGATATTTGCAGTGTAACCGTTTAAAGTCCCTTGTATATCGAGGGTCGCATAGCAATTCATGATATTTCCTCCGGAATTCTCACCTATAAGGCCGCCCAGCTTTTCACCGAGAGTTGATTCCACATCTATGACGGCGTTACTTTCTCCTATGGCGAAGCAGTTTTGTATGGTGCCTTTATTATAACCAGCTAAGGTGCCGGCAGTAACACCCTTGCCTTTTACCTTTATCCCTGCCGCAGCGACTTGGATTCCCAGGTCGCGGACGTCGCCCTGTAGGCAACCGAACAGGCCGGCATATATATTATTGCTTGTATCATCTATATCTATCTTCAGCCCCGTTACCACCTTGTGGTTGCCGTTGAAGGTTCCGTAGAAAGGGATAGGTGAACTATTTCCTATCGGCGTCCAGTAGTACCCGGAGAGGTCAATGGTGTCGTTGGTGAGTGAGGTAGAGAGCTCGACGGTGCAGTTCTTAAAGCCTTTCTGGTGGGGGTTGAACTGGTTGTCTGTGCTGCTTTCCTTGTAGACGGAGCCGGTGTTTGTGATTCTTGCGATCCAGGCGAGGCCGAGGGCGGTCTTGATGGTGTAGAGGGTGTCGTTGTTGGTGATGGTGACCTGGACGTCTGTGGACGAGTCGTCGGTACCGACGGAGACATTGGCAAGAACGTTTTCGTCTTGCCAGTTGGTTTTATCTTGTCCTTCCGCCTTGGCGGTTGGGGCAAGGAGGAGGAGGGAGAGGAGGAGGATGAGGGGGAGAGGGGTTGTTTTCATGAT
>NZ_QREV01000083.1:0-14693 GCF_003363715.1 Parabacteroides acidifaciens
TTACCGAGTTCTGCAAGGACTCTGTTAATTTCTTTTGTCGGAATGGTGAGTCAGCAGGTAAAAATACAATCTGGTCAAATGACAATAACATTGGCCGGGGATAATAGGATATTGGACGAAGTTGTTGTTGTTGGTTACGGGACAACACGTCGGGAAGCTAAAACTGGTTCTATCACTTCCGTTTCAAGTGAGGAACTTTCAGAATTGACAGCTTCTTCTTTTGATAAGATGTTGGCAGGTAAGATGGCAGGTGTTCAGATAACTTCTAATTCCGGTCAGCCTGGTGCTAACTCTGAAATCCGTATTCGCGGTATCAGTTCAATTAATGCAGGCAATGAACCTCTATATGTTGTTGATGGTGTCGCTGTTATGTCAGGGGAACAGGGTACTTTTACAAATACCTCAAATGCTTTGTCTATGATTAATCCGAATGATATAGAAAGCATTACAGTATTGAAGGATGCCGCTGCCGCCTCTGTTTACGGTTCACGTGCGGCAAACGGTGTTATTTTGGTTACAACGAAGTCAGGAAAAGAAGGAAAAAGCCGTTTTACAGCTCGTGCAAAATATGGTGTTTCTTCTTTGGCGAATGATAATAATTATCGTGCGATGAATGGTCAGGAACTTTGGACATTCCGTCGTGATGCACTTATCAATGCCGGCTATAATCCTGATGATCCTGAATTGGGGTCTTATTATTATCCGCAGAGTATGTTGCAGCAACCAATGACTGATTGGATAGATCATTTTACGCGTACTGGAAATATGCAAGAATATGAAATTTCAGCAACAGGGGGAAGTAACAAGACTTCTTACTTTAGCTCTGCTTCCTATCATAAAAATGAAGGTGTATTTTATGGAATTAAATTTGAAAGGATTCAAGCACGTGTAAATGTGGATCATGAATTGAATAAATATTTGAAGACTGGTGTTCGTGTGAATGTCGGTTATTCAAATAGTGAAGACGTTGCTATGCAGGATTTGTATTATACCAATCCTATTTTTGCAGGAATGACTATTCAGCCTTGGACAAATCCTTATAATGAGGATGGTAGCCATTCGTTGAATATTCCAGAAAATAGCAATACGAATCCAAGGGCGACAGCTGAGTATGACAAGCAATATGCAAAAAAATATAGTTTTAATGGAAATATGTATTTGCAGTGGACTCCGATAAAAGGTTTGGTTGTTAAAACGACTAACTCTGCAGAAATGAGTTTTGTACAAGGTATGCGTTATTGGAGCCCTGAAACAAATTATGGTGTGGCTACGACTCAGACTGATAATAATCAATATCGTTTATTGACTACGTCTAATACGGCTACTTATGAAAATACGTTTTTAGAAAATCATAGTTATCGCGTTTTGGTTGGTCAGGAAGCATTGCATCGGACTTGGTATCAAGACTATATATATGCAGCAAATGTGGATGGAGGTATTCCTTATCCACAGACATCAGCGTCTCCAAAAGCAGAACATTGGGAAGAAACAAGTACAATGATGTCTTTCTTTGGTGTGTTGGATTACAATTATGCGAGTCGTTACTATTTGCAGGCTTCAGTCCGCTGGGACGGTAGTTCTCGGTTCGGGAAAGAGAATATTTGGGGTACTTTTTACTCGATAGGTGCCTCTTGGAATATACATAACGAACATTTTATGGAAGATGTCGATTATATCGATTTGTTGAAACTACGTGCTAGTTATGGTGTGAATGGTAATAATAATATTGACAATTACCAGCAGTATGCAAAATATGCAGCTGCCCTTTATAATGGTGTGGCCGGTTATTTATTAAATTCTCCGAATAATGATTATTTATCATGGGAAAGGAATAAATCCTGGAATATTGGTATTGATTATAATTTCCTGAAACATTTTTCCGGTAGTATTGATTTTTACTCCCGTAAGACGACGGATATGTTACTTGACCGTCCGTTATCAAGAACTACAGGTTTTACTTCTCAAATGCAAAATGTTGGTTCACTACGGAATACCGGTGTTGAATTCCAGTTTGACGCTAATATAATCGAAACAAAGGACGTACAATGGAATGCTGGTATCAATATCTCACATAATAAGAGTAAAATCTTAGATTTGGCAGGGGATGAAATGATTGGTGATGGTGATTATTCTGCATTGAAATACATTAAAGGTGAAAAGTTGTTTACATACTATTTACGTGATTATCAGGGCGTAGATCCGGAGACTGGAGCCGCTTTGTGGATGGACAAGAATGGAGAAAAGACGACTCGTATTAGTCAGGCTCGTTATATTAAAGCCGGTAGTCCGGAGCCAACAGTAACAGGTGGTTTCCATACGGATGTAACTTGGAGGGGTATAACATTGAATGTTCAGTTGGAAGGAAAATTTGGAAATAAGATATTAATAGGGGAAAATAGTTATTTGCATTCGGATGGTCAGCAGATGTCCATGAATCAGTCTGCAAGTGCTATGAACTATTGGAAACAGCCAGGTGATACAGATTGTGCTCCCAAGCCAGTTGCATGGAATTCAACAAGTTCGAACACAAGTGTGTCGACACGTTTCTTGGAAAATGGTAGCTATGTGAGAATAAAGGACGTTACATTGGCTTATGCTTTACCGAAACAATGGTTGTCATCGATCGGCGTTAATAATTTGAAGATTTATGCAAGTGGAATGAACGTGTACACGTTCCATGATGTGGATTACTTCGATCCTGAACGTGGCGTGAAAGGTATGGGATATGGTATTTATCCGATGACAAAATCATTTGTATTTGGTTTGGATGTTACATTTTAATAATTAAAAAGGAAATGAATATGAAAAAGATAATGATATATGGGTTGTCTTTGTTGACATTGGGGCTCTCTTCCTGTAATGGATTTTTAACGGAAAATCCTGTTACGGAACTTGATACAGAAACTGTTTTGTCAACTTACGAATCGTTAAACAAAGCGACACTTGGTGCGTATAGTGCCTTGAATGACGGGACTTGGTATGGGGCTGGTTTCGTGTTGAGCTGTGAGTTGCGTTCCGGTAATGCTAAAAACCCGACAAATACGGATTTTACATCCGGAAGATATATAAATGAATATAGTTGGGTCTATCTGGATTCTAATACATCAGGTCTATGGACCTATGCTTATTTCTTGATTGCTCAGGCAAATAATGTCATTAATAATGTAGATGGTAAAGAAACTCCGGATGTAACAACTCAGGATTTGAATAATATTAAAGCGGAAGCGATGTTTTTACGTGCGTTATCTTATTTTGATCTGTTACGTACGTATGCACAACCTTATACCTATGCTCCACAAAGCCCGGGAGTTGCTATTACGTTGGTTGTAGATAAAGATGCCCGTCCTGCTCGTAATACTGTTGCAGAAAGTTTTGATCAGGTTGTAAAAGATTTGTTAGAAGCTGAAAGCTTAATGGATGATGATTATACGCGTTACGATGCCGCAGATCCTTATTCTGTTGCCAGTAAACCGGCTATTTGGGGATTACTTTCAAGAGTTTATCTGTATATGGGAGAATGGCAAAAAAGTGCGGATTATGCCACCAAAGTAATAGATAGTGGTTTGTTTAATATGTTTACAGAAAACCAATTGCCAAGCGTTTGGGGAAAGGATGCTTCAGATGGTGGAGAGGTTATTTTTGAAGTGTATGGCAGTGATAAAAATTATTATAACGAGTATTGGGAAGATATTTCCTGGATGACGAATCCGGATGGATATGCCGATGTCGCATCTACTGCTGATTTACGTGATTTGTATGAAGCTGGTGATGTCCGCCTTAAATTATTCAAATCTCATAAAGAGGCTCCTGATCATTTTTGGACAACGAAGTATGCAGCAAAGGATGCTTCATCAAGGCCGTCTTATGCGAACATTATAGTACTTCGTCTTTCGGAAATGTACTTGAACCGTGCGGAAGCATTGGCTCATGGTGCAACTATTGCAGGGGCAACTGCTGACGATGATTTGTTGACGATAACATCTAATCGTGGTGCTTCGCCTGTAACAGCAACATTAGAAAATATTTTGTTGGAACGTCGTAAAGAACTTGCTTTCGAAGGGCATTTGGTTTATGACATGGCTCGTACCGGAACATCTTTGCATCGTGTCGATTACCAAGGGGCGGCTGATGCTAAAGATATTGAGTTCCCAAGTTACCGTTGGGCATTACCAATTCCGAAGAGTGAAATGGATGCTAATCCCAATATGGTTCAGAATGATGGTTATTAATAATGGATGGAGGAATACTTGCTCTTTCGAAAATGAGCAAGTATTTCCTATCTGATAATATTTGATGCATATGAATTGGTTTATCAGATTAGTATTATTGATTTGTTCGATGTCGTGGGGAATGAGTACGTTTGAAACTGTTTCGGCGTCTGGTTATGTTCCAACAACAACGTGGCCTTATTTGTATGAAGACTTTGTGGATGGAACAGTTTATTTCTCCAAAGAACAAAAGACAATGCACTTGAAATTGAATGTGCATCTTCAAAATTGCACATTACATTATTTGGAGGGTGATAAGGTTATGCAAGCTGATCCGCGTAATGTGGAGATGATTCAATTGGGGGATGTTTCTTTTATTTATATGAATGGAGAATTGGTCCGTTTTATAAAGGCAGAAGAAGGTGTCGCTTTAGTTAAATTAGTAAAAGCTGATTTAGATGAATTGAATAAAAATACACATGGCGCTTATGGTATGAGTACTACTTCTTCTTCTGTAAACCAGATTGTTTCTATTGGGGCACTCGGTGTTTCTAATTTGATTTATACCCGGATGAGACAGGAGAGGAAAGAAGGTAAAGATCTCCCTTTAATTGAGAAATACTATTTTATCTTTGGAGATAAGATAGTTGAAGCTACACGGAAAGAAGTTGAAAAATCCCTTGGCGATAACGGTAAAACTAAATTAAAAGCATTCTTAAAACAAAATAAGATTAAATGGAAAGAGGAAGCCAGCTTGATAAAGCTGTTGGAGTTTTTCCATCAATAGCGAATTTTCCCAACACATTTACACATATTTACACATATTAGACACACAAAAAAGAAGCCAGGGTTTGTAGTGATACAGACCCTGGTTGTTTTAAATACTTCTCTGACCCTTGGTTTATACCAGCCGATCAAAGATATGCCGAAATTGATTCTATGCCCATCCATTCGGAATTTCATGCCCATGCAATCCGATTTCCATGGGCATAGAATCCGGTCTGTTTGTATTTGTAAATTAAGTAACAACTAAAAAACAGTAACTATGAAAAAGAACGAATTTAAAGAGCTTAAATCTTCTTGCCATATACCCTATCTGATATAATATCAAATGAATATATTAAATTTGTACCCGAAATGGTATAAAAAGAAGTATTTATGAATAATTTGTCTGCCACAGTCAAAATGTTGCGAAAACAATATAAGCTAACACAAGAGGAACTTTCGTTGAAGTCGGTGTGGGGATACAGACAAGCTAATATATGTATGATGATTTATTAAGAGAACGTCTTGATCGGATTACTTCAAAATAACATCTGATTATATTGGTGACTCGTAGTGATATAGCCGTAGGAGTTCTAAACAAAAAATCCCCGAAGTTCTGAAAACTTCGGGGATTTTTATTTACTTGATTTCTTTCTCTTCCATCATGTCCAGTTCATTCTTGTCGGAGTCGATAAATTTGTACTCCAAAAAGCCCAGACTTTGATTGGGGATTACTTTAATACCCATCGAGTATTTCAGTTTCCATTTCCAACTGAGCGGAAATCTTCCGCTTTTAATAAATGCTGCAACATAAGGATGTACGTGCAGGGCGAATTTCTTCACATTGTGTTTGTTCACTAAACAGTCGATCTTTCCTTCCAGGCTGTCGGTAAACAGGATAGAGGGTTTGATGGTGCCCGTGCCGAAACAGGTCGGACAAGCTTCGGATGTATCGACATCCATTGCCGGACGAACACGTTGGCGGGTTATCTGCATCAGACCGAATTTACTCAACGGCAAAATGTTATGCTTTGCCCGGTCGTTAGCCATCGCCTTGGTCATATGTTCGAACAGTTTCTGCCGGTTGGCAGCTTCAGCCATATCGATAAAGTCGACTACAATAATACCACCCATATCGCGCAGGCGTAATTGACGGGCAATTTCGTCTGCAGCTGCTGCATTCACGTCAATCGCTGTTTTTTCCTGGGCATCGCTGCCTTTCGAACGGTTTCCGCTGTTCACGTCGATAACGTGCATGGCTTCCGTGTGTTCGATGATAAGATAGGCTCCACTTTTGTATGTGACGGTGCGTCCGAACAGAGACTTGATTTGTTTTGTGATTGCAAAATTATCAAAGATAGGGAGTTCACCGGTGTACCGTTGTACGATCTCTTCCCGTCCGGGTGCAATCAGGCTGACATAATCACGGATGTTGTGATAGATGTCCGCATCGTTCACATAAATGTTCTGAAAAGAGGGATTGAAAATATCACGTAACAAAGCCACTGCTCGTGCCGTCTCTTCGTAAATGAGCGCAGGAGCTTTTACTTTGGTGATTTTAGGGATATTTTCTTCCCAGCGTTTCAGCAATGTCTTCAATTCATGATCGAGTTCGGCAACGCGCTTTCCTTCCGAAGAGGTACGTACGATTACGCTGAAATTCTTCGGTTTGATACTTTGAATGAGTTGGCGTAGACGGGCACGCTCTTCGCTCGATTTGATTTTTGTGGAGACCGATACTTTGTCGGCAAACGGTATCAGCACGATGTATCTTCCTGCAAACGAAAGTTCGGAAGTCAGTCTGGGACCTTTTGTGGAAATCGGCTCTTTGGCGATCTGCACCAGCACTTCCTGTCCGACTTTGAGCACGTTGCTGATACTTCCGTCTTTTTCAATTTCGGGAAGCAACTGCAGTTTGGAGATGGCGGGGAGCTTTTTTTCTCCCTTCTGTTCTCCCAGTGCCTGCTTGAGGAATTTCTGCTGGGTGTTGAAATTTGGACCTAAGTCCAGGTAGTGAAGAAATGCATCCTTTTTATAACCTACATCAATGAAAGCAGCGTTCAAACCCGGCATCAGTTTTTTCACCTTGCCCAGATATATATCGCCGACGGCGAAAGAGACATTGCGGGCTTCCTTTTGGAGCTCCACAAGGTTCTTATCCTCCAGTACGGCTATAGATACCTCTTTGGGTTGTACATCAACTACTAATTCACTAATCACTATAAAAAGAGGTGTTAAAAACGAGACCTTATTAAATACGCAAAGAACAAACTTAAAAAGGTCTCTTATTAAGTTTGTTCTTCAGAGTTGCTCAAATAGACTTATTTCTTTTTGTGTCTATTCTTCTTTAGTCTCTTTTTGCGCTTGTGCGTAGACATCTTATGTCTTTTTCTTTTCTTTCCGCTAGGCATTGTTTTAAAATTTTAAATTAAACTATAATAACTAAATTACTTTACTTCGTTCAGGAAAGTCTTAGCCGGCTTGAATGACGGAATGTTATGTTCCGGGATGATGATCGTAGTATTCTTTGAAATATTACGAGCTGTTTTCTGGGCTCTCTTTTTAATCACGAAACTTCCGAAGCCTCTCAGGTATACATTTTCACCCTGAGACAATGAACTCTTTACGATATCCATGAAGGATTCTACGCTGTTCAGCACTGTCTGCTTGTCGATACCCGTGCTTTTTGAAATTTCGCTTACAATATCTGCTTTAGTCATGTCTATAAATTAATTAAATAATTGATTTGGACCTATTAATTTTTTGGAATGCAAATATATAGCTTTTTATTTAAGTGGAAAAAGAATTGCCAGCCAATTTTTAAGAAAAATGTTTCCTTACAATCCGTTAGAACTATGTATGTTTGCAGTAATCAATTAGTTGCAGGTCTGGAGAAGACCAAAAAGAAATGTATGTCGCAGATAGAAAACAAATTAGAAATCAGCCGTTTATTGCGGAATTGGTACCAAAAGCATAAAAGGGAGCTGCCTTGGCGGGAATCTTCCGACCCCTATATCATCTGGATATCCGAGATAATCCTTCAGCAAACACGGGTGGCGCAGGGGATGGATTATTTCCTCCGCTTTACCGGGCGGTTCCCCGATGTAGCCTCACTCGCGTCGGCGGAAGAGGATGAAGTGTTGAAATATTGGCAAGGTTTGGGCTATTACAGCCGCGCCCGTAATCTCCATGCCGCAGCCAAAGATATCATGGAACGGTTCGGCGGCGTTTTCCCGCAACACTATAAAGATGTGATTTCCCTGAAAGGAATAGGGGAATATACGGCTGCCGCTATCGTCTCTTTTGTCTGGAACCAGCCTTATCCGGTGGTCGATGGGAATGTCTTCCGGGTCCTTTCGCGTCTTTTTGCCGTGGATACTCCGATCGATACGCCAAAAGGGAAGAAAGCGTTTACGGAACTGGCCGGTGTGGTGATGGACCCTGAATATGCCGGTTGGCATAACCAGGCGATTATGGAATTGGGCGCTTTGCAATGCGTCCCCCAAAATCCCGATTGCGGGGTTTGCCCTTTGAAAGAACGGTGTATGGCTTATGGGGCGGGGACGGTGCAGTCTTATCCCGTGAAGCAGAATAAGACAAAAACGAGGGACCGCTATTTCCATTACCTATACATTAATTATAAAGGGAAGACCTGGCTGTCCCGCCGGAAAGGAAAAGATATATGGGAGGGACTCTACGAGTTTCCGCTTATCGAGACGGACCGTGCAGTGGATTTTGCAGGATTACAGGAGACGGATGCGTTCCGCCGGCTCTTCGCAGGAGCGGGAAAACTGGACGTCTCGGTAGGATTGTCTGGAGTAAAGCATGTCCTGTCCCATCAGATCCTATATGCCACTTTCTACCGGATAGAGATAGAGCGGGAGAACGAGGCGTTGCAAAGCTTCCTTTCTGTACCGGTGGAGGAGCTTGATAAATATGCAGTGCCCCGCCTGATACATATTTATTTAGAGAAATTAGAATGAAACTTGTCAGAATGACTGAATTTATGTTTCTTTGTAAACTAATAAAAGAATAAAGCTATGTCATTGAATAAAGTTATATTAATCGGTAACGTCGGACGTGATCCGGAAGTACGTTACTTCGATAGTGGCGCTGCTGTCGCCAACTTTCCGCTTGCCACTTCAGAGAGAGGCTATACCTTGGCTAACGGTACGGTCGTGCCGGAACGTACGGAATGGCACAATGTCGTTGTCCGCCGTGACCTGGTCCCCTTTGTTGAAAAATGGGTGAAGAAAGGTTCCGGGCTTTATGTGGAAGGAAAGATCCGCACACGCAACTATGACGACCAGGCAGGCGTGAAACGTTACGTAACGGAAATCCATGCAGACCGCGTTGAGTTTTACAGTACCGGCACAGCTCCCGCCAATCGTGAGGGCGCTACTAACACCGGCACGACGATGACATCCCAACCCGGCGGCCAGCCTCAGACGGCTCAGCCCGCAACCGGTTATCAGCAACCCGCATCCGGACAACCGGATACACCTTTAGAATCTAACAGTGCGGACGATCTTCCGTTCTGATATTGTTTAACTAATACGGTTCCCCTTGGACTCAGACTATTATTTATCGGGCTTATTCGATCAGGTTACTATACAGGCGCTCACAGCAGGTCCTGTAATAGCGTTAAGCCTTGCAATCCTCCTGCTGTTTGTTTCCGGCTTCGTGTCGGCTTCCGAAGTGGCCTTTTTCTCGCTAACCCCGGGTGACATCAATGACATCCGGGAGGAGAATGCGCCTTCCGATCCTTTGATCCAGCAGTTGCTGGACCGTTCCGAGTACCTGCTCGCTGCTATTCTGATAGCCAATAACTTTGTGAATGTGGCTGTCGTTATGCTGTGTACCTACGGCATCAATGCCATTATCAATTTCTCCGCTGCCCCGATGCTGGGCTTTATTCTGGAAACGATTGTCCTGACATTCCTGTTGCTGTTGTTCGGCGAGATCATGCCTAAGATTTATGCACAGAAAAACTCGTTGCGGTTTGTCCGCAGTTCGGCTCCTGTGCTGAATGTGTTGGAGCGCATCTGCCGCCCGCTGTCGAAGGTGCTGGTGACATCGACCAGCGTCATTAATAAGGCGTTGGTAAAGAAGAAATATGACCTTTCCGTCGATGAACTCTCCAAAGCGTTGGAGCTGACTTCCACCGAAATGCCGGAAGAGAAAGAGATGCTTTCGGAAATCATCAAGTTCTACAACAAGACGGCCGACGAGATCATGACGCCCCGTTTAGATATGGAAGATATCGACATCAAGACAAGTTTCCGTGCCGTGATCGACTTCGTTATCCAATCCGGCTATTCCCGTATTCCGGTCTATGCCGATTCGGAAGACAATATTAAAGGCATCCTGTATATAAAGGACCTTCTGCCGTATGTCGAGAAGCCCGACACGTTCCGCTGGCAAAGCCTGATCCGTCCGGCTTATTTCGTGCCCGAGACGAAGAAGATAGACGATCTGTTAGAAGAGTTCCGCACCAATAAGATACACATGGCAATCGTGGTGGACGAGTTCGGCGGTACATCCGGTATCGTGACGATGGAAGATATCCTGGAAGAGATTGTCGGCGAGATATCCGATGAATATGACGAAGACGAAAAGCTGTTTATCCGCCTGGCCGACGGCAGTCTCATCTTTGAAGCCAAGATATTGCTGACCGACTTCTTCCGTGTGATCGAAGCCGATCCCGCCGAGTTCGGTAAGCTGACCGAAGAGGTGGAAACGCTGGCCGGCCTTCTGTTGGAGATAAAAGGAGACTTCCCGCGCCGCCGTGAGATCATCGACTATAACGACTGTCGTTTCCAGATCTTAGAGATCGATAACCGCCGTATCCTGAAAGTCAAGTTCAACCGTATTTCCGATCAGGAAAAGGAAAAGCAAGAGGAGTAATGCGTCTTTCTGCCGGCATATTATGGGTTTTGCTGTTGGCCGCGTGTACAGCTTGCACGGAATATACGCCGAAGCCGCGCGGTTATTTCCGTATCGACCTGCCGGCGCCTTCCTATCAGGAACTCCCTGTCGAGGATTTGCCTTATACTTTCAGGCTTTCCCGGCGGGCTGTGGTGGAGCTTCCACCGGTCGGCAATCCGGCAGGTTGGATCAATCTTTCCTATCCGCAGTTGAATGTGAAGCTATATTGTAGCTATCTGCCCGTAACACCGGCTACTTTGAAAGGGGCGGAAGACGAATGCCGTGCCCTCGTCGTGCGGCAGGCAAAGCATCCGGACCAGATCAAAGAGCAGGCCTACGGCAATCCGGATGCGGATGTCTACGGTTCGCTATTCCTGCTGGACGGCGAATCCGCTTCACCCTTGCAGTTCATGCTGACCGACAGTGTTTCCCGTTTTTTCCGGGGTGCCCTGTATTACGATTGCATCCCGAATGCAGATTCCCTGGCGCCTGTCACCCAATATCTGAAACAGGACATCGTAGAGTTGATCCAATCATTTAGCTGGAAGAAATAAATGCCGCTTCTTCTGAAACATACCGCCCCGCTCCGGGGAGTCTGGAAGATTGAGGAATCTTCGGACACGCTCTTTTCCCTTTTGGAGAATAGGGAAGAGTACCTGTCGCAACTGGAGGATATCCATACGGAACACCGTCGCCGGGAATGGCTTGCCAGCCGCGTGCTTCTTCAGACGCTTCTCGGCCGTCCGGCCCGTATCGCCTATCATCCGAACGGTGCGCCCTATCTGTTGGATTCTTCTCTATACATCAGCATTTCCCATACGAAAGGATATGCCGCCATCCTGTTGCAGGAACATCCTGCCGCCGGTATCGACATCGAATACCGTTCCGACCGCGTATTGAAGATCCGCAGCCGTTTTATGAATCCGGAAGAAGAAGCAAGCCTTGACCGCGAGCACGAGGCGGAACACCTCTTACTCCATTGGTGCGCCAAAGAGACGCTGTTCAAGATGATCGGCCGGGAGGAGGTCGATTTCCTAAAGCATCTGCATGTACGGGCATTTCCGTATGCGGAGGAAGGAAGTTTCCGGGTGCAGGAGACGCGGACTGATAAGGCGGCGGAATATGAGTTGGAATATAGGATAGAGAAGGACTATGTCATAGTCTGGGCTTCGATAAAAGGCGTCCGAAAATAATAACGGACGCCTTAATAAATAATAGTTATTTATAGATAATGATTTTAGCTGAACCGGAATTTTCTAAATGTCGGGTATTTTGCAATGCTTTAAAAGATTTGGATTTAGACTTTAATATGTAATCATCTAAATTGAAATCTTCGGTCATTCGTATAAAATGGCCTTTAGGGGTTTGCATCTCGTTAATATTAGAAAATTTCACTGTTCCGCCGAAATGATCTTCTCCTGTTTTATCGTCGGGAAAAAGACTTCCATTGCCAACATAATTGCCGGAATAATCATATCTATCATGTTCCCACTCTTCGTAATAATAAGTCGCATTTGTTTTTAACTCAGAGCCAGAGTATGTATAGTCTCCTCTGATAACCCTATAGAGAGGGCCTATCATGTATCCTGATTGGGTTCCGTCATTCCAATATCCGATCCAAAGCTGTTGTTTGTTTGGATTTAAGACATATTCAAAGGTCCCATCCGGGAAAAACTCAAGATAATTATCATTTGGTATCAGAGGTGTTGTTAATATGGGATATTCAGGAAGATTATGATGACCATCCTCCCACCATTTCCCCACAATCGAAAATTCTTCCTCTTCCTCTTTGGGTTTAAACGTTGCCTGGCTGATTACTTCTCCGCTTGCATCGAATATTTTGGCTGTCAGAGAATCATTGGGGACGGTCGGTGTCCATTGAACTTTAGCGTTCCCTTGTAAGTCCGTGAGGAGGAAATTCTGGCTTACCTTACCTTTTGATGATTCGAACTTGACGGAGACTCCTTGAATAGGGAGGTCTGCTGCTAATAGTTTACGTGTTACATTGAATGTGACTTCGATAGGTTTGTCCAGTTGAACGTCCAGCCCGTTTTCAGGCGATTTAAGTTCGATTTTGTCTGGAGCATTGTAGAACAGGCCTTCAAAGGTGATGGGAGGAAACGGTAATTCCTCATTTATTCCGATGAAATCAAGCATGATACTTGTTTGCAGGTCAACGCCTGCATATGTTTTTTCCGTCCAGCCATAATAATCCTTGCTAATGGAACCCATTTCGTTGAACATACCCATTTTTACCGAATCTTTCAGGAACGGCTGGGGAGAAAAAGCCGGGCCGAGAAAGTTATATAATTTGATCTTTATTTTGGGATATGCCGATATTTTCATGTTGAGATTGGCGAAGGCCGTGATTTCAAGCGGATGTATTTGGTATTCAAATGTCGGCTCACCGATAGGTTGCCATTTTTTTTCTTTGTATTCAATGCCGGTTGTCAAACTGCCACTAAAGTTAACGCCTCCTTTGATTTCAATCTTGGCATCTCCATCGGCTGAGAAATCTCCTAACAGATCGCTGCCTAATGTTATAATGACAGGTATTCCTGTAGGGGTAAAGAAGGTGAAAACACGTGGTTTGAACATCCCTTTGGCTATTGTGATATCATTTTCTTCATATTTGAATTTGCCTTTGGCCGAAGCTCCCAATATCATATCCCATTGAGCTTTTGCACCTATTGTAAAGCGAAATTCTTCCAATTCGCTTACCTTTATTTTTAGGTCTTCGGTGATTTTCTTTTCATTCACAGCTTTGCCGAATTTGAAATGTGCGGTCGCATTCAATGAAAAGTTTTGCTTGTAGGTGTCCCAATAGAGTGCAAGGTTTCCGTCTTCACTTGCAGATATGACTTTTCCGCTATTGTCGATTTCCGGGAATGAGATGTTAAGTCCTGTTTCGCCCTCCGCTCTGGTTAGAGGTATTTCTTTATGGATATCGTAGAGAGTCCGGTATGAATTGTTTTCATTTATCTCTATAATCCGAACAGGATGGAGTATACCGTTCGCATCAATAGAAGCTGTTCCGGATTTAGTCGGTGCACGTTCGGCGGAGGGGGCGAGTGACAGCGTAAATTCAGTATCTGCAAACAACTCTGTCATGTTGGCTTCAACGGTTTGCAATGTTGCAGTTTTGTTACTAACGTCTGTATTCATAACCCGGCGGATGTAGGTTGATGTGTCAGTCTCGAGGACGATAAGCGAGAGGCCGTTTTCGAATTCGGGGGCTTTGTCTGTGAACGTCAGCGTCACATCTCCTGTCTTCATATCCATCTTTGTGATCTGGGTTTTCTCCCAGTCGATAGGGACATAAGTCGAAGTGTTTTCGGTAGTAGGTGTGTCCGGGCCATCCGGTTCCGGGTCTACGGCCGGTTCGTCTTTGCCACATCCAGCGAAGAGGAGCAGCAGCAGGGCGAGGAATAAGTAGAGGTTTGTTTTCATGTTTTTAGGATTTAATATGGATAACAAATTTAGAAAAATAGTCGGATGCATTTTTTCCGTTTGTTCGGCCTCGCGTATAAAATGTAAAAAACGGCATTATCCGGTTGAATAATGCCGTTATCCGGTAAAAAAGGTCCCGTCCGCTGTCCGCTTTTTTAGACTTTTCTCGGCTCACACGCTAATCATTGGGGATAAACATAAGGATGAGGCAGGTTATGCGGATCAGTTTAAACCTGGCAAGTTTTGAACCTCCTGCAAATCTGATGAATATTACAATAACCCCCTTTTTTGCCGTTTTTCTATTTCGTCTGAAATCTTGATCGATTTTGGATTGACTTTTTT
>NZ_QREV01000083.1:14721-15385 GCF_003363715.1 Parabacteroides acidifaciens
CACGGTTTAAGCTCCCCTTTCTGACAATAGGAAGAGCGAGGTGCGCAGTCCGTTTCGAAAAGCGTGCAATTTGATTGCCGAAAGACGGAAACACCGGCAGAGTGATAAACCTTAACTCCCGGAGAATCGAATATTTGAAAATAAAACGGACGGCGTCCCAAATATCCCAAGGAAATTCAGGTGCTTTTTTGCCTTAAAGACGGTCCTCTTTCCAATTACGACCGTTCAAATCGCCATTACGACCGTCCTAATCTTCGCGAGGTGCCGAGTGCACTACACATTAGCACGGTCGTAATGGCAAAGAGGACGGTCGCAATGGCGGAAAACGCTCAAAAAAGGCGAAAAAGTCCCTTTTTGAGGTCAAAAAAGTAGATTAACATTTGTTTTGTTTTAGACATCTTTTAGACTTGAAAAATCCGTTTTATACAATAAGCCCCCCTGCCGCAGGCTCTCTTTTGCCGTTGATTTCAATCAACGGATTGATAAGCACCCGGCTTTGCCGGATTCCTCTGTGGGTTTAAACCCACTTTCAAATATCTGCAAGTAATCCTATTAAAGGGACTCAAGTCCACAGAGGAAGAGGCTCTGCCTCTAAGCTCTAAAACCGTTCGTTGAAACGAAACGGCAAAAGAGAGCCTACGGCAGAGGGCTTATTGTATAAAAC
>NZ_QREV01000084.1 GCF_003363715.1 Parabacteroides acidifaciens
ACAGAGTCCTATCGGGACTACGTCAAAAAACGAAAATAGGGAATATAAACAATAAAAAATATAGGATATGAAACTGAGAAATATACTATCCGTTTTTTGCTTCCTGGCAGCGATGGCATCCTGTTCGATGGAAGATGATACAATGATGAACGATGCATCGAAAGAATTTGAAGCAAGCGTAAATGCAGATAAAGAGGCTTACTTGGCTTTTGGTATGAATCTTGGAGTCATGAACACCAAATCAACAGTTAAGGATGACCAGGTTGGAACAGATGATAAGATAGACCAGGAAATTAATAATTTATGGATTTTCTTGTTAGATGGTGAAACCGTATTGAATAAAGCTTATTTGGCTAAGGATAACATCCACTTTGATGCTGAACATCATCTGTATAAGGATGCTGAGCATACTACTCCTTTTGGTTTCCTGACTAAGAAAAAGGATAATTTGAAACTATTCGTAATCGCAAATTCTACATACACTGCAAATAATGCTACAATCGCCGCTTGTACAACATTGAGCGGAATTAAAGCTCTTTCTTTGGGTGCAGATGATTTGAACGCTTGCGTGAAAGTATCGGATGTCGCAAATGTCGTTTGGGGCAATTATCCCGGATACGAAAAGATAAACGGTGCGGACGGTGCATTGCTGCAAGAGCCTTGCTGGGTCGACGTTACTCTGAAACAGGCTTATGCTCGTGTAGGTTTGAAGAGCTTCGTAGTAAAGAAAAGTGACGAGTTGACAGATAACATAGACGTTACTTTATTGGAAGCAACTTTGAGCAATCAGAATATGGCATGGTCTGTAGGTGGAGCAGGTCAGAATATTAGTAAAAGTACCCCATCTTATTTGGCACAAGGTGCTTCCTATACTTGCAATACCGCTTCCATAACAGACAATGAAGGTTTGAATCTGATTTCCGGTGAATTAGCCGCTTATAGAACATTCCAGAATGAAACAGAAACTCCTGTAAGCATCAATCTGAAATATCAGATTGGAGTGAATGTATATGAGAAGACGTATCCTATTAAGACTGCTTATGAAGCAAAGGTTTTGGCCGGTAATATCTATCAGTTGAATGTGATTATGACAGTTGCGGATCGGGAAGCTGATGTTGTAGTGTCTTGCTATACGGAGGACTGGAAAGAAGGCGGTGCTTTGGATGAGATTGTATTGAAGCCTTCTAATAATTAATGAACGGGTAAAATTATATAATTATGAAACTAAAGAAAATACTATCAGGAATGTTTATCGTGGCATTAGGTGTTACATCCTGTACATCTGAAATGCCTGTTGATAACCAGGGAGAAGACGGAGTAAGCGCACTGTCAGTCGTACTGTCTGTAGGGGATCAAGTCACAAAGACTATCGATGATCCTGCCGGTGGAAGTTACGGCATCGCTACAACCAAAGAAATTACAATCAATGACTTTCATGTTGCTATTTTTGACGGTACGAGCAATCAGCGGATTGATGCAATGACTGTAAAACCAGGTGAAACAGGGGTTCAAGATGCGACTATCACCGACAATGGGAAAAAATATTCCGGCTATAAAGTTAATTTTGAGAATGTCTCAACAAGAGATCATGAATCTGTTTATGCAGTGGTTATAGCGAATGCCTCCAAGACAGAGTATGATGTTTTTGATAATTGTAAAGAGTATTCGGATTATGAAGGTGTTATTATCAAAACCGAATCGTTTGATGCTTCAAATTTAGCTAAGTCAGGTATGTCAGAGTCAAAAACTATTTCAGGTAATACTACTATAGAGTTACTTGTGCCGCTGACACAGCTTTCTGCCCGTATCGATTTTGGAACAGCTACTGCTGCGACGAAAGCGGGTTCTGGCGATGAGATTACTTCTGATTGGAGTGTAGTCACAAGTCAGCCGGATGATTTGGATGAAGCAGTTTGGAATGCACTGAAAACTAAAGCCGCTGATAATAAATCTGGTACATGGGAGCCTAAATCAAATGAAACGGAAGGGCCTTTGTCCTCATTTACTGATAATTCTTATAAAAGGAGAAATCATTATAATGTTTGGGAAGCAATTAGCAATTCGTATGGGGGATATTATTATTCTGCACAGTATGGTGATTGGTACTCCAAAGACTGGGATTGGAATAGATATCGTTCTGCTTATTATGCCAATCGTATCCTCCTTGTCCGCAAAAAAGTAACGACTACGTCGGTAGCTCCTCCCTCTACTTCTTCCGGATTTAATCTTACAGAGGCCTCCTTCGTTGGTAATGGTCAGACAATCCCTGATTGTAAGGTTACCGGTAACTCTAAATATAGGGCAATTAATGGTTCTTTTAGCACAAATACCTCTTTCTATACGTATGCACTGCCGGAGGATAAAGATTTGGAAATAACATTGAAGGGAACTTTCCAGGAAGGTTCTTCTGGAAGTACAGGAGGACAGACTTCTGAGAAATGGGTATATGGTATCTGGACACAGAGCCGTGGGGCTGGTTGGAACAATGTCTCTACTACTCCAGAAGATGATTCTGCTGGAATTACATGGTACGACGGTAAAGATGGTAGCCCGGAGATAACTCAAGAGATTTCATCAACGAAATCTGTTTCAACTGCATCCGATAACTCTTTAAAGAGCGGCGAAAAGATCTATACCTATAAATTCAATTGGTCGGATTTGAAACAGGATGGTGAGCCGGTGACTCTTCAGAGAGGCTATCGTTACAAGCTGGATGTTGTGAAGGTGGATAAGAACGATTTTAAACTGATTGTGATGAAGGAACCTTGGAGCATTCAAGAAGTCAATGTTGGATATGACAGTGATAAGTATAAGTAAAATTTTGCAAAAGTATACAGATATGAAAACGATAAATTATTTAATAGCTATACTGCTCATTTCATCTTTTGGTGTTATGACCTCTTGTGTGGATGAGATAGAAGGAAAAAGTGAGGGAAATAGTAATACTATACAACTAACGATTGCTGCACCAGAAAACAATGTCGTTTCTCCTACAAAATCGGGAGGAATGACTATTGATGAGACAATAAATGATATATGTATTCTGATCTATAAGAATGGCCTGCTGACCGATGAGTCTGTTTATACGACTGATGGTATTTCTGATATTCAGAATAATGCAAGTGGGCATACTTATCAAATTGATATTGAGGATTTGGAACAAAGAACTGTATATGTCGTTGCTAATGCCGGTAATATTAAAAATGAGTGGAATAATGAATCTGGTCTTAACACCGAATATTCATTAGCTAATAATAAACCGAAGTGTATATTGTTTGCAAAAGGGAAATCATTTAATGTAAAGGATGATAAGTCAGTTACAGCATCATTAGAACGAATTTATGCAAAAGTAACGGTTGAGATAAATACAAAGGGGGTTAGTAATGCAACAATAATACCGAAAAGCGTAACTTTAAAGAATGTGCCGGCCACAGGCCAATTGCAAGAGAATAAAATAGTTGGAACTACAGAGAGTGTAGATTATATTTCCAATGCAGGTACCATTACTTTTGCCGATCCGATAAATAAGGTTAGTGGTGGTCACGGTGATAATGCCGATGCTTTTTATATGTATGAAAATATGCAACCGCTCGGCTATTGTTTGAAAGACGGAAAAGAGTTTACAGGAGAGTGGAAAAGCACATATAATGGGAATCAGGCTTATAAAACTCCTGCAAGCATGGGCGGGGCTACAAAAGATCCGGCGGTTGTTGGCAGAAATAAGACTTGTTCATATATTGAAGTTGTCGCTGATTATACTGGGAGCAAAGGTAACGGAACTGTAAACTATCGTTTCTTTTTGGGGAAAGATGCTTATACTTCTTTCGCAGTTGAGCGGAATACGCATTATCAAGTAACTTTAACACTGTCCGGAGATGGCGGCGTGGATGAAGCTTCCTGGCGTGTTACTACAGCTATTATGGGTGCTTTTACTCCACATGATGCTTATGTCGGCTATTTGGTAGGATCGAAGAGCAGGGTATATGTGGATTTGGGCAATGATACGAATTTGCCAAATTCTAATTGGACAATTCGTAAAAAGAGTGGAACCGATGTTGTTACTACAAGTTCAAATTTGCAGCGAGATGGAGATCGCTATTATTTTGAAGTTGTAGCAAAAGAGACGAATGTGAGTGACCGTAGTACTCAATCCGGCGTTTATACGATCAGTTCAAATAAGGCATCAGAATCAAAAGATGTTACGGTCACTCAGGTGATTCGTATATTGGATCCGATCGCTTATTATCATCAGAATCCGCAAACAGTATTTGAAAAAGATGTGGTGGTCAAAGTCTTTAATCGTAATCCGGATAACTTTTATATTCCTTTATCATCGGTTGGTGCTTGGACGGTTTCAGTTGAGTCTGGTAATTGGTTCACATTGAGTAAACATCAGGATTATACTGGGGATAATACAGTCTCTGCTGGTAATAATGTAATAACAGGTGAAGGTGGCGCTGTTAAATTTCATTTTAAAGCGAGCGCTTTAGGAAATAATTCTGCACGCTATGGATGTATCTCCGTGAAATATCATAATAACATGTGTGAGCATAAGATCTATTTGCGCCAAGGTGGTGGCGATACGGAACTTATAAGCGGACAGGCTCAATGGGCCTATAGTAATGTTATTAAGAGGGGTACGAATGGAACTTATGCTACGCAACCTGGGCCTA
Source organism: Parabacteroides acidifaciens (assembly GCF_003363715.1). Taxonomy (GTDB): domain Bacteria; phylum Bacteroidota; class Bacteroidia; order Bacteroidales; family Tannerellaceae; genus Parabacteroides; species Parabacteroides acidifaciens. The sequence continues at coordinate 4,674 of NZ_QREV01000084.1, forward strand.
TGTTTGCGGGGGGAAATAGTAGTACTTTATATAATTCTTATACTCCAGGTTATAATATATCCTATGATATTAGTGGTCAGGATCGTAGTAATTGGATGACAATATCAGGGGATCACTATTCAGAGCCATTGCAAGGACCGTGTCCTAAGGGATATACTTTGCCTTCCATTCGTGATATGTCTGTTTTGAAGAAAGCATGCCATATGGATAATTTAACTGCGGCAGTTGGCTATATCTATGATGACGATCCTACGCCAGGATGGGAATGGAGTCAGAGGAATGGTGTATATTATGCGAATCCGAATAATATGGATCATAGTAATCCTGCAAAAGGAATTGTTTTAGTTAATACTAATAATTATGTAAACTTGGTATTCCCATTTGGTAATGGTGTCCTTAAACATGCTGGTGTCCCTGACAATGGAATGGATACAGGCTTGGATGAAATCGGTGTTGGATTCCGTACTTCCGGTAAACTGTATACAGAGGAGGATGTTATGGAGAATGGATCTATAAATGTCTATGTTTCATATAATGCTAATTATTGGAGTGGGTCTCCTGGTAGCGGTGGTAATCAGCATTTATCTTATATGAAATTCTGGTATTTCTTGAAGAGAAATGTACCTATCTACCTTAGTGATGGAAGTAATAGATGGGGAGAAAGTTGGGAGGTTTCCTGGAATGGAGCTGGTGGTTTGGATCGTAAAAACGGAATGTTTGTCCGGTGTGTGAAAAACAGTAAGCCTGCGGATCGTAATTATTATAATAATAATTTTTAATCTGGAACTTTAGGAATGTCAGAAAAGTAATGAATAGCCTATATTTTTTCATTTAACTTACATACACCAATCCTTAACGGGATATAGGTAGCTTAGGGCACGAAGAATTTCTTCGCGCCCTTTGTGAGGTTAAAGGGGATACCCGTGAAATCCGTGTATGAAAGATAGAACAGAAATCTTTTTCAACAAAAGTTTTCGAGCGGTAGGAAAAGCTGGTAAAGATTGTCAATCCAATGGAAAAAGAACGTATAGTGTATGGGGAGTGCCTGAAAGCCTATCGCGACAATCAAAATATATGAGATTATGCTTATCAACAGGCTTTTCTGTATGATATAAAGAAGGATTGCAAAAAGGATTAATGTGTAAGATGCCCCTTAAGATAAAGCAAAAAAGAGCGGCCCCCACTATTATAATGGATTGCACCGGTCTGAATACTGATGCAATCGCGGGGCTATAACGCCTGAACTTCGGTAAATGTCGGCAATATCCCCGCATTTACGAGCTAAAAACTACGAAAATTCAATATTTACAAAAATAAATCGTTTTTTATTTGTTTATATCAAATATAAGGCCGTCCTTTGTCATGTAAGCAAAAGAACTGTTTACAGTTGAGAATTGCTTACTCAATAGTAAGCAAAACCCTATGAAAAAGGTGTACTGAATATGGTAGTGGTGGGTTTAGGGAGGATGCCAGAATGAGTTTACTCATTTTTTTCAGTAAATAATTAACTAAAACGATAACTATGTGTGAGCGGGAGTATAGATAACTTATCTATCTCCCGCTTTTTACTTTAAACTTATTTCTTTTTTGCTGGAATAGACCCACTTGAATAAATTCTTTCCCTGAAAAGTTTTGTATTTTGCAGAAAAGCCGTACCTTTGCAAGCCGAATATTATCAAAATTGTACTAAGAGTTTAATTCTTAGCACGTTGTTGCGTCAAGTGTCCGTAGTGACAGCGCACGCGGGAATTGGATTCTTGTTTTTTAGAGTTATTAATTTATTAATTTTTAAAGCAAGTGGATACTTTAAGTTTTAAGACCATTTCTGCAAACAAAGCAACTGTAAACAAAGAGTGGGTCATTGTTGACGCCGAAGGACAGACTTTGGGACGCCTTTGCGCAAAGGTGGCTAAGCTTTTGCGCGGTAAGTATAAACCCAATTTTACTCCGCACGTTGATTGTGGTGATAACGTAATTATCATCAATGCAGACAAAATCGTTCTGACAGGTAATAAGTGGAACGATCGTATTTATTTGAGATATACCGGATATCCCGGTGGACAGATCGCTTATACTCCGGCCGACTTACAGGCTAAGGGTGACGACCGTCTGTTCCGTAAAGTAGTGAAAGGTATGCTTCCCAAGAATCGTCTGGGTGCCAAACTGTTGAATAATCTGTATGTATATGCAGGAACAGAGCACAAACACGAAGCTCAGCAGCCTAAATTAATCGATATAAACTCATATAAATAATCACAATGGAAGTAGTAAATGCAATAGGAAGACGTAAAGCTGCAGTTGCTCGCGTATTCGTAAGCGAAGGTACAGGAAAGATTACTATCAACAAACGTGATCTGGCTAATTACTTTCCTTCTACAATCCTTCAGTTCATTGTTAAGCAGCCGCTCGCAAAGCTGAACGTTGCAGAACAATATGATATCAAAATCAACCTTGATGGTGGAGGTTTCAAAGGACAGTCCGAAGCTGCTCGCCTGGCTATCGCCCGCGCACTGGTGAAGATCAATCCGGAAGACAAATCTGCTCTTCGTTCGGAAGGTTTTGTTACTCGTGACCCGCGTGCCGTTGAACGTAAGAAACCGGGACGTCCTAAGGCTCGTAAGAGATTCCAGTTCAGTAAACGTTAATCTTATTTGTGAGTCCCTTACAAGTAGAGCAAAGCGTTTAGTATCTAAATTATCAGGATTCTTTTTATATGCTGACATACGGAAAGACTACCTGGTGATTGAGTTAAACAAAAGAAAGTAAACGATTTAAGAAAAAAACAATGTCAAGAGTTAATTTTGATCAGTTATTAGAAGCTGGCGTACACTTCGGACACTTAAAAAGAAAGTGGAACCCCGCAATGGCTCCTTATATTTTCATGGAGCGCAATGGTATTCATATCATTGATTTGTATAAAACAGTTGCTAAAGTAGATGAAGCAGCAGAAGTAATGAAGAACCTGGCTAAACAGGGAAAGAAAGTACTTTTCGTTGCTACTAAAAAACAAGCTAAACAAGTTGTCGCTGACAAGGCTGCTTCTGTAGGTATGCCTTACGTTATCGAACGTTGGCCGGGTGGTATGTTGACCAACTTCCCGACTATCCGTAAAGCTATCAAGAAGATGGCTACTATCGATAAGATGACTAAAGATGGTACATTTGATAATCTTTCCAAGAGAGAAAAACTTCAGATTACTCGCCAGCGTGCCAAGTTGGAAAAGACTTTGGGTTCTATCGTAGACCTGACTCGTCTCCCGTCTGCTTTGTTCGTTGTTGACGTAATGAAAGAACATATCGCAGTTCGTGAAGCTAACCGTCTGGGTATCCCCGTATTTGGTATGGTAGATACTAACTCGGATCCGAACAACATCGACTACGTGATTCCGGCTAACGATGACGCTACTAAGTCTGTAGAAGTTATCTTGGGCGCTATCTGCGAAGCAATGAACGAAGGTCTGCAGGAACGTAAAGCTGAAAAGATCGATACTGAAGCTGCCGGTGAAGGCGAAGCTCCGAAAAGAGAACGCAAAGCTAAAGCTGCAGTAAAGAAAGAACGTACGAAGAAAGAAGACGAAGAAGCGTTGAACGCTAACGTTGCTGACAAGTTCGCGAAAGACGAAGAGTAATTCAATTGCCAATTGACGTTTGCCAATTGACAATGAGGAAAACAAATAACAATGGGCAATTGGCTTTTGACAGTAATTGTCAATCGGCAACTGTCCATTGTCAATTTATAAAGAGTATAAACATTTAAATATAAGGAAATAAGATTATGGCTGTAACTATGGCTGATATAACCAAGCTGCGCAAAATGAGCGGAGCTGGTATGATGGACTGCAAGAAGGCTTTGACCGAATCTGACGGTGATATCGAAAAAGCAATGGAAATTATCCGTAAAAAAGGACAGGCTATCGCCGCTAAGCGTTCTGACCGTGATGCTGCCGAAGGTTGCGTGTTGGCAAAGAAAGATGGCGAATTTGCTGCTATCATCGCTTTGAAGTGCGAAACTGACTTCGTTGCCAAGAATGAAGATTTCATCGCGCTGGCTCAGGCTATCCTTGACGCTGCTGTGGCTAACAAGTGCAAGACGCTGGACGAAGTAAAAGCGCTTCCGATGGGTAAGGGTACCGTACAGGATGCTGTTACCGATCGTAGCGGTATCACTGGCGAAAAGATGGAATTGGACGGCTATAACGTGGTAGAAGGTGCTTACACGACTGTTTACAACCACATGGGTAAGAACCAACTTTGTACGATCGCTGCTTTCAACAAGGAATCAGAAGAGGCTGCTCATAACATCGTAATGCAGATCGCTGCTATGAACCCGATCGCTATTGATGAAGCTGGCGTTTCTGAATCTGTAAAAGAACAGGAAATCCAGGTGGCTATCGAAAAGACAAAGGCTGAACAAGTTCAGAAAGCTGTTGAAGCTGCCCTGAAGAAAGCCGGAATCAACCCGACACACGTTGACAGCGAAGAGCATATGGAAAGCAACATGGCTAAAGGCTGGATCACAGCTGAAGATGTTGCCAAAGCAAAAGAAATCATCGCTACTGTTTCTGCTGAAAAAGCAGCCAACTTGCCTCAGCAGATGATCGAGAACATTGCCAAGGGTCGTCTTGCCAAGTTCTTGAAGGAAGTTTGCTTGTTGAACCAGGAAGATATCATGGACAGCAAGAAGACTGTAAGAGAAACAATGAAGGAAGCAGATCCCGAATTGCAGATCCTTGCATTCAAACGCTTCACTTTGCGTGCTGAATAATTAACGTTACCGTTATATATAAAAAAGGCTGCCGGATTTTTCCGGCAGCCTTTTTTACTTCTCCTGAGTGCGATATTTCCGTACAATCTTCTATGCGTTTTTAAATAATCGATTCTCCAGGGGTTAAAAAAAGAGGATATCTATTAGAATATCCTCTTTATGAAGTGGTTATAATGCAATTTTACTTCAATGCAGCTAATGCGTTTTTGATGCGTTTGATAGCTTCCACAATGTTTTCATCGCTCGTAGCATAACTCATGCGGATACATTCGGGTGCGCCGAATGATGTACCGCCTACGCAAGCCACGTGTGCAACTTCCAACAGGTACATGGCCAGATCGTCTGCATCGTTGATTGTCCGTGTGCCGTCTGTCTTGCCATAATAATAGCTACATTTCGGGAACAGGTAGAAAGCGCCTTCCGGCTGGTTTACTTCGAATCCCGGAACGTCTTTTGCCAACTTGACGATCAGATTGCGGCGACGTTCGAATGCCTGGCGCATTTCTTCAACCGGTGCCTGTGAACCCGTGTAAGCGGCTTCTGCAGCCTTTTGGGATACGGAGCATGGTCCGGATGTATATTGTCCCTGTAATTTGTTGACAGCCTTTACGATCCATTCCGGTCCGGCGATGAAACCGATACGCCAGCCGGTCATTGCATAGGCTTTGGATACGCCGTTTACAATGACAGTGCGGTCTTTCATGCCGTCTACCTGTGCAATGCTGTTATGCTTGCCGATATAGTTGATATGTTCGTAAATTTCATCTGCGATAACGATGATTTCCGGATGTTTTTTCAAAACATCGGCTAAGCCTGCCAATTCTTCCGCGCTGTAAACGGAACCCGTCGGGTTGGAAGGGGAGCAGAGGATAATTGCTTTTGTCTTCGGTGTGATGGCTGCTTCCAGCTGTGCCGGTGTGATCTTGAAATCCTGTTCGATACCAGCCGGTACGATAACGGGTTTACCTTCAGCCAATTTCACCATTTCCGGGTAGCTAACCCAGAACGGAGCCGGGATAATTACTTCGTCACCCGGATTTACCAATACCATGATTGTATTACAAACGGATTGTTTTGCACCATTTGCGCAGGAAATCTGGTTGGCTGTATATTCCAATCCGTTTTCGTTTTTCAGCTTGGCAACGATCGCATTGCGCAATGCCGGATAACCAGCAACGGGAGAATAACGAGAAAAGTTTTCGTCAATAGCTTTTTTAGCCGCTTCCTTAATGTAATCAGGGGTGTTGAAGTCGGGTTCTCCGACACTTAAGTTGATAACATCCACTCCCTGAGCTTTTAATTCACCGCTCTTCTGAGACATCGCCAATGTTGCGGATGGCGACAAACTTGCTAAACGTGCTGATACTTGTGTCATGATAGTGTTTTTATGTAATTATAAATTATTTGATATTATGTAAGACATGCCCCATCCGTTCCTTCTTCGTCTTCATATAGAATTCGTTATAAGGATTCGGAGCCACCTCGATAGGCACGTTTTCTACGACAGTCAGTCCGTATGCTTCCAACCCGACACGCTTCACGGGATTGTTGGTCATCAGGCGCATTTGCGTCACCCCTAAGTGGCGCAGGATCTGGGCGCCTACGCCATAATCGCGTTCATCTGCCTGGTGTCCCAGGTGCAGGTTGGCGTCGACAGTGTCCAAGCCGTCTTCCTGAAGCTTATACGCTTTCATCTTTTCCATCAATCCGATACCCCGGCCTTCCTGGCTCAAGTAAACGATGACGCCTTTGCCTTCTTTCTCGATGCGTTCCATTGCTTTGTGCAACTGTTCCCCGCATTCGCAGCGCATGGAACCGAAGATATCTCCGGTTGCACAAGAGGAGTGTACACGCACTAAGATCGGTTCGTCCGGTTCGAATTTACCCTTTATCAGGGCGATATGCTCCAAACCGTTACTTTTCTGGCGGAAAGGGATCAGGCGGAAGTGCCCGTATTGTGTCGGCATATCCACTTCTACACCGTTTTCTACGATCGATTCCGTTTTCAGGCGATAGGCGATCAGGTCTTTGATGCAGATGATCTTGATGTCGAATTTCTTGGCTACCTCTATCAGTTCCGGCAGGCGTGCCATCGTCCCGTCTTCATTGATGATTTCGATCAATGCACCGGCGGGATACAGCCCGGCCAGGCGTGCCAGGTCTACCGCAGCTTCCGTATGCCCGGCACGGCGAAGTACGCCACGCGAACGTGCACGGAGCGGGTTGATATGTCCCGGACGTCCCAAATCGGACGGTTTTGTTTTCGGATCGGCCAATGCGAGGATTGTCTCCGCACGGTCGAACATGGAAACGCCTGTCGTACAACCGCCTCCCAATTTATCTACTGTTATCGTGAAAGGTGTTCCCAATAAAGAGGTATTATTGGCTACCTGCATATCCAGTTCCAGCTCCTGGCAACGTTCTTCCGTAATCGGGGCGCATAATACGCCGCGACCGTTTTTCAACATGAAGTTTACTTTCTCAGGAGTTATCTTTTCTGCAGCAATAATAAAATCACCTTCATTTTCGCGGTCTTCGTCATCCACAACGATTAAGAACTTCCCTTCGCGGAAGTCTTCAATCGCTTCTTCAATGGTGTTTAATTTAATTTCGCTCATATATTTTTCTTCTATTTCTTATTTTACAAAGATACGGGTAATTTTTCAATTATCTCAATCAGTTCATTACTTGTCTTTTGCACCATCTGTATGTCGTGGCGCAAAAGCTTACGCTGGTAAGTGGCGAGCAGATAGACCGGCAATCCTATCGGGAAAAATATTCCGAAAGCCAAGCCGATGTTTCCGTTTATTTTTGCGTTCATCTGGTTGTATCCGCTGATAACCGGATAGTCCATCAGTTTGTTCAGCACCAGGTTCTGGTCTGAATTTTCCAACTCTTCGATGATACCGTCCATTTCGGCAGCCAAACTGTCGGCTGTGTGGTCACGGCCTCCCTGTTTCCAGAAGCGGATATAGTTTGTCCACCGCTTATGCCCGGCCAGGTATGTTTTGCAGTTTTCAGCCAACTGTTCCAGGCGTGGAATGATATTTTTGTAATCCGGATTGAACATGATAACCTCTTTCAGCTCCACTTTTCTTCCCGAACGTTTGCCGAACAGGTTTTTCAACGCATTCAGATAAGTATCTGCATTCAGGATGACAGAGTCGTTAACCGCCTTGTATGTCAGGAAAATACCTAACGGAGCCAATACCGCCGAACTCAACCACATCCCTTCCCAAGCTTGCCAGATTCCGTCGCGGGCCATCTTGAAACCGATGTTGTCGATAATGTAGTAGAAAATAAACAGGACTACTGATATAACGACCGGCATTCCCAATCCTCCTTTGCGGATGATGGCGCCGAGCGGAGCTCCGATAAAGAAGAAAACCATACAGGCGAATGAAAGGGTGAATTTCTTGTGCCATTCCGTTAAATGCCGGCGCACCTTGTAGGCTTCGTCTCCGACGGTAGCCGCCCTGAAGAAATAATCGGCTTTCATATTCTCGATGCTCGACTTTGCGCGTGTCAGGATCGTCGCTTTCTTTCCGGGATCTTCAGCCTGGTAAAGGCTGTCGAAATTCATGACAATGACCGGCTCGTCTTTTTTCTGATCCGTGTTTATGTTTTCCGGTTCTTTTCCTGTATCTTTCGATTCTGGATTTTTTGTATCTTTAGGTTTGCTCAACGTCCTTTTGTAGGATGTTTCGTAAACATTCTTCGAATTGACGTCCTGAATACTATCCAGGCGCACGCTCATGGAGTCGATGGAGGTCTGCAGGTCATGCATATTTTTCCCCAGATACTGGTTTTGCATGAATGATTCGTCCGTGCGTGAGAAGTTAGCGTCGAACTCGATCAGGATATCGCGGCTTGTGAATGTCTCCCTCTGATAAGGAACGGCGTTTTGCTTCCCGTCGGCATTCTTGGATTGATCCCCTATGTTTTGAAAAGATTCGCCGTTAAACAGGGAAAGGACCAGGAACAGTTTATCAGCCGAAGTTTTTAACCGTCCCGAATCGGCAACCATCACGCTCACATTATTGAAACCCTTGGTATGATCATAGATCATCATGTCGCGGAGCAGTCCCGTTTTATTGTCCTTATGCTTTACATATACATTATAACCGGTGATGTCACTGTAGAAAACCCCTTCCGGAATATCCAACTCCGGAGATTTCTGGCGCATGGACCAAAGCAATGTGTAGAGCTTGACTTGGACGACAGGCATGGCGTAGTTCTGGAAAAAGAAAGCCCCGATACTGATAATGCTGATTGTAATGATCAGCGGGCGCATAATCTTGACAAGCGAGACACCCGCCGATTTCATAGCCAGTAATTCCAATCGTTCGCCCAAATTCCCGAAAGTCATCAGGGAAGCCAACAGTATCGCTAAGGGGAGAGCCATTGGCACAAGAAAAAGGGCTGCATACATGAACATTTCTCCCAAGACGGGGATTCCCAGGCCTTTCCCAACCATGTCGTCAATGTATCTCCACAAGAACTGCATGAGCACAATGAACAGACAAATGCCGAAGGTCATTAGAAACAACGGCAGGAAAGTCTGCAACATAAATGTATATAATCGTTTTATTTTCAACATTGCTTATCCGGTTGACGGCGCAAAAGTAGTGAAAAAACGATATGATAGCTAACAGAAATCACTAAAACTACCTAAATGCCGAGCGTACGCTTCAGTTCTTCTACTTGGGTATCCCACAAATCGATAGAATCCCGTTTTTCATCCGGTTCGGCAAAATCTGTTATTTGCAAAGAAGTGGAGCCTGTTAGTTCGTGCGTGTGAATCTGAAATTCAAAATAGGCAGTATCATCCTCTTCATCAGTCCAGCGGTAGCGGACACTCATTTCCGGTTTGATGGATAGTACTTCTGCGTCCTGTTCGGCTTTGTTCCATTTAAAAACATACATGTTACCATTAATAATAACATCGTCAGCGAACCAAGCAGATAGCCCTGGAGGTGTAGTGAGGTGATTCCATAAGCTTCTTCGCGAAACTTTATCGAAGATGTATTCGATATGAAATTTCTCTTTTTTCATTTTTTCATTGTGTTTATTGCGCAGCAAGGTAGTAAAAGAATCGCTATTCGCCAAATCTGCATATAAAAAAAGCGACTCTGAATTAATATCTTAACACGAGGCTTTGAAAATAATTGAATTTTTTTTCGCGAAAGAGTTGCATGATATGAAAATAAACTCTACTTTTGCAGCGTCAATCAAGGAAATGATGACAACATGATGGCGAGATAGCTCAGCTGGTTAGAGCGCATGATTCATAATCATGAGGTCCCCGGTTCAATCCCGGGTCTCGCTACGGAAAGCGTTTAGGAAATTTCTTAAACGCTTTTTTTGTTGTCTATTGTTGCGTTTTGTTTGTTATATATATTATTAATGTACACGCGTGATAGAAAGTGCGTCTGTTTGTAGTTGCCGTTTTTTTTGCTGTATATATAAAAGGAAAGTTCAGACTATCTGATTTTCTATTGAATAGAAGCAGATATTCTGAACTTTACGATAATTATGTAACCTCACGGTTATGTTAATTAGGTTTGCTTGCAGAATTAAGGGATTCGTGCAAACAGAGTATAGGGTAAAATTTCACAAATTGTATTGTGTTATTTCTTACCTACAAAAGTACATCATTTGTTGTTTATGTTGTAATGGTAAATATGTCATCTGTGATGGGTGTTTCTATTATTCGTAATATGTCAAGGTGTTCATTATCAAGGTGTACAAAATTTAACGAAGGTAAAAGTGTCATAGGTGTGTGTATTCCTATCACGGAGAATCGCATATTTTCAAAAAAGTGGCGCACACTCGGAACAATCCAAATGTGCGCCTATTGCATATAAAAAAATTGAGGGCAAATTATCCGACTGTAACATACTGAATAACAGTACCCCAGTC
>NZ_QREV01000085.1 GCF_003363715.1 Parabacteroides acidifaciens
AATTTCCTTGGGATATTTGGGACGCCGTCCGTTTTATTTTCAAATATTCGATTCTCCGGGAGTTAAGGTTTATCACTTTGACGGCATTTTCGGCTTTCGGCAATCAAATTGCACGTTTTTCGAAACGGACTGCGCACCTCGTTTTTCCGATTGTCAGAAAGGGGAGTTTAAACCGCAAAAAGAGTCAATCCAAAATCGATCAAGATTTCGGACGAAATAGAAAAACAGTCGAAACAGGGGGTTATTGTCTATTTTTTTATTTGCAGGAGACCCAAAACTTGATACATAAATCAATATACACCACTCCCGATAGACACAAATAATACGGAAAGAATCAGAGCGAAAAAGAATACATTCCGCGCAGTATGTCCCAATGTACGGTTCAAGGCTTTTCCTTCCAATATAAACAGCTCGCGGGTCGTATAGAAGCAGAGGGCGAACAGTATCCCGAATAGAAACAAAGCCCACCAGGGAGCATCCAACAAAAGCGGAAGGATAAGGATAAACGCCATACATTCATTCAATATATAGAACACCCGACCAAAACGACGGCCGAACAGTACGATTGTAGTACGCTTTCGAGCCGCCTTGTCTTGCTCATAATCTCTGTAGTTATTGACGACCAAAATATTGACTGACAAAAGTCCCAGAGCGACAGAAAGCAAAAAAGACAGTAATGAGAAACTCAACGTCTGTATGTAATAGGTGAAACAAACCGGGATAATCCCGTAAAACAAGAGCACGCAAACATCTCCCAACCCGTTATAAGCCAGTGGAAACGGCCCGGCAGAATAGGCCAGCACACAGACGGCAATCGCCACTCCCACCAACAACAACCGCCAGTCGGCAAAGAAAATCAGCATCAGACCAAACAGGCAAGCCAATCCTAACATAACAAACGTACCCGCCAACATCGCTTTCGGACTGATCCATCCCTGGGCAACTGCCCGTTCGGGCCCCAGACGGTCTTCCCTGTCGGCACCCTTTTTAAAATCAAAATAGTCATTCGCAAAGTTACTGGCGATCTGGGCAAAAAGCGCCACCAACAAACAAAGGATTGCCGGCAAAACATCAAACGACCCGTCATAATAAGCTAACGCACTTCCCAGCAAAACCGGACTCACCGAAGCCGGCAACGTCTTGGGACGGGCCGCTTCCACCCAAGCTCCGACTATAGATTTTTTATGTTCCATTTCTTTCTTCTGTATAATTCATGTGCAAAAATAAAAACAAAAAGGGCATAGATTTGCTTTTTACACAAGAATTCATATATCTTTGCAGCATGAAGAATTTTCTATTCATATTAACCTTGCTGTTCGGCATGTTGCTTTTTGTTCCTGAAGAGGAACAGAAAAGTTGCACTGCGTCCGACTTGTCGGCACAGAAAGAGGCTATTATGATGGAAAAGGGCGCTGCCGATATGCAACATAATCTGGAAATATTGACCTGCGACCTGAAAGGCAGCAACTGCCTGACGCCGCGCAGAACAGTCCAGACTGTCAGCAACACGATAAACATACGATTACTGAAGATTGAAGAAAAAACAATCCAGTACTTCCGTCTGAAAGAAATCAATCTTTTGCGGAAAGTATCTGAAGAGGTAACAATATGTCAAACCATTAACTTTTCGACTCTCCTTTGCCGTATGGGCTATCATGTGTATGGCCTGCGGAAAATCATTATTTGATTCCAAGTGAATAATTCGTCTTTTGTATGGAATACTTGTTCCATACCGCTTATCTATTGCATTCTCCGGAATGCGAACAAATTATTATTCACTTAAAAATCAAATTATTATGTCTACAAAAAAGAATAAATCCAGCATCTATATTTATATTATCATTACTATTATCGGTTGTGTACTCGCTTGCAGTTCCATCATCCCGAACGACTATTTAAAACTTGTAGTCGTAATGGGAGCTCTTGGCACAGGCCTGTATGGTATCATGAAGGGGCTCAGTACGCCTTCCACCACGGAAGAAACGGCTGTCGATGAGAAATAAAAACCGGATTATACAACCTCAAAAAGACATAGAAATGAAAATAAATAAAGACTTAGTGGATGCAATCATGATGTTGTCATTCATTATTTTGGTATTGGTCGGAACAACTGACTTCTCAAATATGTTAATTAAAGAGATAACAATGGGTGGTCTTGCCCTGCTGAGTATAGCGATGATTGTTTTGCGTATCATTGGTATGCGTCAGGAAGCCAGTAGTTCTCATGGAGAATACGAATATTAATTATATACGAATTCCTAACAACCCTAACTGAATGTCTATAATGCTTCCTGCTGCTTACTTCGGGGTGATCCCGAGGTTTTCCGAGGTACGTTTTTCTGCCTATAAAAACAACTTGCTGTTAACTTGGTCACGGCAAAGGTTCTTTGCCGGGCAGCAGGAAGCAAGACATTTTTATTGATTAACAAACAAATAAGGAAGAAAGGGCCATGATAACAAGTCTGACGTTATTGATTCTCTCGCTGGTTGCACTTTATATCGGAGCCGGCTGGCTGGTTCAGGGGAGTTCCGCTTTAGCTCTCAAAGCCAAAATTTCACCATTGGTGATCGGCCTGACAATTGTCGCATTCGGAACAAGTGCACCGGAACTGGTAGTAAGCTTGAATGCAGCACTTAAAGGCGAAGGAGAAATAGCGATTGGAAACATTCTCGGTTCCAACATCTTCAATATCGGAATCATATTAGGTATTTCGGCAACCATCTATCCGCTTCAAGCCAAAAAACAATTGCTCCGCATCGATATACCGGTTATGCTGATTGCAACGATACTGCTGACAATCTTTTTCTGGAATGGGGAATTGGGCAGGATGGAAGGCGGTTTCTTTCTGGCCGGCATTATTCTCTACACCATATTCAGCCTGTACTACTCCCGCAAACATGGTGAAGAGCCCAACCTGGAGTTGGAAGAGCAACCCAGGCATTGGGCGTTCGACACACTCGAAATTGTAGGCGGCTTAGTTGTTCTGATCTTTGCCTCCCACCTGTTAGTCGAAAACGCCACCTCCATCGCCAGAGAAGTCGGTCTGAGCGAGGCTGTTATCGGGCTTACAATCATTGCCGCCGGGACAAGCATGCCAGAACTGGCAACAACCATAGTAGCCGCCTCCAAAGGTAAAACAGACATTGCGATCGGCAATATTGTCGGTTCAAACCTGTTCAACATTCTGGCGATAGCCAGCTCTTGCTCACTGGTACAGCCTATCGTAGCAAAGAATGTGAACTACATCGACCTTCTTGTCATGTTGGCGATTTCCTTGCTCTTGTTGCCTCTGGTAAAAAGCGGGCAGAAAATTACAAGGACAGAAGGATTGGTTTTGGTTATCGTTTACGTCATCTATATGTTCTGGCTGTTCCGGGATGTGATATAAACTGGAAGAGCAAATCAATCGAACGTCCATTTAACGGCCAATGTCGGAATTGCATAGAATCCTTTACGGGCACCGAAGTTCTGACTCAGCTCGACCTCGCTTCCGACGCTTAGTTTAAACTTATCGTCAACACGTTTCAGCTTGTTCAGGTTCACCCAAAACTGGGGTTCCGAGAGAAAGATGAAGTTCCGGTGACTGCCGTCTTCATAAAATATCTGTTCACGCCAAAAGTCTGCAAAGCCGATAAAGGTGCACAAGCCGTTCTTGGCAAAATGGATATACCAAGTCCCTGTCAACTGGAAATTATTGGGTTGTCTGTGCTTCTGTATATATTTATACATAGCGGTAAGGGTGAAGCCTTTTGTGAACGATTTATTGTTCCATGTATAGGTAGGACCACCCAGATAGGCATTATTGTAAGAAAAACTGTTAGAAGCTCCTCCGTTATACTCGACATGTACGGAGAAAGGCGGTTGCCAGAAACGCAGTTCGCGGGAAATCTCCCAATATCCGGCGGCAACACCTTTGCTGGTATAATCCATATCGATAAAGAAATAGGTACTACCCCACTTATCCGCCTTGAACATTTCGACCGTAGAGGTCAGAACCGGCCGCCCGTGCAGGTCCTTATCATAAAGCGCACCGCCGAAATCATAATGTAACTGTACATTCTGCGCCTTCCCACAGAAAACAACCGCCAACAGAGCTGCCAGCATAAAGAGCTTTTTCATTTTATCCAGAATTGTTAGATTATATCCGTATCCTTCAATATTGTCTTTTACTTACCTCAGACTGCAAAGATTCAGGCTGTCGCCTACAATTCCATAGCATATGTATGAATATATAATCAGGATGGATAGTATATATGACCTTCGTGTTTTTTATTACCAATGAGCGGTACTCCAATGTCCCACAATTTTTTAAAAGATACTCCTCGAAGCCAAGATTGGGTTCTTCATATCCAATTATCTATTATATCATTCGCTTCTTCTTCAATTATACCTCTTCCCGCAATAGCATCAGCTTCAGTTATGGAAAGACGTTGCTTTACATCCTCCAATGTATAGGAACAAGGTATTCTTTCGCTAATGGAAAGCCATTTGCGAATTTCCAAACGAACTCTATCCAAGACGTCACGATTATCAATCCTTAGTATTTCGCGAATAAGTTCTGTTTTCCCGGCTTCTAATTCGAGTGCTGTCATATTGTATCCTCCTTTGTTTTTCGTTCACAAGACAAAGATACATTATTTTGAATAACAATCAATAAGAACAAGGATACTTCAATTATCAGACCTATCCATTTAAATAATAAAGCCGTGTCCAAAGCCCATTCATAGGCTTATAAAACACAGCTTTATTCTATTTATGTAGATTCATTTACCAAATAACCACCCGGTCAGCCGGCAACATATACATCGGATCGCCTTCCTTGATATCGAACGCAGTGTAGAATGCATCGATGTTGCGGAGGGCGGCATTGACGCGCCATTTGCCTAATGAGTGCGGATCGATCTTGGTCAGGCGCAGGATTTCTTCGGGACGTATGTTTTGTGCCCAAAGGTTGGCGTATCCCAGATAGAAACGCTGTTCATTGGTGAAACCGTCGATCGGCGCCGGCGTTTCTTTTCCTTTCAAAGAATTAAGATAAGCCAGATGGGAAACCATCAAGCCACCCTGATCGGCAATGTTCTCGCCCAATGTGTAACGGCCGTTGGCATGAACGCTGTCCACCACAATGATATCGCTATATTGCTGGGCCAGGCGATCGGCACGTTGTGTAAAGAGAGCCGCATCCTCGGCTGTCCACCAATCGCTCAGGTTGCCGTCTTTATCGTAGTTACGTCCCTGGTCGTCAAACCCGTGCGTCATCTCGTGACCGATTACGACACCGATCGCACCGTAGTTCACGGCATCGTCAGCTTCCGGATTGAAGAAAGGAGGTTGCAGGATGGCTGCCGGGAAACAGATTTCGTTTGTCGTCGGGTTATAATAAGCATTTACGGTCTGCGGGCTCATCCCCCAACGGGCTCTATCGACAGGTTTGTCTACATCCGCCAACATATAATTGTATTCGAAGATATTGGAGCGGCGTACATTCGCCCAGTAAGAATCGTTTTTGATTTCTAAATTGCTGTAGTCACGCCATTTGTCCGGATAACCGATCTTGACGATAAAGGCAGCCAATTTCTCCTGCGCCTTTGCCTTCGTCGCATCGCTCATCCATTCCAGTCCGGCGATCCGGTCACCTAAGGCTTTCTGCAGATCGCCCACCATCTTCAACATCTTTTCCTTTGAAGAAGCCGGGAAATATTTAGCGACATACATCTGGCCGACAGCTTCCGACAAAGCGCCGTTGACAGTAGACAGGGCACGTTTCCAACGCGGCTGCTGTTCCTGGCGTCCGGACATCGTCTTTCCGTAGAAATCGAAATCGGTTGCCACAAAAGCATCGCTCAGGTAGGGAGCGGCAGAGCTAAGCAGATTGAACGTCAGATAATACTTCTGCTCGTCCAGCGTCGTATTCTTCATCAGGGCTGCCAGGCCTTCGTAGAAAGGCAACTGTTTTGCATCCAGATATTTGATTTCCATCAGGCCCATGCTCTCAAAATAGACATCCCAGTTCAGCGGGTCATTCTTCGCCTTGAAGTCTTCTATGGATATTTTGTTGTAGTTCTTCTGGGAATCACGCAGGTCTTCACGGCTGAAGGAGATTTCGGCAATGCCTTTTTCGATCTTCATGATGGCATTGACTGCGGCATCGGCCTGTTCGGGAGAACTGCCGGTCAGAGTAAACAGGCGGGTGATATATTCTTTATAAGCCTCGCGCATCTTCTGGCTGCCTTCGTCTTCCAACAGGTAGTAATCGCGGTCGCCCATACCCAAGCCGGCCTGGTACAGCTGTACGATATTCATGGAACTGTTCTTTTCATCGGCATCCACAAACAGGGCGAAGAAAGGAGCCATTCCTTCTTTATGGAGAGTGGCAACCATTTTTGTCATCTCGTCTTTTGTGCCCAACCGGTTGATTTCGGCAAGTTGTTCCTTGATCGGCGCATACCCGTCTTCGTTCAACTTCACACTGTCCATCCCCATCGCAAACAGCATACCGATCTTCTGCCCTACGCTACCTTCCGGCTGCGGCTCGGCACTCAATCCCTCGATAAGGGTACGAATCTGTTCCTGATTGTTATCACGCAACTGGTCGAAAGTACCAAAGCGTGCATATTCCGGTTTCAGCGGATTGTTCTTCATCCAGCCGCCACAGGCATACTGGTAAAAATCGGTACCCGGAGCTACGGCCGTATCCAGGTTTGCCAGATTGATTGCGTCATTTTTAGCAGCCTCCTTCACAGGAGTTTTGCTGCATCCTACCATTGCAACCATTCCGGCTGCAACAAGAGGTATCGCCATTAACTTTTTCATTTTGTTCAACGTTTATACATTTATCTATGCTGCAAAGGTACACAAATTGAGCTAAATAGAACTATTTTTTCCTATTATGAACCATAAATCCACTTGCAGATAAGTGTATTTTATGTACTTTTATCCCCGGAAAATATTTATAAACTTAATTTATATCATGAAGTATCTACAAAACACTGCCATCTGCTTGATGGTCCTGTTGCTAATCGCGTTTTCGAGTTGTAACCGGAAGCCGGCGGGAGAACATTCTTTCGCCATCGGTAACAAAACATTCCTATTAGACGGAAAACCTTTTGTGATCAAGGCTGCGGAAATCCATTACACCCGTATTCCGGCCGAATACTGGGAGCACCGTATCCAACTCTGCAAAGCACTCGGCATGAATACGATCTGTATCTATGCATTCTGGAATATACATGAACAAAAGCCCGGCGAGTTCGATTTCAGCGGACAAAACGACATTGCCGCCTTCTGCCGTCTGGCGCAAAAGCATAATATGTATATCATGTTGCGCCCCGGCCCTTACGTTTGCTCGGAATGGGAAATGGGAGGACTACCCTGGTGGCTGCTGAAGAAAGAAGATATCAAACTGCGTACCAACGACCCGTACTTCCTGGAACGTACGAAGCTCTTTATGAACGAAATCGGCAAACAGCTTGCCGACCTGCAAATCACAAAGGGCGGTAATATTATAATGGTACAGGTGGAGAACGAATATGGCTCGTATGCAACGGATAAGGAATATATCGCCAATATCCGCGACATTGTAAAAGGCGCCGGATTTACGGATGTACCCCTCTTCCAGTGCGACTGGAGTTCCAACTTCCAGAACAATGCGCTCGACGACCTGGTCTGGACGATTAATTTCGGTACGGGAGCCAATATAGACGAACAGTTCAAAAAGCTGAAAGAGGTTCGCCCGAACACCCCGTTGATGTGCAGCGAGTTCTGGAGCGGCTGGTTCGACCATTGGGGACGCAAGCATGAGACGCGTGACGCCGAAACGATGGTTGCCGGAATCAAGGATATGCTCGACCGCAACATATCATTCTCCCTTTACATGACACACGGAGGTACGACTTTCGGTCATTGGGGTGGCGCCAACAGCCCGGCCTACTCGGCCATGTGCAGCTCTTACGATTACGACGCACCGATCAGTGAAGCCGGATGGACGACTCCGAAATATTTCAAACTGCGCGAACTGCTTGCCAATTATATGGATGAAGGAGAAACGCAGTCCGAAGTGCCGGCAGCACAACCCCTCATCGAAATACCCGAATTCGAGATGAGCGAAACAGCCCCCTTATTCGACAACCTGCCCGAACCGAAAACATCCGAAGAGATCAAACCGATGGAACAGTTCGACCAGGGTTGGGGCACGATCCTGTACCGGACCACCCTGCCTGCCGTGACATCGGGCACGACTCTGCTGATCACAGAAGTGCACGACTGGGCACAGGTCTATGCCAACGGCAAACTGTTAGGACGCCTGGACCGCCGCCGCGGCGAAAACTCCCTCAAACTGCCCGCATTAGCTGCCGGAACCCAGCTGGACATCCTGGTGGAAGCGATGGGACGCGTCAACTTCGACATCGCAATCCACGACCGTAAAGGTATTACCGAAAAAGTGGAACTGCTCAACGAAGGCTCGACACAGGAGTTGAAGAACTGGCAGGTGTATAACCTCCCTGTTGATTATTCGTTTGTACAAGACAAGAAATATGCTCCGGGGAAGAAAGTGGACGGACCGGCTTACTATCGTGCCACATTCAATCTGGATAAGGTAGGCGACGTCTTCCTCGATATGCAGACATGGGGAAAAGGCATGGTCTGGGTGAACGGAAAAGCCATGGGCCGTTTCTGGGAAATCGGACCGCAGCAGACGCTCTTCATGCCGGGCTGCTGGCTGAAGAAAGGCGAAAACGAGATCATCGTGCTCGACCTTTTAGGCCCGGAAAAAGCGACAATCACCGGTCTTAACAAACCGATCCTGGATATGCTCCGTGCAGAAACACCGATGACGCACCGCAAAGAGGGCGAGAACCTCGACCTCAAAAACGAGAAGCCGGTAGCTGCAGGCGCCCTGCAAGCCGGAAACGGATGGCAGGAAGTTAAATTCGACGCTCCGGTCAAAGCCCGTTTCTTCTGCCTCGAAGGTTTGAATGCACAGAATGGCAAAGACAATGCTGCCATCGCCGAGTTCTACCTGTTGGGCGAAAACGGCAAACCGCTTTCCCGCCAGCATTGGCAGATCGCCTATGCCGACAGCGAAGAGACACGAGGAGGCAATTTCACCGCCGATAAAATCTTCGACTTGCAGGAATCGACCTATTGGAGCACGGCTTACAGAGATAAATACCCGCACCAGTTCGTACTCGACCTCCGCGAAGATGTCGTTATCACCGGTTTCCGGTATTTGCCCCGTGCAGAAGAAGGATATCCGGGCATGATCAAGGAATACAAAGCGTATGCCAAGATGAGCCCGTTCAAATTCTGACCAATCATTAATGCCGTAAACAACATACATTATGAAATTGAAAACAGCTATCATCTGCGCAGCTTTCCTATCCGCCGGTTGGAGCCTTTCCCATGCAGCCCAACCGGAAAGCACGGATAGCGAAGTGGCCGTGATCGATCCGTCCCAACGCCACCAGCAGCTCGAAGGCTGGGGCAGCTCCCTTTGCTGGTGGGCTGCCCAGGTGGGCAACTGGGATGAGAAGAAGGTGGACGAAATCGTCGACCTGATCACCTCTCCCGACAAACTGAACATGAATATCTTCCGCTATAACATCGGAGGCGGCGATGATCCTGCACACGCAGACGGCCACATGGTCAAAGGGAAAGGGAAACGGGCTGAAATGGAGGGGTTCAAGGACTCTCCCACAGCTCCCTATAACTGGAATGCGGACAAAGGACAACGAACGATTCTCCTCAAGATCAAAGAGAAGCGTCCGGATGCCGTCTTCGAAGCATTTTCAAACTCCGCCCCCTACTGGATGACCTACAGCGGTTGTGCGGCGGGGAATGTAGACCCGTTGAAGGATAATCTGAAGCCAGAGTACTACGAGATGTTCTGCGACTACCTGCTGGATGTCTGCAAGCACTACAAGGCGGCTTATCAGATCGACTTTAAGACCTTGGAGCCTTTCAATGAGTCATACTCCAACTACTGGTATGCGGAAGGTAGCCAGGAAGGCTGTCACTTCGAACCCGCCACCCAGATACAGATCATCCGGATGCTATACCCGAAGTTGAAAGCATCTGGCCTCACTACTGTCCTGTCGGCATCCGACGAGACCAATCTCGACCAGTTCCTGACCGTACAGAAAGCCTATCAGGCAGCCGGCGACATCTGGGACAAGTTGGGACAACTCAACACGCATACCTATTCCGGCACAAACGCGGAACGGGAAGCCGTACGCGAACTTGTCCGCCAGGCAGGCAAACCCTTCTGGCAATCGGAAACCGGCCCCAGCGGAGGCAGGGATTTTGAAAGCAACCTGCTGCTTGCTCAAAAGATGTTCGACGACCTGCGGATCATGCGCCCGCAAGCCTGGCTGGACTGGCAGTTGATGGAAGAGAACAACGGCGAATGGTGTGTCATGCGCGGTAACTTCAAGACACAGGAATATAAACCGGTCAAGAACCTGTATGTCCGTATGCAGATCTCCCGCTTCATCAAACAGGGTTATACCTTTATCGAATCGGGGAACGAGCATACGTTAGCCGCCCTCTCCCCTTCGGGCAAAGAGGTGGTTGTAGCTGTTTTGAACACGACAGAGCGGGAACGTTCTTTCAATATCGACCTGAACAAGTTCTCCGGCAAGATCACGGCTGTAAGCAATTGGCGGACAAGCGAGACGGAAGATTGCCAGCCATTCCCGGCAGTCTCTTTCAAAGGAAAAAAGCAGACGTATGTAAGTCCGGCCAGGTCGTTGACGACATTCGTCCTGACAATTGACAATTGAGAATTGACAATTGACAATTCGGATAGACATTTTATGCGATAAATCATCAACTTATAAATTCATATATTTACATGAAAGCACTATTAGTAAGCCTGATGGCAGCCGCCGCGCTGCCTCTGCTTGCGCAGAAAGACGCGAGCATCCGCATCTACCCGCAACAAGGGACACAGCAGATCAGCAAACACATCTACGGGCAGTTTGCCGAACACCTCGGGACCTGTATCTACGGCGGATTGTGGGTAGGTCCCGAATCTGACATACCCAACACGCAAGGCTATCGCAACGACGTGTTGCAAGCCTTGAAAGACCTCCACATCCCCAACCTGCGCTGGCCGGGCGGCTGCTTTGCCGACGAATACCATTGGATGGACGGCATCGGACCGAAAGAGAACCGCCCGAAGATGGTCAACAACAACTGGGGCGGGACGATCGAAGACAACAGCTTCGGCACGCACGAGTTCCTGAACCTCTGCGAACTGTTAGGCTGCGAGCCTTATATCAGTGCAAACGTCGGTAACGGAACAGTTGAAGAGATGGCCAAGTGGGTGGAATATATGACTTCGGAAGGCGACAGCCCGATGGCACGCCTGCGCCGCCAAAACGGCCGCGACAAAGCCTGGAAAGTGAAGTTCATCGGTGTCGGCAACGAGAGCTGGGGATGTGGCGGAAGCATGCGCCCCGAATACTACTCTGACCTCTACCGCCGCTACTCCACTTATTGCCGCAACTACGACGGCAACCGGCTTTTCAAGATCGCCAGCGGTGCCAGCGACTACGATTATAACTGGACCGAAACGTTGATGAAGAACGTGGGCGGACGCATGGACGGAATCTCCCTCCACTATTACACGGTGACAGGATGGAACGGCAGCAAAGGCTCCGCAACCGAGTTCAACAAGGACGACTATTATTGGACAATGGGCAAATGCCTCGAAATCGAAGATGTCGTCAAGAAGCATATCCAGATCATGGACAAGTACGACCCGCAGAAAAAAATCGCCCTCATGGTTGACGAATGGGGCACCTGGTGGGACGAAGAGCCGGGGACGATCAACGGCCACCTGTACCAGCAGAACACCATGCGCGATGCTTTCGTGGCAGCCCTCACTCTGAACGTGTTCCATAAATATACGGACCGCGTCAAAATGACCAATATCGCCCAGATCGTCAACGTGCTTCAATCCATGATTCTGACGAACGGACCGAAGATGTTGCTCACGCCGACCTACTACGTCTTCCAGATGTATAATGTGCACCAGGACGCGACCTTCCTGCCGATGGACCTGATCTGCGACAAGGCGAAAGTGCGCGGAGACCGCGAAGTGCCGATGGTAAGCGCTTCAGCCTCCAAAGACAAGAACGGGGCGATCCATATCTCGTTGGCAAACGTGGATGTCGACAATGCGCAAAACATCACGCTCGACCTGCAGGGACAGAAGATCAGCCGTGTCAACGGACGCATCCTGACCTCCGCCTCCATCAACGACCACAACACCTTTGAAAAACCGGATGCTGTAAAACCGGCGACCTTCAACGGTGCCAAGATCGAAAAGGGGCAACTGAAGATCAACCTGCCTGCCAAATCAATTGTCGTGCTGGAAGTAAATTAATTCTCAATTGTCAATTGTCAATTGTCAATTAATTCCTACTTTTGTCCGGAGAAAACAAAAACACTATATATAAACTTAAAGATTATGAAACCTACATTATTCTTATTGGCTGCCGGAATGGGAAGCCGCTATGGAGGCTTGAAACAATTGGACGGACTGGGTCCTAACGGTGAAACAATCATGGATTACTCCATTTATGACGCCATTCACGCCGGTTTCGGTAAACTCGTATTCGTTATCCGCAAAGATTTCGAGCAAGACTTTCGCGATAAGATCATATCCAAGTATGAAGGCCATATCCCATGCGAACTGGTATTCCAGGCATTGGACAACCTGCCCGAAGGCTTTACCTGCCCGGCAGAACGGACGAAACCCTGGGGTACGAACCATGCTGTCATGATGGGTGCCGACGTGATCAAGGAACCGTTTGCCGTTATCAACTGCGACGACTTCTACGGCCGCGACTCTTTCCAGACAATGGGCAAGTTCCTCGCCGCACTGCCCGAAGGCTCTAAGAATGTATATTCGATGGTAGGCTTCCGCGTAGGGAACACGTTGAGCGAAAGCGGTACGGTTTCACGCGGTATCTGCAGCACAGACGCAAACAACCTGCTGACTTCGGTTGTAGAACGCACGAAGATCCAGCGTATCGACGGCGAAGTGAAATACATCGACGACAACGGCGAATGGACGGCAACTCCCGACACGACACCGGTCAGCATGAACTTCTGGGGCTTCACTCCCGATTACTTCGCCTACAGCAAGGAATTCTTCAAGACATTCCTGAGCGATCCGAAGAACATGGAGAACCTGAAAAGCGAGTTCTTCATCCCGTTGATGGTCGATAAGTTGATCAGCGACAAAACTGCCACAGTCGAAGTATTGGATACCGCCAGCAAATGGTTTGGCGTCACCTATCCGGAAGACCGCCAGGAAGTGGTCGACAAGATCCAGGCATTGGTCGATGCCGGAGAATATCCGAATAAGCTGTTCTAAGAATCAGATTCCGATATTTGCGCTGCAAAGCGCTACATATAACACCCCTCAGGTTTTAACTTGTGGGGTGTTTTTTTTATATAAAGTGCTTTTCGATGGATATAAATATGTCCTTTTGACACATCCTCCTACAAAGCCTGCTCTTTTGACTCAGATATTCTTAGTTTTGGACCTTCTGCAAATTGAAAAATATACATTAACCCCCTGTTTCGACTGTTTTTCTATTTCGTCCGA
>NZ_QREV01000086.1:0-10781 GCF_003363715.1 Parabacteroides acidifaciens
CGATAACTATGTGTGAGCGGGAGAATAGTAGATCATCTATCTCCCGCTTTTTACATTAAACTCACTTTTGGGGGGTCGGCCGCCAAGCGGCTCGCCGCCTCTCATTCCTTTACGGCACTATAACCCCATGAAGTACTGCAATACCATTTTATAGCCGATCTTGCCAAGCCAAGACTTTCCCGCTTGCTTATACAGATACAGTTGTAAGAATATTTGAACCTGTAAATGCTGATTTCTTAATCTTTGGATTTATCCGATAAACGTTTCTCCAGCAATCGCATATAATAGCCGCCTACAACCGAACGGGCCTGGAAGCCGCGCTGTGTTCCGTCGGAGGTGTAATGCCAGTCGCTTAGCGGGACGCGTGAAGTCGTTTCGTTGGCATATTGCCATACCGGGAGCATAAGCGTTTCAAAATCGCTTTCATCTCCGGTCAGACAGGCACTCCAGAGAATCCAGTCCGATTTGGTATAATCTTCACGGTTATCCAACGGTAACCCATATTTGTTTTGTTTGGTCTTGTAATAGGCCATTTCCGTCTCTGCAACTTCGGTCGGGAAGATATTCAAACCTAACAGGCGGTCCCAAACCAGATTATACTTCTGGCTCCAGGTTCCGGACTTGTCGAATGTCAACTTGTAATGATCGCCGTCTTTTGCCATTGCAACCCATTTCCCTGCCATTTCGCGTGCAGCCGAGAGGTAGGATTCGGCAATCTCTTTCTTGCCTAACATCTCCGCCATCTTGCCATAGCCGGCTACTCCCATGATGGCTTTGATAGACAGGTTGGCATTGTGGGCGAAGTGGCCGGCAAAGTCGTCCGTACAGAGTTGGTTCTCCGGATCGAGCCCTTCTTTCTTCAGGTAATCGGCCCAGATTGTCAGTACATCCCAATGTTTGGCCGCATAGTCGGCATTTCCTTCGATTGTGGCAATGGCAGTTGCCAGGATCAGCATATTGCCGGATTCCTCGACCGGCATATCGCCGCCATACGTCTGTCCGTTAGCCTGCGGATAGGTACCGACATCGTGCGCCGGGAACGGTTTGTTCCATTTGCCGCTTTCGCTATAATAGAAGATCGGGTTCATCATGCCTTTCAGCAGTTCCGGGTTATAGCACAAGAACATGGGAGCTGACGGATACGTGATGTCAACCGTGCCGATCGATCCGTTGCTGAAGTTCTCTTTTGAGAAGAACAGCAGGTTGCCTTCTTTGTCCGTTACCAGTTTATGGGCTCCGATAGCCTGGCGATAGGCCAGTGCGCAGAGTTCGGCATATTCCTGACCGCTGGTTGCCGCTGTTTCCTGCATCAACTGTGCGTCGAAATCCGTACAACGTTTCATCATCTTGGCATAGTCCTGGTGGCCTTTGGCAAAGGCATCGAAAATATCAACTTGCCCGTCATGTTTCCAATAAGCCATCCGGTTATCGTTGAAATATTGGATCGCATACAAATCGTCGTATCCGATCAGCAGATGCCCCGAAACAGTCTGGTTATCGACTGTGCCTAAGTTGTCGGAGTATGCTAAAACTGTCATCTGCTTTTCCATATCCGAAGAGACATTGTCGGCGTTGCCCGATAGTTTCCCGACAGACATGAATGCTTTCTTTGCGGCGTAATATTCATCGATAGCGACTGTTACATCCGGAGACTGCGGGGCTGAGAGATAGAAATATCCCCAGTCGATGCGTTGGTCGTCACCTTTCTTACCTAATATATCCTGGTCGACAGAGCCTGTTTTCAGATAGACATATCCGTCTTTTTCGATCTTTTCGAAAGAAACCGGCTGGTCGATTGTGTTGACAGCCCATTGAGGCGTTGCTTCTAAATATAACTGTACGTCGTGAGCTTTGCCGTTCAGTGAACGGACCTGGTAGGTAATGTAGTTATATGGAGCTGTCATGGCGTCGAGGTCGTCCATCAGCATCGGAGCAGTGAAGATCAGATCCAGTTCGACCGGGCCGCATTCGAATGTGTAATAGGTTTGGGTCGGCATGACGGTTACCGATTTCTGGACCGCCTTGTTGTCGAATGTGTCCCCCCGTTTCACCTTTTTCATGATACCCATATCTACATATGCACCGCCGCCATTGTTGCGGCAATGGGCGGCCAGGATATTTCCGGTCGGTTTCAGCGTGTTTGCAATATCCTGAGGGATCTCTTTCAACAAGTCGTAATCCAGGCCATTGCCTGTTGCGGCAACCTGTTGGCCGTTTACATACAGTTCGATATTGTCATCGTGGGAGTATTGGAGGAAGAGGGATTCTTTTGCCGTCCCTTCCGGCCAGTCGAACGAACGGCGTACCCAGATATCGCCGTCTTGCCACGGTGTGGAACGGTAAGGATTGTCTTCGGTTCCAAACGCGGCCTTACCCGTTTTCCACCCTTTTGTGTCGTAATCGGGAGCCATCCATTCCCCTTGGGGCTGGTTGAACGTATAGGTGGCATCCCAAAGGCCGGAGGCTGCCGTACCGACAACCGGAGTGACCTCGACTTTGTCTACGCCCATGAAACGGTACGAAACACCGTCTACGCGCAAGCTTCCTAACAGCGGGAAGTTGCGTCCGGTCCAGTGGCGCACGCTCTCTTCATTCAGTTGGTCGGCAAATGACCAGGCGCTGGTGTACGGGTCGATAGTCACCAACGGGGTCGCCGGTGCACGCAATTCATTTTTTGCAGCAGGAGCATATGCCTCGCTCGTTGTGCGGGTGTTCGATGAACAAGCACTCAGCAGAGTGGCACAGACTGACAGCAATGCAATTTGTCTTTTCATTTTTGTTTTTATTTTTATAGATGATAGTATAATAATCTGCTTAGGTTGCCCGAAATTAGAGATAAAAAACGAGAGTAAGAAGCTATTTGTCTATGTCACTGTGTGATTGCACGATTTTTGAAAGCATTTGCATGATTTTTGAAAACTTTTGTTCGGCTTTCCTTCGTTCTCAAAAGGCATAATTGGGATGTAACTGTCTTTTAATAAAATCGAAATAACTTTTTTTGTGCTTCTGCTGTATGCGTATATGAGGGATAACCCCTACATTTGCCGATTGCAGCAAGGCTGTAGCGAGAGGGGATAAGAATAGTTGATAAATTTGGCTTTTACAGGCGAAAATAGATGAAGCATTTTACGAATATTTTACGTTGGTTATCTGTACAGAAACACTTATATATCTTGTTTGGATTGTTGTTTATCGTCCCGAATTGTGTTTTCCTGTTTACAGAGCCATTGCCGGTTTCAGTCGGGATTGCTTCCATTATCATGCCGTTGGCATTCTGGATGGGAGTTTTGTTGCTGGCACGCAGACCGGGGATAGTGGTTTGGTGCCTGCTGCCGAAGATTATACTGGATGGAGGGCAGTTGGTCTTATTATATCTTTTTGGCGAATCCGTCATTGCGGTGGATATGTTTCTGAACCTGACGAGTTCGAATGCCTCCGAAGCCAGCGAATTATTGGGGAATATCTTCCTTGTCATAATCTGTGTGTTTTTCTTTTATACACTTCCCACGCTGTGGCTGGCTACACGTTCGGTCCGGTTGAAGGACCGGCTGACAGACGTGTTTCGCCGGAAATGGGCGTTGAGAAGCCTGGCGTTGTTTCTGATCGGAGTTGCCCTTTGTTTCCTGTCTCCTCTGCAACATCATCGTTTCTCGCTGAAAGATGATGTTTATCCGGTTAATGCGCTTTATAACCTGTATTTTGCGATTACCAAATCGGAAAAGAATGCTAACTATCATATTACTTCCGCCGATTTCCGATTCGATTCTATCCGCAAAGCCCATCCGGAAGGTAAGCGGGAAATCTATGTATTGGTAGTGGGAGAGACGTCACGCGCCATGGAGTGGAGCCTGTATGGCTACGAGCGCAATACGACTCCCCGGATGAAACAGCTCGACGGACTTGTCCATTTTACGGATGTGGTGACGCAATCCAATAATACGCATAAGAGTGTCCCGATCATCCTTTCCGCAGCCAGCGCCGAGGATTATGGAGTTATCTATGACGAGAAAAGCATTGTTACTGCATTCAAGGAAGCCGGTTTCCGTACGTTAGTCATCGCCAATCAAAAGCTCACAACTTCGATGATTGGGGCTTTTTACCGGGAGGCCGATTCTTTTATCGATATGAGTAGTTTCAATACCGGCTCTTATCTGACTTCTTTATATGATGCCTCGCTTTTGCCTTATTTGGAAAAGGAACTGGATAAGTCGGACGACGATATGTTTGTCGTTCTTCATACATACGGATCGCATTTCAATTATCACGAACGCTATCCGGCTGAGTTCCGCTTCTATACACCTGATAAGGCGGAAGGTATCCGTGCTTCCTATAAGACCGAATTACGCAATGCCTATGACAATTCGATCCATTATACGGACTATGTGCTGGGTGAAATTGTGGATATGTTGAAAAAGAAGGATGCCTGTGCGTCGATGCTTTACCTGAGCGATCATGGGGAAGATATTTTTGACGATTCCCGCGGGCGGTATCTGCATGCTTCGCCGATACCTACTTATTACCAGTTGCATATCCCGTATGTAATCTGGTTTTCGGACAATTACCGGGAGCTGTTTCCCGACAAATACTGGACGGCAGTTTCCCATCAGGCTTATCCGGTCAGCACAAACAGCGTGTTCCATACCATGCTGGATATCGCAAACGTGCAGACAGCCGTGTCGGATTCTTCGTTGGCACTGACCAGCAAGGCTTTCGACATACGCGACCGTATGTTCTTGGGTGATCATGACGAACCGGTTCCTTTCTGGAAAGTCGGGCTGAAAAAGGCCGATTTTGTTATGTTGGACAAATGGAAGATGGCTTATCGTAAAGACTGATGAGTGCACAGAACGGGCATACTACAAGTAAGGTCATACTGGGATACTTGTTATTGATCCTGGTAGCTGTCTGTGCAGTCGTTTATATCTATAATGTCATCGAACAGTTTGCCGATGAAGAAGATCCCAGCAGCAAGTCGAGGGAGAAAGTCTATCTGGTCACGAACACCCTTTCCCTTCTCTACGAAAGTGAGGCGCTCGGACAGGTGATCGGACGTCCGCAAGGTGAGATCAGCCATTTTAACCGTACCTTGAACAAGGCCCTGCAGAATATGGATTCCCTGCGCACATTGGTATCAAATCCGGCATTGCTTCCCAAAATAGATACGATCGACATGCTGATCGAACAGAAACGTTTGAATACCCGGCGATTGTTGGAGACCTGGCAGGAAACGAACGCCGAACATCTGTATGCCCAGAATATTGAAAAAGTAATTGCCCAACAGGATACGGTAGTCCGGCAGGTTGAAATACAGGAGCGTGTGATCATACATCAGGATTCCGTAAAGACCCCCCAGCCCCGTAAACCGCGTGGCTTTTTCCGCCGTCTTGCCGATGCTTTCTCTCCGCCAAAAGAAGACTCTGCCGTAGTGGTCAATACAACCCGGCAGATTGTGACGGATACATTGGTGAACGCCTTTAATCCGGCAGATACGATCGTGACAGTTCTGAAAAGCCTGCAGGACAGTGTTGCGGACCAACGTAAACAGCTTGTCGACCAGTTGTTGGAGCGCGCTGCCAATCTGCGTTATAACAACAGTATTATCACGAGCCGGATCAACCAGATGTTGCGTGATATTGAGGAAGAAGAGATGAACGTTTCGATGGAGCGTGTCGTGAAGAAGCAGGAACTTCTGCGCGAAACGTCCTATCTGATTGCCGGTATCGCTGTCCTGTCTCTGATTATTGTGATTGTCTTTATCATCCTGATTGCGCGCGATATATCCCGGAGCCAGTATTACCGGCAGCAATTAGAGAAAGCAAAACAGTATGCGGAGGATTTGTTGCACAGGCGGGA
Organism: Parabacteroides acidifaciens; assembly: GCF_003363715.1. GTDB lineage: Bacteria > Bacteroidota > Bacteroidia > Bacteroidales > Tannerellaceae > Parabacteroides > Parabacteroides acidifaciens. Next base: position 5,854 of record NZ_QREV01000086.1, read on the forward strand.
GAAGCTGATGCTGACCATCAGTCATGATATCCGGGCGCCGCTCTCTTCCATTATCGGCTATATCGAACTGTTGATGCGCCGACATCCGGATGAGCGCCAGCGTTATTATCTGGAGAATATGACGGGCTCTGCCGACCATATCCTTTCGTTGGTGAACGGCCTGCTGGATTTCCACCGGCTGGAATCCGGACAGATGGAGATACAGAACATACCTTTTAGCGTGCGAACACTTTTCAATGAAATATATGGCAGCTTCCGCCCGATTGCCGAGTCGAAAGGGTTGTCGTTTGTGTTGAACTTGAAAGAAGAGGGGATGGACCGGATTTATTCCGGTGATCCGATACGCCTTCGACAGGTGGTCAGCAACCTGTTGTCCAATGCGATCAAGTTTACGCATGAAGGGCGTGTGGTTCTGCTGGTTAAGTTTTCTCCGGCCGATAGCCAATTGTCTATTACTGTCAGTGATTCAGGTACGGGTATTCCGGAAGAAGAACAGGAAAAGATTTTCGGTGAATTTACCCGCCTTTCCAGTACGGAAAAGGAGGAGGGATTCGGCCTGGGACTTTCCATCACCCGCAAACTGATCGAGCTGATGGGAGGGACGCTTACGCTGAAAAGCGTTCCGGGAAAAGGGAGTGACTTTACGATTGTGATGCCGTTGCAGGAATCGGATGTACAGACATTGCCGGCAGCTTCCGTTCCGGAAGAGGACGAGGCCGAAGCGGAAACGTTTGAAGGACGTGAAATCTATTGCCTGCTGGTCGATGACGATCCGTTGCAGTTGGCGCTGACCGAAGAATTCCTGAAACGCAACCATGTGGAAGTAGCCAGCTGTACAAATCCCTTTACCGTAGTCGACATCCTCCGTAACAGTTCTTTCGATGCCATCATCACCGATATACAAATGCCGGGCATGGACGGTTATGGATTGCTGAGCGCCATCCGTACATCGGGTATCCCCGGAACAGATACGGTGCCGGTAATAGCTCTTTCCGCCAGTGTGGAAAACGAACATACCCATTACTTAGAGGTCGGCTTTACCGGATTCCTGAACAAGCCTTTCACGGCAAAACAATTGATAGCCTTGTTGAATAACCTGTTGCAGGCTAATATACAGGCCGAGACGTCGCCCGAATTCAATTTCGATTCGCTCACCTCCTTTGCCGGAGAAGACAAAGAGGCCTCCGCATCCATTATCCGGACGTTTGCCGAGGAAACGAATAAAAGCATTTCACTCCTGCAGCAGGCATTGGATGCAACAGAACGTGGTCCGGCTGCAAAGATTTCCCATAAATTGATTCCACTTTTCACTATGTTGGGAGCAACTGACCTGGTCGCACAACTGCGGATTCTCGAGAAGAACGACGAAGCTGTGACAGACGATGGCTGGAAGCGGTTACTGTCCGAAGTGATCCGCCAGGCAACAATAATAGTCAATCAGGCTGTGGAACGCTATCTGTAGAAATATTCCACACTTGTGTCCATAAATTCCCCGTTTATAAAGAGGCTATAATTATCCTTCGTAAAACATTCTATATGATATATCTGTTAGAATATAAGAGTTTACGAAAAAATATCGTGGACATGACTTTGTTTGGCACGATATTCGCTTCCTCTTTAAGTAAGAAGCGGAAGTGGACGTTTCTACATTTAAACCGTTTAAAGTTATTATGTTCGAGTATTCTATTTAAGTCTGCAAAACAAAAAGAGCGCCTAAAAGGGTGCTTTTTTTGTTTTATATAACATCTTTGCCTACTTTTGCAGCGTGAATTAGCAGTAGTCAATAGCCTGTCAATTCATAATTTATAATTCATAATTCATAATTTACTTTCTTACCATGGAGCACGGACTTTTGGCTAAATCATCTCGTATAGAGGTGGTGGATGCACTTCGCGGTTTTGCCGTTATGGCAATTATGTTACTGCACAACATCGAACATTTTAATTTTTATGATTTTCCAACGCCTTCTTCGGAATTTATGCAGGCAATGGATAAAGGGGTATGGGAAACTCTTTTCTTCCTTTTTTCCGGTAAGGCCTATGCTATCTTTTCCCTGTTGTTCGGTTTCAGTTTTTTTATCCAGTATAACAACCAGGCAAAAAAAGGCAAGGATTTCCGGTTGCGTTTCCTGTGGCGTCTTTTCCTTCTCTTTATTATAGGATGTTTCAACGGGGCGTTTTTCCCGGGAGATATATTGGTGCTTTATGCTATTATAGGCGTGGTGCTGGTGCTGGTCTGCAAATGGAGCGACCGGGCAGTTTTGATAACGGCTATTATTCTGATGCTTCAGCCGCTTGAATTGGGTAAGTTCTTTTATGCAATGATGAACCCCGACTATGTGCCGGCTGCCGGTATCTGGCGTATTCACAGCCAGCGCATGTATCCGTTCCTGTCGCAGCCGGATTTCTGGGCGATGGTCAAATCCAACCTGTGGGACGGACAGTTGTTCAGCCTTTTGTGGGCATGGGGTTACGGACGTTTCTTCCAGACTGCCTCTTTGTTCCTGCTTGGTATGCTGATCGGTCGTAAGCAGCTGTTTGTAAACCTGTCCGAACATCGTGTGTTCTGGATGCGGACTTTGGTTATAGGAGCAATCTGTTTTGTCCCGTTGTATTTCATCACAGCCTCCTTGCCGGATATGATTCCCAATAAGGCGATGTTGACCCCGATGAATACAGTAGTCTCTTCTTTCCGCAATTTCTCCTTTATGTGTGTGTTGGTTGCAGGCTTCGTATTTCTGTGGCAACAGGTTTCGACGCATAAAGTGTTACACGGATTGGTTCCTTACGGAAAGATGAGTCTGACGAACTACCTGACACAATCCATTATCGGCTCATTTGTTTATTTCGGCTACGGTCTGTCCCTGTACGATGACCTCTGCACGACCGCCAGCTTCGGAGTGGGCATCCTGTTGTTTATCCTTCAGTTAGGTTTCTGCCATTGGTGGTTAAGCAGATATAAGCAAGGTCCGTTTGAAGGTGCATGGCGTAGAGCGACATGGATAGGAGCCAAATAGTTGAGAGTTGAAAGTTGAAAGTTGTTTTGGGCTTTAGCCGGTTTCTTTATTCAAAAAAATACAACTTTCAACTTTCAATCTTCAACTCTCAACTGAAAAAAGATTACCTTTGTATATGAAACAAAAAAGAATAATATGCCGTCTATTCTGATTTTAGAAGATGATATAACATTCTCGTTGATGCTGAAAACCTGGCTGGGAAGGAAAGACTTCGAAGTCAGTTCGGTATCATCGGTTTCGGATGCAAAGAACCGGATAGAGGATGTTTCTTTCGATCTGATCCTGTCGGACCTGCGCTTGCCGGACGGGGATGGGATCGACCTGTTGAAATGGATAAAGGAAAATAATATTTCAATCCCCCTGATTATGATGACCAGCTATGCAGAGATACAAACAGCTGTGCAAGCGATCAAATTAGGGGCATCCGACTATATTGCCAAACCATTGAATCCCGAAGAGCTTTTAGGAAAGATCCGGGATGTGATAAAGACAGGCGGGGAGGAGCTTGTTGCTCCGGCTGCTGAACCTGCCATGCGTCCGGCGAAACGTTCGGAATCTTCAGGTGGTAATAATAGTCAGTATATCGAGGGCCAGAGCCAGGCTGCACGCCAGCTTTATGAACACGTACGATTGGTTGCGCCGACGGATATGTCTGTACTGATCACCGGATCGAGCGGGACAGGAAAAGAATACGTCGCCCGCCGTATCCACGAACAGAGCAACCGGAAGAAAGCCCCTTTCATCGCCGTCGATTGCGGAGCTATCCCGAAAGACCTGGCAGCCTCCGAGTTTTTCGGCCATGTGAAAGGCTCGTTTACCGGAGCTATCGATAATAAGGAAGGCGCTTTTGTGGCTGCCCAGGGAGGAACGATTTTTCTGGACGAAATTGGAAACTTATCATATGAAGTGCAGGTGCAGCTTCTTCGTGCCCTGCAGGAGCGTAAAGTGAAACCGATCGGTAGTAACCAGGAGATTGTGATTAATGTCCGTCTCATCTCCGCAACAAACGAGAATCTGCGTGTAGCGATCGATAAGGGCGATTTTCGTGAAGACCTGTATCACCGTATCAATGAGTTTACGGTCCGCATTCCCGATCTGAAAGAACGGAAAGAAGACCTTCTGCTGTTTGCGAACAGCTTTTTGGACCAGGCGAATATGGAATTGCAGAAGGATATTATCGGCTTTGACAATGACGTGATACGTCTTTTCCAGTCTTATTCGTGGCCGGGCAATCTGCGCCAGATGAAGAATGCAATCAAGTATGCAACTTTATTGGCTACCGGTCGTTATATCACCCGTAATGAACTTCCGGAAGAACTGACTGCCGCCCCGGTTTCTACTCCGGTCAATATCCAGCTAAAAAATGAGACGCACGAATGCGAAATGATCAAGCGGGCCCTCCAGGAAGCCGGAAACAACAAAACGAAGGCTGCCCAACTATTGGGAATCGATCGGAAAACGCTTTACAATAAATTGAAAGCGTATCATATTGAGGAATAAGAAAACCGACTTATTGTATAAAACTCATTTTTCAGGTTTGTAAAGCCTCTGAATATGAATAAATGTTAATCCTCTTTTTGGACATCAAAAAGGGGATTTTTTCGTTTTTTCGGGTGTTTTTCTCCATTACGACCGTCTTCTTTTCCATTGCGACCGTGCTAATGTGTAGTGCACTCGGCACCTCGCGAAGATTAGGACGGTCGTAATGGCGATTAGGACGGTCGTAATTGAAAAGAGGACCGTTTTCAAGGCAAAAAAGCACCTGAATTTCCTTGCGATATTTGGGACGCCGTCCGTTTTGTTTTCAAATATTCGATTCTCCGGGAGTTAAGGTTTATCACATTGTCGGCGTTTCCATCTTTCGGTAATCTAATTGCACGCTTTTCGAAACGGACTGCGCACCTCATTTCAT
>NZ_QREV01000086.1:10803-11371 GCF_003363715.1 Parabacteroides acidifaciens
CTGGTGTCAGCCGGAGAGGTTAAAACCGTGAAAAGAGTCAAACAAAAATCGATCAAAATTTCGGATGAAATAGAAAAACGCCCGAAATGGGGGTTATTGTAATTTTGTTTATTTTGTCGACTGTTTATTTGTTCGCCGTTTGTGGAGACTTAACGGTAAAAGTAAGCGATCTCAAAGCACCAATTTTATCCGTATAAAAAGCACCCAATATGCAAAATTCTATTCAAATCACAATTTATATCTTCGAAAACTTGTGTAATAAAATAATACTTTCTATCTTTGCACCCGCATTACAGAAGTAACGCACAGGATGATTCGCTAGCTCAGCAGGTAGAGCACATCCCTTTTAAGGATGGGGTCCTGGGTTCGAACCCCAGGCGGATCACTGAAAGACAAGTCAAAACAAGACTTTAAGAAGACAACTCCTACAATATCAAGGTATTGAAGGAGTTTTTTCTTTGTATAATGTCCGTGACCAAAGACACGAAAAGGGCTCACCCGATATTTCTTGGGGGTCGTTCTTTTAGATTTTCCTTACAATGCTTACATTTGTCTCATGACAGATCCG
>NZ_QREV01000087.1 GCF_003363715.1 Parabacteroides acidifaciens
ATTCCGAACAGAGAAGTTAAGCCCAACCACGTCGATGGTACTGCGTAAAAGTGGGAGAGTAGATAGCCGCCGTTTTAGAAGCGAAAGCGAAGTGAAGAGGAGTTAGTTCATTTGAACTGACTCCTTTTTCTGTTTTTAGGGAAAAGCTCTTATATCTTATCCCGATAGCGTACGGCTGTTCCGGCTGCCGTGACCATAAGCATACTGCCTGTATCGCCTACTGTTTCATAATCCAGATCGACCGCTATCACTGCATTGGCTCCCATCTGGGCGGCTTGCTGGCTCATTTCGGCCAATGCGCTGTCTTTGGCCTTGCGCAATACGCCTTCATAGGAACTGGCGCGGCCGCCTACTATATCACGAATGCTGGCAAAGAGGTCTTTGAACAGGTTGGCTCCGATAATCGTTTCACCAGAGACGATTCCGAAGTACTGGGTTATTTCTTTTCCTTCGAGGTTGTTTGTTGTCGTTATTAACATGGCTTTGTTTTTATGATATATGGCAACAAATATATTTATTCTGTGGTATATTGCGTTATCTTGCTATATAAAAAAGACGAAACGATTCCCTTTTGCATAAGAGAACCGTTTCGTCTTTAAAGCGATGCCTGTCCGTTTATCAAGCGATGCCTGCCGGTTTGAAAGCCGGTAGGCATCGCTTTTTTTAGTTGTGCGTGTCGCTCATTATAAATTCCAGTTTACCGCCTTTGACGATGTCGCTGTGGTTGATAAACGGAGTATCGAGTACCTGGCCGTTCAGCTTAACCTCTTTTACATACTTGTTGGCAGCGCTGTTATTCTTTACCAGAATCTCGAATATGCCGCCTTTCACGTGGATCAGCGCTTTGTCGACCATTGGCCGTCCCAATGTATAGACCGGAATGCCCGGGGCAACCTGATAGAGTCCTAATGCACTCAGCACATACCAGGCGGACATTTGTCCGCAATCCTCGTTTCCGATGATACCGTCCGGCTCGTTGGTGTAGAAGTTTTGCATGATTTGATCCAACCGTTCCTGTCCTTTCCAGGGTGCATCCGTCCAGTTATACAGGTAGGCCATGTGGTGGCTCGGTTCGTTACCGTGGGCGTATTGGCCGATCAATCCGGTGATATCGCCGGATGCTTCTTCTCCGTCAACCTGGGAGGAAGTCGTGAACAAGGTGTCCAGACGCGTTTCCAGCTCTTTCTTGCCTCCGATCGTAGCGATAAAGTTGTCCATGTCATGCGGGGCGAAGAAACTCCATTGGAAGGCGTTTCCTTCGGTGTAATCACTCTTCATGTGTGATGAATAGCGGGGATTAAACGGGGTACGGAAGGAACCGTCGGCCATCACACCGCGCATCATCTTGGTTTCCGGGTCCAGATAGCGTTTGTAGTATTCTGCTTTTGCAGCATATTCTTTGGCCAGTTCCATATTGCCGGCTTTAGCGGCGATCTGGGAGATGCACCAGTCGTAGTAAGCCATTTCGAGCCCCCAGGAAACCGATTCAGGGACGGAGTCTGCCGGGACGAAACCATATTTTTCTTTAAAATAGGGATGACGGGTAATCAGATCCAGTTCGCGTGTCCCTTTGAATTTCTCCGCCAGATCATCCCGGTAGACCGAAGAACGTGCACCGGCTTCCGCCCAGAGGTTCAAGTCACCTTCCGCCAGGTCTTTGGTCACCAGGTCCGCCAATACGGATACGGCCGGATAGCCGACCATACAGCCTGTGTAGCTCGAAGCCAACGGCCACTTCGGAAGGATGCCACCCTCTTTATATCCCTGTACCAGCACTTTCCCCCAATCGGCCGCCCGATCCGGCTGGATGATGGTCATCAGCGGATGGAGTGCGCGGAAGGTGTCCCAGAGCGAGAATACGGAATAGTTCACATACCCCGGCTCTGCCCGGTGGACTTTCTTGTCCATTCCTAAGTAACGTCCGTCTACGTCTTGGTAAGCATATGGAGCGATCATCGTGTGATAGAGCGCTGTGTAGAAGTTCACCATTACTTTCGGGTCGGAGCTTTCAATCTGGATATCGTTTAAAGCTTTGTTCCAGATGCCTGCCGATTCCTGGCGTGTGGCCTCGAAATCCCAGCCCGGGAGTTCGGCCAGCATATTCTTTTCCGCACCATCCGTATCGACGGGGGAAATCGCCACTTTTACATAAAGCGGTTTACTGCTTTCGGCAAACTTATAGTGGAACTTCAGGTCGTCTGTTGTATGAAGGCGGAGGAAGAGAGAATCTTTCCGCAACTCCCCGCCGATATATTGGTAAAGCGTCTCGATCGGTTCGGAGAATGTGATCCGGTAAGATACGGAATGGAAATGCGCCCATCCTTGTGTCTTGACAGTTCCTTCTACCGTCGAATCATTTACAAAGAGATATTCGTTGCCCACCAGTTTATGTCCCCAGTTCGGCTGCAAGACGTGTCCGAGGTCGAGCATCACACGGCGATCCTTCGGATTATCGTACGTATATTTATGGAAGCCCACGCGGTCCGTACTGGTCAGTTCCACGTTGATCCCGAAGTTATCGAGACGGACGGCGTAATAGCCCGGCGTCGCCTTTTCTGTTTCTTTTTTAAATGTCGCAACCGGTTTGATCGAATCGCCGCCGGAGAAAGGAAGAATCGCCACATCTCCTAAGTCGCCGATTCCTGTGCCTGACAGGTGCGTATGGCTGAACGCGTATATCTGGTTATCATCGTAATGATATCCGCTGCTGGCATCCCAGCCCATGATATGCGTATCCGGACTGACCTGCACAAGTGCAAACGGACGGGTCGCACCGGGAAAAGTATGCCCGTGAAATCCGGTTCCGATAAATGGGTTTACATACTGAATTTCATCACGTAGCTGTTCCTGGCCGGACGGCTGGCTGCAAGCTGCCAGAAAACCAAGCACAGCAGCCTGAAGGAATAGGACTGTCTTCTTCATGTTATATTATTTGTGTTTTATCTCCTAAAAGGATAAATTATTATTTTCAACCATACAAAGGTAATGAAAAAGAACAATATACGGGAATTTCTTATTTTTCTTCCGAAAAAAAGTCACCGGAAATTGCAACCTTACCCGCCCCTCACTCGTCTATAATAACAGAGATGAGAACAGACGAATTTATAAAACGGATATTGCCTTTGAAGGATAATCTGTACCGGGTCGCTTTCCGGATTACGGGAGACCGGAATGTATCGGAACAGATTGTACAGGAAACAATGTTGAAGGTATGGAACCAGCGGGGGACGTGGATGGTGATTGAAGACTTGCCTGCCTACTGCCTGATGGTGACGCGTAATATGGCTTTGCAACGTACCTGTCTTTATTCCGGCAAGCGGGAACAGTTTGCCGTCAGGTAATTTTAGCGAGAGGGAATGATGGATTATAACCGGATACATATACTGCTCGATAAGTACTGGAGATGTATCACCACCATAGAAGAGGAACGCGAATTACGCAACTTCTTTTCCGGCAAGGTCATCCCTCCGGAATTCCGTCCTTACCAGGTATGGTTTCAAACTCCCGAAGCTGAAGAGCTGCCTCCGTTGGGCAGTGAGTTCGACCATAAAATCATCGAACGTATCGCCTGCGCCCGCAGGAAAAAATACCGGCGCCTGATTCTTTCGGCCTTGGCTGCTACTATTATCTTCTGCATTATTCTATTTATTCTTTTGCTGACTACTTCTTTTATTTCCGATAATGTTTATCTTTGAAGCACTAAGTTTAATTTAATTTTAGTTACTATGAAGGCTAATATGAAAAAAGCGTTTGCGGCACTTCTCTGTATGATGATGTGCCTGTCTCTTTATGCGCAGGATAAATCAGGCTCGGTAGTCGGGAAGTGGAGTTACTCTGCTCCTGATGCTCCTTATGGCTACCAGGAAGGAACATGCCAGTTTAAGGAAAATGGCGGTAAGCTGTCTGCTGTCTTTACAATCAGTGGTTCTGAAATGACTGTCGGTGAGATCAAGAAGGAGAACGAAACGTATAAATGTGAATTCTATGTAGACGGAACAGACGTTTATTTGACTTTCAGACAAGTTGATAAGAATAAGCTGTCTGGAAATGCGGATGCCGGAGGAATGGAAATCCCTGTAGTATTCACCAAAACAGCTAACGCTGATTCTGCAAAATAGGCCATTCTGATATATGTTTACAGTCATTGGTATTATGTTCGCGGGTATTGCCGCAGGCTACCTTTTGCGCAAAATCGAACTTTTGCAAAAGATAGGCAAGCCGATCTCCTATACGATTTTTCTGCTTCTTTTCCTGCTCGGCATATCGGTCGGAGCGAATAAAGAGATCGTGGATAACCTGGCTACGCTGGGAGGACAGGCCTTTTTGCTTGCCTTGGCGGGCACGGCGGGAAGCGTATTGGCAGCTTGGGGCGTGTATAATCTGTTTTTTAAAGAAAGGAGTCGCGGATGAAGGGCAGCTTGATTGTTGTCGGGTTCTTTGTACTCGGTTGCCTGTTGGGATGGAGCGGCCTGCTGCCGGATGTGCTGGTCAAGGGCGATCTTACGGTATATGTGTTATATCTATTGATGTTCCAGGTCGGGCTGAGTATCGGAAGTGACAAGAAATTAAAGGAAATACTCGGCAGTATCCGTCCGAAGTTGCTTTTAGTTCCTTTGTCTACGATTGTCGGGACATTAGTCTTTTCCGCTTTGATCAGCTTGTTGCTTTCAAAATGGAGTGTGTTCGATTGCCTGGCGGTGGGAAGCGGTTTTGCCTACTACTCGCTTTCGTCCATCCTGATTACGCAGTTGAAAGAGCCCTCTTTAGGTGTCCAGTTGGCTACCGAATTGGGGACTATCGCGTTGATGGCAAATATCATGCGTGAGATCATGGCTTTGCTTGGCGCTCCTCTTTTTGTGAAATATTTCGGACGGTTGGCGCCTATCTGTGCCGGAGGTGCCACGACGATGGATACGACTTTGCCGATTATTACCCGCTATTCAGGGAAAGATCTCGTCTTCGTCTCTATCTTTCACGGGATAATTGTTGATTTTACTGTCCCGTTCTTTGTGTCGTTTTTCTGTTCGATGTAAATGCTCTTTAATTACGTTGTATCCCTGTTTTGTGGATGAAAAAGAGTATATTTGCTGCAGGTCTTATTTGATATGAATAAAGTCGGTATCCTGTTTCTCCTGTTTCTTTGTTACTTTTTCCTGCCGGTGAAAGGACAGGCTATCGACTTGTCACTTTTCCTCGATACCGTACAGATTCGGCATTATGCCCCTATGCGTTCGATGACACGGATCAAGGTGGCCCCCTCCGACAGTATCTATGTTGAAAAATACGGTGAGATGCGCTATTACAACTCCGACACACTTTTTCACTACCTGGCAACCCGTGGTTATCACACCGTTGAAGACGAGCTTTATTACTATTATTATGATATAGTATCTTACATGAGTGATGTCAGGGCCGCAGCCGAGATCAGGAAAGTCCGGCAAATGGCCCTCCGTTACAACAACCCGGAGATAACCTATGCTGCCGAATTCCTCCCCCTTCTGGTCAACCTCTCCAGGACCGACAGTACCCGCTTCGATGCCGCTATGGACGATTTGTACAGGCTGGCCCGGAAAGTAGCGGCCGAAGGTAACACCAGAGAGGAAATCTTCCTTCTCCGCCTGATCTTTAACGAGTCTTACCTCAGCGGCCATTATGCCAGGGCTTTCCGTTTCGCCCGGCTGACAGTTGCCCGGCTCGACCAACTGACCGACGAAGAGTTCTTCGACCGGAAAGCCACCTATTTCATGATAGGAAATGCCTACCACGCATTCCGGGATTATGATCGCTCCATTCCCTACCTGAAAAAATCCCTGCGTGACGACGGGTCCCGCCATATGGCGGACCGTGCCAACTTGAGGGCGCGACATAGCCTGGCTGAATATTATGCCTCCATTGGTGATCTCGAACAGTCGGACTACTATTTCCTCTCCATGTGGAACAGTCCTGACCAGGTAAAGATGCGTCCGGTGTATGATATGATTGCCCTTACAGGTCTGGCCGGCAACGAGATGAAGCGGGGACGGTTTGATGTACCGTTACGTATATTCAAACTTTGTTTACCTGCTTTAAAGGAGGAGAAAGCTTCGTCGCTGTCTACTGCCGTCGAGTTGAAAATGGCCGAATGCTACTTGGAGAAAGACGACCCGGGGGCAGCATATGCCATACTCGACAGTGTCCACATGAATCCGGATTCGGTCGATGAGAATAGCTGTTACTATTATTCTCTTCTGAACCGCTACTATGCACACCGGGGCGACGCCCTCAAAGCTCGTTGTTACCTCGATTCTATGATGACGGCTTTCCACCGGTACGAAGATAAATACAATACCCTGATTATCCTTCGTGCCGAGCAGGAGCTCTTTGAATCGGAGAACGCCCGGAAGGAGCTGCAAGTCAAGTCCTTCCGGCATGTGTCGGTTGTCATGGGAGTGACGGCGGGAATCATCTTGATTGCTCTGATTATTATATCTATCCTTTACCGCAAGAAACATCAGGCCTATCGTAAACTGGCCTCCCGCAGCCGCGAGTGGGCAGAGAGTACTTCGCGTGTTGCGCCTGTCGTGCCGGCAGATAACATAGATGTATCACTGATGGAAAGCATAAACCGACTGTTTGAGGATGAGCAAATCTATCTGAATGCAGATCTCAACCTTGAGACTCTTTCGAAACTCCTGGGCGTCCACCGCAACCTGATCTCGAAAGCCATCAATACTGTTTACGGCAAACCTTTCTCCTCTTTTATCAACGAATGTCGTGTTCGCCAGGCTATCCTTCTGCTTTCCGATCCGGCAAACGACTCCCGTTCGCTCGAAGCAATCGCTTTCGATGCCGGATTTTCCACCCGACAAACTTTCTACCGTGTCTTTAAGGCGCAAACCGGTATCAATCCCGCTACATATCGCAAAAACAGGGAGGCGCAGATAGAGCCATAGCTCTCCCGAATAACATCCCGACACCGGTGAAATGTCCTTCTCTTGCCCGGAAATTTGTCTCATTTTGCAATTTGTGACAGATTCTTCCTCCTTCTTTTATAGATTGCTGCTGAAAATAGATGTGAGTATGTCCGTACTCTGGCCTGTCCCTTTGCGGCTCTGTGGTAAGCATTGGAGCAGGAAACTAAATAAACGATTATCAATGAAAATGACAAATATTATGAAAGTAAACATTTCCACTTATCCGACAGCCTTGCGCCTTCTGGCTACCCTGTTCTTTTTCTTATTATTTACCCTTCCGGCAGCAGGGGAGGAGGGTGATGGTTCGAAGAGCACGATAGAGAATGAAGACGGTGGTGACGGCACAAAAGGTAACCCCATCCTGATAGCCACCGCCAAGGAACTGGCGTATTTCGCACAGCAGGTGAATGACGGGGGGAAGAAACTGTCGTATGGAACGGATGGGGAGATAGATGAAAGCAGAGAACAGAATTATAAAGGTGGCTTTTCCGGCTACTACTTCGCCCTCTCCCGCAACATCGACCTGGCCGGGATAGAGTGGACGCCGATAGGGACGTATATGCACGATTTCCGCGGCCATTTCGATGGCCAAGGCCATGTCGTGAAGGGGTTGAAGGTGGATATGAGTAATGGAAGCGGTCATATATACGCCGGATTATTCGGCTGCATATATGACGGCACGATCCAAAACCTGGGTGTCGAACTGTCGGATGATGGGATAAAGGCGGGTTCAACCGGCGGGGTTGTCTATGCCGGAGGAATAGTCGGAAAGATAACCGGATCTGGCGGAGCCGCCACCATCCGTAACTGCTACGTGACGGGGAGCGGGGGAGTGACGATTACGGAATATAGTAGGGGTGGTTCTGCTTGTGCCGGAGGAATAGCCGGATACGTGAATAAAGCAGGTAGTGTCGGCACTCAAAGCGTAACCCTCACCCATTGTTACGCAACGGTCGATGTTACAGGATTAATATACACCGGCGGTATTGTCGGAGAGCTTGAAGACGGAACCCTCTCCTTCACCTACGCCACAGGAAAGGTGACGGGAAGCCCTGGATGTACTGGCGGCATTTGCGGGTATAGCTTCGGGGGATCACTCACCAACAACCTGGCATTGAATAAAGAGATAAGCGGCAGCGATAGCTATAGCGGCAGGGTGCTCGGGCAGAATTCTTCTTCTTCTACAACCCTCGGCTCCAACTATGCCAACCCCGATATGCTCGTTAACGGCCAGCTCGCCGCCGGTACAGACGCCGGTTCAAACTCCGGCGCCAACACCTATTCCGACAAATTCAAGGACGATCTGATCGAAACAACGCCCGGTAACGAAACCGCCTGGAAAGACGCCTGGGAATGGACAGACGGGCAGCTTCCGCAGTTGAAGATGATAACGGGCGAAGACGACAAAGGCAAACCCACCGGCTACAGCAATAATGCGTTCGGCAGCCAACCCTCAATAAGCGTCGGCGACTATCTGACGCACGCTCCCTGGGCTGACTGTGCTGCAACCTCTATCGCAAATTCCGGCACCGGCACAAAAGACGACCCCATCCTGATAGCTTCCGGCGCCGAGCTGGCGTATCTGGCGCAGCAGGTGAATAATAATAAGAATTTGAAGGTTGGCGGTGATAACGGTACCGATATTGACAACACAAACGGCTTCTCCGACAAGTACTTCGCCCTCTCTGACAACATCGACCTGGCGGGGGGAGAGTGGACGCCAATAGGGACATATGGCAAAAATGGGCTCAACCACGAGTTCTGTGGCCATTTCGACGGCAAAGGCCATACGGTAAGTGGCTTGAAGATGGATCTTCACGTCGAAAGTGGCGATGACAGTTGGACTTTAGCCGGATTATTCGGCTATGTAAAGGACGGCACTCTCCAAAACCTGGGTGTCGAACTGGCAGACGCCGGGATAGTGGTGTCGGCGAAGAAAGGGTATGTCTATGCCGGAGGGATAGCCGGAAAGATAACTGCCTTTAGTAGTGGAAAACCCGTCATTCTCCGCAACTGTTATGTAACAGGAAAAGGCGGCGTGAGGATAACCGGGGCGGGAGAAAGTGCTTATGCCGGGGGAATAACAGGCCATACCCTTGAGAGATACGGTATAGTTCGGATTACCCACTGTTACACCCTGGTCGATGTGGAAGCGACAGGCACTAGAGATTCTTATGCCGGTGGTATTGCGGGATATGCAAATGGGGAACTCTCCTACACCTATGCCACAGGAAAGGTCGAGGTAAAGGGGGGAACTGGCCGTACCGCCGGCGGTATTTGCGGCTCTCCCCCGGATAATCTATCGAACAACCTGGCTTTGAATGGAGAGATAATAGGAAGTGGTTATTTTATTCATCGAGTGAGGGGTGAGGGGAGAGACTCTGGCTCCAACTATGCCTCTACCCAAACAAAGGTAAACGGCTCTCCCGTCCACAGTAACAACCCGTCATCCTGGGACGGTGCCAACACCTGGCTCGACACCTTCGAGAACGATTTGAAAGGAGTATCGGACGAAGCCAAAGCCGCTTGGAATGCTGCCTGGACATGGCCAGACGGGAAGCTTCCGCAGTTGAAGATGGTAACGGACGAAGACACCGACGGCAACCCCACCTATGGCGACTGGACACCCGGCATCCAGCCGTTGATAGACGCTGCCGGTCTACTACCCGCCCGCCCGAAGCTTTATATCGTGCAGCCTGCTAAAGGGGGCAAACTGCAGGTGTTTGACGAAGCCACTGGATTAGACATATTAGATGGCTACGCTGTTACCCCCGGCATTACCCTGTCGCTGAAGCCTTCCGCCGCCAACAATTACCGTTTCGACGGCATCTACTCCGGCACTACCGCTGATGATGTCACCACCCCGGTATCCGGCACGACCATCCCGATGCCCGCCGCCGACCTCTGGCTGAGTGCCCACTTCACCTACGTGGCGCCGCCACCACCTCCTACGGTCTACCACACCGTCACCCTTCCCGCCGTAGAGGGAGCCGTGACTAACCCCAGACCGGGTTCTTACACGATCGAAGCCGGGAGAACCTTCCGCTTCTATCTCACGCTCGACACTGCCTACTCGGAGTCGCAACCTGTTGTCACTACCGACCGTGGCGAGACGCTCACTGCCCGCAGCAGCGACGGCGCCTACCTGCTGAAGAACGTCCTCGGCGACGTCGAGATCTACATCGACGGCCTCTACCCCAACTTGCCGGTAGCCAACGAGTCGATCACCGACCCGCATGCCGCCGATCGTTCCGCTCTTCCGCGGATTTGGACGGAACCGTCTGCACTTTGTATCCTGCTCCCAGACGGTTTCTTAGCTGGAGTCAATGCCTCCGCCATCCCCATCCGCATCCTCTCGCTCGACGGCCGTTTGGTAGACATCTTCAAGGCAGCCCCGGGGCTGAATCGTCGGCAACTGCCGACGGGAGTCTATATCGTATGGATCGGCGATATCGTCCGTAAGGTAGTGGTGCGAAACTAAGAAAAAGTGAACCGCCTTGTTCCCGCGCTCCGACGCGGGATCGCAAAACAGCCTGCCGCATCTTGAATCATTTACCTGCTTAGGATAAAAACTGTTCCTTTGCGATCCCGCGTCGGAGCGCGGGAACGGGATAGCTCAAATCTGGCAAAAAGAGAATCAATAACGGATAAACATCGGTTCTCTATTGTATGTTTGACTTGTACGGAAAAAAGTTTACACAATTAGAAAATAAAAATGTGTAAAGAAAAGCGACACAATCGAAAAT
>NZ_QREV01000088.1 GCF_003363715.1 Parabacteroides acidifaciens
ACCGTCCTAATCTTCGCGAGGTGCCGAGTGCACTACACATTAGCACGGTCGTGATGGCAAAGAGGACGGTCGTAATGGCTGGAAACACTCAAAAAAGGGGAAAAAGTCCCTTTTTGAGGTCAAAAAAGCGGATTAACATTTGTTTTGTTTCGGATGTCTTTCGAACCTGAAAAATACGTTTTTTACAATAAGCCCCCTCTGCCGCAGGCTCTCTTTTGCCAAATAATGAATTTATTTATCTCCAATGATTATCGGGTGAGCCCATACCTCGTCGTAAATTTTGGGAATGGGCGAATACCCGTAAAGGCTATTGGCGCATTGCGGATAGTTGGATATTGCATAGAGCAATCACAAAAGATAAGTTTGTAATGGCAGGTTATCCGTCAATGATAATTCTTTATACCCAATTGCATCGCAGTTAAGAGAACCGCCGTATGCCGAACGGCACGTACGGTGGTGTGAGAGGTCGGAAAACGAAAGTAGGAGGAAAACTTCTACTTCGTTTTCTTCCTACTCGATTTTCCTTTTCAGCGGAGCCGGTTCGGAGATGCGCAGGCAACTGACGATCCCGGCAACGATGGCAAATGTCCCGGCCAGGTAGAGGCAAGTCTGGGTGCTGTGGTTGGGGACAAGGTTGAATATCATGGCGACCAGCGTGGCGCCTAACGTCTGTCCCAACAGGCGGGCCGTGCCCAACATGCCGCTTGCCCCGCCGCTACGGTTGGTGGGGGCGGAAGAAATAATGGTGCTGTTGTTGGGCGTCTGGAAGAGGCCAAAGCCTGCCCCGCAGACAAACAGGCGCCAGATGATTTCCATATCGGTCGGATGCGCCGGCAACGTGGCGAGCAGGAACAGCCCGGTGGCGAATATGCTCATGCCGATGCCGCCTAAGATTCCCGGATGTATCTTTTCGACAAGGCGTCCGGCTGTCGGCGCCATGATCATGGTGGCCAGCGGCCAGGGTGTCAGGAGCAGTCCGGTGGCGACATCGCTTCGTCCTAACGTGTTCTGGAAGAAGAAGGGCAGGGAGATCATCGCTAACATCTGTGCCGTGAACGAGCTGATCGAGGTTCCGATCGAGAGCGAGAAGATCGGTATCCGCATCAGGTCGACAGGGAGCAGCGGGAAGCGCTGGCGCAGTTGACGGCGGACGAAGAAGAAGCCGATGATCCCTAACGCCACGACTCCGCAGACGATCAGGACGGCGCTTTTCTTATGGGCAATCCCTTCTAACGAGAAGATTAGGAGCCCGAAGGTCAGCGCGTTCATCAGGCAGCTTGTCTTGTCGAAGCGCCTGCCATAGGTCTTGACCGGATTCTGGGGCAGATGGGAGAGGCCGATCACAAGGGCGGCAATGCCGAATGGCACATTGACAGCAAACAGCCAGTGCCACGAGCCGAGCGACAGGATAGCCGACGCGATGGTCGGGCCGGCCGCTATCGAGACGGCGACGACGAGGGCGTTGAGCCCCATACCTCTGCCCAGAAACTTTTTCGGATAGATAATGCGCAGCAACGCCGTGTTCACGCTGGTGATGGCCGCCGCCCCGAATCCTTGCAGGATGCGGGCTGCCGTCAATGTCCAGAAAGAACCCGACAGGGCGCAGATCAGGGATGTGACGCTGAACAAGGCGATGCCCGACAGGTAGATGCGCCGGTAGCCGTAGATGTCTCCGAGGGAAGAGAAGGAGAGAAGTGAGATCGTGATGGCTAACTGATAGGCGTTCACGACCCAGATGGTGACGGACGGTTCCGTCCCTAAGTCACGTGCAATGGTCGGCAGGGCGACGTTGGCGATTGTCCCGTCGATTACGGACATGCCGACACCCAAGGCGGTAGCGAGGATCGCCCAGTAGCGCTTGGGCAGCGGCAGTCCGTCGGTTTCGTTTACTGTTGTTGCTCGATTGGCAGATATCATTCTTTTCTATTTAATCACTTCCCGTACGGCATGCAGCATCGGTTCGACCGTCAGCGGGCTGCCGGTCGCTTCCAGCATCCACTGGTTGGGGGTCAGGCGTCCCTGGCGGAAAATGCGTTCGACCTCGGTGGCGAAGTCTTTTCCTTCCAGGTACTGGTCCAGCTGGAACTCGATGATCTGCCCGAAGGCATAGGCCGACAGATACAGCGGATAGCTGATCATGTGCGAGTAGACAGCCAACACCGTTTCGTCTTTCACGCCGAAAACGGGAGCATAATATTTATTCCATATCTCCTTGGACAGGGAGATCGTTGCTTCTTTCAGTTGTCCCGCCGTTGCGTCGGGATGCGCATACATCCATTTCCAGACGGAGATGTCCAACATGGAGACGCCGCATATTTCGTACATACTCCATATCTTGTCCAGGACGTCCATCGCCTGCTTGTCCGGGTTCTTGTCTGCGATGCCTAACAACTCTAAGTCCCGTTTCTGGAAGACGAAGGCTAAGGCTTCGGTGAAGGCCGTGTTAGGCACGCCGCTCAGCATGTAATAATCCACGTCGTACATGGACAAGGTCTGCTCCACGTTGTGCCCGAACTCATGGATGGCGATGTTGTAGCCCTTATAATCCATGCCGGTTTCCGGGATGCGGGTGCGCAGGTGGGATTGTTGTCCCTTCATGGCTGCTCCCCAGGCATGGCCGGAGCCGCGGGCGGCGTCGACCGTGATCTTGTCGGCCAGGTAGCGGGCGCGTTCGGGCGCGAAGCCGGCTTTTTGCAGGATGTTCGGCAGGTCTTTATCCAGCGCTTCGGCGTTGGGATAGAGGGCCTGCGTCTGTTCGTTCAGCTTCGTCTCGTCCAGGTTGCTGCGCGCCTTGAAGCCGTCGTACCAGATGTCGTAGGCTTCTAACTTGCGGCCGAGGCGTTTGGAGATCATTTTGCCGACGGCTTTCAGCTCCGGGGCGGAGAGGAATTCGTCGAACAGTTTCTCCACGTCTGCCAGCGACACTTCCATGTCTTCCGAGAACTTCCGGTCAATAAAGGTGTTGCCCGTATATTTGTCAATCTCCTGCATAGCCTTGAAGTTGTTCAGCATCTTCTGGTAGCGGGTGGTCGATTCGGGCGTTCCCTGCACCTGTTTCCCGTCCAGTGTGATTTGGTTTGCGTACGGGTCCCATTCGTATTTGCCGGAGTTGATGACTTCGACAGGGATGTCCTGCGCAATAATCCGCTTCATCACTTCGTAGACGGTGCGCTGTTTGTCGAGGCCTTCTTTTCCTTTGTTGTAGTTGGCCTTTATCTCGTCGCGCAGGTTCCAGTGCGAAAGCAGGATCATGTCTTTAGGAAACAAGAGTTCCCCTTTTTTGTTCAGCACATGGCCCATATAAATATTGTAGGCCGAGATGTAGATGTCGGCATCGCTTTCCGCATTGCCGGCGGCTTGCAGGGCTGTCGCCGGGATGCGTTCGGTGAACATGTCGCCCAGGCGGGCATAAGCCCAGGCCTTCCGGTCGGAGCCCAATTGCTCTTTCTCTTCCAGCGTGTAATGGGGGAAGTTGAGCATGACGATGAATGCGATTTTGTTTTGATAGAAGTCGTCCTGCAGATGGGTGCCCGGGCTGTAGGAGCCGAACATCTCATCGACGGCGTGGAGCGGGCCGGTCGGCTGGTGCAGGTTCTTCATCAGGCGGAGGGACATCTCGTTGAAGTAGCCGCTGATGCCTTCCATATAGTCGCTGATTTTCAGGAATACTTGTTCTTTCTCGGCCGGGTCGGCGATGTAGTTCTTTTCGCAGAAGGCTTTGAATGCTTCAGCGCTTCCGTCGGATTCCTGCCAGAGGCGGGCGGCTTGGCGGACTCCTTTTTCGATGGCTTCCTTGTTCTTGCCGTCTTTGGCGGTAAGAGACTGGATGATCGACTGGACGACCGGCGGATCGATCTCTGCGTGACCGTTCAGGCAGGCAAGTGTACAGATCAGCATAAGGCAGATGTGTTTAGTTAGTTTTACCATGTTATTCGTATTATTTAGATTGGATTTATTCATCTTCAGGAATCATAGCCGGTTACAAATGTAGGGATAATATTCGTATCTTTGCAGGACATAAATGTGAATAAGGATAGATGAAAATGAAAAAGAATTGGGTTTTGGGTGTTGCCGTGTGCGGCATATTGTCTGTGTCGGATGCTGCGTACGGGCAGTCTATTAAGGATATTTTGAACTCGGCAGCCGTGAAAGACGCTGTCACTGCTGTGACCGGGGGCAAGAAGCTGACAGTGGAAAATCTGGCGGGGACCTGGACGTACGTGAATCCCGGTATCCAGCTCGAAGGGGATAATGCTTTGAAGAATGTGGCGGCGAGTGTGGCTGCATCCGAGATGGAGAAGAAGCTGAAGGAATATTGCGCCAAAGTCGGGATCGTGGAAGGTGCGTTCAACTATACATTTAATTCGGACAGCACGTTCACGAATGTCCTGAAGGGTAAGACGCTGAAGGGCACTTATTCCTTTAATGCGGATGAGAAGACGATGGAGCTACATTACGGGAAGATCGGCAAGTCGAAACTGACTACCATGACGGCGCATGTCGTCCTTTCCAATGACGAGCTTTCACTGCTTTTCGATGCGGACAAACTGCTGGATTTCCTGACGAAGCTCTCTGCCGTTTCCAAGAATACGACTTTGCAGACGCTGAACAAGCTGGCAAGCCAGTACGACGGGATGATGCTGGGATTTGAATTGAAGAAATAAAGTAAATACATAAAAAAAGAAGCCAGGGTTTGTAATGATACATTCCCTGGCTTTTTTATTTGGAAAGATGATGCTCCTTAAATGTCACATGCGCAGAGCGTCGGGATCAGGTTGCGGTCGCCATATGCGTTGTCTACGCGGGCTACGTTGATCCAGAACTTGCTGTCGTGCAACCATTCCAGCGGGAAGGCTGCTTTACTGCGCGGATATTCGTGTTTCCATTCGTCGGCCGTTACTTCGTATTCCGGGTGGGGAGCGTTTTTCAGTACGTTGTCTTCCTTCGAAGCCTTGCCTTCTTCCACTTCCTTGATTTCATCCCAGATGCATTCTAACACTTCGACGAAACGATCCAGTTCGGCTTTGCTTTCGCTTTCGGTCGGTTCGACCATCAGTGTGCCGTGAACCGGGAAAGAAAGTGTCGGTGCATGATAGCCGAAGTCCATCAAACGCTTGGCGATATCGCCCTCGTCGATGCCGGAGCGTTCTTTCACTGTACGGCATTCTAAGATCAGTTCGTGCCCCACGCGGCCTGTTGCACCGGTGTAAACGATTCCGTATGTGTCTTTCAGCTTGGCTGCCAGATAATTCGCATTCAAGATTGCCGTCTTGGTGACTGTCTCCAAACCTTCTGTTCCTAACATGCGGATATAAGCATATGTGATCGGTAGAATACCGGCGCTGCCATAAGGAGCGGCGGATACCGTGTTCAGCTCGCTTCCCCACAAAACCGGATGTTGCGGCAGGAACGGAACCAGATGTTCGGCTACGCAGATCGGACCCACACCGGGACCACCGCCTCCGTGAGGAGAAGAGAAAGTCTTATGCAGGTTCAGGTGGCAGACGTCAGCCCCGATCGTTCCCGGGTTGGTCAAGCCGACCTGTGCGTTCATATTGGCGCCGTCCATATAGAGCTGACCGCCGCAGGCGTGGACAATGTCGCACATTTCTTTGATGTCCACTTCGAAGATACCGTGTGTAGACGGATATGTGATCATGCTGGCAGCCAGGTTATCCTTGTTGGCTTCTGCCTTTGCGCGGAAGTCTTCGAGGTCGATGTTCCCTTTGTCGTCACACTTCACCGTGACAGTCGTGAAGCCGCATTGGATGGCGCTTGCCGGATTTGTCCCGTGGGCGGAAGCAGGAAGCAGAACGACATTGCGATGTCCCTGTCCGATGCTTTCCAGATAAGCGCGGATTACACGCAGACCGGCATATTCACCGGCTGCACCCGAATTAGGCTGGAATGTACAACCCTTGAAGCCTGTAATCTCACACAGGTAAGCGGACAGGTTTTCGATCAGTTCCTTGTAGCCTTCCACCTGGTCTTCCGGTGCGTACGGATGGATATTCATAAATTCCGGACGGCTGAGCGGCAGCATGCTGGAAGCCGGATTCAGCTTCATGGTACAGGAACCTAAGGAAATCATGGACTGTGCTAATGAGATGTCCTTGCGGCCCAGACGGGTGATGTAGCGCATCAGCTCTGTTTCGGTATGATATTTCTTGAACACATCTTCCTGTAGGAAGTCGGATGTGCGGGCGAATTTAGGATCGAAATAAGTCTTTTCGGGAACAGCTTCTTTCAGCATATAATCTTTTCCGGCGGCACCGGCGAAGATGTACAGCAATACGCCGATATCGGTCGGCTGTGTCGTCTCATCCAGGCTGACGCCCACCTGTCCGGCTTCGAAATAGCGCAGGTTTACTTTGCATTCCAATGCGATTTCGCGGAGTGCATTGATCGAAACATGTTCCGGAAGCTGGATCTTCAGCGTATCGAAATAGTCCTTATTCAATTGTTTGTAGCCCAGCTTTTCCAGTTCCCCGGCCAGGAATCCGGCAGAGGCGTGGATGCGTCCGGCAATGTTCTTCAAGCCTTCGGCACCGTGATAAACGGCATAGAAGCCGGACATGGTGGCAAGCAAGGCCTGGGCCGTACAGATATTGGAAGTTGCTTTCTCGCGTTTGATATGTTGTTCACGTGTCTGCAATGCTAAACGGTAAGCGGCATGTCCGTAGGCATCTTTGGAAATACCGATGATGCGTCCGGGGATGGAGCGTTTATACTCGTCCTTTGTTGCAAAGAAAGCAGCAGACGGACCGCCGTAGAACATCGGAATACCGAAGCGCTGGCTGCTTCCGAACACCACGTCCGCGCCCCATTCTCCCGGAGGAGTCAGCAGAACAAGGCTCATCAGATCGGCAGCAACGGCAACGCGGGTCTCGTTTGCGTTGGCACGTGCGATAAAGGCTGCATAGTCTTCAATTGAACCGTCGGCATTCGGATACTGTACGATCGCACCGAATACATCCGGCGTAAACTCGAATGTCTTATAGTCGCCCGTAACAACCCGGATGCCTTGCGGAATCATGCGGGTGTGGATAACTGCCAATGTTGAGGCAAATACGTTTTCGTCTACGAACAGCGTGTTGGCTCCGGCTTTTGCCTGTGCGCGGCTCCGGCTTCCATAGAACATGGTTGCAGCTTCGGCTGCGGCAGTCGCTTCGTCAAGCAGCGAGCAGTTTGCCAGGGGCAGGCCTGTCAGTTCGCAAACAACTGTCTGGAAATTCAACAGCGCTTCCAGGCGGCCCTGCGACACTTCTGCCTGATAAGGCGTGTACGAAGTGTACCAAACCGGATTCTCGAATACATTACGCTGGATGGGAGCCGGGCAAACAGTGTCGTACCAGCCCATTCCGATGTAAGAAGTGAAAACTTCGTTTTTGGAAGCCAGTTCCGAGATGTGTTCGGCAAACTCACGTTCAGTCATGGGTTCGGGAAGGTTAAGCGGCTCTTTCAAGCGAATGTTGGACGGGATGGTCTGATCGATCAGCTCGTCAACCGACTTAACGCCGATGGCTTGCAGCATGGAAGGAATGTCTTCAGCCGAAATACCTACGTGACGGTTTACAAATTTATTTGTGTCCATAATATTATGTAGTTTATAAATAGGGATTATTAAACTTTTCGTCGAAGACTCTTGTCTCCGGCCCGTGTCCCGGATATATCACTGTCTCGTCGGGCAAGGAGAGGAGTTTGTCGCGGATGGCGGCTACCAGCACTTCCTGGTTTCCTCCCCAAAGGTCCGTACGGCCGATGCTTCCGGCAAACAGGGCGTCGCCGACAATGGCAAAGCCGTTTTTCTTATTATAGAAAGCGACACTGCCGGGAGAATGTCCGGGAACGGTCAGCACCTGCAACTCGGATGTCCCGAACTTGATGATTTCGCCTCCGACAATATATTTTTCTACCGGAACGTTTTCCACGTGCTGGCGCAGCCCGAACAGTTTGGCCTGTTCGTCAGGCGAAGGCAGTTTCTCTACATCCAGCTTGTTGGCTTCCGGATTGAGCCCGTATGTCTTGTGTATAAAACCGTTCCCGAACACATGATCCACGTGCAGATGCGTACAAAGCAGATGCTTCAGCGTCAGTTTGTTCTCGGAAATGAAGTCGCTCAACTCCTTTTCCTCTTCTTTGCGGCAGCAGCCACAGTCGATCAGCACGGCTTCGCGCGTTTCGTCATACAACAGGAATGTGTTTTCCTGGAAATAGTTAAACTCGAACGATTTTATTGTAATCATAACGGTACGTACACTACTTTTTTAGTTTGGAAAAATTCTTCTTTAAAATGGTCACTCAGGTTAAGACTGACAGCTTGATTGCGGAATGGCAATATTTCATGCTGTAATTCCCCTCCCTTCAAACAAATCAAACCATTCGGAAGAGCATTTTGTTGTTCCTTTTTAATATTCTTACGAGCAATTTTCACCAGATCGGCAAGCGGCATAACGGCGCGGCTCACGACAAAGTCGAAAAGCCCCTTTTCCTCCTCGGCGCGGCAGTGGCGGAAGGTGACGTTTTTCAGGCCGATCGCTTCGGCAACGGCTTGTCCGACTTTGATCTTTTTCCCGATGCTGTCCACCAGGTGGAATTGCACGTCCGGCATCAGGATAGCCAACGGGATACCGGGAAAACCGCCTCCCGTACCGATGTCCATCACGGTCGATCCGTCTTTAAACCGCAACATCTTCGTCAGCCCTAACGAGTGGAGGACGTGATGCAGATAGAGGTTCTCTATATCTTTGCGCGAAATCACATTGATTTTAGCATTCCAGTCTGCATACAGGGGAAACAAGGCGTCTATCTGTGCTTGCTGCCCGTCCGTCAGTTCCGGAAAATAGGCTTTAAGAATAGACAATTGGCTATTAACAATTGCCGATTGATCGTTGGCGGCCGACTGTGTTTCGTTTGTGTTGATTGGCTCCATTAACAATAAGTATATGAAGTATTATTTCTTACTTTTTAATTCTTAATTCTCAATTAGTTTCGAAATCGGGCTGTCTTTCTTCAACAAATACTGTATTTCATCATAAGGAAGAAATACGTTTGTAGCCCCTACGACATAGGCCGCTACCTCATACTCATTGAATGTATAAGTGATCCCGTTCCCGTCGATCAGGAAATTACCGTTCGGGAAGATCTCTTCGATGCTGAAGAAACCGATGTTCTCCAGGTCTTTGGCGTTCTCCACATTGTTTTGTTTGGCAATATGGTCGACCAGTATCTGGGCGAGGCTGTCCTGGTAGTTATCGATAAAGATGTCTTCCTCTGTAATCGCGTTGCCTGTTTTGAGGTTGATCACATGATTGTTATAAGCGTGCGCTCCATGCGCTCCGCCTGTGTAGTTCTCAAATCTCACGGTGTAGCTCAGAATGTCGTTCTGGTTATAGGCGATCTCGTCGGACGATGATTCGTAATAAGAGAACCAGGCTCCTACCGGCAGATCGTCTTTCTTCTCTAACTCGGCCTTAAAGTCGGTCTCCAACTCCTTATAAGCATCCAGATAATCTTCCGTGTATTTGGCTGCTGCTTCTTCCGGTGACAGATTTTCATAGTTTTCCCCAAAGTAGGAGAGAACGAAGTCGTCTTGGATCTTCTTCAGTATCTCTTTGTTTGCGAATTTGACCGGATAGATGAAGTTTAATTGGAAGTCACAATTGGGATTATCCGGATTCTCTAACAGGTGGTATGTCTTTTCTACCCGGATGGAATCGAACTTGATTTCATTGTCCGCCGTCTGTTTTGTACTGGTGTTACAGCTTGTTACAAACACACCCAAAAGGAAACATACAATCAGACTTTTGCATATTTGTGTACTCATCGGAATCATAGATTTTAGATAATACTTTATGATGCAAATGTACGCTATTATCTTTTAATAAACGAATGCTTCCTTTTTTAATTTTCTTTGCGGGCGGATCGATATGTTTCAATATACGGTAATATCGACTTGGCCATATTGTTCTGTTCGTGCGTTTTTGCACGTACGGCGTACGAATTCGTACAATCGTCTTAAAGGGTATTGTTCTTATTTGATTGCTAATTAGGATTTTCCGGAAATGGCATGGTCTTTGCGTTATTATTTGTATTAAACAAATACTGTGTCTATGTTTAAACATTATGTAAAGGTCGCACTCCGGCTGATAAAACGGAGTTTTTTGTTTTCGTCTATCAATATGTGACCTTTCCTGAAATCAGTTTACAGATTAAACAATTATAACTAAACTCAATTTACATAACAAAGATTAAAACCTA
>NZ_QREV01000089.1 GCF_003363715.1 Parabacteroides acidifaciens
AAGAATAGTTCGTAACCTGTTTCCATTGAGCAAAAATAATTATTTTTTGCTTTCTCCACAACTTTTCGGGGTGAGCCCTTTTTCTTAGCTGTGAATGCTACCCCGTAACTTTTTGTGCGTATAAAATGAAAAAGAGATACTCTTGTGAAGTATCTCTCTTTTCTGCTCTTCCTCTTGGACTTGAACCAAGGACCCTCTGATTAACAGTCAGATGCTCTAACCAACTGAGCTAAGGAAGAATATGTCTTTTTCAGTCTTTCCCGATGTCTTTTCGCTCTTCCTCTTGGACTTGAACCAAGGACCCTCTGATTAACAGTCAGATGCTCTAACCAACTGAGCTAAGGAAGAAAATATGTCTTTTTTCGGTCTTTCCCGATGTCTTTTGCTCTTCCTCTTGGACTTGAACCAAGGACCCTCTGATTAACAGTCAGATGCTCTAACCAACTGAGCTAAGGAAGAATTTATCCTTCATTTTCGGGCTTCTTATACCCCTTTCTGAAAATGCTCTGCAAAAGTAGAGGTTCTTTTTGAAATATGCAATATCTTTGCGAAAAAAAATAGAAAAAATGAATACGATTGGATTAGGAAATGCTTTGGTCGACGTACTGTTGAGGCTGAAGAACGACGATGTACTGGCAGAAGTCGGTATACAAAAAGGGGCAATGGATATGATTAATCAGGAACAGATGGTCAAAATCCGTAAATCACAGGAAGGGCTGGAGCGCAGCCAGGCGCCGGGCGGTTCGGTTTGTAACACGATGCGGGCGATGGCTATTCTCGGGGCGAAATCCGGATTTATCGGTAAAATCGGTTCCGATTCTGTCGGCGAATATTATGAAGAGGCTTTGAAGAAGGCGGGAGTTACCCCTTATTTTGCCAAGACGAACGGTATCTCCGGCAGTTGCACGGTCCTGATCTCACCCGACGGCGAGCGTACGATGGGTACATTCCTCGGCCCGGCTCCGACGATCACGCCCGATGAGATTACGGAAGAGATGCTGTCGGCCTACCAATGTATTTATATAGAAGGTTACCTGTTGGTGAACGAAGAACTGGTTCGTGCGACTATGCAGAAGGCGAAGAAGTTAGGACTGAAAGTGGCGCTCGACCTATCCAACTTTAATATTGTGAATGCTTTTCGCGGATTGTTGGAAGATATTATTCCTAAATATGTCGATATCCTCTTCTCCAATGAGAGCGAAGCCGAAGCCTTTACCGGACTGAAAGCGCAGGAAGCGGTAAAGGTTCTTTCCGGACAGGTGGAAATTTCTTTAGTGACTTTAGGCAAAGAAGGTGCGCTGGTCGGTAGCAAAGGACAGATCATCGCTGTCCCGGCGGAAGGCGGAAAGCCTGTCGATACGACCGGGGCGGGCGACCATTTTGCCGCCGGATTCCTTTACGGGCAGTCTGTCGGTGCAACATTGGAACAATCCGCCCGTATCGGTTCGCTCCTGGCGGGCTATATAATCGATGTAATCGGTGCACAGATTCCGGATGATAAATGGGGACAAATAAAGTTAAAAGTAAATAGTATATTGGACTGACAAGCGTTTATTATATACATTTACGTCGTTAATTAACTAAATATTCTATGTGTAAACAACGAGAGAAAATAATAGCTCTTATCGCTTTTCTGTTTCTGTTTGGAGGGATGATCCCCGGACAGGCGCAGCAAGATAACCGTTTCGAGGTGAGTAAAAACCTGGATATCTTTAACGCTCTGGTGAAAGAGGTGGAAATGTTTTACGTGGATTCGGTCGACGTGGAGAAGACAGTGCGTCGCGGTATCGATGCCATGTTAGGAGGCTTGGACCCTTATACGGAATACTATCCCGAACAGGAGATGGATAAGCTGAAATTCATGACGACCGGCGAATACGGCGGTATCGGTTCCTATATCCGTGAACGGAAGGAAGGCGGTGTCTATATTATCGAACCGTTTGAAGGTATGCCGGCGGCTCTGGCTGGGTTGAAGGCGGGCGACCGCATTTTAGCTGTCGATACGGTAGACGTGACGAACAAATCGTCGGACGAGGTGAGCGCTCTGCTGAAAGGCGTTCCCAATACGAAGATGGTATTGAAGATACAAAGTCCTTATGATAAGAAACCCCGCCGGGTGGAACTGGTGCGCAAGCAGATTCTGGAAAACCAGGTCACCTACTATGGCGTCCGGGGAGATGGCGTAGGTTATATCTATCTGAAAGGCTTTACCGACAAGAGTGCGCAGGAAGTGAAGAATGCTTTGGAGGATTTGAAAAAGAATCATCATATCAAGTCGCTCGTATTGGACTTGCGTAACAACGGCGGCGGTCTGTTAGAAAGCGCCACGCAGATTGTCGGCATGTTCGTCCCGAAAGGGAAAGAGGTCGTTTCGACAAAAGGCAAGATCAGCCAGTGGGACCGTACTTATCGTACGCCCAACGAACCGCTCGACACGGTTATGCCGATGGCTGTCCTGATTAACGGAGGTTCTGCCTCTGCCGCTGAGATTGTTTCGGGCTCTTTGCAGGATATGGACCGCGCCGTACTGATCGGACAGCGTTCATTTGGAAAGGGACTTGTGCAGTCGACCCGCGAACTTCCCTACAACGGAAGCGTGAAGGTGACGATGAGTAAATATTACATCCCCAGCGGGCGTTGCATCCAGCAGTTGGACTATACGCACCGGAATGCCGACGGAAGTGTCGGCGCTATTCCCGATAGCCTGACTTCGGTATTCTATACTTCCAAAGGACGCCCTGTACGCGACGGTGGCGGTATCACTCCCGATTTCAAGATCGAGGAACCGGAAACGCCGACGATGATGTATTATCTGGTCACCGACTTCGTGCTGACGGACTTTGTCGCCCACTGGTCGCAAAAGCATAAGACTATCGCCCCGGCCGAGGACTTTGAAGTGACCGACGAAGATTTCGAGGCATTCAAACAATATGCCAAAGAAAAGAACTTCACTTATGACCGGCAGAGTGAAAAGCTGCTGAAGAATCTGAAGGAAGTGGCAAAGTTCGAAGGATATATGGACAGCGATTCAACGATTTTCGATACGTTGGATGCAAAACTCACTCCGGACCTGGAACGTGATTTCGACCGCAACAAGGAACAGATCAAGAAGCTCTTAGCTTCCGAGATCATGAAGCATTATTATTTCCAGAAAGGCGAGCTGATCCAAAGCCTGAAAAAAGATGAGGTACTGGATAAGGCACTGGAAGTATTGAGCAATCCGGAACTGTACAAGCAAACGCTTTCCGCACCCGAAAAGACTGAAGAACAGCCGGTCACTCCCAAACCTAAATCCGGTAATGGAGGAGGTGATCTGGCTTACCGGTATAATCAGGGATTGGTGTAAGCTTTGGGGATGAAACATCTCATTCTATTTGTAATACTACTATTCTCCTCTTTCTGCCGGGGGCAGGATCTGGATGCTTATATGGCGGGGCGTAAACTGGTCGACGTCACTTCGATGGATACGACTTTGCGCGTACAACTGGTGTATGCCTCGCCTGATAATTTTCTTGGAAAAGCTGTCTATTCGGGTATAACGCGTGCCTGGCTACATCCTGATGCGGCACATAAGCTGCTTGCTGCCCACCGGTTGCTGAAGAAAGAACATCCCGGATGGCGTTTCCTGATTTATGATGCCGCCCGCCCCATGTCGGTACAACAAAAGATGTGGGCGATGGTCCGGGGAACCGACAAGACGAATTATGTCAGCAATCCCGCCAACGGAGGCGGTTTGCATAACTACGGGCTGGCCGTCGACCTGACTATTATAGATGAAAAAGGAGAACCCCTTCCAATGGGCACTCCTTTTGATTTTTTCGGGGAAGAGGCGCATACGACCAATGAAGAGGTCCTGTTGGACAACGGGCGGATAACACGTCCGGAATTTGAGAACCGCCGTCTGCTGCGCCGGTTGATGAAGCAGGCCGGCTTTCGTTCCATCCCTTATGAATGGTGGCATTTTAACGCCTGCACCCGTGCCGAAGCCCGGCAAAACTATCCGGTGATAGACTGATTTCTTCCCTTAAACGATATTCTTTCCAAACGGGGCAAGGGCCAGAGCTGCCATCTTGAAGTGTTGCCTGCCGAAAGGAATCCCGATAATCGTGATGCACAGCAATAGGCCGAAGCCTAAATGAGTCAGGCAAATCCAGAAGCCCCCGACAAAGATCCAGATTACATTCATAATCAGGCAAAGGCAACCGCCGGAATTGCCGTTGTCTGTCACTTTGCTACCGAAAGGCCACAGGGCGAGCATTCCTAACTTCAGTGTTTGCACCCCGAAAGGAATCCCGATGATCGTCACCATCAGCACTAAGCTGGAGATGAGATACTCCACGGCTGTGATCAGTCCGCCGCAGATAAGCCAGATGATATTTCCTAAAAACTTCATATCCTGAATATTTATTGATTAGTTTTTAATCTCATGCTGTCAAGCTCGGCCAATACCGCCTGCTTCACAACGGCAAAGCTGTCGCGCAGTTCCGGTTTGACCGGCAGCGAAGGCGGGGCTTCCATCTGAAGCGGGTTGATCGGCTGTCCGTTCTTATAGACGCGGAAGTCGAGGTGCGGCCCGGTC
Source organism: Parabacteroides acidifaciens (assembly GCF_003363715.1). GTDB lineage: Bacteria > Bacteroidota > Bacteroidia > Bacteroidales > Tannerellaceae > Parabacteroides > Parabacteroides acidifaciens. Next base: position 4,580 of record NZ_QREV01000089.1, read on the forward strand.
GAAAGGCCGGTCGATCCGACGTATCCGATCACCTGTCCCTGCTGTACATGGCTGCCCACTTGTATTCCTTTGGCGTACTTGCTCAGGTGCATATAAGAAGTGGTGTAGACGGAGTTGTGTTTCACCTTTAACGTGTTTCCTCCGCCTCCCATATATCCTTTGGCGATGATGGTTCCGGCCCCGATACTCTTGACCTCTGTTCCGACAGGTGCGGCATAGTCTACGCCGTGATGGGCGCGATAGCGTTTCAGGATCGGATGGAAACGGGCGTTTGTAAAACGCGAAGTGATGCGGAAGAAGTCGAGCGGCGCTTTCAGGAATTCTTTCCGGAGGCTGTTTCCTTCCAAGTCGAAATATTCGAAAACGCTGTCCTGTGTAAACGGTATGGCGGTGAAGTCTTTACCCTGGTGGGTGAAAACGGCCCCTCCGATGGAGGTGATATTCAGGGCGGTTGTGTCGTCTATGTAAGCCACGTCGTATAAGACCCGGAACGAGTCTCCTTCTTTCACGTCGAAGAAATCGATCTGCCAGGCATAGACATCGGAAATCTTGATCGCTAACAACGGGTCGGCCCCGCTCGATTTGATGACATTCCAGAGCGAGGAGTTGAGCGTCCCTTCCGTATAATGGCGTTTGATGGTGATCGGCTTGTTAAATTCGTAAGCCAGAATCGAATCGCCGGTCAGGTCGATGACGGCATAGTCTACGAGCGATTTGGCAAAAGCGATATACCGGATGTCGGTCACACTGTCTTGCGTCGTGAACGTATAATAATGCATACCTGCACGGAGCTTTGTCGGGTCCAGGATTTCTGTGGATGCTTTTGAGATGCTGTCCGCTTTCATGGCCGAGAAACCGAGGCCGGAAAAGATGGAGGCGGGGTTATCGCCATTTTTGATCTTGTATTCCGATACGTTCAGCGAGTCGATGCAAACGCCGTATTGGTAAACGTGTTGCAGGCTGTCTAACCATTCGCTGTCTACCTCTTCTTCGGGCTGTTGTTTCGTGTGGGTACAGGATAAGCAGGAGAGCAATCCTGCGAACAGTATATACAAGGCAAATCTCTTATTCATCATCGGCTTTCTTTTCGTTGCAACAAATATACAAAATTAATCTATATATAAATCGAAGAGGGGTTCCGGTCTGGTTGCCCTTTCGGTCTGTTTGGGACTGTTCTTGTTAAGATGAGTTAAATAATGACTGTCCGGGGAACATTTTGCCGTAAATTGGCGTCTTAATTTTACGAGAGATAATTATAAAAGAAAAAGTAAAAATGAAAAAAGCTATTTTGACACTATTGATGGTTCCCGCATTTGTCGGGATGTTGTTTTCTTGCTCTGAAGCCAAAACGGATGCAAAGAAGTTGGAAGGTAAATGGAATATTGTAGAAGCGAAAGGGGAAAAGATACAGAAAGAGAATTTGCCCTATATGGAATTTGACATGAAAGATAAGAAGGTTCATGGCAATGCCGGATGCAATATCTTCAATTCGACAGTTGTATTGGACGACAAAGATATTTCTTCGATTACGATTAATCCGGCCGCTGCAACCATGATGGCTTGTCCGGATATGGAGACGGAAGGCGTGATCCTGCAATCGTTTGACGATGTGAAGGGGGTTAAGGCCGGACAGTCCGAAAACGAAATGTTGCTGGTCGATGGAAGCGGAAACGTTGTGCTCGTCTTGTCTAAAAACTAATTCAACGGAGATGAAGAAGTATATATATCTTTGCCTGGCTGTTTTAAGCATCGGTATCTTTGCTTCCTGTAAATCAAAGAAGGCGGTGGAAGCCACTTTCTCCGATTTGGATGGAAGCTGGAATATCGTCGAGTTGAACGGAAAGACGTTGAACCCGGCTGAGACGAAGCAGGTTATCGAATTCGACGCCGCCCGTCATACCCTTTCGGGGAAAGCCGGTTGCAACCGGATGATGGGGCAGATCGAATATAGCGATACGCGCAAGAATATCATCAAGTTCCCGCAGGTTGCAACCACGCGCATGGCTTGTCCGGATATGAGCGGCGAGCAGGAGTTGCTGAAAGCATTGGACAAGGTTGTCCGTTTTGAAGCGGAAGGTGATGTGAGACCTGTCGATAAGATCGCTTTCTACGGCACGGACAATACGAAGCTGATGGTGATAGAAAAGAAGTAATCCTATAAATAAAGCACTTGAAAGGGGGATGTGTCAAAACTGCCCTGTTCCCGCGCTTGACGCGGGATCGCATTAAAACCGACCGTATAAACAACTGATTGATAAGGTCTGTTCTTTTGCGGCCCCGCGTCAAGCGCGGGGACAAGAGACTTTTTGATACATCCCCATTTTTTATTTCTGCTGGCAAGGCAATATCAGTGTGAAGCAACTGCCTTTTCCTTCTTCCGAAAAGAGGGTGATCCGTCCGTTCAGGCGTTCGGCAATGGTTTGGCAAATCGATAATCCAAGGCCCGTTCCCTGTACAAATTCGTCGGCTTTATAGAAGCGTTCAAATACTTTCTTTTGTGCTTCTTCCGACATCCCTTTTCCGGTATCTTCAACGAAGATATGTACTTCATTGGTACTTTTATCATACCGGTATCCCATCTTGATATATCCTTTCGTCGTGAACTTGACGGCATTGTTGATGAGATTCGTGATGACTTGTGTGAACCGGAAGCGGTCCACATGGAGGGTAATATCCATATCCGGAATCTTTTTCAGGAAAGAAATGCCGGCCGGCATGAGCAGATGGTGTGTCTGGTAGATCTCTTCCATCAGCTTGTTCAGTGAACAGTACTCGAAAGTGAACGACATGCGCCCCGACTCGATACGCGACAGTTCCAATATGTCGTTGATGAGTTTCAGCAACAGGTTACTGTTCTTATTGATCGTATCCCGGAATAATTCACGTTCTTCCTGCGTCAGGTCCGTTTCATCCTGCAGGAGGTTGGTAAAACCGACGATCGCGTTTAAAGGAGTCCGTATCTCGTGACTCATGTTGGCCAAAAAGGCCGATTTCATCTTATTGGCTTCTTCCGCCCGCTCTTTCGCTTCGACCAACCGGAGCTGGGCAAGCTTTTTCCGCTCGCTCTCACGAAGATACATATAAACAAGGCGCATGATGGTATAAGTGACAGCTATAAGGAACAAGATGCCGGCGATGATCAAATAAGTCTTATAACGGATTTCGAACGGGAGGTTATAAATGATGCTGTCTTCGGGCAGGTCTTCTATTTTTATGTTGAAGCGCCGCATTTCTTTCCAGTCGAAAGCATAGACTTTCGGACTTACCGTAATGGGAATCTGGTCGGGCGATGTCCCTTTAAGAATATGGGTAGCCGTTTTAGCAACACAGTCGACTTGCAGCTGCAGGGTGGTGAAGTAGCCTCCGGTAATTCCCCTGTTGTCGTTGAATCCGTTATTAATGACCGTGAAGTTCGGGACGTTGGCCAGGCGACCGATGGTCAATACGTTAAAATCCAGAATGATCTGCATGCAGGCCGTATATGGATTTTCTTCAAATACCCAGAGTAGTTGCCGTGCGGTCAAGCTGTCTGCCACTGTCATATACAAGGATGTCCCTCCGGGCTTTCCTGCTTGGATGACTCTGGGCTGACGTCTGGAACGTGCCGGGTATAATCCTTCATTGATCGCTATATCCTGTCCCTTAAGATCTTCCTGCAATACTTCAAAAGCTCTATTGCCGATAAAGACATTCGTTCTAAAAATCAGAATCTTGGAACTTCCGTATAGTTTCTCGACCAGTTTCAACGTTTTCAGGTACTCCGGCTTATCCCAGTAACCGGTGAAGTTCGGATGATGTTTCAGTAATTCCCAGTTGGGAAAGTTAACGCCGGAAAAAACGACAGGGGTGGATTTTCCCAGCGGATGGTTACAGGCCATCAAAGTATAAGTTGCCTGGTCGTCGTTTACAATAATAATATCCGGTTTGAAGCTTAGTGTGTCGAGATAAGAATACATACGTGCTTCTTCATCGTGGGCATTATAGCGTTCGCAGTCCAGGTAGAAAGTACGTATATTGGATGTTATGTGTCCTTTTTGCAGCTTTTCATGAAGCAGTTTATCAAATTTGCAGTAAGTCGTCAGAGTCTCATCGTATGACTGGATAATAAGAATGTCAAAACTTTTTTTGGCATGGGTGGGTACACTACTCCTTACTCCTTGTGGAAAGCAAAGGGCCAGCAATAATATTATTTTATACACATGTGCCTTAAAAAAAAAGAACTTATTTGTAACCACCCTAAATTTGATTTAAATAATCGGTCAAAGTTAGTGATAATCGGGATATAATAAATACTTATTTCTCAATTTTTTATATTCATTCAGAGCCGGTTGCCAACTGGCGCGTATCTCGTCTTCACTCAAGCCCCGGATTATCTGGAAGCGCAGTTCTTTTGTTCCGGCCAGCAGGTCGAACCATTGCGGGCGGGAAAAGAAAAAGGCCTGGTCTTTCCCTGCCAGGTTATAGAAATCGAGGAAAAATTTCAAGGTCAGTCCTCCGGGAAAAGGATATTCCCGTAAATCTATGCCGTAGCATTCTTTATCCATATGCAAAGGCTTTGTGTCGAATCCCGGCAAGGAGGTCGGTGTAAAGGTGAAATCTCCGTATTTCGGATCCGGCGCACCGAGCATCTGGAACGGATAATAAGTGCCGCGCCCCACGCTGATATTCGTTCCTTCAAAGAAACAGAGCGAAGGATAGAGGCGGATTGCCTGGTCGTTCGGCAGGTTGGGAGAGGGCTTGACCGGCAGCCAATAAGGGTCGCCGTGGCTCCAGTTTTCCATCTTGACGATATGCAGCTTGCAGGTATCGGGTGTGCTGTCGAGCCAGCCTTCCTTATTGATCATCCAGGCCAGTTCGCCTATGGTCAGGCCGTGAAGAATGGGCAGCGGATCGACGCCGACAAACGATTTGAGCTTCTCTTCGCGGACAGGGCCGTCTACAAAATCATTGGGATTAGGGCGGTCTAACACAATAAATTCGACTCCGTTTTCGGCACAGGCTTCCATTACATAATGCATAGTGCTTATGTAGGTGTAGAAACGGGCGCCGACGTCTTGAATGTCAAACACGATCACGTCCAACCCGGTCAGCTGTTCGGCTGTCGGTTTTTTGTTTTTACCGTATAAGGAAATGATGGGAACGCCGGTTTTCACGTCACGGCTGTCTTTTATTTCCGCACCGGCATCGGCTGTTCCCCGAAAACCATGTTCGGGAGCGAACACTTTCTTTACGCTGACACCTTCTTCCAGTAGGGCGTCTAACAGGTGTTTTTGCTGTTTTTCGAGGATGGAAGTCTGGTTCACGACTAATCCGACCTGCTTGTCTTTCAACAGGCGGGTAACGACGTCCATACGTTCGGCTCCTAACTTCAGCTGCCCCTTTTGCGGGGTGACGGCCTGGATATTGGACACGAGGAACAGGCTTAACAGCCAGAAGGCACACCTGATAACAGTTCTCATTGACACATTCCTATATGATTGTTTCTGCAAAAGTAACGAATCTTTTTGTTCTTTTGTTTTAGTTGTAAGAAAAAGTGAGCTATCCCGTTCCCGCGCTTGACGCGGGATCGCATTAAAACCGACCGTATAAACAACTGATTGA
>NZ_QREV01000009.1:0-93624 GCF_003363715.1 Parabacteroides acidifaciens
AATAAGCCCCCTCTGCCGCAGGCTCTCTTTTGCCAAATAATGAATTTATTTATCCCCAATGATTATCGGGTGAGCCCCAGCTCTTCCTTGATGCCGAATTGAGAAAAGACTACTGTGAAAAGAAGAGGCTATCTCATCTTTTTATTTTGAGACAGCCTCTTCAAAAAATCTATTTCAAATAATAATTAATAATGATGAAGTCTATTATTCATACTGCGATTTTGTAATCGAACATCCACGAACCTCCCATTTTGTTCTGATTTGTCTCATTTTAGATTGAATGCTTGCATAATCAGCCGTATAATTATCATACTTCTCCGGATATGTACGCATTTTTATCAACTGTGTCTCATAATTAGAATAGGTGTTACTGTCGATGCTCCATGACGAACCGCAATTTGACGCTTTTTTATTACCTTGCTTAGAACCGTTTTTGCTATTACCGGAAGAGCCGCTATTATCACTTGCCGCTAAACCGGATGAATTACCATCACTCTGCCGTATAGCACGTGCACTATTTACCGCTCCGGCAGTAGCCGTAGCGGCCGCCGCAAAATTATCCATGATAAATCCAAATGATTGTTTATTAGCTAAACTTCTGGAGTGCTCCACATCCCTATAGTTAGCTGAAGAACTGATCACATCGTAACTGTCATCCTTAAAATTAAGAGTTTCCCATTCACCGTCATACATAAGGTAAAGGCCAACTCCCTGTTTCAGACCATTCCGAAAATTACCAAACCACAAGTCTCCGTCATTGAACACAATAACACCAAAACCATTGAAGTTTCCATCATTCACTTCGCCCAGAAACATATTGCCATCGCTATTTTCAAACAGAGAGAAATAACGCAGCGGGCTATCATCGGTAGAACCATATGCGTTTATAGGACGATCATCTTTGAACTTCCCGGAATAAAGAACATCACCGTTTTTAGCATAACAAACACCTGAACCTGTTTTTTCCCCATCCTGCCAGTTCCCGACATAGACGGCACAGTTATCGCAATTGGACACAGAATTGCCTTCGGGAACCAATAACATTCCATATCCTGTCATTTCGCCTTTTGAAAAATCACCGATATACAAAGCACCGTCTTTCATCTTCAAAAGTCCCATTCCAGTACGCTTTTTCTTTATGATCTGCCCTTTATAAAGCTCTTTTCGCCCCTTGTCACTGACTACTTCTAATGATTTGCTAAAAATATCTTCTATTATATTTTGGGATAGTGATGATTGAGCCAAACAAGCGACAAAGAAAACAAATAAAATGATTCTCATATTTTCTATTATTAAAAAACTTTACTGTTGGGCATACTCAGGCAACAAGAGACACTTCTTATTATTCAATAATTTATTGGCCTCTTTTTCGCTAAGTTCCTTAAATGTATAATCATTAAAACCTTTAGGCTTTATCTGAATATAATGAACAGAACCTTCCGATAAATTTAATTGAATCTCATCAGCATAATTATAGACTGTTCCTGTCGCCTGGTTGGTACGGGAAAATTCAAAAGAAAAAATAACCTTGCCCTCCGAATTCAGAATGCATTTCTTTTTACAAGCCGAAAAACGGGCCGTCAGATCTTTCCCTTTAGGTGTTCCTTTCATTTCAAAGGCTTCCTGGCTGTTAATCTTAACAGGAATCGGAACCCATGCTTCTACTGCAAAAACATACACAATACTTTTTGCCGAAACCATAGAGAAAGAAAGACAACTAAGGATCAAGCAAATAAAAAACATTTTCTTTGAGAACATGATGATATCCCTAATACGTGTCGGGCGCAACTTTTATTTGTTTATTATTTGATTTATAAATGAACTACAGTATGCCTTTTCAATATTTATCCGTTCAGCCCCAAGTGAAAAGGGGAGCAGAAACAAAAGGGAAAAGAATAATAGCTTTTTCATATACATAACCTAATTATAAGTTTATTATTTGCACAAATAAAGCTATTTTATATTTCAAAAAGGCACGTGGTTAAAACTCACTGCCATCAAGCGGTAGAATAATCATACATCCGGTTATTTTTAAGGGTTATCCGGTTGTTTTTATATGCCTAAGATATTATCCGCATAGTCGTTCATTGAAACATATATAAAATAATTTCGTATGTTTGCACCCATAACATAAACAATAAAGACTTATGACAGCAATCATTCTAATAGCGGTTATCGTGATCTTAGGAATCTGGATCGCTTCTTTGTATAACTCGTTAGTGAAACTCCGGAACAATCGTGAAAATGCATTTGCCGATATCGACGTGCAGCTTAAACAGCGCCATGACCTGGTCCCTCAATTGGTCGAGACGGTCAAAGGTTATGCCGCGCATGAGAAAGAGACTCTCGAACGCGTGATCAACGCCCGTAACGGAGCAATCGGTGCCAAGACGATCGACGACAAGATCGTGGCTGAAAATGCGCTCTCTTCCGCACTTGCCGGATTGAAGATCACGCTCGAAGCCTATCCCGACCTGAAGGCAAACCAGAACTTCCTTCAGTTGCAGGAAGAAATCTCCGATCTGGAAAACAAACTGGCAGCCGTACGCCGCTATTTCAATTCGGCTACGAAAGAACTGAATAACGCAGTCGAGACATTCCCGTCGAACCTGATCGCCGGTATGTTCGGTTTCAAGAAAGAAATCATGTTTGACTTGGGCGAACAGCGCGCAACACTCGAAGAAGCACCTAAAATCAAATTCTAAGAATGCAATACGTAGGTATACAAACCCAGCAGAGCAGGAACAACTTACGTTCCCTGCTCCTGCTTTGTCTTTTCCCGATATTAGTATGCGTGTTGACGCTGATGTTCTGTTACTTGTTTGTTATGGTATCCGAAGCAAGTAACCAGCCGGACGTTACACTTACACAATTAGCGATGAGCGTATTCGTACAGATCGCCCCTTATGTCTTGGGCGGCGTACTGATTTGGTTCATCATCGCCTATTTTGCCAATACCAGCATTATCAATTCGGCAACCGGCTCGCAACCGCTGTCGCGAAAAGAGAACAAACGGGTGTATAACCTCGTCGAAAACCTTTGCATGAGCCAGGGGATGAAGATGCCCCAGATCAATATCATCAACGACGACTCCCTCAACGCTTTTGCCAGCGGGATTAATGAACGCACCTACACGATCAGCCTTTCACGAGGGATTATCGAGAAGCTCGACGATCCCGAGCTGGAAGCCGTCATCGCGCATGAACTGTCGCATATCCGCAATCACGACGTACGCCTGCTTATCATCTCCATCGTCTTTGTCGGCATCTTCGCCATGTTAGCGCAGGTAGCCATGCGTTCCGCCTATTATTCTTCGATGAGTAGAAAAAGGGATGATAAAAACGGAGCGGCACTCCTCATGATCCTGATTCTTATTGTCGCCGCCGTCGGTTACTTCTTTTCTATGTTGATGCGCTTTGCCATCTCCCGTAAACGGGAATACTTAGCCGACGCCGGCTCGGCCGAGATGACTAAAAATCCGCTCGCCCTGGCCAGTGCACTCCGCAAAATATCGGCCGACCCGGACATCGAAGCAGTCCACCGCGAAGATGTCGCACAACTTTTTATCCAGCACCCAGGCAAGCAAGCCAAAAGCGCACTAAGCGGACTGAGCGGTCTTTTCGCCACCCATCCACCAATCGAAAAGCGGATACAAGTGCTCGAACAATTCTAAATTTAACGGAGATTTAACCCGAAGAATCATTCCAATCCCGGCATTAATTTAATATCTTTGGTGCCGGATAAAAATTAAGTGTTGGAAATGATACAAAAAGAATTGATTGGCGATTTCAAACTGAAATGGGATCGCATACAGCAGGCGATGCAAAAGATGAACGCTGACGGATGCCTGCTCACCGTAGATGTAAACCTGTATTATACAACCGGACGTATCTATAGCGGATACTTCTACCTCCCGGCAGAAGGCGCTCCCTGGTTCTTCGTGAAACGTCCGAACGGTCTGACCGGCGACCAGGTGGAATATATCCGCAAGCCGGAACAAATGGCCGAACTGTTTGCCGCTCACGGATTGAAAATGCCGGAAAAGCTCCTGCTCGAAGCAGACGAGCTGACCTACAACGACTATATGCGCCTGCAAGCGATCTTTAACCCGAAAGAGACGGCAAACGCCACTGCACTGATGCGCAACCTGCGTCAGATAAAGACACCGCACGAGATCGAAATGTTCCGCATCTCAGCCGAACGTCACGCCAAGACATACGCCGAAATCCCCGAATGTTTCCGTCCGGGAATGACAGACCTCGAGTTCCAGTACGAGATAGAAAGACGGATGCGCAAGAACGGCTCCATCGGAATATTCCGCGCCTTCGGTGCCAATATGGACATCTTTATGGGAAGCATTCTGGCGGGAGATAACGCCGAAAGCCCCTCTCCTTTCGACTTCGCCTTAGGTGGCGGCGGAATGGATGCGTCCTGCCCGTTAGGTGCAAACGGGACGGTTCTGAAAGACGGGACAGCCATTATGGTAGATATGGCAGGAAACTATACGGCTTACATGACGGATATGACACGCGTCTTCTCCGTCGGCCGCCTGACCGACCTGGCTTATAAGGCACACCAGACAGCCTTGCTCATCCAAAGCGAAATCGAAAACATCGCCCGTCCGGGAACACCTTGTGCCGAGCTCTATAATATCGCCGCCAAGATCACTGAAAACGAAGGTCTCGGCGCCTATTTCATGGGAACCCTGCAGCAGGCGAAGTTCGTAGGCCACGGCATCGGAATCCAGATAAACGAACTTCCGGTCCTGACGCCCCGTTCGAAAGAACTGCTCGAGCTGAACATGGTATTCGCGCTCGAACCGAAATACGTGATACCGGGCGTCGGTGCGGTCGGCATCGAGAACAGCTTCCTGGTTACGGAAACCGGACTGGAAAAGATTACGCAGTTTAAAGAGGATATCATACAACTATAAAATCACAAGAACATGAAAAGAACAATTACACTTTTCCTGCTGCTGGCCGTCATCTTCATGCCGGCAAAAGCCCAGGATGTAGAAAACGTCAAACCGGTGAAGAATGTCATTCTGCTGATACCGGACGGAACATCGTTGGCAACAGTCTCTATGGCGCGCTGGCTGCAATGGTACAACAACCCCGATCAGCCGAAACTCAACATCGACCCGTATCTGTGCGGAACGGTCCGCACGCATTCCTCCAATGCTCCGATCGGCGACTCCGCTCCTACGACGTCCTGCTACATGACCGGACAGCCAAGCCGTACAGGTTATGTCTCCACCTATCCGGAAAACGACGGAGACAACGACATCTACCCGACCGATCCGGCACGCGCTTTCCAGCCGCTGACAACCGTCCTCGAGGCAGCCAAGATGCTCCAGGGCAGATCAACCGGTCTGGTTTTCACCTGCGAATTTCCGCATGCGACGCCGGCCGACTGTTCAGCCCACAGCTACAATCGCGGCAAGTATGAATGGATCGCTCCGCAGATGGCTCACAACGACCTCAACGTCGTAATCGGCGGCGGTGTTTCCCTGCTCCCCGAAGAAAGCGAAGCTTACCTGAAAGGAAACGGCTACGGCGTCTTCAAAAACGACATCAACGGCATGCGCAGTTATAAAGGCAATAATATGTGGGCTTTATTCGGCGACAAAGAAATGGCCTACGACATCGACCGTAACCCGGCCGAACAGCCTTCACTCGAAGAGATGACACGCAAAGCGATTGAAAAGCTGTCCCAGAACCCGAACGGCTTCTTCCTGATGGTAGAAGGCAGCAAGGTAGACTGGGCTGCACATGCCAACGATCCGGTCGGTATGGCAACTGATTTCTTAGCTTACGACCGCGCTTGCGGTGCCGCTTTGGAATTTGCCCGCCAGAATGGTGAAACAGCCGTTATCATGGTTCCCGACCATGGCAACAGCGGCATCAGCATCGGCCGTCGCGACTGTACAGGCTACGACAAACTGTCCAAAGACCAGTTGTTCCACCAGTTCTCTCTCTATAAGCTGACAGCCGAAGGATTTGCCAAAAAAGTAAACAGCCTGCCAAATTCCGAAGTACAGAATATCTTCCGCGAATATGCCGGCTTTGAGCTGACACCCGAAGAGTTGGATGCCTTGAACCACTGCAAAGACTACAAGAACAGCCCGATCCCGGCAAGCGAACGTTCGACAGACGGTAAAGGTTCGCTTTACAGCGGTTCCCTGACCTCCTTCATGTCCAAACTGCTCACTTCCAAAACATGCTTCGGGTTTACGACTGGCGGTCATACCGGAGAAGATGTGTTCCTGGCCGCTTATCATCCGGATCGCGAAAGCCTGCCGGTCGGTATGCACACCAACATCGAGTTGAATCACTATCTCTGCGCCTTGTTCGGCATGACACACGGCACATTAGAAGATTTGACCGCCCAAAACTTCGTTCCCCACACAGAAGTTTTCAAAGATTTCAAATGCGAAATTATCCCGGCAAAAGACGAAAAAGGCTCTCCTTCGCTGGTGGTAAAGAACAAAAAGAAACAAGTCAATATTACCCCGTTCAGCAACATCGTGATACTCGGCAAGAAAGGCCAGGAAGAAGTTCGCCTGAACTCGGTAGTCGTATATGTTGACAAAAACAATACATTCTACCTGCCGGCTAAACTGGTCGAATATCTCCAATAAACATAGAGCCAAACAAAAAAAAGAGACACGCTTAGCGTTGTCTCTTTTTTTTGTTTAGTCCAATATTGTTCAATTTTCCCCCGAATTCCTGTAGTTCGACGGAGACATACCCAAATGAGCTTTCACATATTTTCCAAGGAAAGATATATTGGAAAAATTAAACTCTTCCGCGATCTCCTTGATCGACTTCTCCGAATGCTTCAGCTGGTATTTTATAAGCTCTATGGTATGTTCGTTTATCAAATCCAGCGGTCCCCTTCCGCATACTTGTTTAATCACTTTGGATAGATACTTAGGCGTATAGAAAAGTTCATTTGCATAATACTGCACGGAACGGTGAGATCCGTTGTCCATTGACAATTTCTCCATAAACCTCTTAAAGATATAATCCGCCTGTTTCATCCCGTCCTTTATTTTTTTCGCTTCTGCCGGATGATCGACATTCATTTTCAGATCGGCTATCATCTCACAAAAAAGGGCGGAAAACAGATATTGCATGATCTCCTTTCCATAATACAATTGGGGTCCTTGATTAATCTTCTCTATAATTAAATCCGTATATAATTTGAAAATCAAATTCTCGCTTTCTTCCACATATTTAACCGGATTATTATATACATATGAAATAGTATTCCATGTTTCTTTGTCCATCTTTACTGTCCTTTGAAGAAAGCGGGTCGAGAATCCCATAATGCTTATTTTATGTTTGGGACTAATCAATGCATGACTTAAAACTGCAGTAGGTAAACAAATCATCATATGATTAGCTTCAAGCAAATAAGTCTTGGTATTCATTTCCAACTGCACACATCCTTCAATGCAAAATACGACAAGGAAACAATTCAATCTTACCGTATCATTACTGTTTGGAATATCTTCCAAACTGTTTATAACAACGAAGTCATCATCCACATAATCAATTATATGACTATTGGCCTTAAAATCTTCGATACCGATTGTCGTAACTGTCCCTTTTTTCATACTCATATTATTTATGACGACAAAGATGTGAAATATGATCATAAGGAAAGTGTTTTATTTCCCGCCATTTATGTTCTATTTTACTCCTAAAATAAGAAATAGTACTACATCAGACTATAATTAGCGAAAATAGAACATCTTTAGCGAAAAATAAATAATAGTCACTGTTCTACTTTCACCTACCTTCGCCCCCATCATTTAAATAGTAAAGAAATGGCAAAAGTAAGTGAGAAATGGATTCAACTGATAGGGATTATCAGTTGTGTATTATGGTTTACATCCTGCAAGCAAACACCGGATGTACAGATGAACCCTAATTATGCAATCATGAAAGTAACTCCTACCGATAAGGAACTTTCGACTGCTTATTCGGCGACAATTCGCGGACGTCAGGACATCGACATTTATCCGCAAGTATCCGGAATGATCGAAAAGCTCTGCGTATCGGAAGGACAAAAGGTCCGGCGCGGGCAAGTGCTGTTCATCATTGACCAGGTTCCTTATAAAGCGGCATTAAAGACAGCCATCGCAAACGTGGAAGCCGCAAAAGCAGGATTGGCTACAGCCGAACTGACCTATAACAGTGCGAAAGAATTGTACGCTCAAAAAGTCGTTTCAGAATTTAATCTGAAGACAAGCCAGAACACCTATCTGACAGCTAAAGCACAGTTATCACAAGCCGAAGCGCAAGAGATCAGCGCCCGCAACAACTTGTCATACACGGAAGTCAAGAGCCCGAGTGACGGAGTTATTGGCATGCTGCCCTATCGTGTAGGCGCATTGGTCGGCCCTTCCATCCCCCAGCCGTTGACGACGGTTTCCGACAATTCGGAGATGTATGTCTACTTTTCGATGACGGAAAATCAGTTGTTGAGCATGACGCGGCAATACGGAACAATGGACGAAGCATTAGCAAACATGCCTGAAGTGGAACTCCAACTTAACGACAAATCCATCTATGATATAAAAGGAAAAATCGAATCGATCAGCGGAGTCATCGACCGGCAGACAGGTACAGTCGGAGTGCGCGCCGTGTTTCCTAACGAATCGCGTTTGCTTCATAGCGGAGCGTCAGGCAATGTGATTATCCCGAACACCTATAAGAACAGCCTTGTCATCCCGCAAGGGGCAACCGTGCGGCTGCAAGACCAGACAATTGTCTACAAGGTAGTGGATGGCAAAGCCGTTTCCACATTAATAACGATTGCCGAAGTGAATAACGGACGCGAATACATTGTGCTTGACGGATTGAAAGCAGGTGATGAGATCGTATCCGAAGGCGCCGGTCTATTGCGTGAAGGAACACAAGTTAAATAAATGATCGAATATGAAAGGTAATATATTTATAAAGCGGCCGGTAATGGCTATATCCATCTCCGTGCTGATTTTGATTGTCGGATTGATTTCGCTCTTTACCCTGCCGGTGGAGCAATATCCCGATATCGCACCTCCTACGGTATATGTAACCGCCAATTATACAGGTGCTGATGCCGAAGCTGTGATGAACAGTGTCATCATGCCGTTGGAAGAAAGTATCAACGGTGTGGAGAACATGATGTACATTACTTCCACGGCAAGTAATGCCGGATCAGCCGTTATCCAGGTCTACTTCAAACAGGGGACAGATCCGGACATGGCAGCAGTCAACGTGCAGAACCGTGTCTCGAAGGCCCAAGGCCTGTTACCTGCCGAAGTAACAAGAATCGGTGTGGCCACACAGAAACGCCAGACCAGTTTCTTGCAGATCAATACATTGGTTTGCAACGACGGGCGGTACGACGAGACATTCCTTGCCAACTACCTCGACATCAACGTCATCCCGGAGATCAAACGTATCGAAGGCGTAGGCGATGTGCTGGAGTTAGGTAATACCTATAGTATGCGTATCTGGCTGAAACCGGAACTAATGGCGCAATACAGCCTTATCCCGTCGGACGTAACAGCCGTCTTGGGCGAACAGAATATCGAAGCGCCTACCGGTTCGTTGGGCGAGAACTCGAAAAACGTCTTCCAGTTCACCATGAAATATCGCGGAAGATTGAAAAGCGTGGATGAATTTAAGAACACAGTCATCCGTTCGCACGCCGACGGTTCCGTCCTGCGTCTGCAAGACATAGCCGATGTGGAATTAGGTGCCCTCTCCTATGCTTTTCACGGAGAAATGGACAGCAAACCGGCCGTGACGTTCATCGCTTTCCAGGTGGCAGGCGCCAATGCGACCACCGTCAATGAAAAGATAACGAATCTGCTGAATGAAATGTCTGACAAGCTGCCGGAAGGGACCGAGTTTGTTACCCTGATGAGCTCGAACGACTTCCTGTTCGCATCCATCCATAATGTGGTCGAAACGTTATTTATCGCCATCATCCTGGTTATCCTCGTCGTGTACTTCTTCCTGCAAGACTTCAAGAGTACATTGATCCCATCCATATCCATCATCGTCTCGCTGATCGGAACCTTTGCCTGCCTGATGGCTGCCGGCTTCAGTATCAATATCCTGACGATGTTCGCCCTTGTGTTAGCGATCGGAACGGTGGTGGACGATGCCATCGTCGTGGTGGAGGCCGTGCAGGCGAAATTCGATGCCGGCTATAAATCACCTTATCAGGCTACGAAAGACGCCATGAGCGATGTAACGATGGCGGTTATCTCCTGTACCTGCGTGTTCATGGCCGTATTCGTGCCTGTTACCTTTATGGGCGGTACTTCCGGTATCTTCTATACGCAGTTCGGTGTCACGATGGCTACGGCCGTAGGGTTGTCCTGTATCTGCGCCTTGACACTCTGTCCGGCCTTATGCGCCCTGTTGATGAAACCTTCCGACGGGACAAAGAGCGAGAAAAGCCTGAATGGACGGGTACGTGCCGCCTACAACGCTTCGTTCAATGCTATGTTGGGCAAATATAAGAAAGGCGTGCTCTTCTTCATCCACCACCGTTGGATGGTATGGACGGCATTGGTTGCCACCATCGTCTTGCTCGCCTACTTCATGAACACGACCAAGACGGGACTTGTGCCACAGGAAGACCAGGGCGTTATGATGATTAATGTCAGCGTTTCACCCGGTAGCACATTGGAGGAAACAACGAAGGTGATGAATAAGGTCGAAGACATCATTAAACAGACGGATGAAGTGGAACACTACGCCAAGATCACCGGATACGGACTGATCGCCGGACAAGGTACTTCCTACGGTACGATCATCATCCGTCTGAAGAACTGGGACGACCGGAAAGGCAGCGAACACACCGCCAACGCAGTGATGTCACGCCTCAACGCACAGTTCCACGGAATCAAGGAAGCCCAAATCTTCTGTTTCCAGCCAGGTATGATTCCGGGCTATGGTATGGGTAACTCCATCGAGTTGAACCTTCAGGACAAGACCGGCGGCGATATGGCTGTCTTCTACGAAAACACCATGAAGTTCCTCGGCGCCCTCAACCAGCGTCCGGAAGTAGCAATGGCCTACACCTCCTATGCCATGAACTTCCCGCAAGTTACAGTCGATGTGGATGCAGCCAAGTGTAAGCGTGCAGGCATCTCGCCGGCAACCGTGCTCGATGCATTGGGAAGCTATTGTGGTGGCGCCTATATCTCCAACTATAACCAATTCGGTAAAGTCTACCGTGTGATGATGCAAGCTTCGCCCGAATACCGCCTGAATGAACACTCGCTGAATAATATGTTCGTCAGAAACGGAGCGGAAATGGCGCCGATCAGCCAATTCGTCACCCTGAAGAAAGTGCAGGGAGCGGAAGTTGCCAACCGTTTCAACCTCTATAGCAGTATCACAGCCAACGTAAACCCGGCTGACGGATACTCTTCCGGTGAAGTGCAGAACGCAATCGAAGAAGTCGCCGCACAAGTCCTTCCAACCGGATACGGTTACGAATATGGCGGCATGGCACGTGAAGAAGCCGGTAACAGCGGATTGAAGACACTCTTCATCTACGCCGTTTGTATCGTGCTTATCTTCCTGATCCTGGCCTGCTTGTATGAAAGCTTCCTTGTGCCGTTTGCCGTCATCTTCTCGGTGCCGTTCGGACTGATGGGCAGCTTCCTGTTTGCCAAGATATTCGGATTGGAAAATAACATCTACCTGCAAACAGGTGTAATCATGTTGATCGGCCTTCTGGCAAAGACCGCAATTCTGATTACCGAGTTCGCCATCGAGCGCCGCCGCAAAGGAATGGGCATCGTCGAATCGGCCTACTCTGCCGCACAGGCCCGTTTCCGTCCGATCCTGATGACCGTGCTCACGATGATCTTCGGTATGCTTCCGTTGATGTTCTCCACGGGTGCAGGCGCCAATGGTAACAGTTCTCTTGGAACAGGCGTCGTCGGCGGTATGGCAATTGGAACATTAGCCCTGCTGTTTGTCGTGCCGGTATTCTATATCATCTTCGAATACTTGCAGGAGAAGATACGCAAACCGATGACAGAAAAAGCCGATATGCAAGTAGCGCTGGAAAAAGAAAAGAGCCAGAGTGAACGCGGCGAGTTTAATAAAGATAATAATAGTGAAGTATGAAGAAAATAATCCTGTTAACAACCGCAACTGCCTTACTGAGCAGTTGCGGCATATACAATAAATATCAACCGGCAACCACCACTCCGGACAATCTCTACGGAGAAGAAGTGATGGCAAACGACACGGTAAACTTCGGTAATATGGATTGGCGGGAACTCTTTACAGACCCGCTGTTACAAACCCTCATCGAACAGGGATTGCAAAACAACACCGATCTGCAATCGGCCCAATTGCGCGTGGAAGAAGCAGATGCCGCCTTGATGTCGGCAAAGCTCGCCTTCCTCCCGTCATTCGCCTTATCCCCACAGGGAGCAGTAAGTAGTTTTGATGGTCATAAGGCAACGCAAACCTACTCATTGCCGATTACCGCCAGTTGGGAATTGGATATTTTCGGTCGTCTGCGCAATGCCAAACAGCAAGCTAAAGCCCTCTACGCCCAGAGCAAGGACTATCAGCAGGCCGTACGGACACAGTTGATTTCCGGAATAGCCAATACCTATTATACATTACTGATGTTAGACGAACAATTCGCCATCGCCGAGCAAACAGCAGAAGCCTGGAAAGAGACTGTCGCCTCGACCCGTGCACTGATGAATGCAGGCATGGCAAACGAAGCCGCCACCTCCCAGATGGAGGCCGCCTACTACAACGTCCAGATGTCTGTCCTTGACCTGAAGGAACAAATCAATAAGGTGGAAAACGGACTTGCCTTGCTGCTTGCCGAGACGCCCCGCGCCTATGAACGCAGCAGCCTGGAAGGACAGCAATTCCCCGACGACTTAGCTGTCGGTATCCCCATGCAGATGCTTTCAAACCGTCCGGATGTCCGTGCCGCCGAGCGTTCGTTGGAACAGGCCTTCTACGGGACTAACCAAGCCCGCTCCGCTTTCTATCCGTCTATCGTGTTGAGCGGAAGCGCCGGTTGGACAAACTCAGCAGGAAGTATGATTGTCAATCCGGGTAAATTCTTGGCTTCGGCTGTCGGATCACTTACGCAGCCGTTGTTCAACAAAGGGCAAATCATGGCACAATACCGTATCGCGAAAGCCCAGCAGGAAGAAATTAGCTTAGCTTTCCAGCAGACGCTTTTGAATGCGGGAAGTGAAGTAAACGATGCTTTAGTCGCCTATCAGACAAGCAAGGAGAAAACGCTTTTGTTCGACAAGCAGATTCTTTCCCTGCAAAAGGCATTGACAAGCACTTCTTTATTGATGGAGCACGGCACGACCACTTATTTGGAAGTACTGACCGCCCGCCAATCTTTATTAAGCGCACAGCTGTCACAAACAGCAAATCGTTTTGCAGAGATACAGAGTGTAATCAATCTCTATAAAGCATTGGGAGGAGGCAGGGAATAAACCTGCCCCTTTCCATATTTCTACTTTGAGCCATTGGAGAAGGAGGTGTCAAAACTGCCCTGTTCCCGCGCTTGACGCGGGATCGCATTAAAACTGACCGTATAAACAACTAATTGATAAGGCCCGTTCTTTTGCGGCCCCGCGTCAAGCGCGGGGACAGGGCAGTTTTGATACATCCCCAATAGTTACCCTTCTCTTAATCAGAGTATCCCCGGACGTTCATACGGAAGTCCCGTTTTCGGATCATGTTTGCTCATATCGCCTCCTGCCGTCTTACCGCCCTTGCCTTTGCCGTAGCGATTACTGAAGGTAACGCGGAATTTATCGATTTCCTCATTCCACCATGAAAATAAGATAATAAAATCCGAATCGCCATTGGCTTCTGCCAACGAATTTAGACGAAAGACAAGATTATCATATGCAACGATTAAATTCTTACGTGAGACGGAAGTCCGAAGCGGCATGTTTCGTTTAGCCGATTCTATAGACTTGTTAGACGAACAGTGAGCACATTCGTTATTAGCTGTTTGCAGCTTTGTAAACGAAGCATCTAATTTTAATTGTTCAACATAGGTTTTAAATTCATCCGAACGGGATGCCTCGATCAGGTTAAAGTAATACCCGGTCTGGTCGTCAAATGAATGATTATATATACCTTTATATCTATCGACCATCGGCATCAAGAAAACAGCTGCCTTTTTATTCTCCCCGTCTGGTTCTGCATTGTATCCTCGGATTATTGAGAAAATACTGGATCTGATTTGATTACGTACTTTGTTAGTAGAATACATAGCGTCGGTCCACGAACTTTTTAAGATTTTCATACTTGAAGCATCAAGGTCAGCTATAGCTTCCTTAAATTTATCCAATTGTGGTTGAAATTTCGTCATATCTGCATTTGCAGTTAAGATTTGATTATAAACTGCCTGACAAAAGGATAGAAGTTCATTAATTTTGAGTCTCGATTTTGCAAAACTCTGAATCTTTGCCATACTTAGTTCTTTTTAAATTAGTATTAATATGATTTAGAAAATAGTTTTATGTAATTGTATGCGTACGAAGGTAGTACCGGACGTACTTTTATACCTTCGTATGTGTACGAAGGTGTCATCTGACATACTTTTATACCTTCGTACGTGTACGAAGGTGTTATCGGACATACTTTTGTACCTTCGTATGCGTACGAAGGTGTTATCGGACGTACTTTTGTACCTTCGTATGCGTACGAAGGTGCTATCGGACGTACTTTTGTACCTTCGTACATGAGCGAAGGAAGTATAAATTGTATTTTACCGCCGCAAATATGTTGGATTGATATGAAGTGTTTCATGTGTTTCTGTTTTTATTGATATTTTACCCTAAAATGACAAAAAACGTTTTTTTTCTTTTAGTTGTTCGCAAAGGTATGATATAACTTTTGAAAAACAAGCTTTTTTGCAAATAAAATTATTTGAAAGTCAATATTATATCCTTTGATTTTCAGAAAAATTAAAAAAAGACTGAAAATCCTATTTTCAACTATTTTTACTAATCTATCAAAAAGAGTAAAAAACAGCATCCTCGAGATTACCTCAAAATCTTATAAAATGACAATTATTATCTCAAAGCTTTCTAAAATCCCTGTAAGATCGACAGATCATAAGGGGATGTGTCAAAAGTAAATTTTAATGTTTAGCGTGTCATTGCGGGCTTGACCCGCAACCTCATACTAAACTGATTTACAATGATTAGGATGAGATGGCGGGTCAAGCCCGCCAGGACACAGACGCTATAAATAGAACTTTTGACACATCTCCTTAAAAAGCAATACCTCTTGTCTTCGAGCCCTGTAAGAGCTAAGAAAAAAGAAGCATCCCTTTAACCCAAGGCTTACGTCTTGGATTAAAGGGATGCTTCTCTTATAGGGCTAAGGCAGAGGTGAGACTTTATGATACAGGATATTACCTGTTATTCCACCGTCACCATCTTCCCTTCCGTATTCGCACGCATCAAATGGTCATACATCGCTTCGATGTAGACCGGCGGCAGGTAGAAGCGGCCGGGGTAGACGGCGCAGAGGTTGATTTTGACTGTCACCTGCCGTCCGGCGGGGAGGTGGTCGATGTAGCTGTAGGCACGGTCGTCGCGGATATCCTGGTAGTTGATGCCGGGCGTTTTCGCGTCGGTCGCATCCTCACTCAGGAAGCGGGTGTTGAGTATTTCCCATCCGGCGGGGAACACTTCGGTGAGCACTAAGTTGTTCACGCCATGCGACGAAGGGTTGCGGACGGTGACGACGGCGACAAAATTTGTGCCCTGCGGCAGTGCGGAGGCGTCGACGGGGTTACCTGCCTGATCCGTATAGCTGACGGCGAGGGAGAGGCCGTTTGCGTAGGCTTCCTCACGGCCTTCGGCGGGGATGCCTTCGGTGATGAGACGGGCGAAGAGCGTGGACTTTCCGGTGTTCCGGATCTCCAAAGGAGCGGAAGTGGAGGCCTTGTCGAGCAGGGGCTTTGTCCAGACGTTCTTTGTCGTCGAGACATCCTCCGTCTTGCCTGCGGAGGTGTAGGAGAAGTCCATGGAGGCGGCCGTCTTGTAGCGCTTCATATAGCCGGAAAGGGCGATGAGGCTGAAGGCCGTCTCCTGTGTGCTGAGCCAATCGTCGGAGGCGAGCGTCTTCGAGATTTCATCGGCCAGACGGGCGGCCGGGGCGCTTTCGTCGAGCAGGCAGAGCGTCATCAGGCGGATGGAGCGGTCGCGAAGGTCGCTGCCGAAGGTCTGGTCGTACTCCGTGTAGGCGGTCGTCAGCTCCGTTGTCTTGGCGGTCAGCTCGCGTGCGACGTCCGCCCGTCCGACAAGGGCGTAGGCGGAGGCCAACAGCCAGCGGCTCATGGGCTGAAGCGTCTTGCTCTCTTTTAAGCGGTTCATCGCTCCCACTTCGGCCGATCCGGCGAGGGCGAGGACGTAGAGGCGGTAGGCCTGCGTCATTTCTTCGGAACGTTCATAATAGGATGTCACCGGTTTCCAGCCTCGAGCTGTGCGCACGAGGTTACCGACGACGCTTCGCCGCATGGCATCGGGCACGAGGTAGCCCCTTGCAGCGGCTTCTGTCAGAAAATGCGTGGCGTAGACCGTTCCCCAAGCATTGCTGCTTGTCCCGCCGGGCCAGTAGGAGAAGGCGCCGTCTACCGTCTGGTAGGAACGCAGGCGGCGGATGACTTCTTTCACGGCGTTTTCGACGGATTGTTTTTCGTCGGCGGTCAACGCGGTAAATTCATTCAAATATAATTGCGGGAACCCCTTCGACGTGATCTGCTCCACACATCCATGCGGATAGCCCAACAGATAACCGAGGCGCGCTGACAGATTGACCGGCTGCACGTCCGACATTTCGAGCGTGAGGCTGTTCGTTCCTGTCACGCCCGGCATCGTGATGGTTCCTTTCCAGGATTTTCCGGCTTCGAGTGTGACGGGCGTCACTTTTACTTGCGGGCGACGGACACTGCGGATTTCGAGGTCTGTCTCGTAAACCGATTTTTCTCCCTTACCCGTGGCGGTGATCGTCACCCGTCCGGCTCCCGGACGGTCTTTCACGCGGATGCGGAATTGCGCGAGCTTGTCGCCCGTCTCCGTGAAGTTCAGCGTGCGGGCGGCTTCACCGACAACCTCCATATTACCGGAGCAGGAGATGGTGACACGGACGTCGCCGACGCCTTTCTCCGTGGCAAAGACGGTGGCGGGAACGGCCATCTCCTCTCCCACGCCGATCACGCGCGGAAGGGTGCCGAGCAGCATCACGGGCTTGCGCACCATCACGCTCTTTTCGGCATTTCCGTATGCTTCCCCGTCACCGGCGACTACCATCATGCGGACACGGCCGTTGTAGTTGGGCATCCGGAACGTGTGCTGCCGCTTCTCCCCTTTTCCGAGGGCGAACGGGCCGGCAAACCGGACGACGGGCTTGAAGCGGTTGACGATGGCTTTCGGGCCTTTGTTGAGCGCGTCGTCACCGCCAATGCTGAACAGCTGCTCGATGCGGCCGCCATACGCGCCAACGACGTAGTTATAGAGGTCCCAGGTGCTGACGCCCAATGCTTCGCGCGCGTTGAACGCCTGCCAGGGGTCGGGCGTGCGGAAGCGGGTGAGGTCGAGCAGCCCTTCGTCGACAATCGCCAACGTATAGGCCATCGGGCGTCCGTTCTTTTCCGAAACAGTGACGCTGTAGGAGGATTCGGGCTTGATCTCGTCCGCCGTCCGGATAATGGGCGCGAGGTGGCTCTCGGGGGATGTCACGGTGAAGGGGACGACACCGTACATGCGGATCGGCAGATCGTTCTTCGTCACGCCGTGGGGCTGGAGGAGCGTTATATATATGTACGCGTTGGGCTGCATCTCCGCTGTGACGGCAAGGCGGAGGGTGGTCTGCCCTTCCGTGCAGTCGTGTTCGCTGACGGAGAGCAGTCTTGTACCGTTCTCGATGCTGACGATGGCGCGGCTGCCTTTCACGGATGGGAAGGTGACGGTCATCTTCTCGCCTGGCGCATAGGTCTCTTTGTCGGTCTTGAAGCTCAACATCGTGGCGGATGAAGAGCCGTCGGCATCGCGCCGCCCTTCGCCGTAGGGCCAGTCGAAATAGCTCATCACGCCTGTTGAGTGCTTGCTTTCGGAGTCTTTCACCGAGATGAAGTAGGTTCCCCATTCGTTGTCGGCGAAGGAGAGGCGGAAGTTGGCGGTCCCGTCGGCGCCTGTCCGGAGGGTGAAGGTTTTAACGGGTTTGTTGTAGGAATCGGAGACGTAATTAGCCAACTGGCTGTTGTCGGAGCTCCACCACCAGTACCAATAGACTTTGTAGACCTTCACCTCGAGTTCGGTGTTTACCGCAGCCTGGCCGGTGTAGTCGACGGAGGCAACGGTGTAGGTGTAGTTCGTTCCGGTGTTCAACTGTTCCTTATCCTGCTGGGGCGACTGGATGCCGGCGTAGCGCGTGTAGGGGGAATAGAGCGCCCGGTCGGCATCGATGCTGAAATCACCGGATTCTTCATAGACGCGGGTCACGAAGTTGGCGAGCAGCATGCCGGGGGCCGAGGCGCCGATCTCGAAACGGGCGGTGACGGTGGCGTTGCCTGTCGCGTCGGTCACGCCGGAGATGAGCTTGCTTTCTTCGCTGTTAAAGACTTTCGAGGGATCGTCGAACGTGAAGTTCTTATAGCCTAAGAAGGTTGTCGGGGTCGAGATAAAAGTACCCTGGATGTCGTATTTGAGGTTGCGGGCGGTCGCGCCTTGCAGCCATTCGACGTGCATGGCGGCATCGAAGGGTTTGCCGCGGAGCAAATTTTTTTTGGGCATCGCGAGGGAGATCTTCAGGCGGTTCGGCTTGATCGTCTCGATACGGAGGCGCTTGCTGAAGGTGACGCCGCCGACGCTCACGTTGACGTTCCAGGCGCCTGTCGGGGCATCGGCCTCGGTCGGCATGTCGAAGGCGTAGAGGCCGGAGACTCCCTTCGTCTGTGTCTGCCGGAGGTAGAGCTGGCCGAGGGGGTTATAGAGTTCCATGATAACGGGATGATTGGCGGGAAGCTTCCGGGTGCGGTCGTTCAGCATAAAGCCGAGGTGGAGCGTGTCACCCGGACGCCAGACGCCGCGGTCGCCGTAGATGAATCCTTTGATGCCTTTCTGGACGACTTCACCGGAGACGTCGAACGAACTTAACGAGAGCGCCGAGCCGCCGTCCACGCGGAGGTACGAGCGTTGTGCGCCGAGCGAGGCGACAAGGTAGAAGGGTTTGCCTGCCATGAGGGGCAGGACGACTTGTCCTTTGTCGTCCGTCGTGCCTCGGGCAAGCTCCTGGTGCTGGTAGTTGCAGGCGGTGACTTTCACGCCGCGTTCGGGATGGGTGCTGAGGAGGTTGTGGACGAGGACGGTCATCGTGTTGTCTTCGCCGCTCATCGCCATGAGGCCGAGGTTGGTGGCGAGGACGTTCTTTCCGGTCGTCGTGTTGGAATAGTAGCTCTTCGAGCAGGGATTGTTGCGCTCCGAGTAGTTATAGTCGGACCAGTTGAAGTCGCCGTTGTAATAGTAGTAGCCGCCTTCGTCGAAACGGCTGCTTTCTTCCTTGAATTTGATTTCGTCTTCAGCAAGAATCTGCTCTTTGCTTGCCTTCACGAGGTCCGGACAGGGATAGGCGGAGAGATCGCGGTTGAACGACAGCTCAATGCGGTAGATGGCACCCGGCTCGGGGTCGATCAGCGATTTCAGGTCGATGGCGTAGGTGTTCCATTCGGTGAGGTCGTGTGTCGGATCGTCGTCGAGGAAGATCGTTTTACGGGCGACGAGGCGGCCGACACGCATGAGGTCGCCTGTACCGTCGAGGTTGTTCACCTGGAGGAACTGCCCGATGTTTTGTTCGAGTATCTTGATGACGCGCACGACCACGCCGCGGAGGTAGACGGCCTGGAAGGGCACGCTGAGCTGCGTGGACTGGGGGATGATCACGCCGTCGCCGATAAAGCGGACGTCGGGCAAGGTCTGGTTGACTTCGACCTGGCGGACGATGCTTTCGCCGAGGGTCAGGCCGTTCTTGCTGCGTATGTTTTTATTCAGGTGGACGTTCAGTGCGCCTTTGGTGCCGGCGTCGGGATAGAGGCGGAGTTTATTGCCGTCTACGTTGACGGCGTCCGACTTGTTTTTGTCGATCCAGGCGAGTCCTTGCATATTCTGGGTGGCGTCGAGGAGTTTCGTGAAGGTGACTTCGATGTAGCGTTCGGGGTCCGAGACATATTGCACGTCATAGACGCCGAAATCGTTCATCGCGGGGATATCGACCGACAGGAGTTCTTCTTCGGGCACTTTCAGCTTGTTCGGTGCGACGGAGAGTGTGAAGGTGCGTGCTCCCTCCGCCCCTGCCTGGAGGTTGGCGATGGAAAGCTGGTGTTTCTTCCCGTCGGGGCTATGCTCCCAGACGGCATCGGCTTTCTCCGAGAAGCGGACGAGCGGCTCTACGACGTCGGGCGCTTCCTTGTCGGGGGTGAAAAGGGTGCAGACGAGGTCGTAGCCGTTCTCATTCTTCTCACTGATATCGATGGATTGGAGGTTACCGCGCAGGGCGAGTGGCAGGGTGGCGAAGTTGAAGGTGAAATGTTCGTCTTTGCCTTCGGTGTCGAACCATTCGGAGAGGTCGGCGCTGACTTCGTAGCGGGTGTCGCGCTCGAATCCTTTGGCGGGCTTGAAGACAATCGTCCGGTTGTTCTCGAAGGTCAGTTCGCCGGCTGTCTCGGGCTTGATGCGGATTAGCTTGCGAAGGTGGTCCGGCTTGATGCGGTCGGCGGGTATCGTCTGATTGAAGATCAGGTAGACAGGCGTGTACCTGGAGATTGTTCCGGAGGTGAAGGCCTCCACATACGGGCTGAAAGGCAGCTCCTCGCCTTCCTCGCTTCGCGTTTCCTTACATCCGCTGACTAAGATTAAAAGGCAGCAGGCATAAACATAATACAGATACTTTGCCATATTTCCTGAATTTTAACGGTTACACAGTTGACAAACAGTTTTTTTGCGAATATAAGTATTTTATATGAAGATTATCCGGTCATTTATTACCAAATGGTAATTTTTCATCCGCTATAAAAGGCTACTTTTGCCTCCCGGTATAAAAAAGAGAGAAGTATGCAGAGGGATCGCATTGATTTTGGCAGTATGGATATTCCGGTGTTGTTCCGGAAAATCTTTTTCCCGACTTTGTTAGGAATGGTTTGCATGGCGTGTATCACCATTGCGGATGGTATATTCGTCGGGCGCGGTGTCGGCAGCGATGCGTTGGCGGCGGTAAACATCGTCGCGCCGCTTTTTATGGTGACGACGGGGGTCGGGCTGCTTTTTGGCGTCGGCGCGTCGGTCGTGGCGTCGGTGCATCTATCGCAGGGAAGGGTGAAGGCGGCTAATATCAATATTACGCAGGCGCTCTTGGTGTCGCTTTTGTTGATGGCGATGTCGATGACGCTAATTTTTATCTTTAATAAGCAGACAGCTTATCTGTTAGGCAGTTCCGGGCAGTTGCTTCCGCTTGTGTTAGAGTATATGGACTGGATCGTGCCGTTTTTTATCTTTAGCATGTTAGCGAATATCGGGATGTTTATCATCCGGCTGGATGGCTCGCCGAAGTTCGCGATGTTGTGCAATGTCGTTCCGGCACTGTTGAATGTGGTGCTCGATTATGTGTTCGTCTTTCCGATGCAGATGGGGCTGATGGGGGCGGCGTTGGCGACTGCGTTGGCACAGGTGGCCGGGGGTGTGATGGTGTTGGGCTATCTTTTGGGATACTCTAAGACGCTGCGTCTGTATAAGCTCAAAATGAGTATCAAAAGTTTGCTGCTGACTTGCCGGAACACGGGCTATATGGTCCGCTTGGGGGCTTCGGCGATGTTGGGCGAGTTGGCGATCGCCTGCATGATGCTGGTGGGGAACTATGCGTTCATCCGCGTGCTTCATGAAGACGGGGTGGCAGCCTATAGTGTGGCGTGCTACTGCCTGCCGATCGTCTTTATGATCGCTAATGCGATTGCGCAGTCGGCACAGCCGATCATCAGCTACAACTATGGGACCGGCGATGCGGCGCGGGTGCACACGACCTTCCGGCTGTCGTTGAAGACGGCTTTCGTGTCGGGGCTATTAGCGTTTGCGGTGATGTATGTTTTATGTCCGTATATCGTGGCGATGTTTCTGGAGCCTGGTTGCAGGGCGTATGAGATTGCGACGGGGGGAATCCCCTACTTTGCGGCGGGGTTCGTCTGCTTTGCCCTGAACATCGTCTGGATCGGGTATTACCAGAGTATCGAACTGGCACGCAAGGCGATGTTCTTTATGACCTTGCGGGGGATTGTCGGGATGACGGCGTGCTTCCTGATCCTCCCTCCCCTGTTGGGTGAAAAGGGGTTGTGGCTGGCTGTTCCCTGCGCCGAACTGCTCATCTTTATCCTGTTGACGGCGGATTACCAGTTGCGGCACAAGGTACGGCATGCGGTGCGGTAGGCTCTATCGCTTGGCAAGACGCATCACCCGTTCGATGGCGTCATCCATCTGGGCGATGGATTCCATGCCGAGGGTCATGCAGTGGAGATTGCTTTCGGTGATGGCATAACGGAGGGATTGCTCGCGTTCGTCGTCGGCCACGTGCTGTCCTTCGCCGAAGATCTTCATGCCGATGATGCCCTTGCCCTTCTCGCGGGCACGGCCGAGGAGGCGGTTGACGTCGTCGCGGCTGCCGTCCATATGGCTTTCAAAGGGATTCAGGCGGGCGAGGATCACGTCACACCAGGGGTTGTTGACGGCTTCCACCATCGCGTCCCAATTATGGCAGGAGACGCCGACAGCTTTCACGATGCCGTCTGCTTTGGCTTGTGCGAAACCATCCATGTAGAACTTGCGGGTTTCGCCCCAATTACCTTTTGTCATGCAGTGCATCAGGAGGATGTCGAAATATTCGGTGTTGGCTTCCTTGCGCATGCGGTCGAGGGTTTTGCGGACAGGTTCTATCTTATCCGAGCCTTCGTCGTAGGTCCACATCTTGCTCATGAGGGTGAGTTTCTCGCGGGGCAGGCCTTCGATGGCTTTTCCGACGAAGGGCTGGGAACCGTAGGTGTCGGCCATGTCGAAGAAACGGATGCCGCGTTCGTAACCGTGACGGGCCATCCGGGTGAAATGATCCTGTCCTGCCCGTGTCTGGTTGGATTGGAAGTTCCAGCCTTTCGTTCCGGTACCCATAGCGATACGGGAGACCTTCAATCCGGTTTTTCCTAACTTCACCTTGTCGACCGATACGTCTGAAGGCAGTGACATTTGAATGTTTGCTAACCCGGTATGGGATAGAGAAAGGCCCGCTACTCCGGCTACTCCTGTCTGAATAAATTTGCGTCTGTCCATCTTATGCTGTTTTAGGTAATACTTTCTTTAAGATCAAATAGCCGCACAAACCGGAAATAAACGAGCCGGCGAATACGCCTAACTTCGCCTGGTTCAACAAATCATCCCCCATACCGGGCATCCCGGCAAAAGAGAGGTTTGCGATAAAGAGGGCGACCGTAAAGCCGATGCCTCCCAGCATCGACACGCCGAACAACTTCGATTTACTGGCTCCTGCCGGCATAGCCGCAAAACCCAACCGGATGAAGAGGTAGGTAAACAGGAATATTCCCAACGATTTTCCGAGAAACAGGCCGAGGAATACGGCCAACGGTACGCCGGGAAGAGATGATATCTGTATGTCGCCAAAGGTTACGCCTGCATTGACAAATGCAAAGAGCGGCAAGATCAGGTAATTGACAAGCGGATGCAGTTTGTCGGCAATGCTTTGGAGCGGACTGATCGTCTTGTCGGCCAACGAATGGATATTATTGAGTACCTGGATCTGCGTGGGTGAAAGGACTTCGGCTTTCCTGGAATGGCGCACTTCCGTATAATCGAGCATACTCAGATAGCCGGTCATCTCGTCGGTAAAAGCGTCCAGTTTGACAACCGGGCGGGCGGGTACGGTAAACGCAACCAGTACGCCGGCAATCGTCGGATGGATACCGGATTCGAGGAACAGCATCCAGACAAAGAACCCGACTACATAATAAAAGAACATATTATTCACCCGCATCTTCCCGCCGGCATACAGCAATGCCAACAAAGCGAGAGAGATCAGAAGCGGCTCGAAAGCGATGTCACCGCTATAAAACAGGGCGATAATAATAATGCCGCCGACATCGTCCACCACAGCCAAGGCGGTCAGGAAGATACGCATACTGAGCGGAACCCGTTTACCTAACAAACCCAGGACGGCAAGCGCAAACGCGATATCGGTCGCCATCGGAATAGCGACTCCCCTCACCTCCGGAGCCGAATGACATACGATAAAATAGAAAACGACCGGGACGATCATTCCGCCACAAGCGGCGATAATAGGTAATAAGGCTTTCCGCATCGAACTCAGCTCGCCAATCAGGATTTCCTGCTTGATTTCCAAACCGATCACAAAGAAGAAGACAGCCATCAGGGCGTCATTGACGAATGCCAGCATAGGCATCGGTTCGCCGTGGTGCATGAATGGAGTAAAATGCCCGATCTTCAAATCGATCGGATGCGACAGGATATGATGATAGGATTCTGCCCAAGGAGAATTGGCGAATATCATGGCAAGGATCGTAGCCATGAATAACAAAACACTCGCGTTCGCTTTTTGCGTGGCAAAGCGACGCAAAGGTTTAAGGATAACGTTAATGGTTCTGTCCATACTGGTATTTTATATTTTATGGGAAGCGGCTTGCTGTCCGCTTCCACCAAGTTTTTTCCTAACAATAAATTCTTACTTGCCGGCTTTTTCCAGCTCGTATGCACTGCGGGTCAATTTCTCTACCCACACGACAAATATACCAGTTAAAATTAAATTAAACACTATGGTAAGCACAGAAATCATCAAAGCGGGCCCTCCCAAATTGTAGCCAAGTGCGATAAAGATAATGCCGGCTCCCACCTCTCCGCGCGTGAACATACCGATCGACAAGGCCAGACGCTCGCGCTTCCGTCTCTCCCGGTAAAAAAACAGGGGGAATAATTTTCCGATATTGGACAGGAACGAAACGATCACGACATGCAGGATGATCACCGGCCATGACATCATCGGCTGGGCACCTGTTATCGTCGTCGCTTCAGCCGATTGCGCCGCGAAGTCGACACCGAAAAATACCGGCATGCTGACCCCGACCAGAAACATGAACAGGAAGGAGACGGCGGTCGCCACATTGTGCTCTATCTTCGTGTCGATATGCTTATGCCTCATCACCATCCCTAAAACAAAGGCGGGTAATAACACTTCGATATGGATGCTCGCATCCTCTCCGTAGAGGTATTTAGAGGCCAGGTAAACCGCTTGCGTAATCCCGCAGGTGACAACGGCGTAGAAAAGAATGGCTTTCCAATCCTGCCGCATATTATAGCTTCCCATCTTTTTCCATCCGACAACCAGCAGCACCATGACAATCAGTATGATCACACCCAGTTGCCAGCGCAGTCCGACCATCATGATCTGCAAGGGGATCATCAGCAAGATCGTATCCAGGTCGTCGAAGATAGCCAATACCTGCACCTTCTTATATACCCAGGATGATTTCAGCCCCGCTGCCGCAAGCATCGTAAAGAGGATGCCTGCCGATGTCGGCGCCGCGAACCGGCTCAACAAAAGATTTTCTTTCCATGCCTCCCCACTACTCCAGTAAATATCGGGCAACAGGACAAACATATAGTACAAAGCAACCAATATCCAGGGGAAAGCAGCTGTCGCCATTGCAATAAAATAGTCTTCGGTGTAAGACCGCCAACGGCTTTTATCCATTTCAAACTCCCGCCCTACATTGATCATGATAAAGGCAAGACAAACATATAGCAACGTGTTGGAAACCGTCTTTACCGATAAATAACTCTCACCCACCATCGCGGGCAGGAATTGAGAAACAACCAATCCCAACATCAGGAAAAAAGAAAACAAAAGAATCTTCTTCATTATTAATGAACTGTTTTTGTTTAGAATTATAGTAATACAACAATTAATTTAAAAAATCGGTTCTGGGATTTCATCAAATGATAATTAATCCTTCAGATAAGCACTTTCGACCTTGAGCAGGCGTGCTTTCAACCGTTCGGCATCCCCCTTCCGGATGCGGAGCGTCATTTCGCAATCCATATCAAACTTTTGGGAAACGACCGCCGGATTATCTTCCTTGACAATGCGCATAATACCATTCAGATAAGGATATTCGAATGCAACGGTGATATCTTCATCAACGGTACGTTCGTCTATCTCGGCAGCTGCTATTGCTTCAGCCGCTGCTGTCCGGTATGCGACTATCAGGCCGCTCGTTCCCAATTCGATTCCGCCGAAGTAGCGGATCACAACGATCAGGATGTCCGTCAACTCGTTCGAATTGATCTGTCCCAGGATCGGTTTGCCGGCTGTTGAAGACGGCTCCCCGTCGTCATTCGCACGGAAGTTCAGGCGTTCGGGACCTAACATATAGGCCCAGCATACATGGCGGGCGTCGTAATATTGCTTACGGTATTTATCCAGTTGCTCCTTGACCTCTTCCACTGTACGCACAGGGATGGCATACGAGATAAAGCGGCTTCGCTTTTCCGTATAATATCCTTCCGCTACTTGTTTTATGGTTTTGTAACTGTCGTCCGCCATTCTTTAATCAGGTACGTGTGTTTGTTGTTCCTCCCGGAAAGCCCGGAAGTCTTTCATTATCTCTTCGATCTCTTCTATAAAATACGGATCTTTTACATGCCCCTTTACCTCTTCGTAATAGGTTTCAATAGCCTTCAATGCACATATATCCTGTCCACGCAGCAGAAAGTAAGGCTCCTCTTTCTCCACGCACTGTTTAATCATTTGAATCGGATTCTTCATATCTCTTTATTTTTTTAATTCTTCCTTCAAAAACGGAGCCGTATAGCTCTTTGTTTTAGACTTGATCATCTTTTCGGGGGTACCGGTGAAAAGGATTTGACCGCCGTTGCGGCCTCCTTCGGGGCCCATGTCGATCAGGTAGTCGGCTGATTTGATGACGTCGAGGTTGTGCTCGATGACGATGATCGTATTGCCTTTATCGACCAGCTTGTTCAGGACGCCGAGCAACACGCGGATATCTTCAAAATGAAGACCGGTTGTCGGTTCATCCAACACGTAAAGCGTCTTGCCCGTGTCTTTCTTTGCCAATTCGGTCGCTAACTTGACACGTTGGCTCTCGCCTCCTGAAAGCGTTGTCGAAGGCTGGCCCAGCTTGATATACCCCAGGCCTACATCCTGCAAAACCTTCACCTTGGAAAGGATAGACGGGACATTCTCGAAAAACTCGACAGCCATATTGATCGTCATATCCAGCACATCCGCAATGGACTTACCGCGAAAACGAACTTCCAGCGTCTCCCGGTTATACCGTTTGCCATGGCATTCCTCACAGGGGACAAGCACGTCGGGCAGAAAGTTCATCTCAATCGTCTTATAGCCGTTCCCTTTGCAAGTCTCACAACGTCCGCCGGAGACATTAAAAGAGAAACGCCCCGGCTTATAACCACGCACTTTCGATTCCGGAAGCTCCACAAAAAGGTTGCGGATATCCGAAAAGACACCGGTATAAGTGGCCGGATTACTGCGCGGCGAACGTCCGATAGGCGACTGGTCCACATTGACGATCTTATCTATATTATCAATTCCTTCAATCGATTTATAAGGCAACGGATCTTCCAGGGAGCGATAGAAATGCTGGCTGAGAATCGGTTGCAAGGTCGCATTAATCAACGTAGACTTTCCGCTACCCGACACGCCGGTCACACAAATCAGCGTCCCCAACGGGAAGGTGACATCCACATTCTTCAGGTTATTCCCGCTTGCCCCTTTTATGGTGATAAACTGCCCGTTTCCTTTGCGCCGTTCTTTCGGAACCGCGATCTCCATCTTTCCGTTCAGGTAAGCCGAAGTCAGCGTATCCGCTTTCAGCATCTCCTCCGGAGTTCCGGCATAGACCACTTCACCGCCTAAACGGCCGGCCTTCGGTCCCATATCGACCACATAATCCGCATTGAGCATCATATCCTTGTCATGCTCCACCACGACAACAGAGTTACCCGTATCGCGCAGTTCCTTCAGCGAATTGATCAGCCGGACATTATCCCGCTGGTGCAACCCGATACTCGGCTCATCGAGGATATACAAGACATTCACCAACTGACTGCCGATCTGCGTAGCCAAACGGATACGCTGGCTCTCGCCACCCGACAAGGTTGCAGAAGCACGGTTCAGGGACAGATAATCCAATCCCACATCCAACAGAAACTTCAGGCGTGAACGAATCTCCTTCAATATCTCGACAGCGATCTGGCGCTGTTTGTCATTCAGTTTATCTTCGACACCATCCAACCATTCATACAGTTCGGAAATATCCATCGCCGACAGTTCGGCAATATTCTTTCCGGCAATCCGGTAATTCAAGGCCTCCTTATTCAGACGCTGCCCGCCGCACTCCGGACAAGCCGCCATCCGTATAAACTGTCCCGCCCATTTCTGTGCGGAAGCAGAAGCCTCGCTCTCCTGTTGCATCAGGATATATTTGGCAACACCCTCGTACGACAGGAAATAGTTGGAAGAACCCAGCGAATCATTCTTGATCTGCAAGCGTTCGTCCGTCCCGTTCATGATCTCGTCGATCGCATCCTCGGGAATATCTTTGATCGGTGTTTTCAATGTCACGCCGTATTTCTCACAAATCGCTTCGATCTGCCAGAAAATCAGGGAGTTTTTATATTTGCCCAAAGCCACGATACCGCCACTGTAAATGCTCAATGATGAATCAGGCACAATCTTATTCATATCCAGCAGGTTCACCTGCCCTAACCCTTTACACTTCGGGCAAGCGCCCTGGGGCGAGTTAAAGGAAAAATTATGGGGAGCCGGCTCGCTGTAAGACAATCCCGTTACCGGGTCCATCAGACGGCGACTGTAATGGCGCACTTCGTCCGTATCGGCATCCAACACGAGGACAAGGCCGTCGCCCTGTTTCATGGCAACACGCAGGCTTTCCTTCAAACGGCGTTCGTCCGATTCCGAGACTACCAGCTTGTCGATCACCACCTCGATGCTGTGCATCTTATAACGGTCGAGCTTCATACCGTGAAAAATCTCTTTCATCTCGCCGTCCACACGGACATTCAGATACCCTTTCTTCCGCATCTGCTCGAACAGTTCCTTATAATGCCCTTTACGGTTACGGACCAGCGGAGCAAGCAGATACGTCTTCTTTCCCCTATACTGATTCAGGATCAGCTCCAACGTTTGCTCCTCGGTGTACTTCACCATCTTCTCACCGCTCAGGTAAGAATAAGCCTCTCCCGCCCTTGCATAAAGCAAACGGAAGAAGTCGTAAATCTCGGTTGTCGTCCCGACGGTAGAACGCGGATTCTTGTTCGTCGTCTTCTGTTCGATCGAGATAACAGGACTCAAACCGGTGATCTTATCCACATCCGGCCGCTCCATATTCCCCAGGAAATTACGGGCGTATGCGGAGAACGTCTCCACATAACGCCGTTGCCCTTCGGCAAAGATCGTATCAAAAGCTAAGGACGATTTACCGCTGCCGCTCATCCCGGTAATCACGGAAAGCTTGTTGCGCGGTATCTCGATATCTATATTTTTCAAATTATGGACACGGGCGCCTAAAACGGAAATACGCCCGCCTTCCAATGCATTCTTATCGTTCATCATTTTCTGTTTTCTATTATCCTTCTATTTTACCACCCAGGCCGGATTATGCACATACGTGTTAGGCGTCTTATAATACATATCGGATTCCTTCGGGATCTGAAGCGTATAGGTCTTTCCCAACGTCAGCAACTTACGGTCGCGCAGCCAGGGATTGAAGCGTTTCAGGTCCGCATACGTAGCCCCGTTCTTTTGGGCAAAAGCGGACAAATCCTGGATATCGGTAGAGACAGACACGTTTTCACAGGCAATCGGCTTGTACAAATCCTGCGCCCGCAAGACAAATCCATATTTATAAGGAGCTTCGAATATCTGTTTGATCGCCATGATACGGTAGACGTAACGGGTTGTTTCCTCCACTAACCACAGGTCGAACGAACTGTCCGCCTCCTGCTTGGTCAGTTCGCCGGAGATGCGTCCCATACCGGCATTATAAGAAGCGGCGACGATCGCCCAATCACCATATTTATCATAGGCGGCTTTCAGGTAACGGCAAGCCGCCTCGGTCGCTTTCGCCACATCGCAACGTTCATCCACGGTAGGCGTAATGGTCAACCCGTATTGCTTGGCCGTACCTTCCAACAACTGCCAGGTTCCGACTGCCCGTGCAGGCGATGAGACGCGGGGATCGAGATGGCTCTCGATCACGGCCAGATATTTGAAATCGTCGGGAATGCCGTTAGCTTTCAGAATCGGTTCGATAACCGGAAAATAGCGGTTGGCCCGCTTAACCAACAGCATGGTGGTAGAATGGAAATAAGTAAAACTACTCAATTCCCGGTCCATACCTTCATGCATATTATAACGCGTCAAATCAATCTCTTTCCCGCAAAAAGAGGCGGAAAAGGGAACATCCGGCGATGTCGTCACCGAAGAGACTACAGGACGCTCTTCCTTTACTTTTTCCGAATCGCTCGAACCGATAGAGAGGCATGCCGTCAGACACACCGCACCACCGGCTATAAAACCTGCTATACTATTGTTGTTCAATAATTTCATCATTTATCTTCTTTGGTCTAAGAATATTAATCGATCCTTTCCTACTAAACTTCTCTCCGGCAGTTCCGGTTGCCTCTATCACGTAGAAATAGACGCCCGGAGCTACATATTTTCCTCCCTTTTTGCCGTCCCAACCTTCCGCCGGATTGGTAGAATGATACATTTCGACCCCCCAACGGTTGAATATCCAGCATTTATAATTGAGCAGCGACTGATAGGCTACACGAAACTCGTCGTTAATGCCGGGTGTCGTTCCCGGCGAGAATGCATTCGGGATTTCCAAACGCGACTCGGTAATCTTAATCACAAAAGGGTCCGACACCGCTTCGCATTCCCCCGTCCGGTCACTGACAGTCACTTCCGCAATATATTCGCCCCTCTCCGCAAAGGTATAATCCACTTCTTCCCCACGATAAAGGATCAAAGGATTTTCCGCGCCGTTCTCCACATCGCTCCTGTAAATCCTCCACGTGTACAAGCTTGCTACCGGCTCATTAGCATACGCCCGGAACGTGACTTCCGCCGGCGCACACAGCAAATCTCCCTCACCCAACGTCATATTAGGGGCATTGTCCATAATAAGAGTCGTATCGGTATGCAACTCAACGGCCACAGCCTGATAGGTATCGGATGTAATCGACTTTTCTATTCCGAAATGCCGGGCAAACTGGTCCCCCTTCAAAGTAACTTCCGTATCACACAAAGGCGGCATCACATTTTTGTTTTCCCCCTTCTTTTTAATGCTTCCGGAATAAGGATTCCCTTCCATCGTAACCGTTACCGGAGTCAGGGAAAATCTGTTATCATCCGACCAGGATAAAGTCTGGAACGAAACCTCGAACTCCCGTTTCAACTCCACCGTCCGGCCGCTCGGCAGATTATATTGCATCCGCGCCGGTTCCGGACTTCCTTTTAGCAGGAAATTGTCACAAGTACCTTCTACGGTGATATTCTGCACCTCAAAAGCATATTTGCTGTAATCGATAATCCAGACATACCTGGACAAGATATCGGACTCTTGTACAAAATAGCCATATCCTTCTTCCACATTCCGGATAGTAGATGTGTTTCCATTTTGTTCACAAGGGACAGACTCTGCCTCCAATGCTCTCGACTTATACCGATACCATTTATGATTAGTAGATGATGAAGTATAGCTTATCGCTGCATTCCCCATCCCGTATAACAGATAAACTTCAAGTTTCTCACCGGTCTCATCCTTTGCCATCAATGGCGTTCCCTGTCCCCCCGTTACCATATACTGCTGTGCCTGAACGGCGAGCACGGCAAACAAGAAACAGATCAATCCACCCAGCTTTCTAATTTTCGTTCTTAACATATATCCAACCTAAATTAGCTTCCAAAATTACTATTTTATACGGAGATATATGCGTTTTTATTGTACTTTATGATACAAAACCGGTCGTAATAATCCATAATCAGTTTTTCCCCATCATCTGCTTCAGGCCATCCACAGATAACGACTTATCCCAGACAAGCATCATTCCCTGTTGTTTGAAAATAGCAATATAATCAGCTATCGGCGGCAAATTGACCTCTTTCCGCAATTCATCCAGCTTATCCGGATTCTCAACCGGCCAAAGATAATAGACCGTCCCGTCATCCTTTCGTACACTGGCTGTTTGTGTTCCGTATATCTGCTTTTCACCTTTACGCATCAGGATACGGTCTTGTAAAGTCGCAGCATCGCCTTTACCTATAATTCCCTCATCCGCCTTTTCTTTCACCATCGGATAATACTTTTCCTGTGCAGGAAGCGCAGCATGGTCAATCACAAGGAAAATGGCCGAATTTGCCAGGCTGCACAAACCGGCAGGCCAGCCCTCCTTATCCAATATTCCGAACACGACAGCCTGATTCTCCTGATCGACCGCATTCATTTGTAAAGAAGCAGCCATTATACTATCCCGGTTACCGGATAAAAAGACGGATT
The DNA here is from genome assembly GCF_003363715.1 of Parabacteroides acidifaciens. Classification (GTDB taxonomy): domain Bacteria; phylum Bacteroidota; class Bacteroidia; order Bacteroidales; family Tannerellaceae; genus Parabacteroides; species Parabacteroides acidifaciens. The sequence goes on from NZ_QREV01000009.1 coordinate 32,725, forward strand.
GAATCCTTTGTCTTACCGACTGGTCCTTATCGTGGATCGCGCATAACAAAGAGTCCAATGATTGATTTTCCTGTGCAAAACAACTGCACGACACACATAATAATAAAAATAAAGTCCAGCGTTTCATATTCTTTCGATTTAAAGCCCTTGATGTTTAGAGTTCTAAAGATAGTCGTTTTTTTCAATCTACCATATATATTCCAATTTTACTTTAGACTTTCCCGACAACTCCGGGCCGCAGTCTTCTATAAAGAAAACAACCGAAGGCTGATAACAAGGCTAAGCCACAAAAGAAACAACCTGGTGCAGCTCCCAGGCAATCGTATCCACCAGGCGAATATCCTTTTTTAGCAAGTGAATCTTTGCATAAAGTTTTTTGAAAAAGGACTGACATACTATCATGCTTTCCATATGAGCATTGAATATCATAATATATAGCCATAATAATTCTTGTTTCAACTATCATTTAACCATCATTAATATCCCGTTTAACTATCATTTTGTGCTATTTCATTGAAAAAACAAGGTGCCAAAAGTGTTAAAGCAGGCATTTATAAGAAGTTTTGAACCTCCTGCAAATAAAGAAAAAGACAATAACCCCCATTTCGGCCGTTTTTCTATTTCGTCCGAAATCTTAATCAATTTTGGTTTGACTCTTTTCATGGTTTTAACCTCCCCGATTGACACCGGACGAAATGAGGTGCCGGGGGCATTCCGAAAAGCGTGCAATTTGATTACCGAAAACCAGAAACGCCGCCAAAGTGATAAAGCTTAACTCCCGGAGAATCGAATATTTCAAAATAAAACGGACGGTGTTCCAAATATCCCAAGGATATTTAGGAGGCTGGTTGCCGTAAGGTGCGCAGAAAATTGCCTTGACCCGGCACTTCATCGCTCTGAAGGTTGACTTCATGCTATATGAAGTCCGACTTCAGGGCAACAAAGTTCCGGATCAGAGCGATAAAGTCCCTCTTCATGGTGATAAGGTGCCGGAAAAGAGGAAAAAGTCCCTTTTTGAGGCCAGAAAAGTGGGTTAACATTTGTTTGGTTTCGGATGTCTTTTGGATCTGAAAAAAGCGTTTTATACAATAAGCCCCCCCAGATAGTTGAAAGTTAAGAGTTGAAAGTTGAAAGTTATAAGGGATCATCCCCCTTTGTTTTTAACAGAAAGTCGTTATGCATTTTGTCGGAAATGCCGGTTTTGACGCCATTTACATCCGCATCCGGAAAGTATTGAGACCCGGGTCCCGACCGTACCGAGACCCGGATCTCAAGAAACACGAGTAGTTACTTTATTGAAATTCAGCGATATACATCATGGAAAAAGATAATAGCATTTATGATAGTATGATAGTTGAAAATCCTGCTATCATACCTACTATCATTCGATGTATGCATTGATATTCATTACGTATTGAGGGACGAATGATAGTATGACAGTATAATTTGAAAATGAATATATTATTTTAGCGTCCACGGGCCTCGATTAACGCAGGGAAGTTTCGCTTCTAAGAAAAAGTGAACCATAAATGATGATTCAATCTTGCCAAATAATGAATTTATTTATCCCCAATGATTATCGGGTGAGCCCAGATTTACTCTGCAATTATTACTTATTGCGTTGTTGCCATTGCAGAAAAAGAATCACAACTGAAGATTTCTACTTACGATGTTTTACGTATACTGAGTGTTGGATTATTAGATAAGAAACCTTTTAGAGAATTATTCGAAAAAACAGAAGTTGGGTGCCAAATTGACACCCAGCTAAATCTTAATTTTTTTAGTGGACACGTGTGGGTTTGGAACCCGCCCCTACGATGCCGTTATCCTCTCACTGCAAATCTGCATTTACAGGTTCACTTTTTCTTATCATTGGCATATTGGTTCATTATTTCTTACTACTGAACACATCTACAATTTTCCCCGGACCCTCTTCCAATACGAATCGACAGAGTTTTTCACCTCCTTATGCAGGATCAGGATACCGATCAGATTAGGCAGTGTCATCAGGGCAACCGTCACACCAGAAAAGGCCCAGACGATAGTCGTATCGGTAAAGGAGGCTAAGAAAAAGCCGGCCACATAGATAATATGATAGGCACGGACATATTTACTTCCCCACAAATACGTGACAGCCCGGTCACCATAATAAGACCAGGCGACAGCCGTCGTAAAAGCGAACAATAGCAGGGAGAAAGGAATGATATATTGCCCCCAGTCACCAAAAAAACCTTTCTTAAAGGCTTCTGTAGAAAGAGGAGCCGAATGAAGCAGGGATTTTCCGGTCAGGTACACCTGCTTATCTTTCAGTACGGGTAACGCCACATTTCCGTTCTGCACGGCTAAACTTCCCGTATAGGATTCTTTGCCGGACTTCACCCGCACATCCTCGGCAAAAGAGCGGGCATGGAGAATCGTGATTCCGGTTGTCAGAATCTTACCGTCTTCCACTTGTAACGTACCGGTGAAAAGCGGCAACGGTTGTTTGCCGAGGATATGTCCGGAGACGAGCGCTTTCTGCTCCGGTATCTTTTCCTGATAAGTCCCGGACAGGACAACAGTATCCGCCTGCTGGAATTGGTTATCATATTTCTCCATCCAGGCCCCCGACGAAATCAGGACTAATCCGGTTATCAAACAAATAACGATCGTATCGATAAACGGCTCCAGTAAGGCAACCATTCCTTCCGACACAGGTTCTTCGGCTTTGGCGGCTGCATGGGCGATAGGCGCCGACCCCTGCCCCGCCTCGTTGGAGAACAATCCCCGGTTTACTCCCCGGTTAAAAGCCCAGACGACCGTAGCCCCCAAAAAGCCTCCGGAAGCGGCTGTCCCACTGAATATATTACCAAACACAGCACCAAAAGCAGGCAAAATATTATCATAATTATAAGCCAACACACTGACTGCTCCCATTATATACAGAACCGACATAAAAGGAATCAGCCTTTCCGAAACCAGCGCAATGCGCTTGATCCCTCCGATCACGATCAATGCCAGCAAAACAGCAAGAATAGCGCCCGTAATATAATGCCGGATTCCAAAAGAGGAAAACATCGCGTTGGAAATACTATTTATCTGGGGCAGGCATCCTGTTCCGAACGAAGAGAAAATCGTAGCCACGGCAAACAAGGCTGCCAGCCAGGGCATATGCAGGCGATGCTTCATATAATACATCGGTCCTCCCGAAATCGTCCCGTCTTCCGTTTGCTCCCTGTATTTATGGGAAAGCGTCACTTCCACCATCTTTGTCGTCATACCTAAAAAAGCCGTCATCAGCATCCAGAACAAAGCCGAAGGGCCTCCCAGATGGATCGCCAGGGCGACACCTGCAATATTACCGGTCCCGACCGTACCGGACAAAGCGGTCGACAAGGCCTGGAAATGCGATGTATCGCCTATATCGTGCTTGTTGTCGTATTTCCCGCTGACAACCTTTAGGGCATGCCGGAAAAAACGGACCTGCGGGAATCTCAGATAAACCGTAAAAAACAGACCGGTTCCCAACAGCAGAAAAACAAACCATTGCGAACCGCCAAAGTGGGAATCGATAAGGGAAAGTATATTATTCAGTTCCTGCATAACAAATTTGATTAGATCGTATAGTGTCTGCAAGATACGGATTAATACGCAAAAAGCAACTTTCTGTTAACAAAAAGTTGCTTTTGGTGACAAAACAAATAATCCACTTTATACCTGCGACACCTTTTGGATGATGCCGATAAACTCGTCGTTCGTCATTTGGATATCCGGTTCTTTGTAGTTCACATAGTCTTCAAAATAATCGCTGGCAATATCCGCCACGATCTCCGAACCTTCCAGCCCGAAAGAATCCACCAGTTTCTCCACCTTACTGCGAATCCGGCGGATCACCTGCAGGCGGTCTTCATAACGGTCCGGCTTCTCCTGATCCGTCACATGCTCATTGCGCGCTATCAGATAAACCGCCGTATAAAACTTATCCACATTCCCGAATACAGGCGCGAACAACACTTTCTTTTCTTCCGGCAATGCAGCCAGTGTTTCCTGAATTTTTGTCATGATCGTACTTATTCTAATTTGTTAGCGAAGATAGCACATTCCGGTCATAGAAAACCTCTATCACACGATAAATAATATGCATTTCATTCCATGAACAAATATCAGACAGGGAATGTTAGAATAGTAGAAACAACATAAAACAAATAGAACATGCTAACATTCTGTCTCAGCTTATTATTGTTGACAACAAATAATAGTAATAGTCTAATAACAAATAAAAAAGATAAAGTTATGAAATTTGAATTAATTCAGTTACCCTATGCAGCCGACGCGCTGGAACCGGTTATAAGTAAAGAAACCATCGAGTTTCATCATGGCAAGCATTTACAGGCTTATGTAAATAATCTGAACAACCTGATCGAAGGAACCAAGTTCGAGAATGAAACTTTGGAACAGATCGTGGCAGAATCCGACGGTGCCATCTTTAACAATGCCGGACAGACACTCAATCACAATCTCTATTTCACCCAGTTCTCTCCCTATGGCGGAGGCAGACCGACAGGCGCACTCGCAAAAGCGATCGACGAGACATGGGGTTCATTTGAGAATTTCCAGAAAGAATTCGTCGCTGCCGGAACAGGCTTGTTCGGCTCCGGATGGGTATGGCTGGCAAAAGATAAAGACGGGAAACTGTCCATTACCAAAGAGGCGAACGGCAGCAATCCGGTTGCCCACGGCTTGAAACCGATTTTAGGATTCGATGTCTGGGAACATGCTTACTATCTGGATTACCGGAACCGCCGTCCCGACCATTTGAACGCATTGTGGAAAATCATCGATTGGGACGCCGTTGCCAAAAGATATTGAAAGGAGAACAGAAAATGAAAGTAACAGAATTGACAAAAGCGGATTTCCTGAAGAAAGTAGCTAACTACGAAGCCAGCCCGGACAAATGGGTGTACGAGGGAGACAAACCCTGTATCGTGGATTTCTATGCCACCTGGTGCGGCCCCTGTAAGATGGTTGCCCCAATCCTGGAAGAGTTAGCGGACGAATATGCCGGAAAAATCGATTTCTACAAAGTCGATACGGAAAAAGAGGAAGAGCTCGCCGCTTCTTTTGGCATCCGGAGCATTCCTTCCCTTCTTTTTTGCCCGATGGGCGAAACGCCGCAGATGGCAAAAGGCGCAATGGGAAAAGCTGATTTCAAAAGAGCTATAGATGAGCTACTTTTGAAGAAATAAAGGACAATATCCTACTCTGAATAAATGATACTCTCCGAGGCCTATTCAAGGATTCGGAGAGTTTTTTATGAAAAATATTTCACATTATCCCTCCAAACTATTGCACAATTAAAAATAATGCCTACCTTTGCACCCGCAATCGAGAGAGATTGATTATTAAAAGAAGAATGCCTCTTTAGCTCAGTTGGCCAGAGCACGTGATTTGTAATCTCGGGGTCGTTGGTTCGAATCCGACAAGAGGCTCAAAATCTTGGGCAGTTACCAGAGTGGCCAAATGGGGCTGACTGTAACTCAGCTGTCTTTCGACTTCGGTGGTTCGAATCCATCACTGCCCACAAAAAAGACTTGGAAGAATATCTTTCAGGTCTTTTTTGTTTTCACTTCACCCGGATTATCCTAATCCATATGGAAAATTTCCTGCAGGGAAATAGATACCGGAGAGTTATCCGGATTTACATCCAAAAGATCGGACATATAGTCCCACCATTTTTGCACAATCAGATTATCCCCCATATCCTGGGAAGACGCCTCCCCTTTTACCTTTTGGCAAGCAAACAAAACATTGGTCTCTTTATCCCAATAAATGGAATAGTCACAAACTCCATTATCAGAAAGCATCTTTTTCAGTTCCGGCCAGATGGCAATATGGCGTCTTTGATATTCTTCCTCACATCCCGGCTTCAAATACATCTTAAAAGCTTCTCGTTTCATTGTCTTTCATTTTAGTCCTTATTCTTTGATGAGGCAAAAGTAGATATATTCAAACGAACACAATCTGGATAATTGTGCATATACTTTAAAAATTTGATACAGATAACAACAAAAAAAGCCATCCCCTGTTCATGGAGATGGCCTCTTGCCAACTAAAAAGAATCTTTAGTCAAACATATGTCTGAATTTATCGAAAATCTTTTCCTTTACAGACTTCTTAGGCTGGAAGTTTGGAGAGTTTTCCAGACCGTTCATGATATCCTTTTCCGAAGGAGACAATGTCTCAGGGATATAAACGCTCACATTCACAAGCAAGTCACCCGTGCCATAGCTATTGACGGAAGGAAGCCCCTTATTACGCAAACGAAGCACCTTACCCGGCTGTGTTCCCGGCTCGATCTTGACTTTCGCCTTCCCGTCGATAGTAGGAACCTCCACCGTGCCGCCCAGGGCAGCTTGGGGCACACTCAACAGCAAGTTATACAACAGGTCGTTTTCATCGCGTATCAATTCAGGATGCGGCTCCTCTTCGACCAAAATCAGCAAATCACCATTGATACCGCCGTGACGGGCTGCATTTCCTTTTCCACTCATGGAAAGTTGCATGCCTTCTGCGACACCGGCCGGAATATTGATCGTGATCACTTCTTCATCGCGAACAATTCCCTCACCATTACATTCACTACACTTCTTGGTGATGATCTTGCCTTCACCACCACAGGTCGGACATGTTGTCTGCGTCTGCATCTGTCCCAGGATCGTATTGGCGATACGCGTGACGACGCCGCTACCGTGACAAGTCTCGCAAGTTTTAGAACTATGGTCGTCCTCCGCACCACTGCCATGGCATTTGGAACACGTGACATATTTCTTCACCTTGATCTTCTTCTCCACGCCACCGGCTATTTCTTTCAGGTTCAGCTTCACTTTCACACGCAGATCGGAACCCCGGTTCACACGACGCCCGCCACGCGAACCGCCGCCAAAGCCGCTGAAACCGCCAAAGCCACCGAAATGTCCGCCAAAGATGTCGCCAAACTGGGAGAATATATCATCCATAGACATTCCGCCTCCGAAGCCACCGCCCTGTGAAGCGCCTCCTACTCCGGCATGGCCGAACTGATCGTACCGCTGCCGTTTTTGTGGGTCGCTCAGCACATCATACGCTTCGGCTGCTTCCTTAAAGTTTTCCTCAGCCTGCTTATCACCCGGGTTCTTGTCCGGATGGAACTGAATAGCCTTTTTCCGGTAGGCTTTCTTTATCTCTTCTGTCGAGGCATTCTTCTCGACGCCCAGCACTTCATAATAATCTCTTTTAGCCATCTTTGTATCTGTCTGTTGTTATTTGCTTATTATCCTGCCATCTTACTCCCCGACAACCACTTTTGCATGACGGATCACTTTGTCATTCAAGGTGTAACCGGTTTGTACGCAATCCAGCACCTTTCCTTTCATATCAGGTTCCGGAGCCGGGATCATGGCAACAGCCTCAGATGTCTCAGCATCAAAAGGCTCACCAACCGTCTCGATCGGCTTTACATTCTGCTGGGACAGGTAAGACATGAATTTAGAATAGATAAGTTCCACGCCTTCGGTAACAGCCTTTATATCTTCAGCTGTACGGATGTTCTGCAAGGCACGTTCAAAATCATCGACAACAGGGAGCAGATGAGTCAGTGCGCTTTCGCCGCCATTCTTAATCAGCTCGGACTTTTCACGCAATGTACGTTTACGATAGTTGTCAAACTCAGCCATCAAGCGCAAATGAGAATCGTTCAGCTCGTTATACTTCTTCTTGAGTTCTTCCAATTCTCCCTGTCCGTCACATTCGTCCGTCACATTGTCAGATGCAGCATTTTCGTCTGCCGCATTTACCTGTTCTTCCTGCAAATTTGTCGCATCATCAACACCCTGGCGTTCTTTTTTGTCAGCAGTTTCTTTCTTACTATTAAAATTCATCTTATTCATAACCAATTATATATTTTCATTACTATCTAATTGTCAATAAGATACCATACACATATCACACCATACATATATATGCCGGCATTATTCTTGTCGGTATCATTCACCAATATAACATCAAATATGCTGCCAACTGTTCTTACAGAACGAAAATATCTTTACCTTTGTGTAGTAAATGATGATTTTATTGTCACATACAATATAGATTAATAAAACAATAGGAATTAATTATGAAGAGAGCGATTTTGTCAGTCTTACTGCTATTTGCATTTCTTACCGGTTTTGCTCAAAACCGGAATATCTGTCGGTTAGGCATCACATACGATATCAGTCAAAGCGATCATTGGGGTAAAAACAGGCCTGTTATTACCAGTATCATTCCTTATTCCCCGGCGGAACTTGCCGGAGTGAAGACTAATGATATCATCATGGCCATCGACGGCGTCCAGACGTTGGATATCTCGCCCGAGGAAATAGAAGAGATGTTGAACCCGGCCGGAAAAAATGAGGTGCTGCTCACTATCGGCAACCTGTCGAACCCTTCCAAGCAAGTCATGGTTAAAAAAGAATGCAAAAAAAGCAATGCCATCACGGAAGAACAACTGGCGACCGCTTTTTCCATGTATAGTCTGGAGACAACCAGCGAACGCGAATTTGTCTGCCCGTTCAAGACGACAGTCACGGCCGATCCGGTCGATTTCGGAAAATTCAAGACTTTCGCATTCTCTGCCATAGACGAGAACAACAGTAAGCTGGAAACAGTTATCAACGAAAGCATTGAAAAGGAACTGACTAAAAAAGGAATGACAGTCGACGTGGACAGACCCGACATTCTGGTACAGACATTCTATTTCTTTGACAAGAATCCGAACTACAAGGGAGCAAACAAAATACTGATTGAAAAAGAGCCCGTGTATCGTTACAACTTCCTCCAAAGCAAAATGGAAATATTCCCGTTCCTGAATCCGACAGCTGCAGAAACAGAGGCGGAATACCTGCTTCAGTTCGGTTTCCGCCTGATCGACCAGCGGGATGTGCCGGGCCGGATACTTTGGGAGTGTGAAGCAAACGAGTTGTTGGAAGATTCATACCGCCTGGACGAATATGCCCGTATCCATGCACCGTTGATGTGCATGCAATATCCGTACACCAAGTACCGCCGCAATGTGCCGTTCAAAGTCAACCAGAAGACATACAACTATACAGGTTTGAGCTATGACATCGACCGTATGGAACTGGTTACCGATGTCGACAAGAACTCTCCGGCCTATGCTGCCGGCTTGCGCCCGCGCGACGTTGTGGAAAAGATCAACAACCACAAGATGGATAACACGACGGAAGAGTTCTCCGCCGCTTATAAAGGATTTATCACCAACACGATGAAATACCGCGATCCGAAAACCCGGTTTACGGATGCCAACGGATTTAAACGCTGTATGTTCTGGGATACATTCAAATACTCGCAGGTGGCCGATGCGATCCAGAAGTCCGGAAACAAAGCCGCCTATTCTTACTTATATTATTACGCCCCTTATATCAACCCGTCAGGCAACAACGCCTGCACGTTCGATATCAAGCGGGGGAAGAACAAAATGGAAATCATCGTCCGTCCGACCATTCGCCGGTCTGTGACGGTCGAAGTAAAATAAAGCATTTACAAGAACGTGATATACCCACAAAACTTCGAACAGAAAACGGGCTTCGATAAAGTCCGCCATTTAATTTCAGAAAAATGTTTAAGTCCGCTCGGAGAAGAGCGGGTGGCGGAGATGGAATTCTCCGCCGACTTTCAAACCGTAACCGAACGCCTGGAACAGACAGACGAATTTGTCCGCATCCTGCATGGAGAAGACGAGTTTCCCGCCAGTTACTTCTTCGATGTGCGTTATTCGCTGAAACGAATACGCCCGGAAGGAACCTGGCTGGACGAAAAGGAGCTGTTCGACCTGAAACGGTCACTCCAGACTATCAACGACATCATCCGTTTCTTCCGTCCCTCCATGGAAGAGGGAGAAGAGATCAAATATCCCGCCCTGACAGCTCTCGCCGGTGATATTATGGTGTTCCCGCAACTGATCGGAAAGATAGATGCCATCCTCGATAAATTCGGGCGTGTAAAAGACAACGCCTCCCCCACGCTGGCACAAATACGGAAAGAGATATCCGCCACAATGAGCGGTATCTCGCGCAGCTTGCAATCGATCCTGCGCGCCGCCCAGTCAGACGGGGTTGTCGACAAAGATGTAACGCCGACCATGCGCGACGGCCGCCTGATGATCCCTGTCGCCCCCGCCTTCAAGCGAAAAATCAAAGGGATCGTACACGACGAGTCGGCCAGCGGAAAAACAGTCTTTATCGAACCGGAAGTCGTGGTGGAAGCAAACAACCGTATCCGGGAACTGGAAGGAGACGAACGCCGGGAGATCATGAAGATATTAACGGAGTTCACCAATTTCGTGCGTCCGTCAGTGCCCGACATCCTCCAATCGTACGAGTTCTTAGCCGAGATCGACTTTATCCGTGCTAAAGCCTTGTTTGCCGAACAGGTGAACGGGATCAAGCCGGTTGTCGAAAACAAGCAACAAGTAGACTGGATCCGCGCCTCGCATCCCCTGCTCTACCTCTCACTGCAAAAACAAAACAAACAGGTCGTCCCACTGGACATCATGCTGGAAGAGAACAAGCGGCTGCTTATCATTTCCGGTCCGAACGCAGGCGGAAAATCAGTCTGCCTGAAAACAGTCGGACTGCTGCAATACATGCTACAATGCGGGCTGCTTATCCCGGTATATGAAAGTTCGAAAACAGGCCTGTTCGACAACCTGTTTATCGATATCGGCGACGAACAAAGCATCGAAAACGACCTGAGCACATACAGTTCCCACCTGACGAACATGAAGTTCTTCGTGAAGAACTGCAACAGCAAGACGCTGATCCTGATCGATGAGTTCGGCAGCGGCACGGAACCGCAGATCGGTGGAGCCATTGCCGAAGCCCTGCTGGACCGTTTCAACCGGAACCACAGCTATGGCGTCATCACAACCCATTACCAGAATCTGAAGCATTTCGCGGAAGATACGGAAGGGATCGTCAATGGAGCCATGCTCTATGACCGCCACCTGATGCAGCCCCTGTTCAAGCTGTCCATCGGAAACCCGGGCAGTTCTTTCGCTGTCGAAATAGCCCGGAAAATCGGTCTGCCGGAAGATGTCATTGCCGACGCATCCGCCAATGTAGGTTCCGACTATATCAATATGGACAAATACCTCCAGGATATCGTGCGCGACAAACGCTACTGGGAAAGCAAACGGCAGAACATCCGCCAACAGGAGAAAAAACTGGAAGATATCACCGCCCGCTACGAGCAGGACCTCGAAGCCGTAAGCAAACAACGGAAAGAGATCATGCGGACTGCCAAGGAAGAAGCACAGCGCATCCTCGCCGAAGCCAATGCCAAGATAGAAAATACGATCCGCGAGATCAAAGAGGCCCAGGCGGAAAAAGAGCAGACCAAGCTGGCCCGCAAAGCACTGGAAGAGTTCAAAGCTTCCGTGATAGCCGCCGAAGAGGAAGACGACAAAATCGCCCGCAAAATGGCCAAACTGCAAGAGCGCAAAGAGCGTAAGAAGCAAAAGCAGAACACGCCGGCATCCAAGCAGACCTTCAACCGCGATGTCATAGAAGTGGGCGACAATGTCCGCCTCAAAGGACAAATGTCTGCCGGGACAGTTATGGAACTGCAAGGCAAACAGGCTGTCGTAGCCTTCGGCATGATCAAAAGCACCGTCAAACTGGATCAACTGGAAAAGGTCAGCAAAGGCCAGATCAAGAAGGAAATCCAGAAAAGCACCTTTGTCAGTGTCCAGACAGCCGACGATATGCACGAAAAGAAATTGAACTTTAAGCAGGAGATCGATGTTAGAGGTATGAGGGGAGACGAAGCATTGCAGGCGGTGACCTATTTTGTCGACGACGCCATACAGGTCGGTGCGGCCCGCATACGCATCCTGCACGGGACAGGGACAGGCATCTTGCGCCAGTTGATACGCGACTACCTGCACTCCGTGCCCGGCGTCCGCCAGTATCACGACGAACATGTCCAGTTCGGAGGTGCCGGCATAACTGTCGTAGAACTCGAATAAAAAACATAAGGGTATGAGGCGAAAAGAATCCGTGCGCCTACACAGGCACAAGCATATTTCAAACCGGCACCTGGCCGAACGGTATTATTATGCAGGTGAACATGAAACAGTCACGAACATTCGCCTCACCCAATATAACGCCACCAACCTGCACACACGGAATCTCAGAACAGACGAAACATCATTCCGCAAATTGGCCGATGCAAACAGCATCAACTGGTTTCAAGTGAGCGGCCTGACCGATTCGGAAGCGATCACCCGCATGGTCAACGAGTTCGGGATGCATAACCTGGATGCCAAAGACATCCTGACGCCCCAGCACGTGGTCAAAATAGAAGAATACGACAAGCACACGCTTATCATACTCAATTCTTCCTATTACAATGCCAATATGGAACTCAACTCCGAACATATCAGCCTGTTGATTACGGGAAATGTCGTGATCAGTTTTACGGAAAGCAATAATCCGGTGTTTGAAGACGCCTACAAAGCATTGGAATCCAATATGCTGAATATCCGGAAGAAAGGTAGCGGGCTACTGTTGGCATTCCTGCTTAACACCATTATCGCCAACCTGGTGGAAGCGGCCTCCAAAGTGGAAGAGATGCTTGAAGACATCGAGGAAACCCTGCTTGACATCAAAAACGACCAGGGAAACATGGGACAGTTGATCCAACAACACCGGAAAGAATATATGATTATCAGGAAAAACAGTCAGCCGCTGAAAGAACAGTTTGCCAAACTGCTACGTACCGAAAACGGGCTCATAAGCCCCGACATCCTGCCGATCTACAACGATTTGTCCGACCAATTGCTATTTGTTATCCAGACAACAGAGAGCTGCCGGGAAATTATCTCCTCTCTGGTCGACCTGTATATATCCAATAACGACCTGCGCATGAATGCGATCATGAAACGTTTGACTATCGTTTCCACACTCTTCATTCCGCTCACATTCCTGGCAGGTATATGGGGTATGAATTTCAAGATTATGCCGGAGTTAGACTGGAGATACGGATATGGCATAGCCTGGTCGCTTATGCTGCTCACAGCAATTGTAACCTGGCTATACATGCGGAAAAAGGACTGGTTTTAGAGTCCGTAGTTCCGTTTGAACATATAATACGTATTTCTGGAGACATTAAAACGCTTGCAAATCTCAATCACGGTGTCTCCGCGTTCGAGCATACTGATCACCTCCTCTTTATGCGCATCCAAGAAAGATTGTTTAGCGGCCGATCCTTTCGGACGCCCTAAAGGACCTCCCGTGTTCTTCTTGTGGGTCAAGGCCTCTTTTGTCCGGGTGGACATCAAACTATGTTCGATCTCGGTTACCAGATTGAATACACTTCCCATAACTGGAAGATTTAAGGCGCCATCCAAGGCATACCGGTCTTTTATGCTGTAGACCTGAACTCCTTTTTCCATGCAGCGGCTCATGATTGCCATGACCTCCGACAAAGTGCGTCCAAGGCGGGAAATGTCCAAAAATATCAGCGTATCCCCTTTTTGCATACGGTCTACAACCATATCGATATTACGTTCGTCTTCCTTTCCTTTACCGAAACCGATAGTGACATCCGTAACCCACTTATCGACATTCATCTGATGATCCGACGCAAAGCGTTTTATTTCATCTTTCTGTATTTCAAGATGTTCTTTGTTAGATGTTCCAACTCTCAAATAAGCTATTATCATATTTCCAGAAACTTAATAATTAAAAAACATAGAACCAATGTTTAATTTTCGGTGAAGATACGAAAAGTAATAATAGTACAATAGCTAAACTTTCCATTTTATTTCAAGAAAATGTTAGGAACCCTCTCTTTTCCACCACAAATCGAGTCGTATGCGAACAGTTATTCCACTAAAAATGACAGCCCGGACAAAATACCGGATAACCGGCGATTTATGACCCTTTCAATATCTTTCCAACTTCTATGAAATTCATATTTTTTCGTTAGCTTTGCAGTTTCAACCGTTAAATAACAATTTTCAGAAATGAAGCAGCACCTTAAACCGATCATGTTTGTCGGAACTTGTTCCGATGCAGGTAAAAGCGTTATCAATGCAGCATTTTGCCGCATATTCAAACAAGACGGATATCATCCGGCTCCATTCAAGGCGCAGAACATGTCGCTGAACTCCTACTCCACTCCCGAAGGCGGAGAAATGGGGCGTGCCCAGGTCGTACAGGCGGAAGCCTCGGGGATCGCCCCGCATACGGATATGAATCCGGTGCTGCTGAAACCGACGAACGATAAGAACTCGCAGGTCGTACTGAACGGACGTCCGGTCGGGAATATGTCGGCCAAGGACTATTTCGGAATGAAAAGCCAGAAGGAGAAACTGTTCGAAGAAGCAGTGAAAGCCTTCAAACGCCTGGAAAGCCGCTACAACCCGATCGTACTGGAAGGCGCCGGAAGCATTTCCGAACTGAACCTACGCGACCGCGACATCACCAATATGCGGATGGCCATGCAGACCGAAGCAGCCACTTTCCTCGTTGCCGACATAGACCGGGGCGGCGTTTTCGGCTCAGTCTATGGAACAATCGAACTGCTGAGACCGGAGGAACGAGCTTTGATGAAAGGTATTATCATCAACAAATTCCGGGGCGACTCTTTTCTGTTTGATGACGGCAGAAGGATAATCGAAGAGCTGACAGGCATCCCTGTGGTCGGTGTCATCCCCTGGTTTCGCGATATCAAGATCGAAGAAGAAGATTCGGTCGCCCTCGACATGAAGCACAACACATACCGGGATGGAAAAATCAACGTGGCGATTATCCTGTTAAAACGGATGTCCAATTTCACTGATTTCGATGTGCTCGATATGGACCCTCGTTTCAACGCCTATTACACGAACAACATCGACGAAATAGAAAAAGCCGACATCATCCTGCTACCCGGCTCCAAGAATACGCTTTCCGACCTGCAAAGCCTGCGGGCGAACGGCATAGCCGACGCAATCATACGCGCTCATAAAGCAGGCAAAAAGGTGATCGGAATCTGTGGAGGCTACCAGATGATGGGCGCACGGCTGGAAGACCCGGACGGGATCGAAGGCTCTCTGCCGGCTGTCCCCGGATTGGGGTTATTGCCGCAATGTACGGTCATCGAACAAGAAAAAGTAACCCGGCAAAGCACATTCGCATTCCTGCCCGGAAAACATATAGAGACACACGGTCACCACGTAGAGACGCACGGCCGTGCGTCTCTACAACAACATTGTCATGGCTATGAAATCCATATGGGACGAACCGCCCTGCTCGGTGACGCACCCGAAAGCCCGGTGGCAATCCTCAGCGACGGACGGACGGATGGCTACTATCTGGACAATAGCTGTTGGGGCAGTTATATACATGGAATACTGGACAATCCGGAAGTACTGGACAACCTGGCCGAAGGTTTCGACAAGACAGCCGAAAGCGCACCATTCGATTATGCCGCCTTCAAGGAAGAACAATACGACAAGCTCGCTGCCTTAGTACGCGAACATGTCGATATGGAGTATATCTACCGGCAGTTACTTTAAACGGTCCACCCGGGCCACGTCATCCATTTTCACACAGACTGTGGCCCCCAACTGTTCAAGGTAAAGGAGCAGATGGTTCTTCTTGACCTTCTTCACCTTACCGGACACGTGCTTCATCGCCCCGCAAAGGATTTCCACCTCTTCGCCGGGACACAACGTATGGTTGGAGGCTTGCTCGAGAAACTCTTTTATGGCGTCGATCTCCCTTTGGCGCACGATGGCCGGTTTCCCGTTATAGTAGACAATACGGGCAACACCGTACACCCTGATCAAATTCCTTAACTCCGGATCGGTGCAACGTACGAACAAATAAGAATTGAATAACGGGACCTCCACAATCTTGACGCGGTCCGACCAGACCCGGGGTGCACGATGAAGCGGAAGCCAGCACTCCACTCCCAACGCATCGATCCGTCCTTTCACCTGTTTTTCCGCACGCGGAGATGTATATAAAACATACCAATTAGTCTTATCTGCAACCTTCATGAACTCTTTTTTCTCTTTGATCCATATACAAAGATACAATAAATCCCCGACATAAGAATATATCCTCCAAATTCGCTTGAATCTCAATAAATATCTATAAATTTGCATTAATCAATGAATATGTCTGTTTCAAAATGAATACATACGAATACACACGAGAAGATCTGATAGAAGAAAACATCAGCTCCAGCAAAGTCTTGGTCAATACAATCGCATTGCGGAGAACGATCTCGGATGTCCTTACCCTTTTGCTTAGCGCCAATGACAATGCAGCCATTGACAACGCCTTATTATCCATTCTACGTTTTTTTGAAGTAGAGCGCGTATATATCGGTATTTTTGACGAAACCTGTTCCGTTGTCGACTTCACCCACGAAGTCACGTCCGACGGAATAATCTCCATGCGGGAAGATATTTTGCGGCAATTGACCGACGAGGATATTCCCTGGTGGATCGAACAAATTAAAACAGGAAAAGATATCATAATTTTCGATACGGCAAAAATGCCGGAAGAAGCGGCCACCGAACAACATATGTTGAAGCTGCAAGAAGTTCTTTCCCTTTTGGCATTACCGGTTTCCAGCGCAGGTAAAATCTGTGGATTCATCGGTCTGGACTCTGTCCGCCGGCACCGTACCTGGAATGCCCTCGACATTGAAAACCTGCGAATATTGGCAGATATCGTATCTATTGCCATTGAACGGGAACACGACAAGCATGTCATGGAACACTCGGCAAACCTGATGCTGAAGAGCGAAGTCAAATTCCGTATCATCTTCGAAAAGTTGCCCTGGGGAGTCGAACTGTATGATGCCGACGGCACCATGCTCGACCTGAATGATGCCGATTTGGAGATATTCGGAACGACACGCGAAAATGTGATCGGCGTCAATATGTTCCGGAATCCGAACATCCCGGAATGGGTCAATCAGAAACTGAAAAAGGGAGAAGACGTGACCTTCACGCTGGACTACAACTTCCATATTGTCAGAGAAGAGGGATATTACTCCACATCCATCGAAGATGAAACCAAGCATCTGCTGGTGAAAGGTGTCGCCTTAAAAGACATCCAAAACAAGATATTCGGATACCTGTATATCGTTTTCGACAACTCGGAGGACCACCATAAAACAGAACAGATCGAATACAACCTGATAAAACTGAGAACTGCCGTCGACACCGGCGAATCTTTCATCTGGGAATATGACACAGCCAAACAAACCTTTTCAGTGGATTTAAGCCTGAATAAAAATATAGACAAAAATCCAGCCCTTTCCTATCTGAAAAAGCATCAGCCCAGAACCCTGGAAGATTTTATCAGCACGCTTCATCCGGACGACGTAGACAAGATTTACAACCGGAAGCTCAAGCGTTTGATGAACGGAGAGATAGACAACTATATAGCCATCTACCGACGTATCTTGGGCGGAAAACAGTTCTGGTTCAACTCCAATGTCCGCTCCTACAAATTTAATGAAGACGGCACACCCAGCAAAATCATCAGCTACACCTCCAACATCACCGAACAGCGTGAAAAGGAAAACGAACTGATTCGCGTCAAGGAAGCCGACAAACTGAAATCGGCTTTTCTTGCCAATATGAGTCATGAGATCCGCACACCGCTGAACGCCATTGTCGGCTTTTCCGATATCGTAGCAGAGACATCGGACGAAGAAGAACGAAAAGAATACTTGGAAATCATCCATAAGAACAACGATCTGCTTCTCCACCTGATAGACGATATCCTGGATTTTTCCAGAATAGAATCGGGCACATTCGACTACCATATTACCGAAACGGATATCAAAGAAATCTGCGGGGAGGTATTCTTAGCAAGCTCGCTGAAGATGAAACCGGGTGTAACGTTGGTATTCGATAAGGACCTGCCTTCCATCCGTTTGAAAACCGATCCCCAGCGCATCATGCAGGTTGTGTCGAACTTCGTCAACAACGCCATCAAATTCACCGAAGAAGGAAGCATCACAATCTCTTATAAAAAAGAGGGGAACAACCTGCGCGTAAGCGTACAGGATACAGGTATCGGCATTTCCGAAAAAGACCGCTCCCGCATATTCGAGCGTTTCATTAAAATAAACGAATTCAAACAGGGAACCGGCTTAGGCCTCACAATCAGCAAAACAATCATCGAAAATCTGCAAGGCACAATCGGGGTAGATTCGGTTCAAGGCTCGGGCTCCACTTTCTGGTTCAGCTTGCCACTTACTTTTTGAACCAAACAGACCTCGTAGGGGCGGTTCGCGAACCGCCCTGCAAATTTTAAAAATAGACAATAACCCCCTGTTTCGACTATTTTTCTATTTCGTCCGAAATCTTGATCGATTTTGGATTGACTCTTTTTGCGGTTCAAGCTCCCCTTTCTGACAATAGGAAAAACGAGGTGCGCAGCCTGTTTCGAAA
Source organism: Parabacteroides acidifaciens (assembly GCF_003363715.1). Classification (GTDB taxonomy): domain Bacteria; phylum Bacteroidota; class Bacteroidia; order Bacteroidales; family Tannerellaceae; genus Parabacteroides; species Parabacteroides acidifaciens. Next base: position 51,209 of record NZ_QREV01000009.1, read on the forward strand.
AGCATTCTTTTTGATTGACAGAAAGCATAAATGCCGTCAAAGTGATAAACCTTAACTCCCGGAGAATCGAATATTTGCGGACGAAGGTGGACGGCGTCCCAAATATCCCAAGGAAATTTTGGAGGCTTGTTGCGATGAGGTGCGCAGAAAATTGCCTTGAAGTAACGCTTCATCGCTCTGAAGGTTGACTTCGTGCTATATGAAGTCAACCTTCAGAGCAACAATGTTCCGGGTCAGAGCGATAAAGTCCCTCTTCATGGCGATAAGGTGCCGGAACATAGGAAAAAGCCCCTTTTTGACGGCTGAAAAGTGGGTTGACGTTTGTTTTGTTTCGGATGTTTTTTTACCCTGAAAAATACGTTTTTTACAATAAGCCCCATGCCGCAGGAGGTTCAAAACTTGCCAAATTTGAGGATAACTCGGACAGTCCTATCATATAAAATAAAAGCCTGAAGTCGCAAAAGCGCGGCTCCAGGCTTCTTATCAGGTTGTATAATCTTTTTACTTATTATTCAGGCATCGGGGCGGCTGAAGGCGGCGGGGTTGCGAGGCCCCATTCCTTATTCGCTTTCGGACCCATTTTCACATTCAGGATACCGCCGGATGCAATCTGGCTGTGGTCGAACCACGGCTGGTTCAACGTTGCGCCGTTCAAGGAGGCAGACTGTATATATTTGTTTTTGCCGGAAGCACCGTCTGCTACGATCTCGAATACATTGCCGTTACCCAGGTCGATCTTCACGCTCGTAAAGACAGGGCTGCCGACATTATAGGTGGGCGATCCCGGAGTAACCGGATAGAATCCCATCATACTGAACACGACGAATGCAGACATTCCGCCACCGTCTTCATCACCCGGAACACCCATCAGGTCGTTGCGGAACCATTGATCCAGCAACACGCGGATGCGTTTCTGTGTCTTCCAGGGCTGTCCGGCATAATTATACAGATACGGGATATGAAGGCTCGGCTCGTTTGCCATTGAAAACATGCCGACATTACCGGTATGATCCGGCAGGAAGGAATAGAATTGCCATTTGGACATACCTAACGGCGTGTCGAACATCGAGTCGAGATCGGCTGTAAAGGCTTCGTTGCCACCGACAAGCGAAACCAGGTCGCCGATGTTATGCTGCACGTCCCAACGATAGACATAACCGTTATTTTCGTCATAATAATCGCGTGCACCCAGGCCTCCGGAATAACGATAGTCCACGCCTTCGATAAACTTGCCGTCTTTATCCTTCGGATGGAAGAAACGGGTGGCAGGGTTAAAGAGGTTCCGGTAGTTGTAGGACTGGCGGAGGTAATAGTCTGCCTCATCTTTCTTGCCCAACTCGGCGGCGATCTGCGACAGACACCACTGATCGTAGGCCGTACCCAACGTAACGGCTACCGGCTGACGTTTTTCCCAAGGAGAGACATTTGCGACTGTTTCCTTTTCTCCGGGTTTCAAAGCCGGGATATAACCATGTTCGCGGTAGAACTCGTCCAACCAGCCGGACGGAGCGCCGGACCAGGGGATCAGCGTCTTTTCTTCGATACCGGCTTTGGCAGCCTGATACGCTTTTTCCAGATCGAAACCGCGCACGCCTTTCCGCCAGGCGTCGATGACAGTTGCCACGGCATGGTTGGAGTTCATGCGGCGTGAATCGCCTGTCACTTCCGGGAAAGTAGGCATCCAGTTCGTTCCCATCTGCTGGGCCATCAGCAGGTATGAGTTGATAATATCCGTCTCACGCTCGTTGTCGATCAGGATACGGAGCGGATGAGTCGCCCGGTAAGTATCCCAAATCCAGTCGTCGGTATAAAACGAATGGCCGCCGTCTTCGTGTATCTTTCCGTCGAAAGCGCTGTAATACTTTCCGTCTTCGCTCAGGTTGACCGGACGTTCATAGCAACGGTACAAAGAGGTATAAAAGACAGTCTTGTCGTTCTCTGTTCCTCCCGTCACCTGGATTTTACCTAACGCATCGTTCCAGTCGTTACGGCCGATCTCGGCAATCGCATTCACATCATAAGAAGCGATCTCGCGTGCCAGGTTCTTTTTTGCCTGCTCGGCGCTGATGAACGAGATGCCATAGCGAACGCCAACCTCTTTCTGTTTACCGTAAGACAGAACCAGGGCTGCGTTACGGCCTTCGGCTGAAGATTCGCCGTACTTCACTGTTCCGTCTGCCAGGACACCGCATTTCTCAGGTGTCTTATCTGTTTCGGCATACAGGTAAACCTTTGTTTTCTTATCCACATACTGGAAACCGCTGACGGCATTTCCCTCCCATTTCAACTCTCCGTTGCGGCTATTGAAAACCAAATAGGCCGGAGCGTCTTTCTCGAATGTGAGGCTGTAAACCGCACTCTGGTGGGAAGGTGCAAAGTCCACATCGATATTAGCATCGTCCAGGTAGACCTGATAGCGGTAAGGCACGATCTTTTCCTGGTCGTAGCTATATTCGATGACCGGCTTCAAGCCGTTCTCCGTCCCCTGATAAGGGCTCAGGTTGAAAGCCGAACTTCCGCGGTGGCTGGTCACGATAAGCGGCAGTCCGCTCAATTTATCACCCGTAAAATCTCCCCGTTCGGGATAGACACGCATCATGCTGTTAGGCAGATGAACAGTCGGATAGGTCGGGACCAGCAAGTGGCTGATGTTTCCCATATAGGGATTGACATATTCCACCGGGCCTTTCTCCATGCCGTCTGCCACAGCTTGTTTCCCTTTGACATAATACTTGTTGAATACCAACACCAAGGCAACCCCTACCAGGATGCCGAATAAAAACTTACCAATTTTTTGTAATCGCTCCATCGTTTATCTCTTTTGTTTATCGTTCACTGAGAATGAATACGGGAAATCTTCCGGGTTCACGCCTCTCTGCATATTCGGCTTGTCGCCCATCTGGATGTCCAGCACACCGCCTTTCAACAGTTCGAAGTGTTCCAGGTAGTTCTTCGTATAGTTTTTTCCATTGAATGTCATCGATTCAATGTAGATGTTCTTGTCGCTGTTGGCGGGAGCATTGATCACCAGGTTCTTTCCGTTCTCGAAATGCAGTGTGGCTTTCTTAAACAGCGGAGCGCCGAGCACGTACTGTGTCGTTCCGGGAGCAACCGGATAGAATCCGAGGGCGGAGAAGACATACCAGGCGGAAGTCTGCCCGTTATCCTCGTCACCGCAATAACCGTCAGGAGTCGGCGAGTACATACGGTTCATCACCTGGCGCAACCAGTATTGGGCTTTCCAGGGTTCGCCTGCATAGTTATACAGATAGATCATGTGCTGGATCGGCTGGTTGCCGTGTGCATAGTTACCCATGTTCATAATCTGCATTTCGCGGATTTCATGGATCACCTGCCCGTAATAACTGTCGTCGAATACAGGCGGCACGGCAAATACGGAATCCAGCATGGCCACAAACTCCTTTTTTCCGCCCATCAGGTCGATCAGTCCCTGCGGGTCGTGGAAGACAGACCAGGTGTAGTGCCAGCTGTTGCCTTCCGTGAATGCATCGCCCCATTTCAGCGGAGAGAAGGGGGCCATAAAGGTACCGTCCTGGTTCTTACCGCGCATCAGCTTGGTTTCCTTGTCGAACAGGTTCTTATAATTCATTGCCCGCTTTGCATAGAGGTCCAGTTCCTTTTTAGGACGGCCCAGATCTTTGGCTATCTGGTAGATGCACCAGTCGTTATAGGCATATTCCAGTGTGCGGGCTGCATTCTCGTTGATTTTTACATCGTAAGGCACATAGCCCAGCTTGTTGTAGTATTCATATCCGAGACGGCCGGTAGAGGAAACGGTCGGATGTACATTTTCCGTTCCGTGGATCAGGCCTTTATAGAGCGTTTCCAGGTCGTCCACCTTTATGCCTTTCATATAGGCATCGACCAATACGGAGGCAGAGTTGTTGCCGACCATGCAACCGCGATGTCCAGGACTTGCCCATTCGGGGAAGAACCCGCTTTCTTTATAGGTATTAATCAAGCCTTCCTGCATCTCCTTCGCCATCGTCGGATACATCAGGTTCAGGAATGGGAACAGGCAACGGAATGTATCCCAGAAACCGGTATCGGTAAACATATAACCCGGCAGCACCTCGCCGTTGTACGGGCTGTAGTGCACCACTTTTCCGGCAGCGTCGATTTCATAGAACTTGCGCGGGAACAGCAGCGAGCGGTACATACAGGAATAGAACGTGCGGAACTGGTCCGTCGTCCCTCCTTCCACTTCGATCTTGCCCAGTTCCTTATTCCAGGCATCCTTGCCTTTCTGAACCAGTGTATCGAAGTTATCGTTGCCCAGTTCCTTCATGTTGACGGCTGCCTGGTCGAAGCTGATAAAAGAGGAAGCGACTTTTGCATGCACGATTTCTCCTTTAGCCGTCTTGAAACCGATTACCGCTCCGACATGGTCGGAAGTCTGCTCGCGTGCGCCTTCTTTCAGGGCTGCATCCGCAAAAGTTGCTTCGTAGGTGAACGGTTTGTCGAATTCGATGATGAAATAGTTCTTGAAGTTATCGGGAACGCCGCCACTATTCTTGGTCGTATAGCCGATGATCTTGTTTTCTTCCGGGATCACCTTTATGTAAGATCCCTTATCGAGTGCGTCCACTACGATGTAAGAATGTTCGTTTTCGGGGAAAGTGAAGCGGAACATGGCGGCACGGTCGGTCGGTGTCAGTTCGGTCTTCACATCGTGCTCGGCCAGATAGACTTCGTAATAATACGGTTTGGCGATTTCGCTTTTATGTGAAAACCAACTGGCGCGTTTATCCTCGTTGAACTCCGGAGCGCCAACAACCGGCATGATGGCAAACTGTCCGTAGTCGTTGATCCAGGGGCTCGGCTGGTGGGTTTGCTTGAAACCGCGTATTTTGTTGGCCGTATAAACGTATGCCCATCCGTCGCCCATCTTTCCGGTCTGCGGTGTCCAGAAGTTCATCCCCCAGGGACGCGCAATGGCAGGATAGGTATTACCGGTCGACAATTCAAAAGTCGACTGCGTCCCCATCAAAGGATTCACATACTCCACCGGGTCGAAAGCCGCATCTGCCGCAACGGCAGGCCTTCCTAAGCTGGTTAGCATAGCAATAAGGGCAAAAGCCCATATACTTTTTTTCTTCATAATATCGTTACTATTTATATTAAAAATTTAACCATGAATATCTTATAGCGTTTATTATTCAAACGACTCTAATTCATACAAATATAATGATTATTCCAATAATAAAAAAGCGCTGAAAAAAAAAGGGGAGACAAATAGAACTGTCTCCCCTTCCAATAAATCCGTCTATATTTTGATTTCCGGTTTATCCCTCCGGATAAACCGCCGTCATTTATTTAAGAGAATAGCCGTCATTCTGGGTCAGACTCGGGTTGCGTTGGATTTCATTGATAGAAATCGGCCATAACAGGTCTGTTTTCTTAAATGTAGCTCCCGATGCATTTGTAGCACCAACCAGCTCTTGGAAATCAACTTTGCCCGCTTCCGTCTCGGAGATTACCGGGAATTTGCCGGTACGCAGACAGTCATCCCAAATCTTAAATTCCAACGGGAACTCGCGCAAACGTTCCAACCAACATTCTTTTATAAATAAATCTTTCGACAGGGCCTGCAACTCGCTTGCATATTGTGCGACGGTCTTGCCATTCATGTCGGCACGGGCTTTCACCTGCGCCAGGCAGTTGGCAGCTTCAGCCGTAACACCTGTGCTTTGTGCTATGGATTCGGCGGCAACCAACAACGCTTCCGCATAACGGAAGAAGTTCTGGTCTTTCGTTCCGCGTCCTGTTGTCAACAAAGCATCTTCATCAAACCAGTACCAACAGCCGGCTGCCGATTTCGATTCCCATACGGCTCCGGTATTCGGGTTCGTGTATTTCCAATGGAAGAACTGATTCGGCTGGATACGCAAGTCTTCCTTGTCATATACATTCAGGAAGCGGTTGGTAGGACCGTACACACGTTCCATGATCGAATAGGTTCCGAATGTAGCCACGGCAGAAGCATCGCAGGAATAAGTAGGCCACCAGTCGCCGGTATGAATAGAAGCATCATATTCGACAGCATAGATCACCTCATCCAAATCGTCTGTCGTACGAAGTTTATTAAAGGCGCTATTCATGGCAAGATCCTCGTTAGCCGTCAGTTTGTGGGGAGATTCCACAACCATTTTGGCATAAGTGGCGGCATCCGCATACTTGCCTTGCTGCAAATAAACATCGGCCAGCATCATGGCAGCCGCATATTTCGTAATACGATGTGCGTTATCTGCAAACTTGGCAGCGGGAAGGACCTCTACGGCTTCTTTCAAATCCGCCTCGATCAATGTATAAACAGTTTCAACCGGAGTACGTTCGAGATACAGGTTTTCGATCGACTCATACGGTTCGGTCGGCATCGGGACTGCTCCTAACATTTTCACCAGGTAAAAATAATTGAATGCGCGGAAGAATTTTGCTTCTGCAATCAATCTCGCGGATGTCGATTCACTCATTGCGATGTCCGGAATATGCTTGATCGCGCCGTTCGCAATATTGATAGATTTATAACACTCATCCCAAACGCCATCTATCATACTGGATACAGTACTGGTATTCTGCTGGCGGGTCAGTTCGCGCGCATATTTACAAACAACTTCCTGTCCTTCATAACTGTTCGTAAAATATCCGGTCAGCATACCGGAGATCGAAGCGTTCGGACCGATATAAGCAGAGGGAGCCTGCGCGATACGCATAACGGCTCCATTGCGATACAAGTAATTGACATTCGCCTCTGCCTGTTCTGCAGTCTTGTAATAGTCAACGGAAGTCAAGGAAGATTTAGGATTTTCATCCAGGAAATTACAGGACGTCATACCTGCCAGGCCGACGCATAATATAGCGATTGTTAATATCTTTCTCATTTTCTTCATCTGATTAATTGTTGATTAAAAAGTCACATTCACACCGAACGTAAATGTCCGGGCTCTCGGATATGAGAAGAAGGTCATATTCTGACCGAATTTGTCCATCTGGGAAGAGCTTTCAGGATCATATCCGTTAAACTCTTTCGAACAAAGCAAGAATGCATTGTTCACATTTGCATACAAGCGCAAACCTGATAAACCGAGAGATTTAATCATATTCGGCTCAAAGTTATATCCGAGCTGAATCAGGTTACAACGCAGGTAAGAACCATCGGCCACCCACTGGGAATCTGTTTTTGTATCCTGTCCTGCATGGTCTATACCGTTATGCTTGCCGCTGCTCAGGTAAATCATCTGCTGCATCGCATCCGGGTTTGTTCCGTCATAAGCATCATACAAAATGTTGCTCAAACCGTTGGTAATACCAAAACGGTCGTAGGTAGAGTGATAAAAACGCTGCAAGGTTTCGACACCCCAGACAAACTGCATATCGACAGTCAAATCAAAGTTCTTATAGCTGAATGTATTCACAAAGCTACCGGTCCAGTCAGGCAAACCTTTACCGATGATCTCTTTTTCTTCAGAACGTTTGGCACGTCCGATCTGATTCTTCTCGCAGTTTCCTGCTTCAAAATCTTCTTTGGTATATACGCCGTAACGTTTGTATCCGTAGAAACTACCCATACTTTCGCCGACACGCAGGATGCTACCTCCGTTTACCCAATCGTACATGTAGATGTCTTCGTCGTTATCGCCCAATGCCAGGATTTCATTCTTATTATAGTTCAGATTCAGCGTAGAAGACCATGTAAAGTCGTGCGTCTGTACAGGCGTACCATTAATCATGATATCCAATCCCTGGTTTCTCACCGAGCCTATGTTCTTGAATACAGAACTGAAACCGGTTGCATGGGGCAATGGACAATCCAGCAGCAAGTCTGTCGTTTTCTTATTGTAGTACGAAATATCGAAGTTCAGACGGTTCTGGAACAGGCCTAAATTGAAACCGACATCGAACTGTCCGGTTTTTTCCCATTTCAAATCCGGATTGCCCATTGTATTGATATACGACCACGGTCCCCGTTTGCCATCCAGCAAATCGGTTCCTGCATCCACATTCGCCAACGATTTGTAAGGATCAATTTCCGAGTTACCAGTCAGACCATAGCTGGTATGCAATTTCAGGTTACTGATCAGTTCGCTGTCTTTCAGGAAATCTTCCTGTGAGATATTCCATGCCAAACCGGCAGAAGGGAAGAATGCATATTTATTGTTTTCACCGAATTTAGAGGAACCGTCGACACGGGCCGTCACTGTTGCCGAATAACGGTCTTTATACGTGTAGGCAAAGCGCAGGAAGTAAGAGTTCATGGCCCATCTGTTCCAATCGGATTCGGGAGCTGAAGGATTTGTTCCTACCTGCATATTGTTTTCTTCATAGAAATCATCCGAGAAACCTTCCGTATATGAGCGGTCATAGCTTCTTGTACGTTCCTGCCAGGAAAGACCGGCCATAGCGTTCAAACGGTGCTCACCAAACACTTTATTGTATGTCAGGTAAGTTTCTTCCTGCCAGTACAAGGTATTGGTGTGATTGATTTCGGCACGTCCCTGTTGCTGCATGGAGATGTTGTTCAGGTCGCGGGCTGAATATTCCTTATAAGTACGCTGGTGAGAGTCGATACCCAACTGGGTTTTCAGATCCAGGCCATCCAACAAATGGAATGTCAGGGCCATGTTTCCGAATATCTGGGTGTTATATCTCATTCTTTTCTGCTTTTCCAGAATCATGACCGGATTCGACATACCTTCCAATCCGAACATATTGCTCTGTGTCATTGAAGTCGTACTGGTCGTATATTTGCCGTCCATATCCCGCACCGGATACCAAGGCACCATTTCAATCATGGTACGGCGTGCATCCTGTCCGCCTCCGTCTTCCGGCGTATAGCGGCCCCAAGTATGGTTCACCAACAAGTTTACGGCTGTCGACAACCAGGTAGTCGGATTGGCATCATAGGCTACTTTGGCATTCAAACGCTTGTTGTAAGTATTCATCACAATACCCTGCTGATCCGTATAGTTCAGGAAAGCACCCATAGAAGAGTTCTTGCCGGCCTGCTGGATATTGATCTGGTGGTTATGGGAGATAGCAGTACGTGTCGCTTCTTTCTGCCAATCCGTATCATAGAGCGGATTGCCATTAGCATCAAAATAATTCCGGTCACTGAACCAGTAAGAGCGGTCCAAAGACCAATCCTTACCCATGTATTCATTCTCATTGGCCAGACCGATCATGAAGGCATCACACCACTCCTGTGAATTTAGAAGATCCATGTAACGCGCCATCTGGCTAAGGCTTACAGATCCCTGATAGCTTACCTGCGTACCTTCACCACCTTTTTTACCACGTTTGGTTGTCACCATGATTACACCGTTGGCACCGCGCGCACCATAAATGGCAGCGGCAGAAGCATCTTTCAATACTTCCATGCTTTCGATATCATTCGGGTTAACCAACTGGAAGTCTTCCATAACGACACCGTCCACTACATACAACGGATCGGAAGAAGAGTTGATGGTTGCCATACCACGGATCACTACACGATTGGCATACGCACCCGGCTGGCTGGAGTTTGAAAAGATATTTACGCCGGACACTTTACCGCGAAGGTTTTCCAGTGCGCTGAAGTTTTGCGACTTTGCCAGTTCTTCGCCTTTGGCGACTCCGATAGAACCTGTAACATCCGATTTACGCATCGTACCGTAACCCACAACTACGACCTCTTCCAAAGCCTGTGAGTCTTCCGTCAGCATGACAGTAAAGGATGTCTGATTTCCAACCGGCAGTTCCTTTGTCAGATAACCGATAAAAGAAACTTGCAGGACAGCACCCTCCGGCACATCGGAAATCGTAAAGTTTCCGTCCATATCCGTCATCGTGCCGTTAGTCGTGCCTTTAATAATAACATTGGCACCGGCTACCGGACCAAATTCATCATTTACGACACCGGTAATCGTTTTACCATTCTGGGCAACGACCGGACTTGCGTTCTTTGTCAAAACGATATAATCGTTTTCAAACGCATACTTTACATTCGAACGACCGAATGCTTCACTTAAATACTGAGCGACAGTTTTATTCCCTGATTTAACGGAAACTGTTTCGTTCGTATTCACTTCATTTTTACTATAGACAAACAGATAATCCGTTTGTTTCTCTACCTGATCGATAAACTCACCGATCGTCAAATTCTTTCCGCTGATATTGACCCTTGCATTTTGCGAACTCGTTTTGGCTGCAAATGAAGAGAATACGCAAAGGAAAAGAAGGAAGGCTGAAATTCTCATGACATTTAGAAATTTCGGTTCTTTTTTCATAACTTTGCTTCGTTTACTTGTTAATACTTAATTTGTTGGAATTTTGTGTTAGCTTTAGGGCCGGTAGGTGCGGGAACACTTATCGGTCCTTTTTATATTTTCTGTTCTCTAAATCATAGGCAGTAGCATTAAATTAAAGATTAGACATGTTTAGCGTATTGTGATGCAATTCGTTTCCTCGTCCTTCACAAAAGAGAAATAATAGACTTTCTGCAGGGTTTGGAGCACACTCTCTACCCCGTCGCGCTGGCGGAACTTACCACTGAACCGGTACTGATCCAGCTTCCGGTTTTTCTGTATGATCGTTATGTCATAATAGAGTTCGAGTTTCCGGATGATCTCGCTGAAAGGGACATCGTCAAAAGCATAAATGCCTTCTTTCCACAAAAGGAAATCGGTGTTGTCATAATAGCTCTTTTCCAGCTTTTCCCCCGTCCAGAAAACACATTCATGCGGGGCGATCTGCAGGGCTTCCGCATCGTTATCGCCGCTATATACTTTGACCGAACCTTCGACCAGCGAGGCGTTAAACTCTTCATCTCCTTTATAGGCAAAGACGTTGAACTTCGTACCTAACACTTTTATATTGGCTTTCTCTGTCGAGACGATAAAAGGGGCTTCTTCATTTCGCTTCACTTCAAAGAAGGCTTCCCCGTCCAGTTCCACCCGCCGTTCTTTCTTGTCGAAGTGGTTCGGATAACGCAAAGTCGAACGGGCATTCAACCATACGGTCGTCCCATCGTGCAGTTTCAATAAGGCACGCTGTCCGGAAGGGGTGGAAAACTCTTCATAAGCAATCACCGGCTGTTCTACGGCGGGTTCCGGCCGGTTAGTGACGAGCCAAGTCGAGACAACAGCTATGCAAACGGCAGCTGCATATCCTACAATATGCCTGTAAAGAATCGCATGCGATTCTTTTTTCCTGGAGTGTTTAAACTCCAGAAGCTTTCCTACGGCACGCGGTTCATCTTCTTCCGCCGGCATCCACGAAGTCAGGGCACGAATATTCTGTACTGAAAAGAATTCTTTCTTCAGTTCGGCATCCGTCTCCATTGCGGCAAACAACTGTTTTTTCTCTTTTGCAGTTATTTCCCCGTAAAAATATTTAGTTATCAGCTCATGCATTTCTTCTGCGATTATAAAAGGGGAGCGATTATCTTTTCAGTTACCACTAAAAGACAATCGTAAATAAATATTATTTAACACTAACAAGAAATAGCAACAGGGGCAGGTAGTCTTTCAGTTCGACACGAAGTTTCTTTAAAGCTATGGCGATATGGTTCTCCACCGTATTTGCCGAGATATTCAGTTCTTCGGCGATTTCCCGGTATTTCATTCCTTCAATACGGCTTTTTAAAAATATTTCACGACAACGTTCCGGCAGTTTATCAATTGCATTTGCAATTACTTTCTCGATTTCTTCCTCTGATGAAAAGGTATAGTTCAGCTGTTCGAGAGACATCAGCTTAAAGGATAGTTCCTGTTTATATTCTTCCGCCACCACCTTATGGCGAAGATAATCGAGGCTCCGGTTCTTTACAAGTGAAAAAAGATAGGAAACCAAGCTGATGCGGATATCCAGCACTTCCCGCTTCTCCCATAGAAGAAGGAAAACATCCTGAACCACGTTCTCGGCATCTTCTTCAAACACGACATATTCTTTTGCAAAACGGAGCATACGCGAATAATACATGACGTATATTCTATCAAAGCTATTCTGTATGTCCTTTCCCATAGAAGTAGAAACGTTTATTGTTTAGACTCTTAATATATGCATCGAAGGCAAAGATATAAAAGATTTGTAACATACATTACAGAAAGTGCGTTTGCATTTTTAACCAAAGACTGTTTTCTTTGTATTATGAAACAATATAATACGTCCAAGAAAAATAAAAAATTCTCCTTTCCTCTTTATATGCAGATACTTGCAGGGATGATTATCGGGGTGATTATCGGGATTGCCGCCATACAAATCAACGGCGAAAAGTTCATACAAGACTGGATCCGGCCCTGGGGACAAATCTTTATCCGCCTGCTACAATTGATTGCGATTCCGCTTGTATTCATTTCGCTTATCAAAGGCGTTACGGGACTGAAAGACATCAGTAAGTTCTCCCGTATCGGAGGAAAAACAGTTCTTATTTACTTAGGGACAACGCTTGTTGCCGTACTGATCGGGCTCTTTATGGGACTGGCCGTAAAGCCCGGCAAGCTGGTCAACCGGGAACAAGTTGCCCACTTGCAGGAAAACTATCAGTCGATAGTCGAAGAGAAAAAACAGGCGGCAGTGGAGACGCACGACAAAGGCCCGCTTCATTTCCTGAACGATATCGTGCCGAATAATATTGTCAGTGCGACAGCGGACAACTCGAAGATGTTACAGGTGATCTTCTTTGCCATCTTCTTCGGAATAGCGGCATTAGCTGTTCCGGCGGACAAGATTGCGCCAGTCATCGCCCTATTCGACGGGTTGAACGATACGATACTCCGCATGGTGGATTATATCATCAAGTTTGCACCCTGGGGAGTCGCGGCGTTAATGGCAGGACTGGTGACGGATTTCAATGGGGATGCCAGCATATTCAGTGCCTTAGGTGTATATGCATTGACTGTCGTCGCAGCAATGTTCGTTCTGGTGTTGGGCTTCTATCCGGTGCTGATACATTTCTTCACGAACATACATTTTAAGGATTTCATACGCACCCTGTATCCGGTCCAGCTATTCGCCTTCACGACCAGCAGCAGCGCGGCGACTCTTCCGGTCACTATGGAGACGGTGGAAAGGGATCTGCATGTCTCGCAAGAGGTCAGTTCGTTCGTCCTGCCTGTCGGGACCACTATCAATATGGACGGGACTTCCTGCTACCAATCCATCGCTATCCTGTTTATCGCACAGGTGTTAGGAATCGACCTCAGCCTTACGCAACTCATCATCATCGTTGCCATGACCATCCTCTCCTCCATCGGAACGCCCGCCATTCCGGGAGGAAGTTATGTGATCCTCACAATGGTACTGACCTCAGTCGGTATCCCGGCAGAAGGACTGGCACTGATACTCGGCATAGACCGCCCATTGGATATGCTCCGCACGGCAGTCAACGTCACAGGGGATGCTGCGGTCTCAACGATTGTAGACCGAAGCACAAATCCTAATAAGTAAACCGGATCCCGAACTGGAAAGTAAAGGTAAGCGGATGTGCCGTCCGGATGCTTTCAAAGCGGATGCTACTATTGCGGGACTGCGGGTTCAGGTTGTAATAGTAGCTTACGCCCGGTTCGATGAACAGCGAGAGCGGACAGCGAAGTTCCGCCTGCATACCGGCAGCGGCATTCCAGGAAGGTTGCCAGCGATTGATATGCAGATCCGCGTCCGTCTTCTTTGCCGATATGCAATATTCGATCATTCCTCCGCCGGAAGCATAGAAAGAAAGATTCTTCCATTTATAGAAAGTCCAGCTGAGCTTTAACGGCACACCGATATAATGCAACTTCTGGGAGCCGTCATAAGTCGTCCTCTCTTCCAGGATTTCCGAATACAGATAGGTATAAGACAAGCCTGTTTCCAGCGCGAGCCGGGGCGTGATATACGTGCGTGCCGAAACACCAACCGAAACAGGAAGATGGTGGCGGTAATAATAGTTTGTACCATTATCTCCCGAACTGCTTCCACCTCCGGCAGCTGCTTTTGTCTGAAGTCCTTCAGACAAGTCCTCATCCGGCTTCTCCGGTTTATCATCCGGATTGGGGCGAGGTCCCGGATCTGAATATCGACCTTCATAATGCTCAAATCCCCCTCCCATATTCGTCACGTTATTGCTACCGGTCTGAATACCGAAAGCAAAGCGGTTAAAGTCAAACACCTTCTTCTTTTCCTCCATATGGCGATACGGAATACTGTTCCGCCTGTCCGGCTGCGGACCGGAATCTTTATGGACGGGACGAGTCGGTTCCGCCTGTCCGGCACTGTCTTCTGCGGATTCGGCAACCAAGACTTTTTCCGGCAAATCGACCGGAGACAACTCCGGCATCAGGCTATCCATAATCTGTATATAGGGGAAAAAGCGGGCTTGGGCAGGTTTCTCCGGGATTTCTTCCTGCGGCAAAGCGGGTACCGTGTTTTCCTCTTTTGCCGGAGGCGTAACAACAGGACGTTCCGCTACAGCCGTCTGCGGTTCCTCACGGCGGAAAACGACAACCGATATCATCAGACACAACAGGGCGACAGCTGCCACAGCCATCCTACGATACAGCAGCCTGCGGCGAACGGGCTTCATCGCTACCGCCGACGACTCCTGGTCAGGCAAGAGCGCAGGAAGTTCTGCCTCCAGCTTTTCCCAGCCGTCCCTGCGGAGAGGAAGATGAAACTCATCTTCCCGGTCGCGAAGCATTTGCAGTATGTCATTCTTGTCGTTCATGTCTGTCTATTCGGTTTTCTTTAATTGTTCTTTGATACGGGTAACCAGCAGGCGGCGTGCACGATTCAGCTGGGAGGCCGACGACGCTTCGTTGATATGCAAGCTGTGCGCAATCTCCTTATGGCTCCAGCGTTCAAACACATACAAGTTGAATACGGTACGATAGCCGGGAGGCAACTCCGCCACAAACGCCATCAGGATATCCATCGACAGGCCGTTCGCGTCCGGCTCCTCTTCGTCCGGCAATTCCGGCAGTTCATCCAGCGGCAAGCCGTCGCGGAGCAGATCTTTATGGCGAAGGTATTCTAACGAAACATTGGCAAACACCCGGCTCAACCAGGCGCGCAGGCTCCCTTCACCCCTATAAGTAAAAGATGAAATGGACGAGAAGACCTTCAGAAAACCGTCGTGCAGGAGGTCGTGAGCCGTCTCCTCATCGCCGGCATAGCGATAGCACAGGCATAGCATCCTCTCCGCAAAGCGCTCATACAGCTCCTTGCGGGCAAGATTGTCTCCTGTCTTGCATCTATCGGTCAACTCCGTTTCTGTCATCAATTCTTATAGTGCTTTTAAATGTAAATGCAGGTTTGCATGAAACCTTGCACGAAGGAAGGGAAAAAATTATTTTTATTACAAATCAGAGCATCTCTTGTTATTTTTTTCCTGTTCATAAATATAAAATGCATGTAAATAACATCCAAGTGCCACAAACTGGACAAGAAGAAACAATCCGTATTCTTCTTTGAGACAACAATACAATGAAATAATCAACATCACAGTGCTACATCTAAACACGGCGAAAGGATATGACCTAAATCCTAAAAGATCCGTAAGCCGATCATATTTCCAGAATTTATCACTCACATAAAAAGTAGCGATACCTATCAATATAAATACCACTCCGTCATATTCCGCAATGACAGGGACATACTTAAACAACAACAAAAGGATTATCGTAAACAGAGCAATAAACAAATCAACCCAGAAAAAGCCAGGCAAATAATCCCGGAGAAAAGGTTTAAGAGGAAGACTCTTGCTCCGATAGTGCCTCTTTCTTAAATAAACGTTTTCATTCCGTTTGGCAAAAAGACAGACATAGCCCAACCCGAATGTATAAGAGATCAATGCCGGAACAAATACCAATATATTTTTCAAACTTTCCATTAACAGACTTCCGTACAAAAGACATACACTTGTAAGGAAAAGAGTCACATTGGTAATAATAATATGATTCGCCATTTTCCAATAAGGCCCCCCAGACCAATATCTGAATAACAATTTCCACAATAGTATACCGGATAAACAAAAACTTCCGACTGCGAATAAAATATTGGCCGTATCGCTTTCCATATACCGCCCCAAAGCCAACAATCCAACCGACAGCCCAACCAGTGGAACCGATATACACACAAATGGTTTAATATACTTTCTTGTCATTTCATATCATTTTGCAGAAACCTCTTGTGCAAAGGAATGGAAAAAAAAACATTTTTCAGAGCAAGAAGAGCCTCCGCCGATTGTAAAATGTATTTTTTATTGTCAGCGGAGGCTCTTCTTGCCTCAAAAGAAATTATTTATGGCCAGCGGAGGCTCCGCTTGGCACAAAAATATCATTTTGCTACAAGCGGAGCATTTCCTGCCTTAAAGTTTATATTTATACAACTGCGCCATCACCTTCTGATACTCGTTCTGCAGCTGCATATAATTCTGCAAGCTCTGGTAGAGCGTCGTGACGTCGACAAAATACTCGATCATGGAGATCTGCCCTGCCTGGATTGCCTTATTCAGCAACGCCAGGTTGTTCTGGCTTTTCAGCACATCGCTATATTCGTCGATAGAAGTTTTCAGGGCGAGCGACTGGTTATAGAGGCGGAGCAATTCGTTCTCGACCGTCGTCGTCGTGCTTTCCAGCTGCAAGTCGGTGTAAAGGCTTTGCGCCTTTGCCTGCTTCACATTGTTGCGGTTCGAGAAGAGAGGGATGCTGATACCGACCAGGAAGCCGTTGAAGCGTTCGCCTCCGGCAGCCGTATTCAGACGGTAGCCCAACTCGAAGCCCGGCAGATTCAGCGATTTACTAACGCTGAGCTGGCGCAGGGCGGCGGCCTTTTCGCTTTGCAGGGAAAGCAACTGGCGGTCGGCGGGAACCGCTTCCTGTTTCAGGTCGACGAACGACTGCGGGGCTTCCACCGGTAGATAAGCCGTGTCGGTGAAGTTGATCGCGATACCGCCGTTCAACATCGCTAACTCGTGCAGCTTGGCTACACGGGCGGCTTCGTTCATGCGGGCTTCATTCTTCGCGTTGAGCAGTTCGAGGTCGATTTTGTTTACTTCGAGCACGTTGGCATCACCGTTTTGCAACCGTGTCGCATAGAGGGCGGACAGTTGTTCGGCATTCTGCCGGCGGGTGTCTAACAAGTTCTTCTGCTGGTTCAGCAAGATCAGATCGAGGCAGACTTCCTTGGCTTGCAACAGGATTTGCTGGCGGATTTCCGCACCTTGGCGGTCGAAGCCCTCTCCTTTCGCCCGCGACAGTTTATTCTTCTGCACATAGACGGAAGGGAAATCGAAAGACTGCGAAGCGACCAGCTCGCCCTGTATGCCCATTCCCTCCTTATTCCCATACTGGTGCGTATAGGAGACGGACGGGTCGGGCAGGTTATTTCCCAACCGGGCTTCCAGCTTCTGCGCCGTCACCAACTGGTGGTTTGCCTGCAACTCCTTGTTATTGGCCTCGACGCTGCGAAGCACCTCCTCGATGGAGGTCTGCGCGCCGGCGGCCATTATAGAAGAAAGGAATGCTATTGTGAATATGAATCGTTTCATTATTTATCTTCTTTATTCATTAATAAATAAACAATCGGGATGATGAAGCCGTTCAGGAAGGTGGATGTCAGCAAACCTCCCAGGATGACAGTTGCCATCGGGCTCTGTATCTCGTTACCGGGTAAGTCGCCGTTCAAGGCAAGCGGGATCAGGGCGAGGGCCGAACTGAGCGCCGTCATCAGGATCGGGTTCAGACGGTCCAGGGAACCTTGCACGACAGCTTGCTTTAACGGCATATTCTCGACTGTCCGGAGATGTGTATAATGGCTGATCAGCAGCATACCGTTACGGGTGGCAATCCCGAACAGGGAGATGAAACCGATGATCGCCGGAATACTCACCTCGCCGGAAGTCAGCTTCAGGATAAACACGCCACCGATCAACGCCAACGGCAGGTTCAGCAAGACGACTCCACTCTCCTTCGCATCCTTAAACTCGTTATAAAGCAGCAGGAAGATGACAAGCAGGGACATCAACGACGTAAACAACAGCGTACGGCTGGCGGCCTGCTCGCTCTCGAACTGTCCGCCGTATTCGATATGATAGCCTTCGGGCAACTGAATGGAGGCGTCCACCTTTTGCTGGATCTCATTCACGACGCTGCGGAGGTCGCGTTCGGAGACGTTTCCGCTGATCACGATCTTACGCTGGACATTCTCGCGGTTAATCGTGTTCGGACCTGTCACGGAACGGATCTCGGCGACATAGCTCAACGGCACTTTCTTCCCGCCGGCATCAATCATCAGGTTACGGATATCCTCCATCGTCGCACGGCTCTCGTCGGAAGTCTTGACCGTCAGGTCGAACGTCTTGCCGTCGTCATAGACCTGGCTGACGGCTTCACCGCCCAGCATGACATTCACATATTCTTCAAACTCCGGCAAAGAGATACCGTATTGCGCCATCAGCTCGCGTTTCGGTGTGATGGTAAGCTGCGGGCGTTCGATCTGCTGCTCCACTTTCAGGTCCACCAGGCCGGGGATACCCTGAATGGCTTCCTTAATCTGGTTGCCGACCGTAAACATCAGGTTCAGGTCCGTACCGAACAGCTTGATTGCGATATTCGCTTCCGTACCGGAAAGCATGGCATCGATACGGTGGGAGATCGGCTGTCCGATCTCGATATTGGCGCCGCTGATAGTCGACAGCTTCTTGCGGACATCGTTCATGACGGCGTCGCGGCTACGGTCTTTCAAGATGAAAGGAGCCTCGATCTCAGATACGTTCACGCCTAAGGCATGTTCGTCCAGCTCGGCACGTCCGGTCTTGCGGGCAACCGTCTGTATCTCGGGAACTTGCATCAGCAGTTCTTCCGCGCGGCGTCCCATCTTGTTCGATTCGTCCAGGGAGATACCCGGAAGTGAACTGACGTTAATCGTAAACGAACCTTCGTTGAACGGTGGCAGGAAGCTACGTCCCAACGTAAAGAAAGTCCCCAGGGCAACAACGAACAGGGCTATCGTACAGCCCAGCACAATCTTTTTATGCGCCAATGCTCCGTTCAGTGCCTTGCCATATACACCTTTCAGCTTGCGGGCCACCCAAGCTTCTTTCTCTATGCTCTTATCCGTTGCTTTCCGGTTCAGCAGGTAACTACACAACACCGGAGTCAATGTCAACGCCACAACTGTAGAGGCGAACAACGCCACGATAAAAGCAATCCCCAACGGAATCAACATACGTCCTTCCATCCCGTGCAGGAAGAAAAGGGGCACGAAACTGACCACAATAATCAACGTCGAATTAAGAATCGGCATACGGACCTCGCGGGAGGCGTCGAACACGACATCCAGAATGGAACGCTGCTCTGCAGGCGGCAGCAAGCGGTTCTCACGTATTCGCTTATAGACATTCTCCACGTCGACAATCGCATCATCCACCAACGAACCGATCGCAATCGCCATACCGCCCAGACTCATAGTGTTTATGGTCAATCCCATATAATGCAGCGCCAGAATGGAAACTAACAGGGAAAGAGGAAGGGCAACCAGCGAAATCACCGTCGTACGGATATTCATCAGGAAGAGGAAGAGAACGATCACCACAAAGAAGCTCCCCTCGAACAGACTATTCTTTACGTTATTGATAGAGCTGTCGATGAAGCGGCTCTGGCGGAAGATATCCGTCGAGACATGCACGTCGGACGGCAAGTTTTTCTGTAAATCCGCCACAATCGCATCCAGCTTATCTGTCAGGTCGATCGTACTCGTATTCGGCTGCTTGGTGACCGTTATCAGCACAGCCGGTTTAGCCCGTTCGGAAGCCGTTCCGAGTTTCGGGCTCTTGCCGCCGATCTTCACCGTCGCCACATTCTCCAAGAGGACAGGGAAATCGCCGACAGTCTTCACAACACCTTTTCCGATCTCTTCCGCTTTGGCAGTGGAGAGAACGCCCCGGATGATGTATTCGTTATCGTATTCATAGAGCACGCCGCCGTTGGCATTCCGGTTCATATTACGGGTCACGGTCAGGACTTCATTCAAGCTGACGCCGTAATGCTTCATGCGAGCCGGATCGAGCAGAATCTGGTATTCCTTAATGTCTCCACCGATAACAGCTACCTGTGCCACGCCGCCTGTCGAAAGCAGTCGCGGACGGATTGTCCAGTCGGCAATCGTACGCAGGTCCATTTGAGTGGTGACAGCCGTCGAATCGTCAACCGTCAATCCGATAATCATCATTTCCCCCAGAATGGAAGATTGCGGGCCTAATGTCGGTTTTCCGACATTCTCCGGCAAGCTTTCACCGACAACGGCCAGCTTCTCGGATACGATTTGGCGGGCCCGGTAAATATCCGTCCCCCAATCGAACTCAACCCAGACAACCGAAAAACCGGTCGTAGAAGACGAACGCACACGGCGCACATCCATCGCACCGTTCACAGCCGTTTCCACCGGGAAAGTAACCAGGCGTTCCACCTCTTCGGGTGCCATGCCATTCGCCTCCGTCATGATAACAACAGTCGGCGCATTCAAATCCGGAAACACATCCACATCCGTATGGAACGCCGTATATGTTCCGGCAATCATCAGCAGCAGGGAACAGACCAGTACAACCAGCCTGTTATGCAGCGAGTAATATATTATCTTGTTCAGCATAGAAATAATTATTCAATTTGCTAATGTGTCAATATGCCAATGGCTACAGGATAAAGACATTCTATCCATTTGCATATTGGCATATTGGCACATTGGCACATTATTAATGGTTGTGTGTATGTGCAGGAATAGCATTAGAGGCAGAAGCTAACTTGATCTGGTACGCGCCTTCGGTCACGACTTCATCACCGGCTTTCAGGCCGCTCAGGATCTGCACTTCGGAACCGTTATCGGCTCCTAACGTCACAGGCACTTTCTTGTAGGCTTCCTCATGCTCGCGAACATAGACGGAATAGACGCCCTGCTCCTCGATAAGTGCAGAGACGGGAACGCTTATCACGTTTTGTAGCGGTGCGGTAAGCAGATAGATTTCCACGAATGAACCGGGGATGATAGCGCCTTTGTTGTCGAACTCGAACGTTACCGGCACATAAAACGAGTTTGCATCGGATGCCTTTCCATACGAAAGCAGACGTCCGCGCAGGTCGGACAGTTTATAAGTCGCATTGTCATACGGCGTACGGAAATTAGCGGACTGCACGGAAGGCAAATAGTTATAATATTTCTCCGATACCTCCGCACGCAGCACCAGGCGGTTGTTCTGTGAGATAGTCGCCAACGGCTGGCCGACAGTCACATAATCACCCTCCTTCACTTGCAGGTTCTTCAGATAGCCATTTATCGGCGAAACAACGGAAACACCGTTAGCCGTCTGTTTTCCTGCAACAGCTTCCCAGGCGACTTTCGCATTCTCATAATTCAGGCGAGCCTGCTCGAAATCTTTGGCTGAAACGATCTTATCCCCTATCAGGGCTTCCATGCGTTCATATTCCTTCTTTGCGTTCTCATACGCATATTTGGCTTTGGCTGCCACATTTCCGTCAGACAGCCCGCTGGATGCAAGACTCAGGATTGCCTGCCCCTTGCGTACAGCCGCTCCATCGACAAACGACAGATTGCCGAATGTCACCACACCGGGAACTGTAGCGACAACAGCCGACTCTTCTCCCTGGGCCGCCATCACACGGCCGCTTGTTTTGATCACATCCGTGAAAGCGCCCGGTTCCACTTTATGCGTCTTCAGCCCGACTGCTTCCGCAAGCGCCTTTTTAAAGGATATTTCTCCGGCATGTCCTCCACCGGCTTCTTCATGTGCATGATCATGTCCCTCGTGTTCATGGTCATGCCCCTCATGATCGTGATCATGTCCTTCTTCATGCTCGTGAGCTTCGTGTTCGTGCTCTCCGTGAGTCGCAGTATTCCCACTGCAACCCGCTAACAGGTAGGCGAAAATCACCCACGCTAAATATATCTTCTTCATTCTGATAGATTTGTCTAATGTATATTCGATAATAAATAATAAGGATAGAAGGTTGCATCAAAAGCGGGAATTAACACTCTTGACACGACTTCACTCAATCATCAATTATACATAGAACGGAGGCGCACGAAGCCCTGACGCAGATATTATCCACGTATCATGCAGGGACTCGATGTAAAAGGACCGGTCTTTCTCAAATAAGAGTTTATAGAATACCGGAACAGGAGGATTTATATAGTCAAAAAGTACAAGCAAGGGGAACAGATATTGACTTGCATCTCCATCTGTCGTATGTGAAAAGATAGATGTATAGAGCGCGATGTTATGCCCGTTACAGCCGCAGTCATGCGATTGCGAACTGCCATGCCCGCCATGAGCCGCTTCAGTCGACAGCGATTTATAGCACGGCAACCCGTTACTATGGTGATGATGCGGCACAACGACCGACAGTAGCACCACGATACTAACAAGCAGCATCACATACTGATATATTTTCCGTTTCGCTCTCATACTTAGTGATGCAAAAATAAGAAGTTTTTCATTACTACGCAATTATACATCTAAAGAATAAGGCCAATTTGACTCTCATAATTGACTTTTGATTCATTTTTATTTCATTTTTCGGAACAAAAGAGCTCTTTCTTGCGTTATAAGAGTAAATACTACATATACATATTTAATAGGGAGAAATAAAATGACAACAGATGTACTCAACAATAATCTGATAGAAGCGTTAAAAATGAAAATTCCCGATGGTTCAAATCTCGCAAATGAATTAATGGACATTTTATACATCGGGAAAGAAGCTGTCTACCGCAGATTAAGAGGCGAGGAACCTTTTACATTAGCAGAAGCAGCCACCTTATCAAAAAAATTAGGCGTTTCACTGGACCAGGTCATCAGTGCAGGTTTTACAAATAATGCCATGTTCAATCTGAACTTTTTGCATTATTCAGAACCACTAAAGACCTACTCATCTATCATCAGGCATTACACAGAAGTATTGGAAACTATAGCCGGTGATCCTGAATCCGATCTTTGCACAGCATCCAATATGATACCGCAAGCGTTTTATCTGAGATATGAATATCTTTCACGCTTCCGCCTGTTCAAATGGATGTATCAGCATGAGAAAGTAAACTGCGTTAAAAACTTCTCCGAACTTCAACTGACGGAAGAACTGGCCGATGCACAAAAAAAATTTGTCAACATCTCCCAAGAAATCGAGACGACCAATTACATATGGGATCAATTGATCTTCAAGCACCTGGTCAATGATATCAAATATTTTCAGGATATACATTTAGTCACGGAAGAAGAAGTTGCAAAACTGAAAGAGGAACTTTTTCATTTGCTTGACGAACTGGAAGAGATTGCAACCATCGGCAAGTATCCGATTAGCGGAAAGAACGTTAATATCTATATTTCGAATATTGATTTCGAAGCGACTTACAGCTACGCCAGCATGAAGAATTTCGAATTCGGGATGATTCGCATCTTCTCGATCAACTCGATATCTTCTAAAGACAAGGAGTTCTGTCAGAGCCAGCGGGAATGGATCAAATCTCTCAAACGCTTCTCGACCAACATATCGGTGAGCGGAGAAATACAACGCATCCAGTTCTTCAACGCACAACGGGAACATATCAAAATGCTCTGAAAGAGCATTTTGATAGTTGAAAGTGTTAACCGATTTTCGCACAGATAAGTTCAGCCGCTTTCTTTCCGCTCATCAGCATACCGCCGAAGATCGGTCCCATACGGAAACTACCGCTTACACCATTGGCAGCCATACCGGAAACGAACAATCCCGGATAGATTTCCTTTGTATTCTCGACAGTCGTAGCTTCGCCTAACTCGACGTTCAACGAACGTTCGCCGATCACACCGCCAGTCGGAGTGTTCAACTTAATATCGTTCTTACGGGCAACTACGCGGGCAATTTCGCAATCGTGACCTGTTCCTTCCAAAACAGCCTTTGCCATGATCGTCAGCGGGTCCACATGCATACCTTCACGGATGACCGGAGCCCAGTTCACAACCACACCGGCTACGGCGTCGTTATGGAACACAACGTCTTCTACAGAATAGCAGTTGAAAATAGTTGCACCGGCCTTCGTTGCGTTATAGATCAATGCAGAAGTGGTGTGTACGGAGTCCATAATATAAGTACCGTTACCGGCATCCTTATAGCTAACGCCCAACTCTTTCACGATCGGCATGGCTTCTTCCTGCACGACGATGTCGTTAAACATCATGGCACCGCCCCACATACCTCCACCGGGAGCCAGTTTACGGTCGAACAAAGCAACTTTCTTTCCGGCTTTAGCCAGATAATAAGCGGCAACAATACCGGAAGGACCACCGCCTACAATAGCGACATCAATAGACAAATTACTCTTCAACTTCGCAAAGTAAGAGTCAATAATTCCTGTTGAAACAATCTGTTCCATACAAAATAATAATTAGAGTTTAAACATCGGGAAGCACATAGAGGTAACGCTCCCCTTTATTTAGCAATTCTACCTTTTCCCTTCACGGCATTACCCGGGCAGGTTCTATGGGTATAATCTCAGCCTGATAGTAAGGCACCCCTATGATAAGTCGGTTGCAAAGATAATAAATTATCCGAAATGCGGCGGGCGTTTATTCATTTTCCGTTCTACAAAACTTTTCATAAACTCGACTGTTTCGTCCACTCCCAACACGGAAACATCAATCGAGAAGTTATAACTCGAGGCAACTCCCCACTCTTTATTCGTATAATAGTTATAGTAGGCAGCACGCGATTTGTCGGTTTTCGTCATCAACTCTTCCGCCTGTTCCACCGTAACATGCTGGTTTTCGATAATCCGCTGGATCCGGTTTTCTTTGTTGTTATGGATAAAGAAACTCAAGCAATCCGGATCGTCACGCAAGATATAATCGGCGCATCGGCCCACGATTATGCAAGAACCTTTCTCCGCCAAGTTCCGGATCGCATCGCTCTGGTAGAGGAACAAACGGTCGTTAGACAACACATCGGCATACGGAGGAAACAGCCCCATATAGGAATAGCCCATCGTAAAAGCGTATGCCAGCCCACTGGATGCCCGTTCGTCAGCCTTCTCAAAAAACTCTTCACTGAGCCCGCTCTCCTTGGCAGCAATCGCCATCAGTTGTTTGTCATAATAGGCAATACCCAGCGCCTTTGCCAACTTCTGCCCTATCTCGCGGCCACCACTGCCAAACTGCCGGCCGATGGTGAGTATGATTTTATTGTCCATATTGATCTACGTATTTGGTATTAAGACAAAGATATACATTTTTTATTTAGCACGAAACTTCCTGAACTGGTTTATTAATACAACAGCGGTCACGGCGGTGGCAGTCGCATCGGCAATCGGAATACTGATCCAGACGCCCAACGTGCCAAGCCAGGGAGGAAGAATCAGCAGGCAGGGTACGAGGAACAGCAACTGACGCGTCAACGAAAGAAAGATCGCCTTTTTCGACATCCCGATAGAAAGGAAAAAGTTCGTCGCCACCATCTGGAATCCGACAATCGGAAAGACGGCAAAGACGATATGCAAGCCTGATACAGCCGCCGCAATCAACTCCGGATCGGTCGTAAACATACGGACAATCATCGAAGGGAACAGCTGGCAGAGCAGAAAACCTGTTGTCGCCACCCCAATCGCCCACTTCATCGTCAGCTTCGTCACCTCCGTCACACGCGGATACAGACGGGCACCGAAATTATAACCGGCAATCGGCTGCATTCCCTGGTTGAATCCCATGATAATCATAATAAAAAGAAATATAATCCGGTTCACGATCCCGTATGCCCCGATCGCCATATCGCCCCCATGTTCTTTCAGCCCCCGATTAATCAGGATTACGATCAAACAAGCGCAAAGGTTCATCAGGAAAGGCGACAGCCCGATGTAGAGGATGCCTTTCACAATCTCATTCTTCAGCCGGAAAATGCCCTTTTTAAAATGCAAGAGTTGTGTCGGCCGGGAGAAATGGATCAATTGTCCGGTCAGGGAAATAACCTGAGAGATAACCGTTGCCCACGCCGACCCCTTGATTCCCCAGCCGAAACCGAAGATAAAGAGCGGATTCAACACACAGTTGATCACCACGGATGCCAGCGTTGCATACATAGCCATCTTCGGAAAGCCGGAAGAGCGCAGGACTGAGTTCAGTCCTAAATACATATGCGTCACCACATTCCCCATCAGAATCACTTTCATGTAATCACGCGCATACCCGATCGTATTCTCACTCGCTCCGAAGAAATAGAGGATAGGATCGAGAAACATCATGAAAGCCAGCGTAAACGCAAGTCCTAACACCACATTCAGCACCAGCACGTTTCCCAACACCCGGTTCGCCCCCTCGTAATCCTTTTGCCCTAACTTCACAGACACCAGTGTGGAAGCCCCCACCCCGACCAGCGAACCGAAAGCGGCAGCCAGATTCATCAACGGAAAGGTCAGGGCAAGGCCCGAGATCGCTAACGCCCCGACACCATGTCCGATAAAAATACTGTCAGCCATATTATAGAGCGAAGAGGCCGTCATGGCAATAATGGCAGGAATGGCGTATTGCGTCAGTAGCTTGCTGATCGGCTCGGTACCGAGCACTAAAGGAGAATTCTGTTTAGTCATGCTGCAAAGGTACGCAGATTTAGAAAAAAAGGTTACTTTTGTTATCTTATAAAGTATAAAAATTATGGCGGAAAATTTAGTAATCAACGACGGAAGCAAAAAAGAACAATACGAAACACTGCTTCCTCAACTGAAAGCATTGACAGCCGGTGAGACCGACGCAGTGGCAAATATGGCAAATATCGCCGCCGCTCTCCGGCAGACATTCGGTTTCTTCTGGGTCGGTTTCTACAGAGTGATAGAAGACACGTTAATATTGGGACCATTCCAAGGCCCGTTGGCTTGCACGCGCATCCGCTACGGGAAAGGCGTATGCGGCACTGCCTGGAAAGAAGCCCGCACAATCATCGTTCCGGATGTCGATAAGTTTCCCGGCCATATCGCCTGCAACTCCGCCTCCCGTTCGGAAATCGTCGTGCCGGTCATCAAAGAGTCTAAAGTCGTTGCCGTCCTGGATATAGACAGTGATGCGCTTGGCACGTTCGATGAAACGGATGCCACTTATCTTGAAAAGATTTGTGCGGAAATTGCCCCTTAGCGGGGCCCGAGCACATAAAAAATCAATTACTCTTCATATAGATCACGGTAAACTCCTTACACCTCCGATTCTCTTGCTTTGCTTGCGCCAACGCATATTTTCCAAAAGGTTCAAAAATATCTAAACCTCTCCCTAACGATATAGACCAACCATTATCTGCAACGACACTTCTATCATGGGCAGCATCAAAAAAATATTTGAATTGCACTCCATAGCTTTGCAAATCCTCTGATATATCATCCAATACATCTATCATTTCGGGGATGCCGCTATCTTCATTTTGTGTCTTTAAAACAATATCCAGCAACTCCGGATGAATATTCGTATCAATCAGCATTTGAATAAAATCCAATAAATTACGAATCTGATAAGGCAAACGGATAAATGGATCTGTAATTGTAATTTGTTTAGCATCTTTCAAATAATCAGCAAATAGGGAACGATAACTAATACCCTTTTGATTCAAACGAATATTAATTTGTTTTTCTGGTAATTGTCCAATGCGAGGTCTTGCTTTTTTCTCAGCTACCTCTTCTTTCCTTTGATTACATTCTGTTGACAAAGAAAGCTCTTCGTCTTTTATAATTAGAGCAGGATATATCGGATTTTCAATACGTTCCAATGTTTCCACTTGCCGTGTATTTCCAGTCTTAAGTTCCAAATATTCAAATTTGGCAGGTTCTGCTTTAAATGTTTCGTCTATAATATATAACTGGTCTTTCACGCGTTTCCTTGATTCCGCGGCAAAATCAATTAACTCCAAGACCTCCTCCTCGGTATATTTTCCATTCGGATACAATAACTTAGTCATGCCAGAAAAAGTCTTCCGAATAGCCAAATGATCTCGTTCCGATAATGATCCGTCAAACTTCACATAATTAGAAATATTCCCTGAATAATCCAATTTCCGCAACTCATGCAAAATAGCAGCTATATAGTCCGTAATCAAACCATATCCTTTACTAAAAGAGTCTTTCTTCAGCATTTTAATCTCCCACCCTGGATTATATAAGTGAATACGATCCAGAAAAGCTCCCTTAATAAAAGCCACAGGAATAGACTCGAACAGATGTGAATTCTTTAACATATAAGGAACCGTATGCTTCGTATTCCCGACAAAAGCCATAGAAGCAGAAGCCTCATGAGCTCCTTTACCTCTATTAAAAGACTTATTTGCCAGATAATTCTGCATCGTGTCGATCATAACAGTATCTACCGTTTTTCCT
The DNA here is from genome assembly GCF_003363715.1 of Parabacteroides acidifaciens. GTDB lineage: Bacteria > Bacteroidota > Bacteroidia > Bacteroidales > Tannerellaceae > Parabacteroides > Parabacteroides acidifaciens. The sequence goes on from NZ_QREV01000009.1 coordinate 79,571, forward strand.
TTCTGCTGTTCAAATTCATCCCATGCCACGACATCCCAGTATCCGACTAATCCTAATAGTTCCTTATTGCCGGAATATTTCACAAACAAGCGGGCCGATGTCACATCCCCTCCGGAGACAAGTACACCATACGGAGACAACTCCTGAAATACATGAGACTTTCCAGTCCCTTTTGGTCCCAACTCCATAAAATTGAAATTGTTCTCCACATGAGGGAGTAAACGAGCCAGAATAATCAGCTTTTCCCTCCGATTCAAAAGCTCCGGACTTAATCCCACAGTATGCATCAAAAAGTCGATCCACTCTTCTGTCGTGAACTTTTCTCTTTGCCGGATAAACTCATCCAGATCGACAGATGATATCTGAATCGGCTTCAAAGTATCGATCTCCCAACGGATTTTAGCAGTATCGCTACTTAAGTAATTTATCGTAACAATACACCAAACCCCATTACCCGATAATAGCTTTGGGTTATCAATCACAAACTGATCCGCAATAGGTATACGCGACAATCCCAAATTCGCAAAAGAAGCCTCATATTGATTGGCGATACTATCATTCAGAGCCACCGTTATCTTATCGATCACCCGATACCGGCCTTTTTCCCGTATCTTGCCTTTAATCTCTTCTGCTTCCGCACGATGTACATAATTATTTCGTATTACATCTTTTACTTTTTCAAGCCCTTCCTCAATAATCTGTTCGTCATCACTCGCACAATATTGTCCAAGCAAATACTCCAAGACATAAGTAGGAACAGGTAAATTACCTTTCACTAAAAAGGCCAGGTCCTTACGGACAACCTTACCGACAAAAGCACTCAATATCTTCTCTTGCAAATTCATAGCTTTAGAAATCTTGTTCTATTAATGTATTGTTCCGTACATTCTCTTCAATAAGAGGATTCAAAAGATCTTCCGCATCATAAATCCTCAATTTAAGAATCTGTCCGCGGGCCGATTTATTCAAAGTCAACTCTACCGGAATTTGTCTGTTTGTCAAATCGATATCCGGGCAATTCAGACCGATAGATTTCTCCAGACACATCAATTCTTCATTTTCGTAAAGGCCACAAACAATTTCCCGTTCAATAAACTCTCCTGAGATCGCCTCGTCCTGAATCAAAACAAACTTCAAACGACTTGAGACAATCGATAAATTTTTAGTCATCAAGACCGGATTCACTTTCTGTTTCAAAGAGGTCTTTTTCAAAGAACTGGTGATAACCGGAATTATCATTTCCTGCAAAGAGGCACCTCCATGAGCAAAACTATACCCGCCTCCCGGAACTTTCAGACGGTTCGTTGCCAAAGGTAAAGCTATATAAACTGCATCCTCTTTCATCTCCGAAACACTGGACAACGGATATTTGACTATTCCCGGAACAGATTCATTCGATTCCGTCAAATAATACCGGGATGTCGCCTCTATATTCTCTTCCTCTATCCGTTGTTTATCTTTTTCTTCAAATAAAATATCGTTATAAAGAAAGCCGTGATCGGATGTAACCAGCACCCGATTCACATTAAAAGAGGCATGAATCGATTTAACCATCGCAGCAAGCTGTTCTACCGCTTTTCTACAAGCCTCCACGACATCCGTCGGATTCGCAGAATGCCCGATATCATCAATCACATTATGGAAGACATATACCAAAGGCTTTTTAAACAACTCACGGTTCAAACTCTGCGAACCTTTGACAACCGTCTGATAATCCACACAACAAGCATTATCCCGATACTGCCCCAAAAGGGCAGAACGTTGCGACAACGTATCCACTGCACAACCTTTGTCCAGTGTCATTTTCCCCTTGTTGAAATTTGCCTGCCGATGAGGCAACAGAACAGTTTTACCATACTTCGTCTCGGTTGGCAAGGTAGCCAGATTCGCATCTAACCGGGCTACATTCCGAGTATCTTTATTCAATTCTTCCAGCAGATCGGCCGCTACTTCATAGCGCAACGCATCACTTACGATGACAACCAACTTATAGGAATAATCCTGAACCTCATGCTGATAAAAATCAGCTTGTCTTTTCAATGAAACAGATTGAAAACCTCCGTCTGTTTGCTCTACGCAACGCATCCACTCCAAATTAAAAGCAAAAGTCAACTGCGCATAATCCTCATCCAATTGCTTTTTAAATACATTCAGCTCTTCTGAAATAGGGCAATCGGCTAAATTTATACCGTTGAAAACAGCCAAAGACTTTCTGTAGCAATTATCTACAAGATAAAATTCAGTTACATATTTCCGGATATATAAATCCGGAGAATTCAAAACCAAAGAACCCAAACTTTTTACCGACTTATAGTAAGAGGCTGCTTTCTCTACATAATGAACAACTTTAAGCACCTCCGACTCCCGATTTATCCGGATACTCATCTCCCGCACATAGGAGAAAATACTTTCGGCATCCGTGTTTATCCGCAGTAACAATTGTTGCAAAATAGGCCAACACAAAGCGTCGGGCAAATAGAAATAATTCGCCTTTGCCCCATAATATTTGATAATTTCCGACTCTTGAATATCTTTTCCTAACAGCGTTAATGACTTTAAAAATTTATCAGACAGACGCACATGTTGCAACCCGCATTCCAAAACACGGTTCATTAATTGCAGCCTATAAGCATTTGTTATCTTGTAACTTTTGTATCGATCCGTCGGTATTATCGCTAATGATTGGGTTATCGCATTATATTTCAGACATTCCACCAATCGTTTTACACGTTCTTCCTCATTATAAGATATTTGAACTCCAAAATAATCTTCTACCGCATGATCCAATGCATGCTGCGCATCTTTATTACCGATCAACTTCCTGAAAAAAGAGTCCCTTTTATTCTTTTCTTCCGATAATCCCAATATCAATAAACGAACCAGAATCTCATCCCAATCAAGCAACTTGCTCGCCTCCAGATAAACTGAAATCATTCCACGATTCACAACATTGATATCAAAGTTCTGATTATAATAAGCCCCAATAATCTTATTCACCTTTTCAAGTTGCAATTCTGCTATATGACGTTGAACATACTGGGAAAAGCGCATATCTATATGATTATGCTGCATAAAAGCGGCATAATCATCATTTTTATACTCCATATTGGCAACAAGCAATCCCAACAAGGGAAAATCTTGTTTATCCTTTGTTGTCGCCGGACTTTGACGAAGGAAACGCAATATCACTTTATCGTTTGCCCATTCATGCTCCAATCGATATTGTGTACGAAACCAACATCCATCGAAATCAACATATCGATATCCTGGTTTCCACTCCAGGTCATACAGTTCCGCCCCTATTTCATCCACCGGATCAAAGAGGAATAAAACACGGAGATTTTCGTTCCGTTCGAAATAACTATATATTTTGTTTTGTATCATCATACTTCATTTTCTAACAATCGCGACTAAACCATTTCACCATAACATACTGATAAAAAGAAACATACATAAACAGAGCGACTAAAAACGCGACTAAAACGCGACTAATTCACGACTAATTCACGACTAAAAACCATCGTCGATCTTTATATTCGATCTTATGCTCCTTCCTTAATGCTGCCAGATAGTTACTCACCCATTTCAGTTTCTGATTATCATCCTTCATTTCCGAAAGGGCATTTGTCAATGTTTTGAATATATCCGCACGGGAAACTCCCTTATCACCGGACTTCAACAATATCTTTTTCACTAACTCCCAGCAAACATCCTTGTCAATTCCGGATAAACGGACATATTCAGGTAACTGATTCATAGCCTTCGCCGTTTTCGCCGAAATAAAGAAACAAGGTTTTCTTCCTTCAATAAGTTTTTTAGCCTTTAAACTTTTTATAGCATCATCCGTAATGGGTCGGTGCTTCTGTATAGCATCCAGCCACATACACTCAGCCAATGACAGATCCAAATCCTCTTTCAGGATATCTACATATTTTGAATCCAGCATCTGACCATATATTTTCACCGTCACTTCCCGGTTCACCTCGTCAATCATATAATCAGGCATCGGGAAATAGCGCTTTCGCTGCTCCATAAACATCTTTTTAATTCCCCGTCCGATCGTATCGATCATGTTGAAATTCACCATTCCCGAACACAAACAGCGATTTCGGTAATATTTCTGAGGCCCGTTCTGCCGTATCGCGTTCTCTACGTTACCCGGAATAAAACCTCCTCCATTAGAAAAGTACAGGCATGTATTTTCAACCTCCACCAACGTTATGCGCTGTTCCATTTTATAATCCGTATGAGCAATACAATTGTGTAAAGCCTCACGAATCGTATAATCGTCATACTGTTTCATGGTATCCGGAAATAAAGTTCCACCCGGCAATTCCCGAAAAGTGAGATTACGGATCTTTGCCAAAACTTTGTCCACAGTCATCAAATAAGGAATGGTAAAATGTTCATAATCGATTTCCATATCTCGACTGTCGCGCAAAACCCAGGTAATCTGCAAAACAGCCGGACGCATAAAACGACGACAATCCTCTTTTCCCAAAAGCAGCAAAGCAGCCCTCGTCAATTGGCCTTCATACGCAACTTCCGCTTTTTGCAGAAAGGTCCAGGTATCCCAGTCATCCACTTCATTGGCCAAACGGGGATTTACCTTTTTGAACATGACACGCGCTTTCGCCAAAGCTTCTTCATCCAAATCATTTAAGGTCGCATCCGGCACGATTACAGCCGACCAATCCGTATGTAAAGTCTGGTTACGCATCTCATCATACTTACTCGGATCAAGAGGCACAAGGCTTTCTCCCCGACGCCCATAGCATTGTCCGTTCCATGCGATCGGCAATCCTCTGGGTGCTGCCGGAATTTTAAAGATCAAGATGCGTTTACCTTCTTCATAATACTCATAAATATCACGAAAAGAAATACGCTCGGTCAAATTCTGGGCAATTGTTTCCTTTAATCGCTCCAAATGGATATGTCCGACCTTGAAAGAAGAACCGATAACCATACGAGTCTTATCTTCCACACCGAAAACAAGCCATCCGAAATCCAATCCACGCAAATTGGCTTCATTACTCAAAGCGGAAAAATATTTGCCCAACTCCGAGATATCAAAATTACGTTCCGCTTTTTTGAATTCGATGACTTCATTCTCACATTGGAAACGAAGATGATTAAACAATTCTTTTATATTTTCCATGCCATTTTCCATCGTTAATGCAATCGTCCTTATTTAATCGGAGCCAACACTCCCTTAAACTTCGCATAGTTGACCGTTACGCCGTCATCCAGATCGAAATCTATTTGTGCGTCGGCAACGTCTTTCAAATAGAGATCGTATTCGTTGCACTCGGCCAAATCTTTTTGCAAACCGGCCAGTTCTTTACGTTGGACGGTTGTCAACGAAGAGGCCTGCGCTTCCAGTTCAGCGATCTGCGAAAGCAAGTACTGGATATGAGGCAACAAATAATGGCTACGAACTTTATCGGCGGAATATTTATTCATCCGGTGCATATAGACCAATACTTGAAAAGCGCCTTTCTTACTGCTGAACAACCAGTAGATCGGTCGTTTGCTATAACGCTGGCAATGCTCTTTCCAGAAGTCCTTGACAAAATAGGTTTCCAATGTCTTACCAATGGAAGCTTCTATGAAATTCAGATTTTGCGCCAATGCTTTTTCGCCGAATACTTGCAGGACAAAGTTATTAAAACGATTCAATGCATTGTCCGAGAAATTACATTTAGATGTCATCAAAGGGATAATGCCGTCGTCATCGATCACAAATTCCCTGTCGTTATACATATAGGGAGCAATATCCTCCGCCGAAGGATTCGGATAAGCAATATGCAATCCCGGACGATCCAGACGATAACGTCCCATCATGCAACCGACAGCATAACTGATAAATTGCTTGATAACGGCATCAGCATTAAACTTCAATTGTCCGTCAACGATAGAGATTTCGCCTTGCTGAAGGATTGTGATCTCGTCTAAAGGAACATCGGGCGTAAGTTCGTCTTGCAGGCCGTAGATTTCGATAAACTGTCGGTTGAGTTCTTCCTCGTTATGGTGAAGTTGGAGGAACTGGGATGTCCAGTATTGTATGTAAGCATGGAAAAGTTGTTCTATGCCCATGAAATTTTTGTTCCATGCCCATGAAACTTTTGTTTCATGCTCATGAAACTTTTGTTCCGTGCTGGTGGAACTGAAATCTTCCCGGCTTAAACGGATGAGTTCGTTTTGTTGGAAGTCCCAGGAGGTTTCGTGGGAGTCCCAATCTTGGCGAGATATTTTTATACAACCTCTAACCATACTGTGTATTTGTTCACACTGATAAAATAAAATTGGTATATTCCTAATATCTACAAGCTGAAATACCAATGTTGGATTTAACAACTTAACATAAGAATCACAGATTTTTGAATTAAAAAATCCTAAACATTCATGATACAATAAGTCATATTGTGGTAATAAATAAAAAGATATTGTTGTCGCATCAAATGTTCCCTGTTCGTCTAACAATCGACAATTAACAATAGAACTCATACGAGAAAAAGTAAACCCCTTCTTAAACCAATATTTTTCTTTTATTATTCTTGCTATTTTATCTTTTCTATAAAATTCTTGTGCACGTTTATCCCATTGAACACAATGCTCTATATTCCCATACCATTTTCTAAAAATACCACCTTTGGCGTATTGAATATATTTCTTTCCTTTCCCTATTTTTAAACAAGATAGTTCCCACAATAATCGCAAATACATATCATTATTTCCCGTCTTATTCTGACCATCAGCTAAAATAATCTGATCAAAAGTTTTATCAGAGAACGTTTTAATAATTTTGTTACTCACCCAATACCCAATCGGACATCCCGGAATCTTCTCGAAGTTCTTCTGAGAAATATTTTTATAGCAATTATCTCCTTTAAAAAACAAATCCTCCTTATCTGCACAACAGCGTCCATCTATCAATCGATGATACACACCACCATTTAAAGGCAAATGTTTAGAAATAACAAACGTCGTATTCTGAACCACCTCGCCACTCAACTCATCAAATGTGCGAGGACCGAGGTGCAGCATATTATCGATCTGATAATTATCCAGGAAAAACTTACGCAGTTTCTCGAACGAAGAAAGAAACATCCAACTCTGCATATTTATCATGCCCATCTTCCCTTTGTCCTGAAGCAAATTCATAGCGACATACATGAAAACAGCAAACAAATCTGCTTTCCCTTCCGTATAATTATCCGCCACATATTTACTCAACGCCGCATTCATATTCCCACTCCCCATATACGGCGGATTGGCTACAACCGCGGCATACTGCGCAGTCAGAACCAACAAGAGTCGAAAAGCCGGAAGGAACGCCTGTACGCTCGGCGGTAATTCACCATTCTCCCGGTATTCGCGCAAACGTCTTTCTACCAAATCGCGCGTTTCCGAAGAAATCCGGAATTTCATAATCGATCCCAGATTATTTGCCTGCTGCATCAACTTCAAAGCATCCATTAACTCCGTCAGCACTTTATCATCCCGTGTTATCAACAAATCAGACAGATCACCTTTTGTCCCTGCGTTTATCTCCGGAATGCCACTCATATCAAGCACTTGAGGCAAAACGCCGGCTTCTAAAAAATAAGGATCCAGCTGAGCCGCTTTCATCAACAAGGCAAACATCGCCAACTGGCGGGCACGTGTATCGATATCCACACCGAACAAGTTACGTGTCAAGATCGCCTCGACTGCCTCCCGGCGGGAATATCCTTCTTCCCTGTAAATCTGATAAAACAAATCAAAGGCTTCCACTAGAATATGTCCGGAACCACAAGCCGGATCCAGCACTTTCATCGCTTCGATATCCGAGATTTCCAGTTTCGCATCGTCCGATGTCGGTTCGGAAGGCTCGACCAGATACTTCCAGCCTTCTTTTAAATCGCCATACGGATTATTATCCAAATAGATACGTCCGACCGTGTTCTGCACCATATACTTTACAATCCAATTCGGCGTAAATATCTGTGTCGCTGCCGGAATATCCTCTGCTTCCGCTTTCTTTTTGTTCTTGAAAGCAGCAAACACCTCGTCTTTCTTTTCAGAGATATAGAATTGGTAAAGCCAACCGATCAATTCAGACTGCCGATAGTCTTCATCCGAGATAAAATCCGTATGATTCAGCAAATCGATAAAACCGCCTTCCGACAAGATATTGGTCGGCAACAATAACTCCGTATAATCCGCCATCTGTCCGAACACACGGTTTAGCAACGGATTGAAATGGCAAAACGAAGTGATCAGTAAAGCAAACTGTTCCACCTCTTTCGTATCATCGCCCAACAAACTTTGCAGCTTCAGGCGGTCACGTTCCAACATTTGGGGCAAGCGTCCCCGACGTGCTTCCGCTACGATCAACGGAATACGCAAATCTTCGGACTCATATGCCAATACCGGGGCGACAAAACCATTCTTTTGCATAATACGAATCGCCATAAAACGGTTGAACCAGGTATAAGCCGCTTCTTCATACACCTCTTTTATACCCGAATGTTCAATCTGATGATACAGTTTCATCCATTTGTCATAAAACGACTCGTCCCAAAGCCTTTCCTGGTATAACGTGCCGCCGGACAGCTGTTGAGGAAGTTCGTCCGCATGACCTTCGCTATCGAAGCCCAACGCAGATAAACGCTGTGCCACACCCGCCTTTAATATATCACGTGCCTTTACGGCAAATTTCTTTATCGAATTGGTATCCATTTACTCAATAATAATTTGTTCGTCCTTCTGAATATACGACATCAATTGTTCTTTCAAGGAAGATAAATAAGCATCCACATCTTGTTCTGTTTTTATGACATGAACTGTTCCCGTCTTCAAAGAAACTGTCTTTAGTGTGGGAGATTCCGCGACTTTGGAAGAAGGAACACCCGAATCAACCGGTTTCCCCATATCGCTTCCCTTTACGCCGGAAACAGGCTTTTTCTCTTTCCGGTTGACTTCTGCCCAAATCTTCGCCACTTGATCCGCAAAGAATCTGTCAATCGTATTGAGATTCAATTTTAATGTGGCGATTTGTTCAGGAGCTTTTCTCTTCACAATAACTGCATCCCGATCAGCATAAATACATCGATCCACATTTTGCTGAACGGCTAACTGGTCCAATCGGTCAAAGCCCTCATTACAACCGTTTTCAATCTCCTTACGGATTTGATCCTTTACCTTACGGATTTCTAATTCGATCTCTTTTTTTAGCTTTAGGTAAATACGGAAATCTTGTATCGGCCACTCATCCGTTTTCAACTTTTTCAATTCTCTCAAGGAATCCCAACACGATTCCGGAAGATAATTAAAGTTATCAGTATTCTCTTCCAGGAACCTCAACAGTTTTTCATAGTTATCGACCTGATCATGCATAAAAACTGCCACTTGCTTACAACGATCCACGCAAAGGTGACCCTCTTCACGCATAGCAATCACTTGCTTGAAGAATTTCTCAGCATCCCGTTCTAAGCTCCATTCGTCCAGCATATCCAACAGTTCGGACAAAACAGAACTGAAAGGATAATGCCGACACTGTTCATATAGTTTTTGGTATTCCTTCCGAACCTGCACCAAAGCGGACCCGTCCATTTCTTTCATCTGGCGGAATAGTTCATTCCCATCTATCGTATTAAAGACCTGTACGATATTGAATATATATTTCCAAGCCTCTATCGCTTCGTTAATCAAATCCTGCGGGATTTGTTCCGCTACGGAAACAGCGAATTTCGGTTGCTCCGAAGTTCTGACGATCCTGTCCGCAATCTGTTCACGGGAACAATTCGGCTCATTATTATATGTAAAGGCGCGCTTTCCCCTTCTAACCAATTCGTTCACGACATAAATCGTCGAGAAATCAGACCAGCCGAAAGGAGAAGCTTTAAAATGTTTCAATATTTCGGGAAGCATCACATCCCGTATTTGCCGGTTCAAGAAGGTTTCCACCTCCTGCTCCGGACGGGTCATACCGGATAGCTCCGAATAATCGCCAGCTTCAACCGACCGCATTATTTTCCGTTTCAAATCATCCGTCGTCCGCGGAAAATCAGCTGATGAACACATAGCCGCACGCGGATAAAGAGTTGACAAATGCCTGGTCAAAACCTCTTTATACCGATCAGCCCCTTTTTTGGCACCTAATTCCTCCGATTGGATCACACTCGCACCGGCGACAAAAGAGCAAGTGTCGAACATCTGGTGGAATACTGGCTTAATCTTATTATTATAAACTTCCAATGCCCGTTCGGCAAATTCCTTATTCGTCTGTGCACGGCTATCATTGGCCGGAGGTACATCCGTACGATACTTCTGCACCTGGCAATACCAGAAGAAATCCCGTTGCAATTCTTTATTTTCAGCATACAGCGGAAACAGAAAAACGGCTAAACGATTCTTGTCATTTCTAAAAGCATACTGATCCGGATTCGGCGTATCGCTATCCATCACAAACTCCACAGCGATATCCGGATTATTCGTCAGATAATTACGCCCCATAATGGAAACGCCCAACGTAAACGCATTATCGCAATAGATTACTTTATTGGACGGATTGGCTAAATAACCGAAAAATATATTTTTCAATTGTTCGGAGATAGAATTTACATCCGGTTGCTGATTCTTGATCAACTGGGCAACCTGCATTTCATCTTCCGAATACAGGCAATAGGTATCGGGCGCCCCGTCTTTCCCCCGTTCACTACGCAAAACGCTCTTCTCTATAAGGAACTGGAGAACCTTTTCAACCTCGCTACGCAACCGCAATTTATTTGCATCGACATCTTGCATCAACAGACAAACAAGATTTTCCAAAGAAGCAGGGAACAACAACTTTTCCGTATCCGAAAGATTGCAGATCATAAAAATGAGCCTTACCACCCGCTCTCCAAATTCCGGATTCGAATAAGTGCTGATAATATCTTTGGCATTTTTCATAGCCTTCTGTCCTAATGCCGTCAGATTCTGGTCGAACATCTCCCGGAAAAACTGGTCGAAAGAAATAAACTTACCGACCTCTTCGTCTTTTGTCAGTTTAGCCGTACTGTGAGTTATCTTCAGAATCGATCGCTCATTATCTTTAACTTCCGTCACCACATATCCTAAATTCTCAAAAGAAGCAAACACTTTAGCGATCAACTTGAACTGATAAGGGACGAAAGGATAATAATCCACAAAATCCTGTTCGGAGCTATACGAACGGTAGGACAAAGGCAACTGAAACTGGGAAGAGATCGCATCCTTTTTCTCCTGATACAGCTTTCCCAACTCAACCATAGCCGTTCCTTTCTTGTCCAGAATACGTTTCTGGGTAATATATTCGGGTTGTGTACTTTTCAAGGAAGCTCGAACTTCGAAACGTCCCATAATCTTACCATAGTCTTCCGAGCCTTTCACGATGTTACAAGCACCGACCAACTCCGAAAGATCTTGCTGTGCTGTACAAGCCACCCATATTTTATCCCCACATTTTTCATGCAAACTCGTGATCAATTCCTGCAACTGCAACAATACGCCCCGGCGGTTATTGATAAATTGGGAAACCTCATCCGCCAGAAACAACAATCGGTAATCATCATCTTTATCAGCCAGATACAGTTGCAATTCGTTCATGAATTTCTCAACACTGACATTATAATTGTCGTTAGCTATTTTAGGACGGATCGCATCAATACTCATCGTCGGAACCAGTTCTTTTCCCATTTCCAGAATAAAATCCAATTCCTGTGTAGCCAAATCATCCGCCTGCTTTTCCCAATCGAATCCTTCCTCTTCCAAACGTGACTTAAAAGCATCAAAAACGCCTTTGTTTTGAAGTAATTTTTCAAAATGCTGTGCCAAAGCTATATTAAAATGGTTGAATCCCCGGAAAGCATTAAATTCACCCCAAAAAACCTCGGTAAAGACCTGCTTCTCGTTTCCCCGGATATTATGAACCGCTCCGATATTGAACATGACGATATCGACAGTCGCACGCTGAAGCCAAAGAGCCAAGTCCCGCATATCGGAAGGCATTACCTCGCTCGCACTGTTGCCATGTCGCATCGGATCATGCAACTCTACAGCCTCGACCAAACGTGCCAATGCTCTTTCCTGATATTGGGAAGAAATACAATAATTCAAATATTTCAAGAAATGTGACTTTCCGGAACCGTAATATCCATTTAACCAGATACCGGTATGATGTACTTTCTTATTTTTAATCGCATTCAGTATCGTATAAAGTCCATTTATAATTTCATCGGTAAAAACATATTCTTCAATTTCTATCCGAACTGTCTTCTCATCCAAGTCACTTACCGAAACTGCCGGATTGACAGCCCTAGTAATATCTTTACTGTATAAGTCTTGTAATTTCATACTATCGCCGATTAATCATTAATTAATAGTGTAGCCCTGTAAGCATGGGCATCTTCCAGACATCCGAAAAGACTAAAAGTATTATCAACCTGTTTTCCCGGATAAAAAACAATTATTTTATACTTGTTCACTTCATTATAAGCTTCATAATTTGTTAGAAACACATTTGTCCGCAACAAAGGATACATCTGCCCTATTCCATACAAAAAAACATAAGGCCGTTTGTAATCCGTTTCTGTAGAGATATGAGCCAATATACGCTGGTGAATATATTCATAAAACTCTTTACTATTCGCTTTTGTCGTCAAAGAGCGCATTACAGCCTCTTGATTCTCTGCATCTTTATCAAAAAGATACTGCAAATAAGACGGATGCTTCTTTCCAAAAGAAAGCCCGTTCATAAATTCACAAAAAGTGTCATACAGATTCATCATCAGTACATCCACATAGTTGGCTGGACGAATCAGATTCTCCTTAAATTGTTGAATCTGCTTGCGTATCTCATATTCTTTTTCCGCATCATATAAATAAATATAAAAGTTATAAAACAAATCGCCTTCTTCCGTATTCTGAAAACAGGGATCACATAACTTTTCATATAATTGCTCAACCGTCATCTTAAAATCTCCTTTATTCGTTCTATCTCATAAGCAGGAAGCAGACACGCTTCCAAAAACCAACCTTCATTGTTCTGCAAAAAATAAGCATAGTTCTCATCTTTCAAACGCAAAGAACTTAAATTCATTGTAACCGCATCCAATATTCCACATTGTTTCAGTATAACAATATAAGTCTTTGCTACCTTCTTTTTGGTCTGTTCCGACCAACTGTCTACAAACTTATCTTTGGCAGCTAATTCATATAGTTCTGAAAGAAAATCGGAAGTAGCCACTTTCTGTTCCACCGATCTCCATTTAGGAATGACAACATTAAAATGAAAATCAAAAAGTAAACGGTAACATTTCAGAAGGACAAAGAATAAAAAAGTACGCTGTTCTTTTTCCTGTTGATTCATATACAACTCCCAAAAAGAGCGCCCAACAGATCTAAAGCGTTTTTGAATCTCGGTAATTACGCGTTTACGGGATTGTTCCGAATGGATATGAAGCAATCTATTTTCTCGTATTTCATCCTTTATAAGTACATCTGCGTCAGTAGACATCAAAATCGGCAACAACGCATTCGTCTCGTTAAAAGCCAGACTTGCAGCTGTAAAAGAAGCACTATATAGAGTTTTATTGATAGACATTTTGTTATATTTGTTACTTAGCTTACAAAGCTAAATAAAAAAATTCAATCTGGTAAGTCAAAACAAATATGTATTATCCGGAGAATCGGCAGAATTTTACAACAACCCCCTTTTTCAGCTATTTTTCTATTTCATCCGAAATTCCGATTCATTTTGGATTGACTCTTTTTACGGTTTTAGCCTCTCTTTTTGACAAGTAAAAAAACGAGGTGCCGGGACCGTTTCAAAAAGCGTACATTTTGATTGCCGAAATACGGAAATACCAACAAAGTGATAAAGCTTAACTCCCGGAGAATCGAATATTTGAAAATAAAACGGACGGTGTTCCAAATATCCCAAGGAAATTCAGGGGCTTTTTTGCCCTTTGGACGGTCTTCTTTCCAATTACGACCGTCCAAATCGCCATTACGACCGTGCTAATCTTCGCGAGGTGCCGAGTGCACTA
>NZ_QREV01000009.1:93656-114703 GCF_003363715.1 Parabacteroides acidifaciens
GTGGCAAAGAGGACGGTCATAATGGAGAAAAACACTCAAAAAAGTAGAAAAAGTCCCTTTTTGAGGTCAAAAAAGCGGATTAACATTTGTTTGGATTCAACCCTCTTTTTCTCTTGAAAAATACGTTTTTTACAATAAGCCCCCCTAAATAATAATTGATTGTCCCATATCCGGCAAAATTTGAATTATCCGTACTTTGTCGAAAAGATATAAAATAACCACTCAGCACAGAGGGCTACTAACTAATTGTTTTTTATACGCAAGCACCGCAATTATCCTCTGTTACTGAATGGTATTTTAAATCATAGCCTACAGTTTTAATTAAAGCCAGTCAGGTGTTCGGTTTCAAGGCCTATTATTAATTGTGAATATGGATAAATAATAATAGTGCACCTTATCTTAATTACTGTCACACAAATATATAACTATATATCACAAACAGAGTGTTCTTTTTTACGGAATAAATGGCAAATATTCGCATATTTACAGCAAAAAGCCTCAAACAGGAAATACGGAGAAAAATAACAGAAGCCATGACATTGTCTATGCATTTTTTTATACTTTTGTACGCATAAGACAGAATATACACAACAATGAAAAGTAAAAGTTTAGTTTCTATCGATCAATGTACCAAAGAGGACATTCTTCGTATTCTGGATAACGCCAGGAAGTTTGAAGCGAATCCGAACCGTAAGGTGCTGGAAGGCAAAGTTGCAGCGACCTTGTTCTTCGAACCCTCCACCCGTACCCGTCTCAGTTTTGAGACTGCCGTGAACCGGTTGGGCGGACGTGTGGTCGGTTTCTCCGATGCATCCACGACCAGTTCTTCCAAAGGCGAAACACTGAAAGATACCATCCTGATGGTAAGCAACTATGTCGACCTGATCATTATGCGCCATCACCTGGAAGGCGCTGCCCGCTACGCTTCGGAGGTAACAAATATCCCTATCATCAATGCCGGAGACGGTGCAAACCAACATCCCTCACAAACCATGCTGGATTTGTATTCCATCCAAAAGACACAAGGCAAGCTGACCGACCTGACCATCACGATGGTGGGCGACCTGAAATACGGACGTACCGTGCACTCGCTGATCGTAGGGATGTCCCATTTCAATCCGACATTCAACTTTATCGCTCCGAACGAACTCCGCATGCCGGACGAACAAAAGAATTTCTGCGATAAACACGGCATCAAATACAATGAATATACCGAATTTACGGAAGAGATCATCAACCAAACGGATATTCTGTACATGACCCGCGTACAACGCGAGCGCTTCACCGACCTTGAAGAATACGAACGCGTGAAGAATGTGTATATCCTGAAGAACGACATGCTGAAAAACAGTCGCGAAAACCTGCGCATCCTGCATCCGCTGCCTCGTGTAAACGAGATTGCTTATGATGTGGACGACAATCCCAAGGCTTACTACATCCAGCAGGCACGCAACGGATTGTTTGCCCGCCAGGCTATCATCTGTGAAGTATTGGGAATCCCTGTTGAAGAATAAGAACCCAGTTCATTAATTTTCAATTTTCAATTATCCATTTTCAATTATAAAGCTATGTCAGCAGAAAAGAAAAAAGAATTACAGGTCGCCGCTTTAGAAAACGGTACGGCCATCGATCATATCCCCCCCAGCCAGTTGTTTAAAGTAGCTAAATTGCTGGGACTGGAAAACATGGACAATACAATCACAATCGGCAACAACTTCCACAGTAACAAAATGGGATGTAAAGGTGTAATCAAGATCTCCGACAAGTTCTTCTGCGATGCGGAAATCAACCGGATCGCCCTGATCGCCCCGAATGTGATCCTGAACATTATCCGCGATTATGAAGTTGTAGAGAAGAAGACGGTTACTTTGCCGGACGAACTGGTTGGTCTGGTTAAATGTAACAATCCGAAATGCATCACCAATAATGAACCGATGCCAACCCGCTTCGATGTGATCGACAAGGAAAAAGGCACGATCAGATGTCATTATTGCGAGCGTAAGATCAATAAAGAAGATATTATCATCAAATAATTTGTATGAAACACGACTGGAAGCCCGGCACGATGATCTACCCTTTACCAGCGGTAATGGTAAGTTGTGGCTCAGAGCCTTCAGAATATAATATAATAACCGTCGCGTGGGTCGGTACGATCTGTACCAATCCGCCGATGTGTTATATATCCGTACGTCCGGAACGTCACTCCTATCCGATCCTGAAAAAGAATATGGAGTTTGTCATCAACCTGACAACCCGGGAATTGGCTTATGCAACCGATTGGTGCGGTGTCAACTCCGGCAGGGACCACGCTAAGTTTGAAGAGATGAAACTGACGCCCGGCAAAGCCTCGGTTGTCAATGCCCCGATCATAGAAGAATGTCCGCTCTGTATCGAATGCCGGGTGAAAGAGGTTATGGCGTTGGGAAGCCACGATATGTTTATCGCCGATGTGGTAAACGTTCAGGCCGACGACAAATATTTAGATCCGGAGACAGGGGCTTTCGATATGCAACGCGCCGATCTGTTGGCATATTCCCATGGCAAGTATTATGGATTGGGCGACTTTGTCGGTAAGTTCGGCTGGTCGGTCAAAAAGAAAAAATAAAGATGAAGAAGATTTACCTGCTATTGCTGATACTTCCACTCTGCTTTCCGGTAAATGCCCAGAAGTTTATCTCCATAAAAGACAAGACATTCAACTGGGGAGGAAAAGTCGGAATGAACGCAGCCCTTCCTATTGTCAACTCCCTGACAATCGATGATGTGGAGATGGAAGACATACGTCTGCAATATAAGGTAGGTTACCAAGCTTCGGTATTCGCACGTGTGAATATCGATCGTTTTTACATACAGCCGAGCCTTACCTGGCAATATTCGGAAGGCGATATCCGCTTCAACATTCCACAGGAAGACAACTTTCCGCTTGACGGACCACTCGCCCCAAACCCTGTAAGCAAAAACAGGATCACCTATAAGGCAGCCACACTGGAATTACCGGTAATGGTCGGCTATTACCTGGTCAAAGAAGGCCCTTATGCGTTAAGCATGATGTTCGGCCCTAATATCAAATACAATTATAAGAATCGCTACAGTACGAGCCTGACAGACATGCCCCGCGAGTTTGTAGACAACAGTACGCCTTTCGGTATCAGCCTTGCCGCCGGATTAGGAGTCAGCATCTGGCGTCTCTTTTTTGACTTCAGCTATGAATTCGGCTTGAACGAAGTTGCATCCGACTTCCACGAAATCAACAATAACGCCTCCAACAAGGAAGGAGCGCTCAGCATCGACAAGCGTACGAATATAATGAGTTTCTCACTTGGCTTCCTGTTCTGAAAAGATATCATATTCCCATAATAAAAAAGCTCTGTAATTATTAATTACAGAGCTTTTCTTTATTTTGCTTTCTTTGAAAGCGGTCCGGACGGGACTCGAACCCGCGACCCCATGCGTGACAGGCATGTATTCTAACCAGCTGAACTACCGAACCAAAGTTTAGTGCGATCTCTCTTGATTGCGGTGCAAAGGTAGATATTATTTTGAATCTTGCAATAGTTTCATGACAAATATTTACTTCGGAAAGATTATTTTCCTACTTTTGCCCTTCATATAAATAATAGTAATCATGAAGAATACTCCTGTAGATTATCAGACTGCCAGACGAATAATCGATGGCTACGGACTTCCCGACTTCGGGAAAGCTACAATACGTGAGGTTGTTGCGATATCCACACAACTCGAACAAGAGACAAAAACAGAATTTATCCACATGGAAATGGGTGTTCCCGGCCTCAAAGCCGCCCAAGTGGGCGTCGATGCCGAGATCAAGGCACTCCAAGACGGCGTTGCATCCATCTATCCGAATATCAACGGGACGTCGGAAGTAAAAGCCGAAGCCTCCCGCTTCATCAAAGCGTTTATCGATATCGACGTCGCACCGGAAGGTTGTGTGCCCGTGACCGGCTCCATGCAGGGAACATACGCTTCGTTCCTGGTCAGCGGACAATGCACGCCAGGAAAAGACACGATCCTGTTCATCGACCCGGGTTTCCCTGTGCAGAAACAGCAGATCGTGGTGATGGGTTATAAATATGAATCGTTCGACGTTTATGAATACCGCGGAGAAAAGCTGCGTGAAGTACTGGAACAGTATCTTTCCAAAGGAAACATCGCCGCCATGATCTACTCCAATCCCAACAATCCCGCCTGGTTCTGCCTGAAAGAAGAAGAACTGAAGATTATCGGAGAGATGGCGAATAAATACGACACGATTGTAATCGAAGACCTCGCCTACTTCGCTATGGACTTCCGCAAGCCACTCGGAAAACCGTTTGAGGCGCCTTATCAGGCAACAGTCGCACGCTATACGGACAATTACATCCTGCAAATCTCCGGTTCCAAAGCCTTCAGCTATGCCGGCCAGCGCATCGGTGTAACAGCAATCTCCGACAAACTCTATCACCGCGCCTATCCGGGACTGACACAACGTTACGGCGGAGGCACATTCGGAACGGTGTACATCCACCGCGTACTCTATGCCATGTCGTCCGGAACAAGCCATTCGGCGCAATTTGCACTGGCAGCCATGTTCAAGGCGGCATCAGACGGAACGTTCGACTTCATTTCGGAAGTGAAGGAATACGGACGCCGGGCGGAAAAGCTCAAGAAGATATTTACGGACTACGGCTTCCGGATCGTGTACGACCACGACTTGGACGAGCCGATTGCCGACGGGTTCTACTTCACGATCTCCTATCCGGGCATGACCGGAGGCGAATTGATGGAAGAACTCATTTACTACGGAGTAAGCGCCATCTCATTGAGCACGACGGGAAGTAACCAGGAAGGCTTGCGCGCCTGCACCTCTTTTATCAAACCGCATCAGTATGCACTCCTCGAAGAGCGCCTGAAGCTCTTCAAAGAGAATCACACGGCATAATTAACACGAATCGGGCTTCTGTTTAATATACATTAACACGGAAGCCCGGTTTTTCATTTGTTTCTTTAACCCAAAAGCTATATATTGTCGCAGTTTTATTATTAACCAGCAAGTTAAAGTCCCGCTATGGCAATGTATAACAACATATTTAAAATAACACATAATGATGTGCTCCCGGCTCAGGGAAGCATACTGATATCAGAACCTTTCCTGCAAGACGCCTATTTCCAACGTTCCGTTGTATTGCTGGTGGAACATGCACCGGAAGGCTCGATGGGACTCGTCCTGAACAAAAAGACCGAACTATTGGTCAACACATTCTTTGAGGACTTGAAGAAGTATCCGGATATGCCGATCTACTTAGGCGGTCCGGTCAGTGCAAACCGCCTGTTCTTTATCCATTCGTTGGGAGATATGATTATTCCGAATTCGGTCAAGATCAACGAGCATCTCTACTTCGATGGAGACTTCAATGCGCTGTTGCGCTACATTCAGAACGGGCATCCGATCGATGGGAAAGTGAAATTCTTCCTGGGCTATTCCGGCTGGCAGGAAGGACAGCTGACGAATGAAATCTCCAAGAACTCATGGGTTGTGAGCCATGCCTCCAACCGGAACGTATTGCTTGCCGAGGGCGAAGATTTCTGGAAGCGTTCGCTCGAATCGCTCGGCAGCCAATATGAAACTTGGACTAAGTATCCGAAAGATCCTTATCTGAACTGATCCCCGCCCCTCATTTACACGCTTATTTATTGATACGTTGCATAACCAGTACGTCCGAATAGCCGTCTTCAGTGGCTATCCAGTCTGTCAGTATGCCTGTCACGGTGAAGCCGCAACGGGTAAACAACGCTTTGCTGGCTTCATTGCCAACCGGAATATGCACGTATAGCTGACGGAGTTTAAGGAAAGAGAAGGCATAGCGGATCAACAGGCCGAGCGCCTCCGTTGCCAGGCCGTTCTTCTGATAAACAGGATCGATCAGGATGCCGACTCCGGCACGCCGGTGATGCGGCTCGAAATCGTACAGGTCCAACATCCCGACAGTTGCTCCGGTCGGACGATAGTCGATCATCAGGCGCAATTGTTTCAGGTCGAACAGATCCCGGTGGGATTCGGCAATATATTCTTTCAGCAGATAGCGCGAATAAGGCGCCAACGTATTTCCCAATCCCCACCATTCGGGATTATTCTCCCAATGATATAACAACTCCAGGTCTTCCGGTTCCGGAGCGCGAAGGCTTATAGTTTCGTTCGACAACAATTCCATCAGATCAACTTTTTACTTTCCTTATTATATATATGGTAAGAGATCTTCTTATCCACCATCTTGTCCATCAGCAGAAGCATCTGCTCGAAGCGCGCATCGGGATAGCAGAAAGCTAAATCGGTGAAACGCTTCATCTGGTTGCGGCGGCAGATGGCATCCATCACACGCTCTTCATCCAAGTCCCAGAGATTGACATACTCCAACTCCGGCATCCGCTTGACGCAGGCGGCTTTCACCTCCTCGAACATCTCTTCGCGGCAGAGGATCAGCAGGCGGCGATGGCGTGAGCGCGGTTTCCGCTTCAGTCCCAGCAGGCCGACGAGCGCAGACAGCGAACCTTTCAACAGGACAGCCAGCCGGATCAGCAAGCCCATCAGCCAACCGGAATGCGGATAATATTTCCGGTAGAAGATCAGCATCGCACCGTAGAACGCTTTCACATATTTGACGTCGCCATGCTTCGTACTCTCGCCCTTATAATGGAGGATGCGTTCGGGAATGTAATAGTTCTTATAGCCTCCCTGCACAATCCGGTACGACAGGTCTATATCTTCGCCATACATAAAGAACGACTCGTCCAGCAGCCCCACCTTGTCGAGCGCCTCACGCCGGAGGAACATAAACGCGCCGGCCAAGACTTCCACCTTATGCTGCTTCTCCTCGCTCAGATACGGAAGGCTGTAACGGGCAAACACGCGGGAACGGGGAAACAGTTTAGACAACCCGAACAGCTTGCAGAAAGAGACCCAGGGCGACGGAAAACTCCGCTTGCTCTCAGGCAGGAACGCTCCGTGTCCGTCCAACATCTTCACGCCTATCCCGCCCGCTTCCGGATGTTCGTCCATGAAGAAGCAGAGGGAACGCAGGCTCTCCTCTCCGATCACGGTGTCGGGATTCAGCAGGAGGACATATTCGCCGCTGCTCATCCGGATCGCCTGGTTATTGGCTTTTGCAAAGCCGGGATTATCGGAGTTCTCGATAAAGGTCACTTCCGGAAAGCGCGGGCGGAGGTATTCGAGGGAACCGTCCGTCGAATGGTTGTCGACCACCAGCACTTCCGCCTCCATGCCCCGGACGGCGGCGCGGACCGAACAGAGGCATTGCTCGAGGAAATACTTTACATTATAGTTGACTATGACTATTGATAGTTTCATATCTTTATGGAATCATTAAAACTGGTGCGGTTCACGATGGAACGGCCCAAGGTTATTTCGTCGGCATACTCAATCTCGTCGCCAATGGAAACGCCGCGGGCAATGACGGAAATCTTTACGTCATATGGCGATAGCTTGCGATAGATGAAGAAGTTGGTGGTGTCGCCCTCCATCGTCGTACTGAGTGCCAAGACCACTTCGCCCACTTCGCCGTCCGCCACACGCTGCACAAGGCTGTCGATCTGCAGGTCGCCCGGTCCGATCCCGTCCATCGGCGAGATGATGCCGCCCAGGACGTGGTAGACGCCCCGGAACTGTCCGGTGTTCTCGATCGCCATTACCTCTTTAATATTCTCGACTACGCAAACCGTCGAACGGTCGCGCTGCGGGTCGGCACAGATGGAACAGATGTCCTCATCGCATATATTATGGCATACCTTGCAGTATTTCACATCCCGCCGAAGCGCCACCAAAGCGGCGGCAAAGCCTTCCGTATATCCGGCATCCCGGCGGAGCATGTACAAAGCCAGACGGAGCGCAGTCTTCCGCCCTACGCCCGGCAAGGACGACAACTCGTTCACTGCATTTTCCAATAAGACAGATGGATATTTCTGATTCATTCCTTTTATCTTCTTTCTGCGCAAAGATAAGCAAAATCTTCCTTATGCATTAACTCTTTCCATGTATTCCCTTAGTTGTCCGCTTGGCGGCGGACGATCGTTCGCCGGCCGCCGGACGATCGTTCACCACCAAGCGGACGATCGTTCACCGCCAAGCGAACGGTTTATCTGTAGTAAGGAAAGAGTTAACGGATCGTAGACAAAACTCTACTTCACCGCAGTCTTTCCTCTTGCTTCTTATTGAGAAATAGTGTAGATTTGCGTGATTAATCAGTAAGCGATAAGTGTATTCAAATTAAATCTAACTAAATAAGTAAACACCGTGAAGAAGGAAGACGAAGAAAAGGTGGGCGGGCTACCGGAAAATGCCTATAGAGAATTGAAAGAAGGTGAGGTCTACGAACCCATCATGTCGCCCGACAAACAATATCGGGAAGTAACACCCTGGTCCGTATTCTGGGGGCTGGTCATGGCCGTTATATTCAGCGCGGCGGCAGCTTTCCTGGGGCTGAAAGTCGGACAGGTATTCGAGGCGGCCATCCCGATTGCGATTATAGCTGTCGGACTGTCGAGCGGTTTTAAACGGAAGAACGCACTGGGCGAGAATGTCATTATCCAGTCTATCGGGGCGAACAGCGGGGTGATCGTGGCTGGTGCTATCTTTACGCTTCCCGCGCTTTATATCCTGCAAGACAAATATCCGGAGATAACGATCAACTTCTTCGAAGTGTTTATGAGCTCACTGTTGGGCGGAATCCTCGGCATCCTGCTGTTGATCCCGTTCCGGAAGTATTTCGTTTCGACGATGCACGGCAAGTATCCGTTCCCGGAAGCCACTGCAACCACGCAGGTACTGGTGTCCGGAGAAAAAGGGGGCAATCAGGCCAAACCGCTTATCTATGCCGGTTTGATCGGCGGGCTGTATGACTTTATCGTCTCGACGTTCGGTTGGTGGAGCGAAACCGTCAGCACGCGCATCGTCGGGGTCGGCGAAATGCTGGCCGAAAAGGCTAAGGTTGTGTTTAAGGTAAACACAGGTGCGGCCGTTTTAGGGCTTGGATATATCATCGGGTTGAAGTATTCGGCTATTATCTGTGCCGGCTCGTTCCTCGTCTGGTTAGTGATTATTCCGCTGATGTCCGCGTTCTTCGGCGCAGAAGTGCTGACGTTCGGCAACGACGCCATCACGGCGACAGTGGGAAGCATGAGTGCGGAACAGATCTTTACGACCTATGCGCGCCACATCGGTATCGGCGGCATTGCGACGGCAGGCGTGATCGGTATTATCAATTCATGGGGAATCATCAAGGGCGCAGTCGGCCTGGCAGCCAAAGAGCTGAAAGGAAAGACGGGCGCTGTGCAGACGGAAGAGCTCCGGACACAGAAGGACTTGTCGATGAAAGTAATCGCTATCGGCATCTTTGTAGCGTTGATCGCAACGTATTTGTTCTTCCATTTCGGTGTATTGGATAACTGGTATTACGCGCTGATCGGACTGCTGATTGTCGGTATCATCGCATTCCTCTTCACAACTGTTGCAGCCAACGCGATTGCAATCGTAGGGACAAACCCGGTATCGGGCATGACGCTGATGACGCTGATCCTGTCGTCCATCATCCTGGTAGCTGTCGGACTGAAAGGGACAGCCGGTATGGTTTCGGCACTGATTATCGGAGGCGTGGTTTGTACGGCACTGTCGATGGCCGGCGGTTTCATCACCGACCTGAAGATCGGTTACTGGTTAGGCAGCACACCCGCCAAGCAGGAAAGCTGGAAATTCCTCGGGACATTAGTTTCGGCAGCCACTGTAGGCGGCGTCATCCTGGTCCTGAACCAGTCATACGGTTTCACGAGCGGACAGTTGGCCGCTCCGCAAGCCAACGCCATGGCGGCCGTGATCGAACCGCTGATGAGCGGGTCGGGCGCTCCCTGGCTTTTATATGCCATCGGTGCCGTACTGGCAATTATCCTGAACATCTGCAAGATTCCGGCACTGGCCTTTTCGTTAGGTATGTTTATCCAGCTGGAACTGAACACGCCGCTATTGATCGGAGGCGCTATCAGTTGGTACGTGGGCAGCCGCAGCAAAGACCAGGCATTGAACAATGCACGCCTTGAAAAAGGGACATTGCTGGCCTCCGGTTTCATTGCCGGTGGAGCTTTGATGGGTGTAGTGAGTGCTACAATGCGTTTCGGCGGTATAAATCTTGTGAATGAAGAGTGGATGGAAAGCAACTTTGCGGGGGTGATAGCTGTTGTAATGTATATCATGTTAATGTCCTATCTGGCGATAAGTTCATTAAAAGCTAAGAAATAATATGCAAATGTGCCAATGTGACGTTGCACTAAATGTGCCAATCACGATCTTTCATTGGCACATTGGCACATTTACACATTGAATAATTATTAATATGGAAGCACCTGTAGTGAATGTCGGCATCATGCGTGAGAAGGCCGTCTCGTTTGTATTTCATGGGGAGTATGTGCATACGGAAACCGGTCAGTTCCTGACCGGAGAACAACGTGTATTGTTTGTAGGCGGAAACATTGTCTTCAACGGCAAGCTATACAAAGAGCTCTTCTTCGAGCCCGCCTCCCCCGCCTCGTCCTTCGAACTGAAGGCAGTCACTATAGGCCGCAACTTCCACTGGCAGCGGCAGGAAGACCAGTGCTTCAAGGGAGCCTTTAACCTCGTCACCTGCAAGGACAGCATCGTTGTCATCAACCAGATAGACGTGGAGGAGTATCTGACGAGCGTAATCTCTTCGGAGATGAGCGCCGGAGCCTCGAAAGAGCTGCTGAAAGCGCATGCTGTCATCTCGCGCAGCTGGCTCCTCGCACAAGTAGAAAAGAACTTCCGCCTGGCGGGAAAAGAGGAAAAGCAGCAGAGCTACTACCGCGACAACGAGCAATTGATACGCTGGTACGACCGCGAAGACCACGAGATATTCGATGTCTGTGCCGACGACCATTGCCAGCGTTACCAAGGCATTACTCGTGCCTCCACTCCGATCGTACAGAAAGTCGTTCATGAGACGCGCGGCGAAATACTGACGGATGGCGAAATGATCTGCGACGCCCGCTTCTCAAAATGTTGCGGAGGCGTCACCGAGCAGTTCGAACATTGCTGGGAACCGGTTCCCCACTCCTATTTGGCAGCCCTGCGCGACAGCCGCGACACAACCTTCCCAGACCTAACAAAGGAAGAAGAGGCGGAGAAATGGATACGTTCTGCACCCGAAGCTTTCTGCAATACATCCGACAAGGAAATCCTCAGCCAGGTATTGAACAACTACGACCAGGAAACGACAGACTTCTACCGCTGGAAAGTATCTTATACGCAGGAAGAACTGGCCGAACTGGTGCATCGCAAGAGCGGCATCGATTTCGGGCAGATACTGGACCTCATCCCGGTTAGCCGCGGTACTTCCGGACGTATCGACCTACTGAAGATTGTCGGGACGCACCGTAGCTTTACAATCGGCAAGGAACTGGAAATACGCCGCACGCTGTCGGAAACGCATCTCTACAGTTCGGCTTTCGTCGTGGACAAGGAAGATATCCGGCTCGATATTCCCGGCCGGTTCGTCCTGACCGGCGCAGGTTGGGGACATGGCGTAGGGCTTTGCCAGATCGGGGCAGCCATGATGAGCGCCCAGGGATATGATTACCGCCAGATTCTCTCGCATTACTTCCCCGGAGCGTCCATTGAAAAAAGGTATTAATCAAAAAGGCTGCGTATCCGAAGATCGCAGCCTTTTCTTTATTGTGTTTACCTATTTGTCTCCGGTCTTGTAAACCGGTCGCCTTAACTCTCCCGAGCTCCAGCTGATACAAAGGAACAAGAAATTAATCACATACGCAAAACAAATTAGATAAAAAGCTAAAATTTCCCTGCGAAATCTAATATTCTATCGACGAAAAGAGCATAGTCAAATAAATTTGCCTCTGCATTCGATTTGCGCTATCTTTGCCGTAAATTTCTAACAAGCAATGAACAGCTACATCATCCTCTTTATCATAGCCGCCTATTTCGGCATCCTCCTGCTGATAGCCTGGATCACGGGACGGAAGAGTACCAGCAACGAAGCTTTTTTCCTCGGTAACCGCAAATCGCCTTGGTATATCGTGTCGATCGGGATGGTCGGGACGTCGCTTTCGGGCGTTACCTTCGTGTCTGTTCCGGGGATGGTGCGCAGCATAGACATGACGTATATGCAGACAGTCCTGGGGTTCTTCTTCGGATATATCCTGATTGCCAAAGTGCTGTTGCCGCTTTACTATAAATTACAACTGACCACCATTTACTCGTATCTGGACGACCGGATCGGGCGGCACAGTTATAAGACAGGTGCTTCCTTTTTCCTGCTTTCCAAGATCGTAGGCGCGGCGGCACGGCTTTACCTGGTCGTGCTGATCCTGCAACATTACGTATTCAGCACCTGGAACATACCGTTTGCCGTCACTGTCGTGATCAGTATTTTCCTGGTATGGCTGTACACCTACCGGAGCGGTATCAAGACGATCATCTGGACGGACACATTGCAGGCATTATGCCTGGTCGCGATGCTGATCGTGATTATCTGGCAGGTCAAGGACAAGATGCAGCTGGATTTCGGCGGTATGGTGCAGACCTTGCAGGCAAGTCCGCATTTCCGTATCTTCGAGTTCGACGACTGGCACAGCACGCAGCATTTCGTAAAACAATTCTTCAGCGGTATCTTTATCACGATCGTCATGACGGGGCTCGACCAGGATATGATGCAAAAGAACCTCTCCTGCAAAAGCCTGAAAGATGCGCAGAAGAATATGTACACCTACGGCTTCGCTTTCACGCCGGTCAACTTCCTGTTCCTTTCGCTCGGCGTCCTGCTGGTGGCACTCGCATCCCAGCAGCATATCGAACTGCCCGCGATGAACGATGATATCCTCCCGATGTTTTGCACATCCGGGATATTGGGACACTCGATCCTGGTCTTCTTTACGATCGGTATCATAGCCGCCGCATTCAGCAGTGCCGACTCCGCCCTGACAGCGCTTACCACCTCTTTCTGTATCGATATTTTAGGGGTGGAAAAGGAACAGGCACAAACTGCCAAGCGTACCCGTCTGGCGGTTCATTTGATGATCTCTGCCTTATTTGCGATAATTATTCTTATCTTTAAGGCCGTAAACAGCCGGAGTGTGATCGATGCGATCTATATGATTGCCTCCTACACCTACGGCCCTTTACTGGGATTATTCGTTTTTGGATTGTTCACGAAGCTGCAGCCGCGTGATAAGTTCGTTCCTTACATATGTATCCTTTCGCCGTTGCTCTGTTTTGCTACGGACTATTTAGTGAAGCAATATACAGGATATGTATTCGGGTATGAAATGCTTATGCTAAACGGCGGCCTGACCTTCTTAGGACTATGGTTAAGCTCCCTGAACACAAAAAGGATTCCCACAATTCATAATTCATAATTCATAATTCACAACTCAGAATTCACAACATGGAAATCAAAAGCGCAGAATTTGTTATCAGTAACACAGACGTGAAGAAATGTCCCGCAGGCAATCTGCCGGAATATGCTTTTATCGGGCGAAGTAATGTTGGCAAATCCTCCCTCATCAATATGCTGACCGGAAAGAAAGGGCTTGCCATGACCTCGCAGAAACCGGGTAAGACAATGCTTATCAATCATTTTCTTATCAACGGGCAGTGGTATCTGGTCGACCTTCCCGGTTACGGCTTTGCCCAACGGGGAAAAGAAGGGCGGGATAATATCCAGCGGATCATCGAAGATTATATCCTGGAACGGGAACAGCTGACGAATCTTTTTGTCCTGATCGACAGCCGCCACGAACCGCAGAAGATAGACCTGGAATTCATGGAATGGCTGGGCGAGAACGGTATTCCATTCTCCCTTATCTTCACAAAGATCGACAAGATCAGCAAAAGCCGCCTACAGGAAAACCTGAAAGCTTATCAGACAAAACTGCTGGAATCATGGGAAGAACTCCCTCCCATCCTTCTCTCCTCTTCAGAGAAGAAAGAAGGACGGGATGAAATCCTGAATTATATTGAAGAGATCAACAAGAGTTTATGAAACTTACAACACTCAATAACAACTTGGGGTGACAAGAGGTACGGGTGGTATGGAAATCGCCAACAACTTTACCGAAGCCGGCACAGTCTATCCGGCTTCGAGAGGGCAGCACCCCGCCGAGTACAGTTGACCAGCCACCGTACTACTGTTTTACATCTTAATAACTGATCCGCATTAATTTACAATGAAATAATTTCTTTCCTGCCGGAAAAGAGCTACATTTGTAAACGTTATACAACCAAAATAAGTAAAGATATGAATACAATGAATTTACAAGGAGAACAGCTCGAACTGTTCAACCAGATTGCCAGGCTTGACAATGAAAGTTTTGTTAAGGTGAAGAAATACGTCAAAAGAATTATCCACAATCGCCATCATGTGAAAGAGGAAAGAGCTATTCTCGATGACATAGATATCGTCACTGATGAAAAAATCGAAAATGCAATGAAACCATTAACTCATGAAGAAAAAGTTAGACGGCTCATTGAAGCTGAGAACGATCCGGTTTATTACACCCATGAAGAAGTGAAAAAAGCAGCTTTAGAATGGCTCAAATGAAAATACACTGGAAACGTAAAGCCTTAACAAAATATAAAAGCATCATACTCTGGTATAAAAAGAAGATGGGAACATCAGCTGCAGGAAAATTTATGCAGGGTATCAATGATGTTGTTGCTGTTTTAGAACAGAATCCTTATATGGGAAAAGAGGAACCAGAACTTAAGGCATACAAAAAGAACTACCGTTCCTTTGTTGAGCACCGCAATCACAAGATTATCTATTATGTAGAAAAAGACACAGTCTACATTGCCGATATTTGGCCTAACAGCCAAAATCCAGAAAACATGAACGAGCGATTGAAATAAAAGACAAAAGTCCGATAAAGGTTTTACACTTTACCGGACTTTTGTCTTTAGTAACTGATCTTGCACCCAACAAAGTAGCTCCTTGGAGTTCCCGGTCCATAAATATATTTGGAGTCGCGATCCTTTCCCTGGTCGAAATCGTTCTGATATGCTTCGAAGATATTCTGAATACCGGCATTCAGTTGTAACGTCACCGACTTATATAAAGGGAAATCATAGGACACCTTCATATTCAAATCGAAGAAGTCGGAAGTTTTCTCTTCCCGATCTTCCGGAATGTAGCCGGCGAGGTGTTGCACTAACATACTGCCCGTATAGGTTCCGGTCAAGGAAACGGCCAGGCGTTTTACCGGAGTAAAAGTAGATGTGAAATAACCATACACATCCGGCGTACGGAACATCTTCTTCTGAGCCGGAAGATCCGGATTCGTCTCGCTCCAGGTCAAAGCTTCTTTGTAACGGCTGCGCTGGATCGTTGCCCCGGCTTGAAACTGCATCCAGGAGTAGGCCATCTTTCCCTCCAGGTTAAGTCCCATCACACGTGCGCCATCCTTATTGCGGCGCTCTAATATCAGATTGCCCTTGTCATCGTGTCCCTTTTCCTGCAGGAAGAACACATCGTTCAAATCGGTATAGAAACCTTCTACCAAGAAATTCAGCTGGACAGCGCCGAAACGATGATAGAAATCAGCCGAGGCACTGATACTTTTCGACTTCTCCTCTTTCAGGTCATCGGCAAGCTGAATAATCGCCACCTCGCCGCCGACAGCCGCCACGTGCAAGTCTTCGTCAAACGCCTGCGGAGCACGGAAACCGCTGGAATAGGATAGACGCAAATTAATGTCTTGCGTCGGATTGAAGCGGATATTTGCCCGGGGACTGAAGATCAGATGATCGATCAGGTTATGCTTGTCGAAACGGCCGCCGACCAGGAAACTCCATTTCTCATTCTTCCATTCGTTCTGCAGGAACAGGCTACCGATATGGACCGTCTGATCCACAACGCGGTTATACCCTAACATCTCATCCTTCAGTTCATCGAAGTTATATTCCAGCCCTCCGGTAAACTCGGCCGGCATGAACAGGCACTTATCCGCAGAATAAGAATATTGAGAACCGCCGACAAACGTCATATCCGTCGTATGCCCGTATGCATCCAAATTTCGGTTCGTACCGTAATAGCTCTTACGGTTCGTATGCTGTGCGGAAGTATATATATTCAGACGGTGCTTGTAGTCTTTGGAGAAAAGATCGAACTTCAGGCCGCCGCCGTTGATGCTGTGATCGGTCTGTTCCGCCACCCAGGCTTCGTGGGGCGGCCGGCCGATCTGGTCGCCACCGCGACGGTATTCGCTGATGTTATGATATTCGAAGCCTAATTTGGAATAAGTACTTGTTTTCAGATAAGAACGGAAACCAACCGTACGCGCCTCCAACTGGCCGAGTTCGGAAAAGCCGTCTCCGTCATGGTCATAAGCCGAACGATGGCGGCTCTGGCCGAAGATATAAATACCCGCCTTATGGTCGTCCGTCACAAGGGAAGCATTCAACGTCGTGTTGTTATCCGGCCGGTCTCCCCCGATCATCGTCAGCGAGTGGGCGATCTGGGCCGAGTTGCGCAAAGGTTCTTTCGTGATGATATTGATCGTCCCGGCAATAGCCGAAGAACCGAAAAGAGCCGAACCGCCGCCACGCATGATCTCGACACGTTCGATCATGTTGGCAGGAATCTGCTCGAGCCCGTAGACTCCGGTCAATGCGCTGAAGATCGGACGGCTATCCACCAATATCTGCGTATAGGGTCCTTCCAGACCGTTGATACGCACCTGCTGGAAACCACAGTTCTGGCAGTTGTTTTCCACACGCACACCCGGCTGGAAGTTCAGGCCGTCGGCTAACGAAGTCGAATGCGTCGTCTCGAACGTCTTTGCGTCCAACACGTTCACAAGGGATGGTGCCATACGGCGTGTCGTCTCATTCCGGTTTGCGGAAACGACCACTCCGTCGAGCGACATCGCCTCCTCTTCCGCTTCAAAATCTACTTCCAGCGTCTTGCCCTTTTTCAGTGTCACAGGCTTCTCAACCGTTTTATACCCCATCGTCTTCATAACGATGGTGAATTTGCCTTCCGGCAGGTTCTTCAGATAATAATGGCCTGTCGCATCAGTCGAAGTCCCGATGGTCGTTCCTTTCAGAAAGATTGTAATAAAAGAAAGATGTTCGCCGGTTTTCTTGTCTAATACATGACCGACAATATTTGCGTCCGACGGATTCAAAGCCGGATCGCCCTCTGCCCGCATTACTGTAAAGAGACAGCACAGGCATAACGTAAGCGTAATAAATTTATTCATTTCGTTCGTTTTTAATAAAATAGAGATTTAGGCATGAAAAATCTCTTCCACTGACAAAACACATTCAGATTGTCAAATGGAAATACAGAATAACCCAATATTTTATTAAACGACAGGAGGTGCGCGAAGCGACAGTTTCCCCAGGA
Source organism: Parabacteroides acidifaciens (assembly GCF_003363715.1). GTDB lineage: Bacteria > Bacteroidota > Bacteroidia > Bacteroidales > Tannerellaceae > Parabacteroides > Parabacteroides acidifaciens. Next base: position 111,095 of record NZ_QREV01000009.1, read on the forward strand.
CAGGGATCAAATGGTCCGGATAGACCGGACGTTCGGTTATCTTATAAATCGGTATAGCATAGAAATGTAGCTGTAACGGATGGACAGCCCCGTCCTCCACATTGACGGTTGTCAGCAAATGGAACAGTTGGATTTCCGAAAGGGAGGCGTGATGATGACAGGTTCCGTCAGCTGCTTTCTTGAACGGGTGCGCATGGACAATTGTCGTTCCATGCTCGATATGGACGTGTATAAAGAAGGAAACACTACCATAGTACGCAATGAAGAGCACCGGTAGCAACCATTTCATGTATTTCACAATTACCTGTTTCACATCCTATTCCCTATTCAGTCAAGGCGACAAAGATAAGACGAATCCCTGACATCTGCAATACTATATTCCATAAAAACAGGAGGAAGGACAGCAACTAAATGTAAGCAATCGATACCATTATCATAATAATTTGTTACTTTTGTGCTCGATTTTCAAAAGACACATAACAATATAAAAACTATAAAGTCTATGGCTAAGATTACTAAAGAAGAAGCTCTCCGCTATCATGCGGAAGGCAAGCCGGGAAAGATTGAAGTCGTTCCCACCAAACCCTATAGTACACAGACAGACTTGTCGCTGGCTTATTCGCCCGGCGTAGCAGAACCCTGTCTGGAGATCGAAAAGAATCCGCTGGATGCCTATAAATATACATCTAAAGGAAACTTAGTTGCCGTAATTTCAAACGGAACGGCCGTATTGGGATTAGGTGATATAGGCCCATTGGCTGGCAAACCGGTTATGGAAGGGAAAGGACTGTTGTTCAAGATATTCGCCAGCATCGACGTGTTCGACATCGAAGTCAACGAGAAAGACCCGGATAAATTCATCGAAACGGTAAAAGCCATCGCTCCTACCTTCGGAGGTATCAACCTGGAAGATATCAAGGCTCCGGAATGTTTCAAGATCGAAACACGCCTGAAAGAGGAACTGGATATTCCGGTGATGCATGACGACCAGCACGGAACGGCAATCATATCCGGTGCCGGCCTGATCAATGCATTGGAAATTGCAGGTAAGAAGATCGAAGATGTAAAGATCGTCGTGAACGGAGCCGGAGCCGCATCCATCTCTTGCACGAAGCTGTACATCATGCTGGGAGCCAAGAAGGAAAATATTATCATGTGTGACAGTAAAGGCGTTATCTCTACACATCGTACGGACTTGAACGAATCGAAGAAATTCTTTGCCACCGACCGCGATATCAAGACACTGCAGGAAGCAGTCGTCGGTTGCGACGTGTTCCTCGGCCTGTCCGTAGCCAACGTCCTGACGCAGGATATGGTCCGTTCCATGAACGAAAACCCGATTGTTTTTGCACTGGCAAACCCGAACCCGGAAATCTCTTATGCAGACGCAATGGCTTCGCGCGACGATATCATCTTTGCGACAGGCCGCTCGGACTATCCGAACCAGATTAACAATGTATTAGGTTTCCCCTATATCTTCCGCGGCGCATTGGACACACACGCCAAGGCAATCAACGAAGAAATGAAGTTAGCTGCCGTTTACGCAATCGCCGAACTGGCCAAAGAACCGGTCCCCGACGTTGTGAACGCCGCCTACAAGCTGAAACGGACGACTTTCGGACGTGATTACATCCTGCCTAAAGCGCTCGACCCGCGCTTGCTGACACGTGTTTCCTGTGCAGTTGCCAAAGCGGCTATCGAATCGGGCGTTTCCCGCAAGACGATCACCGACTGGGACGGCTATGCCAACCATCTGCGCGAAATGATGGGATATGACAACAAACTGCTCCGCCGCTTCACCGATATGGCAAAAGCCAATCCGAAACGTGTGGTATTCGCCGAAGCCAACCATGTCAATATGTTGAAAGCCGCTGCCGAAGCCAAGGCCGAAGGTATCTGTATTCCGATCCTGCTGGGTAACGAAGAGCGCCTGGCCAAGATTGCCGCAGAAGAAAGCATCAGCCTGGAAGGCATCGAAATCGTCAACCTGCGCCACGATCGCGAAACGGAACGCCGCCACCGCTACGCCAAGATCCTGTCGGAAAAGAAGGCCCGCGAAGGCGTCACCTATGCCGAGGCCTGTGAAAAGATGGTCGACCGTAATGCATTCGGTATGATGATGGTTGCCACAGGCGACGCCGACGCATTCGTAACGGGTGTCTACAGCCGCTATTCCGAAGTAACCAAGATGGCAGAACAGATCATCGGTATCCGTCCGTCATACACGCATTTCGGTGCACTGAACATCCTGACTTGCAAGAAAGGTACATTCTTCATTGCCGACACGCTGATCAACCGCCACCCGTCGACGGAAGTCTTGATCGACATCGCCCGTCTGACCGAAGACGCAGTGAAGTTCTTCGCCCATGAGCCTGTTATGGCTATGCTGTCATACTCGAACTTCGGTTCCGACAAGCAGGGTAGCCCGCTGAAGGTTCACGATGCGATCAACTATCTGCACAAGAACTATCCGGAGATGATGGTAGACGGCGAAATGCAGGTTAACTTCGCCCTCGATAAGAAGCTGCGCGACGAAATGTATCCGTTCAACAAGCTGAAAGGCCAGGATGTCAATACGCTGATATTCCCGAACCTGAGTTCAGCCAACAGCGCCTACAAGCTGCTGGATACGTTAGGCATCACCGAAACGATCGGCCCGATCCAGATGGGGTTGAACAAACCGATCCACTTCACTGACGTAGAAAGCTCTACGCGCGACATCCTGAACCTGACTACTGTTGCCGTCGTAGACGCAATCGTGCAGGAACAGATTGAGAAAGGCGAATAAAAACGTTCAGTATGCCAAAATAAAAGTGCCCTCAAAAGCTGCTGTATAGCTTTTGAGGGCACTTTCTTTATTCTTTACTAACGCGCAACAGTTGCTCAGAAACCTAATATTACCGCAGGAGGAATATTCAGAACTTTGCATATCATACGCGCTATTTTTAAGGTCGGTTCAGACCGTCCATTCAAATAATCGCTAACACGGGAAGGACTCACACCAATTTCCTTTGCAAAATCCTTTTTAGACATCCCCTTATCTTCTAATGAGGCGGTTCGCGAACCACCCCTATGAAGTCTGTTTGGTTCACTTCTGGCAAGTTTTGAACCTCCTGCAAATCTGATGAATATTACAATAACCCCCATTTCGGACGTTTTTCTATTTCGTCCGAAATTCTGATCGATTTTAGATTGACTCTTTTCACGGTTTAAACTCCCCTTCCTGACAATAGGAAAAACGAGGTGCGCAGCCCGTTCCGAAAAGCGTGCAATTTGATTGCCGAAAGACGGAAACGCCGACAATGTGATAAAGCTTAACTCCCGGAGAATCGATTATTTGAAAATAAAACGGACGGCGTCCCAAATATCGCAAGGAAATTCAGGGGCTTTTTTGCCATGAAAACAGTCCTCTTTTCAATTAGGACGGTCATAATCGCCATTACGACCGTGCTAATCTTCGCGAGGTGCCGAGTGCACTACACATTAGCACGGTCGTAATGGCAAAGAGGACGGTCATAATTGCGGAAAACGCTCAAAAAAGGCGAAAAAGTCCCTTTTTGAGGCAAAAAAAGTGGATTAACATTTGTTTAGTTCCAGATGTCTTTTGAG
>NZ_QREV01000009.1:114875-115135 GCF_003363715.1 Parabacteroides acidifaciens
CCAAAAAGGCTGTTTAGAACGATAAAAGTCGATATGAGCGAATGAAATAGACTTTTATTGAGTTCCGACAAGCTATTTGCTATCCTCGATAACAAATAAGGTATCGAAGACAAAGAACACAATCGTTTGATATTATAAGCGGTTGTATATAAATCTATTTCAATCTGTACTTTCTTTCTTGACCTGAGTAAAAGAGGCACTTTCCCCATCCAGCGTTTGACAGTGCCAAATACATGTTCAATCTGACTTTTTCTCTCCCT
>NZ_QREV01000090.1 GCF_003363715.1 Parabacteroides acidifaciens
TTGAAAGAAAGGCGGTAAAAATTGTCATAAATATAGAATCGGGAACCAATAACGGAATTACCTTAAAAGGCTGGATGGATAAAGGTGACTCCGCCAAGATTACGCCTCCGAAGGTACCAAGTCCCAATTCAAGCAACTTGTGTAAAATGACACTGTCAACCGGAGTAATAGCACCGGCAACATCTGTCGATGCTGATAATCCTGTAAAAATGACCTGTGGAGAAGTTGCAGAGAATAAAGCAACAGTATCCTACATTATGCTTCCATTAATTGATGCAACAGGTACCCCTGTTCCCACAGTCACCCTAAGGGTTAAAGTGCAGAACACGGGTGAATCGGAAGGGGGAGAACGGACCTATACCACCCAACTGAAATATCCGTCAGGCGGTTTTGAATCCGGCAAACAATACACCTACACGGCCACCCTGAAAGCCAACGGCATCACCTTTACGGGTGCAACGGTGGCAGATTGGACAGATGGTACACTCGGTGACGATGGTGGCAACCTGACCCCGATAGAACCGGATAACAATTAAAACCGTGCAACAACATCCATCCATAATCGCCGGCCTATTATTGGCCCTTCTTCTTTTGTTTTCCTGTTCCTCCGGGGAGGAGATTCTGAAAGAAGAGATTCCTCCTGTTCAGCCGGAGGAAAAGATCGCCGTGTCGTTTAGTGGCAGGATCGACTTAGTCGAGACAAAGGCTGGGGATGAAGGTACACCGGAAACACCGGGGGAAACGGCCACGACACAGACACTCCGGGAGAATGTAAACGTCACGATCCGGGCCTATAAACAGGCGGAAGCCGGTAGTGTCGGTGCCACGCCGCAGGACTGCCGGGATTATCTCGCAGGAGGGGACGGGAGCCTGACAGTAAAAGGAGATGGAGAAGAGATGCTCTTGGCAGCCGGAACCTACACGTTCTATGCCCTTTCGGTCAATGCCGCCGGGGACACGGTTCCGCCTGCACTGACAAGTGAGACATCTGCGGAAACAAATGAACTTAAAAACAACACCGATTATCTCTATTGTGCCGTGACGCAAAAAATAGAGTCAAAGCCGGAAGAGAAACAAAACGTACCCCTGACATTCATCCGCCTTGCCAGCCGCATACAGATCACAGTGACGGGCACAGGCGGCGACGATAAGATCACTGCCGCTGAAGCGCCAGCCGTTACCCTGCCACTGACTAACCCGGCAGGCTCGAAGATCACATTGGGGGCTACACCTGTTATCGGACAATATGCGGCCGCAACGGCCGACACCACTCTAAAAAGCGCAGGCGATATAACAAACGGCTTTACCTCCGGTTGCATCCTGCTGCCGATGACAGCGGGTCAGAAACTGCCGGTCCGCATCGTCTTCCCGTCGATCACCTTCAACGGGCTGGCTCCGCAAACCGATAAGCTCTACACGGCAGATATCATCACTCCGGAGGGCGGATTCGTCTCCGGGAAGCAGTATAACTACACGGTCAACATTACCGGAAACGAGATCGGATTTATACGGTTGGGCGTCACCTCCTGGGATATAAAACCGGGGGAATTGCCGGACAGTAGCATAGAAGAAGATTATTAGGAAAATGAAATAGACTATAAGAGGGAACAAGATGAAACATCAGACAGGAATCATACAGATATTAATAGCCGTCATCGGCCTGAGCTGCGGATGCACGGGGGAGAAGCTGCTGGACGAGCCGGTACCGGAAGGTCCGGTCGAAGTCCATTTCTTCAGTTCCGCCATCCCCACCCGTACGGAAGGGGTGGTTGCCGGTACGGATAAGCTCACCGCTGATGCAAAGGTGCGTATCTATGCCTACCGGAAAAAGGCGGGGGAGACCAAGGCCACCGCGACAAACGTCTATACGGTAGCCACTGCCGCTGACGGCGGCACCCAGAGTTTGTCCCCAACCGCATCGGCGTCAGGTTCTGGTTCCGAAATGATCCTTCCCTCGGGAACCTTCAACTTCTATGCCGTATCGACCAATAGTGCGGAAACTGCTGTTCCGGATTTTCCTACGGACAAGGCCTCGGATGGAGTTCCGACTGATGAATATACGACAGTTGACGCTAAAAACGGAATCGATTACCTGTACGCTGCCGTGCCGGAGCAAAAGATCGCATTCGGTACGAAAAAAGCGGAAATTCCCCTGACGTTCAGACACGCAGGTACGCAGGTGCAACTGACGATCATCTTCGGGGATGGCGCCCATGCCGGAAGTAATGATGCCGCCCAAAATTTTAACCTTGCGAGGGTAACCATCCGGCCAACCACAGAAGAGAATGCCAAGATGCACTTATATAACGGAGAAATACGCTTTGGAAACCTTTTGGCAGGCTCTCCGGGGAGTGCCGACACGGCCTATTTTAAACAGATGTCGGTTGTCACCTCCGGCACAGTTGCGAACGGCAGTACGACCCCTGCCAACCAGGTTGCCACCTGCCATCTGTTGCCGCTTGCCAAAGCGACAAGCCAAAAAATGGGAATTAAAATAGAGATCGGTAATTTGGTTGTCGGTGGCTCCGAAGCCCAACCTCTTACCCATACCTATACCGGTGAACTCGATGCCTCCGCCGGTTGGCTGGCGGGGACGAGCAACCAGTACACGCTGACTCTTTCCGGGACGGAAATCAAGTTCTCAACCGTGACGGTAGTCCCGTGGAACACCGGAACCGGTGGTGAAGTGGGAAATATAACCGATACGACTCCAACGGGTGATTCAACAACCCCTTAAAGTTATTTCAATGAATATGAAAAACAGCATATTGAATATCCTGTGCCTCGCCGGCCTGCTGACAGCCTGTAGCGGGTCGGATGACAGATTGCCTGTCGTAGAAGAGGGGTACGCCGCCGTCCGTTTCACCGCCTCGCAAGCGGTTGGCGGACAGACCAAAGCGGGTGCCGGTACGGACGGCTTAACCGCAAACGGACATGTCGCCGTATATGCCTGGCAGGGAAAGGCCCCTGCGGAGGCGGAAAAATATGCCTATTCAAACTCGTACACGTTCCATCTGGAAAACAATACGTGCAACCTCGTCCCGCTTAGCGGTGAAATGAAACTGCCGGTTGGGGAAGGGTATAATTTTTACGCCCTGTCGAGCAACGACGCCAGTCTTCTGGCGCCTGCCATGGAAACCGGTAACCGGACTGTCACCCTACAAAACGGGGTGGATTACCTGATGGCGGTAAGCAGTTCGCATAAAGTGGAAGGCTCTGCGGGCAGTCCTATCCCTTTGACCTTCCGCCATATCGCCACCCGTGTCGTGCTGACGGTGAAACCGGCCGGCACAGACGGTTACGTCTCCGCCACCGGCCTGACGGCCTCCATTGCTCCGATCGACAGCACGGGAAGTTATATCGACTTGTCGAAGACATGGAATGCCGGTACTCATAACGACATGATCTACTGGAGGGCTGGGACAGACGTTACAGGCGGTACGCCCCTCGACAAGGCTAACGGACAGGTGAAGGCGGCCTCCAAAACGCAAGGTAGCGATACGGAATTTACCGTCTCCTTTATCCTGCTTCCGGTTGCCGGGAAAGCACAGATTCCCTTGCAATTCGATTTTACGGGCATACAGTTCACGGTAAGCGGTACGCCTGCCAATAAACGGTACTCGGCCGTGCTGACCGCTCCGGATGGCGGGTTGAAGGGCGGGTCGGAATACAAAATTACCGCTCAAATCTCACGTAAAGCCGTCACCTTCAATACCTCACTTCTTCAAAACCCCTGGACATCGGGCGAAGGAATCGGGGTGGACGAGGTGATTGAGGTGGACCCGAAGTGAGGGGAGAGTTGAAAGGGGAAAGTTGAAAGTTATAAATATTGGATATGAAAGGAGAATTTTATATAGGATTGTTGACGTTGTTGTTGCTGCTTGCGGGATGCGATAAAGTGGATGCCGGACGCGGGGAAAATGACGGGGAGGCATGGCCGGTCAGCTTTATGCTGGCAGGGGTTACGCCGACGCGGGCGGATGGGGCGACAGGTGTGGCGGACGGGACGGAACTGACCATTGCGGCCTATGATCCGAACAGCCATAACCTGGTTGCGGCAAGGAACTATAAGGTGGCGAGCGGTAGTCTGACGCTTGATGAAACCGATAGCGAGGCGATGTACCTCTCTGTCGGCACCTACGACTTTTGCGCCATGACGCCGCGGCAGGTGCTGACGGGTACTGGCAAAGACGGCAAACACGGGCATATACAGCAGGGGGTGGACGCCTTGGGGGCTGTCACCCGGGCGCAGGTAGAGGCTGCTGCGACTACTGCAATCCAACTGAATAATCTCGATCATCTCGCCTCGCAGATCCGTTTTACCGTGCAGGTGGTTCCGCAGAAGGTCGATTCGATCGCCTCGTTTGCCGTCCGGAGCATCGGGATCGACGGGATGGTATTGGCCGCGGAAGGGGAGGAAAACTACTTGCTGCCGGACAATAAGCTCGTGATACCTGCAGCCGATGCAGCGGGTAAATTCGGAACATTGACGATTGGCGGAACCGATGCCTTTACCATTGAGTCGCAAGTAGACAAGGGCCCGGGTTATATCAATACGCAGAAAACGCCTTTGGTGGTTTTTCCGAAGGCCGAGAGTACATTCAAAGCGGTAATTACGGTAGCGGTCAAGAAAAAGCTAAAGCAAGAAGACGGGACAATTGCGGACGGAGAGGAAGAGACGATAACATTGAACGCCAAGATCAACCGTTTAGCTTTCGACCCCGGCAAACGTTACAACTTTGAGGTCAACTACGGATGGGATTACGTCCGTTTCGACATCACCGTTGCTCCCTGGACAACTGTCACGGACAACAGTACAACGGGCAGCGGCGAACAAACGGTAAGCCATACGATAAAGATCAACCAGTGGGATGACGATATTGATTTAGACATGACGATATAATAAGATGAAGACGAATTTATATATACTGATGGCATTCCTGATGGAGATCGGGATGTTGGTCGGCTGTTCGGCGGACGGAATCCCGGAAAAAAGGGACGAAGTCTTGCCGGATGGCCTTACCTATATCCGTTTTGGGGTGGAGGCCGCTTCCGGTCAGGGGGTGGACGAAAACACATTGCAGAATCTGACGGTCCTGCAATTCGACCTCGACGAGAGCGTAGCGGATGTAACAGAACAAGATAAAGCCCCATGCGTCACCGCTCGCTACCTGCGTAACCCCGAACCGGAGACGGATGCAGATGGAGGCGCTAAAGGTTATTACCTGATCGGGTTGAAGGCATCGACTAAAGACACCCAATATCTGGTCTTTATCGCCAATGCCGGTTCCATGTTCCAGGACTATAAGGGGACATTGGGCGATTTCAAGGCTCTAACCATCCCTTTCGACCAGAAGACGAACAACGGCGAAAACCAGTTGATGCTCGGCGCCGGGTATGTGCCGGTGAAAGGTGTGGATGACGAGCAAACTCATCCGGTCATACTGAAACGGCTGGTTGCACAGATTCATTTTAACTATACGAAGAAGTTAGAGGTGACCGAGGCCCGTTTTACTCCTATCAGCCTCCGCTTACGGAACGTGCCGAAAGTGCTGAAATATGCCGACGGGATCACGGAGGCGACCGACTATCCGGAAAAAACGTCCGAAAATTTCACCGACTATACCTCCATCATCGACAAGATCGAGGAGGGCTTCACCTGGTATATCCCGCAAAACGTGCGGACGGCGGCGGCTGATGGCTCTTACGGTGACGACTTCCGTACTTATGTGGAGCTTTCCGGCATCTACGAAGCCCCCAATATGCAGGACCAGTTGGTTACCTATAAGTTCTATCCCGGAAAGGATGATCATTATAATGTAAGCCGTAATTATAGCTACGAGATGCTGCCCGTTGTGGGTGGCGTCAACAGCTTCGATGCGAATGTGTCGACGCGCAATCTGACGGTCAGCCCGTCGGCCAACTGTTTTGTCGTCGCGCCGGAAGCGGGCAGCGAAGTGACATTCGACCCGCACGATTCGCCGGGTACGGATGTTGCCGGAACCGAAATAGTCTATGCCGACCAGGTGATCGAAAACCAGTACAGCCGGATCGCGGATGTCAGGCCGGTCTGGCAGACGTCGGCGAACCTGATCGATGTCATATTCGCCGACGGGTTAGTGCGCGTTGTGCCTAACGCCAAAGGGGAAACCGGCAACGCGCTGATCGCTGCATACGCAGCCGACGGGACGACGATCCTCTGGAGCTGGCATATCTGGGTGACGCCCTACGCTAAGGTGTTGGACGGGACGGGAACAAACGGGTATATACACACCCAGACAGATAGCAATAATAATACGTATGAGTGGATGGACCGTAACCTGGGCGCCCTAAACACCTACCGTGAGGACAAGAACCGTAACCTCTACTACCAGTGGGGGCGGAAAGACCCGTTTTATGACAAAACGCAGAACTCGGCTATTAGTAGCGTGATTACGGCTGCTGATAAAGGAAATGCCCTGAACTTCGACGTGTCTGTCAAGAATCCGACAGTCTTTTTCCAACAACAAAGTGGTAAATCAGGCACCTGGCACGGCGGAGCAGCTGCTATCACCAACCTCTGGGATCCCAATACGAAAACAGTGTTTGATCCCTGCCCTGCCGGATGGCGCGTACCGGCAAAGCTTGCCTGGGAGGCTTATAAATGGGGGAGTGGAGGTAATATGGCTTGGGACACAGCCAATCCCTACGGAACTGTATGGACCGTCGGTCCGGGTGTCTATTCCTGGTTCCCAAGGGGAGCTCTAAATAACAGTATCGCTTTTGATACAGGCAATGCATATATGTGGTCGACCGAATGGGCAAGTACAACACCCTATACTTATAAAATCACCAGTTCGAGCGGAAGCGTTGCCAACACTATCGTCGGTTCTTTAGGCGGTTCCGTACGTTGTGTAAAAGTGAAATAACCGATAAAATGAAATAACAGGATGAAAACAAAGAATATATTCTGGCTTTTAGCTATTTGGACAACCCTGATCACCGCCTGCGCGGAGAAAGACGAGTTGCAGAGCGTGAAGGGCGTATCGGTTGAGGTCACCTGCAGTCTGCAAGTCGCCCGTATTGGAGGCGAAAGATCGACACGGGGAACCAACCTTACTGCCGAGGAATCGGCAATCCAGGACCTGACGGTGATCCAGTTTGATGGGGAAGGGGATGACGCTCCAACCATGATTGTCCGCACGTTCCAAAATCCATCTTCACTGGAAGGTTTAAAGGTCGGACTGATGCAGCCACAGAATGCGGAAAAGCAACAAACCCTCTATTTTATAGCCAATGCCGGTAAGACGTTCAGTAACTTCAACGGTACATTGAAAACATTCAAAGCAACAGTAATTCCTTCTTCTGAGATGGGTGGAAACATCCTGATGACCGGAAGCTGCCTGACCGTAATTAAAAAAGAAACCTCCGTTGCTGCTACTCTGACCAGCCGGCTGGCTAAGATTGTTTTCAAAATAGACTTGACCAGCCTGCCGTCCGGTGCCCGGTTTGAACCGCTCTGGCTACAATTGCGATCAGTTTCGACCGATGCCAGTCCGGAAGCTCCGGCAAGCGGGACTGTTTATCCGGCTCAAAGCAGCGAACTATATAGCGACTTGGAACCGGTTGTCAGCAATATAGATAAAGGTTACACCTGGTATATTCCGGAAAACAGGCGGGGGAAAAGCACTGCCACAGTAAACGATGCAAAAGATAAAAACAACAATAAACCGGATAACTATTGTACTTGCGTCTACCTTGAAGCCAATTACTATCCGAATGCAGATAACAACACTGACGCAAAAAGAGTGAACTATACTTTATATCCGGGGAATAACAACACTGACAACTTTGATATAGAAGGGAATAAATCGTACACCGTCAACTTGAAAATAACCGGTGTGGATGGTAAGAACGATTCGCGCCTCGAAGTCAAAGATATCCCGGCCTCTCTGCCGGGCGCCAATTGTTATATGGTCAAACCCAACTCCTTCCTGACCTTTAACCCGCATAATCCGCCGGGTGCAGACGTGTCGGGAACAATCGTCTATCTCGACCGGGTAGGTTCTAAGGATAAGTGCAACATCGCCCGTGCCGAGATCGTCTGGCAAACCAAACCGGGACTAATCCGGGCAATCTATCATTTGAGCGCCAGTGGGGAATACCGGATACAGACAGCCAATATGACAGGGAACGCCTTGATTGCCGCTTATGACGAAGAGAATAAGATATTATGGAGCTGGCATATCTGGGTAACGGATTATACATTGGATGATGTAGACGAGAAGATTAAAAATATTTCAGAAAATACTAATCAGGAAATTAGCTTGACCAACGACGGTAAAAGCAGAGTTTTTATGTGGGAAAAGTATGTCTGGATGGACCGGGGGATCGGAGCGTTGTCGAATGAACCGGGTTTCGATTCGTTCGGCATGATTTATCAGTGGGGACGAAAAGACCCGTTTCTTCCGGGTGATCAGATAGCGAGTACTGCTCTCCTTATAAATACGATTACGCCAACTTATGATGCCAACGGAAACCGTATTTATGCATCGGGAATTTCGGGTAATGGTATTGAAAATGCGATAAGTAACCCTATTTTCTTTTTAAAGAATTGGAGTGTAGATAAAAAAGAATTATGGAATTATCCTAATAAAACCGTATTTGATCCATGTCCGGCGGGTTGGTGTATTCCTCCGAGTGGTGCAGTGGCGAATTTTACTACGAAAACAAGTGTAACATACAAGACCAATAATGGTCAGTTGGATAAGAACGCGGCATTTGCCAACAATTTGACAAACTTATTCTGGCCTTACGTGGGATACCGGCATGTATCATCAGGAGCAGGATACGCTTGCGGTCATTTGGGAATTTACTGGTGTTCGAATTTTCAGAATACTGAAAAAACCAATGTTTATGTTTACGGGGGATACCAGAATCAATATAATGACAGTAGCCAAGGTAAACAAAACTATCGTGGACCTAATGATGGCTTACTTGGTCGTTGCGTAAAAATAAAAACAACGAATTAACAAACAATAATGAATAAGAAAGAACTGTCACAAACCCTTTCCCACCGGTTGGGAATTACTTGTAAAGAATCGCAACAATACCTCGACACCCTGTGCGAGGTATTAAGCGAAGAATTTCAGAAAGGCAATTCCATTTGCCTGCAAAACTTCGGCCTGTTTAGTTGCCGGCAACAGCCCGGCCGCCCCGGTCGTAACCCGCGCACAGGCGTCCCAGCCCATATACCGTCCCGTACCATCGTCAAGTTTAAACCGGGCAAGGGGTTGATGAAAACCCTGAACCCTTGAATAGTTAGCGCTAACAAGACGAAGGAGCAAATGCTGATTTATCGGTGCATCGCTATGTTTATATTACCGGACGCAGATTTCGCAGACGACGCAGAGGAACGCAGATCATTTATTGTTTTAAAAGAAAATAAGTCTGCGTTCCTCTGCGTAATCTGCGCCCGTCTGCGCCCGGTAAATACGAGCAAACACACCGCTAAATCATCATTTATCATTTCAAAACAATATCAAAATAATCAGCACTAAATATCGCATGGATAGATACGGAGAAAAACACATCTTGTCGGTTTTGATGGTTTTGCCGGAAGACCATTATATGGTGGAAATTGTCTTCCCCGGCGCACTGGCCACCAACTACGGAATCTGTC
>NZ_QREV01000091.1 GCF_003363715.1 Parabacteroides acidifaciens
ATTCTATTACTCTTTTACAATTTCTTCTTGGGCTTTTTCACACAGTCTCTGAAATCAACGGCAAAAGAGAGCCTGCGACAGGGGGCTTATTGTATAAAACGTGTTTTTTAGTCTCAAAAGACATCTGGAACTAAACAAATGTTAATCCACTTTTTTTGCCTCAAAAAGGGACTTTTTCGCCTTTTTTGACCGTTCCCAGCAATTACGACCGTCCTCTTCGCTATTATGACCGTGCTAATGTGTAGTGCACTCGGCACCTCGCGAAGATTAGGACGGTCGTAATGGCGATTTGAACGGTCGTAATCGGAAAGAGGACCGTCTTTAGGGCAAAAAAGCACCTGAATTTCCTTGCGATATTTGGGACGCTGTCCGTTTTATTTTCAAATAATCGATTCTCCGGGAGTTAAGCTTTATCACTTTGCCGGCGTTTCCGGCTTTCAGCAATCAAATTGCATACTTTTCGGAACGGGCTGCGCACCTCGTTTTTCCTATTGTCAGGAAGGGGAGTTTAAACCGTGAAAAGAGTCAATCCGAAATCGATCAGAATTTCGGACGAAATAGAAAAACGTCCGAAATGGGGGTTATTGTAATTCATTAGGTTTATAGGAGATTCAAAACTTGCCAGAAGTGAATCAATAAACAAAAGCAATCACCCTTCAATTATTTTTTATACTTCGAATAGGAGTTTTTCACTTCACTTGTCATCTCTATTTATACAAAGTATCAGAACAAGATGGAAGATAGACAAAACAATAATGAACTCGAATCACTGGCAAAGCGTATACATTTCAAGTCTTTGCCATTTGATGAAAAGCAGGCATTCAATCGTTTAACAGACAGAGCAAAATGGCCTGTCGTTATTTCTTATGCCGGAAAAGGGAATCCGGCATGGAAATATTTATCCATAGCAGCTTCCATTGCCTTTCTGTTGGTTACAAGTATCCTCTTGATTGACAAGGCCCCCAAACCCGAACTTGTCTATTATGAAACAACGGCCGTTCCTGATGCAAAAACAAAAATAACACTACCGGACAGTAGTGTCGTATGGTTAAATGCCAATGCCTGCCTGCGTTATCCGAGAGAGTTCAGCGAACATACCCGTCAGGTTGAAATAAAAGGAGAAGCATTCTTTGAAATCCGGAAAGATGAAAAAAAGCCCTTTATCGTTCAAACAGACAGGATCGGAATCCGGGTATTGGGTACGACTTTTAATGTAGACGCAGAGCCGGATAAGACAGAAGTAACTCTTCTCACCGGGAAAGTCAGTTTATATAGAAAAGAGAACCTGTCACAAATAGCAGACCGGATATTATCTCCCGGTGAACGGGCCGTCTTTTACAAGTCCAATAATAATCTGATAGTTTCAACCATACGTCCAGAAAGTATTACTTCATGGATTACCGGCAAATTTATATTCAGAGACAGTTCTTTAGAAGAAATCATGCAGGAACTTCAAAGGGCTTTCCACGTAAAAATACATATTGAAAGCGAAAATCTGCGCAAACAGACATTCAATGCCGACTTCACCGGGAAAGAAACATTAGATGAAATATTGTCTATTATGCAAATATCCGCCCGCTATCAGATAGAAAAGCAAAAAGGAGAAATCTTTTTAAAATAAATACAATGTCAAACCACAAAATGTAATAAATATGGATAGTACATGAGAAACACGTATTAATCCGCACCGCCGGATATAAAAAAGAATTGGGAATGTTGCGACCATTTCCCAATTCTATTGTCAACCGACAGGGATATCCCTGTCAAGTATAAAAAATTAATACCCACAAAATTATGGATAAAATTTTATTTATCAGGCAAAATCATAAAGATTTTGCAGGGAGAGCTTCTTATTTACTTTCCCGAACTGTTTTAAAACAACTTATTTGTGTATCAGGATTGCTCGTCTTGCTTCAATTTGCCGGTATATCATCCTTGTATGCCCAAGGCGTAAAGATCTCGTTGAATAAAGAAAATGCAACATTAGAAGAAATATTTCAAGAGATAGAAACAAAAACCGGTTACAAATTTGTATATAACACCTCTGAAATAAACAGAAACGAAAGGGCTTCTATCCAAGAAACCGAGCAGGAACTAAACGAGATCCTGCAAAATCTGTTTCGTACGAAACAAAATATTTCTTTTCGCATATCCAATAAACACATTGCTTTGTTCAAAGCACAAATCAAAAAAATCTCCGGAACCGTGCTCGATCCGCAAGGAGAAACCGTCATCGGAGCTAATGTCCTCGTAAAAGGCACGACAAACGGAACAATCACAGATATCGACGGCAAATTCAGCTTGGAAGCTGCCGAAGGAGACATCTTGCAAATCTCTTATATTGGTTATAATACGCAAGAAATCACATTAGGCAAGCAGTCCACTCTCAAAATCACTCTCAAAGAAGACCAACAAGCGCTCGAAGAAGTGGTTGTGATAGGTTATGGTGCAGTCAAAAAGAAAGATCTTACAGGTGCTATTACCCAAGTTAAAACAGATAAATATGCTACTCAGCAAAGTACTAACGTATTGGATATGTTGAATGGAACAGTTGCAGGTTTTAATTCTAATATCGGAACATCGGCCTCCGGTGCAAGTGAAATGGAAATCCGGGGCCCGTCATCCCTCTCTGCCAATAACTCTCCGCTGGTAGTATTGGATGGAGTCATTTTTAATGGCTCTATAAATGATATTAACCCTTCGGATATCGAGACAGTCGATGTATTGAAAGATGCCAGTTCTGCGGCAGTCTACGGTTCACGCTCTGCTGCCGGCGTTGTCATCATCAACACAAAACGTGGAAAGAGTGAAAAGATGACAATCAATTTCTCTGCTCAGCTTGGTCTGACAGATTTTACAAACGAAATCCGCCCTAATGACTTGGATGGTTTCATCCAACGCAGACAAGATTTCCAGCGTAGAATAAATCCAGACAAACCGGAAGGTTATTACAACAACCCGAATAACCTGCCAGAAGGCATAGATATCAACACCTGGCAAAAGTACGATGTTTCATATCAGGAAGATCCGATTAGGACTTGGATGACCCGCATCAACCTACGTGAAATAGAACAGGAAAACTTTCTCAATGGAAATACTTATGATTGGTTTGCTGAAGCCACACGACCAGGATTAAGGCAAAATTATAATGTCAATATATCTGGAGGTATCGGTAAAACAAAATACTATTGGTCATTGGGCTATACAGATAATCAGGGATACCTGAAAGGAGATGAATATAAGACGATCCGCTCACGAATGAATGCGGACACTAAAGTTACTGATTTCCTGACAGTAGGAATAAATGCTCAATTCAGCAATAAAGATGAGAGCAACGAAGCGATCAAACTATCAGACATAAGAACCCAGAGTCCGTTAGGTCAACCATATGATGAGAATGGTGAACTAAAATGGTATCCTCATGATGATTCCGGAGTAGAAAAGAATCCATTTCTCCTATACAAAGAAAGAGACAAATTCAACATAACTCAAAATCTGTTTGCGAATATTTACGCCGACCTACAATTACCATTTGGCTTTAGTTACAAAGTATCTTTTATTAATCGTTATGACTGGCAGAAGAACTATTACTACGATCCATCCACTATTCCAACAGGAAACAAAACAGGTGGATTCGGTCAACGTATCAACAGTTCACTCTATGAATGGCAAATAGACAACATCATATCATGGAAAAAGGCCTTTGGAATACATGATTTTTATGCGACATTTCTGTACAATGCAGAAAAGAAACAAACATGGAAAGATACCGGAGAAAATATCAATTTTACCCCCAGTGAAGCATTAGGTTTTCATCAATTAGGGGCTGGAAGTTCTCCTTCCATAAAAAATGAAGACACTTACTCCACAGGGACAGCAATTATGGGACGTCTGAATTATACACTCATGAATCGCTATTTATTGACTCTATCAATACGCAGGGACGGATACTCGGCATTCGGTTTGGAAAATCCTTACGCAACCTTTCCATCCGGAGCATTAGCCTGGAATTTGTCCGATGAAGCATTTTTCAATGTAAAGTGGATAAATAATCTCAAAATCAGAGCTTCATATGGAATAAACGGTAATCGGGATATTGGTATTTACGATGCATTAGCAAAACTCGAAACAACTAAATATTTGACAGATGGAACATTTATATCCGGTATTTACAGTAATTCACTGGCAAATAGATTCCTTAAATGGGAAAAAACAAAAGCTCTGAATTTAGGTATTGATTTTTCAGTATTGGAGAATCGCTTAACAGGCTCTTTAGACTATTATGACATGACAACCAATGATTTATTGTTGAAGCGGAGTCTACCTACTATTATCGGATACGAGAATGTAATGTCCAATATGGGAGAATTAAAAAATAAAGGTTTCGAAATGACATTGAATAGTTACAACATCCAGAATGAGAACTTTTATTGGAACTCTACATTTACATTCTCTTTTAATCGTAATAAGATCAAACATTTATACGGTGAAATGATTGACATATTGGATAAGAATGGAAATATAATCGGACAAAGGGAAGCTGACGATATAAGTAATAGTTGGTTTATCGGTCAATCTATCGACCGTATATGGGATTATAGGTTTGACGGAATTTACCAGTTAGGAGAAGAAGATATTGCAAAATCATTCGGTAAAGCTCCGGGAGATACCAAATTATATGATCTGAATGGAGATGGAGTTTCAACCCAGGAAGATAAGATATTCCAAGGATATACCAAACCTCGTTATCGTTTGGGATTAAGAAATGACTTTACTATCTTCAAAAACTTCCAGATATCATGTTTCATCCGGGCAGATTTAGGGCATTGGGGCAAAAACGGATTATTGAGTAGCAAGTCACAAGTCGAAGACAGAAGGAACGAATATGCTTTACCTTACTGGACACCGGAAAACCCAACAAACAAATATACCCGTTTAAATACAGTCGACACACCCGAATATAGCATATACGAATCCCGGAGCTTTGTTCGTTTGCAAGACTTATCCATCGCCTATAATATTCCGGAGAATATTACGAAGAACCTAAAGGTTGGACGCTGTAAAGTTTATCTGAGCGGACGAAACCTCATCACATTTACAAAATGGTCTGGCTGGGACCCGGAATCAGAAAACAAGCCCATGCCCAGAATCTTCACCTTCGGCATTGATGTAACATTATAATTAGAAAGGAGAATATATCATGAAAAAATGGATCAAATATATTGTATGCGCTTCTTTTATCACCACGTTATCTTGTGGTGACGACTTTTTAGAAATTAAACCATTGTCTATCTTCACCCCTGAATCTGTCTATACAGATAAAGCCGGATTTGAAGGCGTATTAGTCAATCTCAGGAAAAATTTGCGACCGGATTTTTACGGTCAAGGAGGAGGATTAGCTTGTGAACTAATCGCTTCAGACCTGGCAATTAGTGCAAATAAACAGCAAGATGCCGTCCATAATTTTGACACGCAAGTCATCCCGACCGGGACAGGAAGCACTTACGACTTCCATGAAATATGGACTCGTGCATACAATCAGGTACGGAATGCAAATGTCATCTTATCCCGTATCAATAACGGAAAATTCGATTCCGAAGAAATAAAAAATGCAATTATTGCAGAAGCATACTTCCACAGAGCTTACTGGTATTACAGGCTCATTCATCTATTCGGAGATGTACCATTCCTAAATGTAGAACACACAGCTCCCAAAATCGATTTTTACACACATACCCGAAAATCAATTTTGACAAAGATAACAGAAGACATGGCCTGGGCCGTTCAATGGCTACCGGAAAAAATAACTCCCGGAGCTGTATCAAAAGCTGCAGGAAATCATCTACTAACTAAAATATATCTGGCAGACGGAAAATTTGAAGAAGCTATACAAACAGCCTCTGCTGTCATTGACGGAGGTATACACAACCTTATGGAGGACAGATTTGGTGTAGTTGCTTCAGATCCCTCGTATAACGTTATCTGGGATTTACATCAAAAAGAGAATAAAAGTTCATCTTTAAATAAGGAAGGGATACTTGTAGTACAAGACCGGTACGGATTTCCTGATGCAGAAGCCAAAGATGGGACCCAGTCAATGCGCCGTTATGTGCCAGCTTGGTGGAATGCTTCCTATATAAAAGATCCAGACGGAAAAAAAGGGACAATCGATACTCAAGGCAATGAATTTCTGATAAAAGTGGGAAGAGGAGTAGGTTACGTTCGTGCATGTAGCTATCATAATTATGAAATATGGAATAATTGTAATAAGGATTTACGACACGACAACCAAGTAAATTGGTTCTCTGTGGATAAATTCATATACAATAATCCAGCTTCAAAATATTACGGACAGCCTGTACAAATACAATACACAAATCCTCTGGATACGATCCATTGCTGGTATCCTTTTCCTTATTACAAAATTTATGTAGAAGATGAAGAAAGGCCGGATCAACCATACGGAGGTCATTCCGATTGGTATTTATTCCGTTTAGCCGAAACTTATCTTTTGAGGGCCGAAGCATATTACTGGTCAAACCAAATGGATAAAGCAGCTAATGACATTAATGCAGTACGGACACGTGCAAGTGCTGATCCTATTTCTGCCGCAGATGTTTCGATCGATTATATCTTGGATGAAAGAGCCAGAGAACTTTTTGCTGAAGAATTCCGAAAAACAGAATTGACCCGAATTGCATTCATCATGGCAGAAAATAGCATAAATGGCTACACTACTGAAAATTTCACTGAAAAGAATTTCTGGTATGATCGCGTTATGACTAAAAATGAGTTTTATAAAGCGGGTAATATATTATGGGGACCTAATATTTACAAGTTAAGCCCGTTTCATGTACTTTGGCCAATACCAGCTGATGCTATCGATAGTAATCAAGGGGGTATTATCAATCAAAACAAAGGTTATGTCGGATATGAAAAGAACGGAACTCCATTGACCGTTATAGACGATCAACAATAATTTTTTAACCAAGCAGTTATTATCAGCTGCTTGGTTATATTTGCATTTCACATTTTACTCATGCTTAAATTACATATCATGAAAAATAATTATCCTTTATTATCAGTCTGTTTACTGGCTCTACCCTTTCATTGCTATGCGCAAAAAAAGGCGAATAAAACAAAACCCAATATTCTTTTCATCTGCGTGGATGACCTCCGCAGGGAATTGGGTGCTTATGGTTCTATCGTGAAAACTCCGAATATCGATCGGCTGGCTTCACAGGGCAGTTTGTTTTTTCAACACTATGTACAAGTCCCGACAAGTGGAGCATCACGAGCCAGCATGCTAACAGGACATTTTCCTAAAGACAAATCAGATCTTTCCAACGAAGCATGTCGAACAAGACTGTCAGACAAACCGGAAGGGGAAATCCCCGAAACGATGTTCCACCACCTGCGAAGAAACGGATATTATACTGTAGGTATCGGGAAAATAAGTCATTATGTAGATGGATGTCTATACGGCTATGAAGCTCCCAAGACTGATAAGCCGGAGCTTCCCTATAGTTGGGACGAAATGTTATTCGATGCAGGGAAATGGGGAAATGGCTGGAATGCCTTCTTTGGATACGCAGACGGAAGTAACCGGCAAAGCCATAAAAAACAAGTAAAGCCATATGAGTGTGCAGATGTTGCAGATGAAGGTTATCCCGATGGGTTAACTGCTAATTTGGCGGTCAAGAAGATAAAGGAATTAACGACAAAAAATGAGCCATTCTGTCTGGCAGTCGGCTTTTTTAAACCTCATTTGCCTTTTACATCTCCTAAAAAGTACTGGGATATGTATGAGGAATCATCTATCCCCATCTCCCCTATGCCAGATATTCCAGAAGGGTGTGATCCTATCAGTCTGCATGAGAGTGCAGAGTTCAAAAGTTATCAATTAGGAGATGAAATGCCATTCATCGAAAAAAGAGTTTCGGATGATTATGCCCGCAAACTTCGACATGCCTATTTTGCTTGCGTAAGTTATATGGATGCCCAAGTTGGAAAAGTTTTAGATGCTCTCGAAGCCAGTGGAAAAATGGATAACACGATTATTATTTTATGGGGAGACCACGGATGGCACTTAGGAGATCTTCGTGTTTGGGGAAAACATACCTTACATGAAACATCTCTAAGCAGTGCACTCGTAATAAAAGCTCCCGGATGCAAGCAAGGGATAAAAAATAAACGGATCGTCAATTCTATCGACATTTATCCAACTCTCATGGAACTTTGTAAAATTCCTTTACCTGCAGGATTGGACGGGCTTAGTTTTGCGACCTTGCTAAACAAACCGAATGACAAAAAATGGATCGATGCAGCTTATAGCTATTATCGGAACTGCATTACACTCCGAACTCCGGAATATCGCTTCACACGCTATAACAAGAAAGGAGAAATCATTACCGAGCTCTACCAATATGATGAGGACCGCATTGAACGAAAAAATATAGCAAAAGAAAAGCCTGACGTTGTACAAAAGCTACTACCACTATGGGAACAAGGTGTAAGATTTGATTTTTAATCACCTGGCTCTCGAAAAAACAAAAAATGGAATTGTTATAAAGCATACAAACATTTATAACAACTCCATTTCTTTATTATTATAGCTAAATCTATTTCGTTTTCGCTTTTGCCATATCCAAAGCAGAAGTCGTTGTATAATACTTAGCCAGCATATTCGGAACTTCCCATTCCGGCAATTTGCCATCCTTCAGATACTGAAGGAAATGCTCTGTTACCTGCCCGAAGTGAGCTTCATGACCGACACGGTATTTTGCAGGAATCTCGATCTGCCATACACTGTCGCTGATCTTATTCAAGGCTACACCCGGATATTTGGCTGAAACCTTTTCCATTGAAGCGGTAAGATCCTTTTCATAGGCAGCCAGATCGACACCCTTAACTGCTTCTACAAACAATTCAGGTTGATAGTTTTGCTCTTTACC
>NZ_QREV01000092.1 GCF_003363715.1 Parabacteroides acidifaciens
GACAGATTCCGTAGTTGGTGGCCAGTGCGCCGGGGAAGACAATTTCCACCATATAATGGTCTTCCGGCAAAACCATCGAAACAAACAAGATGTATTCTTCTCCGTATCTATCCATGCGATTTAATATAGATAATTTATCCCTTCACCCTTGTTAGCGCTAACTATTCAAGGGTTCAGAATTTTCATCAGCCCCTTGCCCGGCTTGAATTTGACACTCTTGCGGGGAGGGATGGGGGCTGGAACGCCTGTACGCGGATTACGCCCCATGCGGCCGGGCTGCTCCCAGCAGCTAAACTGGCCGAAGTTTTGCAGGCAAATGGAATTGCCTTTCCGCAACTCTTCGTTAAAGACGTCGCACAAGGTGTCGAGGTATTGTTGGGATTCTTTACAAGTAATTCCCAATCGATGGGCAAGGGTCTGTGATAGTTCTTTTTTATTCATATCTATTATTTTGTTGTATCTTTTACGCAACGGACGGACTGACCGTCGGACTGACCGCGACTAAGTGTAGAGGCTTTATTCTCATTCCCTCCATATCTATATCCAGATCCAGAGCTACTACCTGATGCCCAGAACATTCCTTCGTGGCCAGGCCCTTTTGATTTTCCATTACTAATATCCCGGTATCCACCATAAGGCCAACGTAATCCGGGTATAGCATAACATGTGATACCACAAATATCCATATCGCTAACAGTACTTGTATAAACAAATTTCAGATTAGCGGTTGTAAAATTATTTCGTACCCCGGAGGGAGTAACACGCCATCCTGCCGGACAAGGGTCAAAGCATGTTTTTACGCCATCTTGCCATAGAGAATTGTTAGCAGAACCTCCATACCATAATTGAGAGCTGTTTGAATAGAACAGGGTAGGATTATTCATTGGCGTTCCAAAATCGTTCCCTGAAGTAGTGATTTTTTGCCCGCCTACATATATTCGCTCTCCGTCACTATTATACATCGGTACTGTCTGTGCAGTTGCTTGGGCCTCGAACTTATCCTGTGAATCCCCTGATTCCGTATTTTGGATAGCTGGCAAGAAAGGATCTTTCCGTCCCCATTGGTAACACATTCCGAAGGCACCGATACCCAAGCCCGCCCTTTTTGCTCCGATCCCCCGGTCCATCCAGATATAATCGCTCCATTTATATACATGTCCTCCGGGAACATCGAGAGAATCTCCGGACATATCATTACCGACATTATCCAGCACATAATCCGTCACCCAGATATGCCAGCTCCATAAAATTTTACTATCTTTATCATAGGCGGCAATCAGGGCGTTCCCCTGCATATCGGCGGTTTGTATCCGAAACTCCCCATTGGCTTTCAAATGGTAGATTGCCCGGATTAATCCCGGATCGGTCTGCCAGACAAGCCCGACATGGTCGATGTTGCAATCACCATTAACCCCTGTCCCTACTCGATTCAAATAATCGATTGTATTGCTCACCGCTGCACCCGGTGCATTATGCGGGTTAAAGGTCAGGAATGAGTTCGGTTGAACCATGTAACAATTAGCTCCCGGTAGGGATGGCGGTATATCTGTCGCGCTAAGGCGCGAATCATCCTCCTTTCCTTCTATTCCGGTGACCTTCAGCGTGACGGTGTACGACCGGTTCCCTTCTATCGTAAAATCGTCGGTGTTGTTTGCTCCCGGATATAATGTGTAATAGACCCTTTTTGCTCCCTGATCTCTTTGGGCTGCATCCGGATAATAGTTGGCTTCGAGATAGAGATAAGTACAATAGTCGTCCGGTTTGTAGCTGTTTTTATCTTTTGGATTGTTTACAGTCGTACCACTTTTTTTACCCCGCCTGTTTTCCGGGATATACCAGGTATAGGTTCCCTCTATATCATTGACGAACGGCTGCCAATCGGCGTACAGTTCACTGCTTGCCTCCGGGTAGGAGATCTCGCTTGCCGGGGTTTCCGGACAGGCGACGGAAGGGACCGACCTCAATTGCAGCCAAAGCGGTTCGAGGGCGGCACCCTGCGGTAGCCCGCTCTGGTCTATGCTGAAAACGATTTTCGCCAGTCGCCGGGTCAGGGTGGCAGTGACATCGGTTTCCGTATAGATTTTCGTCACACAACTACCGGTCATCAGTATTTTCCAATTCTGAATATCCGTTTCCGAGAGGGAAAATTGCTTCGTTTTCAACTCGCCCAATGTCCCGCTGAAGTTATCGAATGTCCCGCCGGCATTGGCTATAAAATAAAGGGTTTGCAGTTTGTTTGCATCGCCTATGGGTTGCATCAGCCCGACTGTCAACTTCGAGGCCGGATTATCAAAAGCGCGGGCAATCACCGCCGGGGCTTCGTCATCTGTCCCGTCGAACTGGATCACTGCCAGGTCGTGTATTTCCGCCTCACTGATGGCCCGCGTCGTCTGTCCGCCATCGAGGGGCGCAACCTGCAAACGGCAAACGACCTCTACCGGCGTTCCCTTCTCCATCTGTACCTCGTCGTTCTCCGTGCAACCGGTAGTCAAGCCAGCCAAAGTAGTCCAGAGTACTAAAAACCAAAAAGTATTATTCATTTTTATTCTGTTTTCGTTTTACCGCTTATTTCTCTTTTACGCAACGTACCGAACCGCCGAAGGAACCGGCAATATCATTGACTATACTTCCGCCCGAACTGGTGAAGCTGAAAGTCCGTGGAAAACCGTTCTCACATAATGCCGACCACATATAAGTGTTACTTGCATTAAAAGTCATATTGCTGTTTCCAAGCACTCCCCTCGGGAACCAGGAATATTCGGAATTAACCGTCAAAACCGCCCCGTATGAATTGGTTGTATCCCAAGCAATATTGCCATCGCTACCCCATTTATAAGCATCCCATGCGGCTTTCGCCGGCACACGCCAGCCGGCAGGGCAAGGGTCGAACACTGTTTTCGTATCGGAAAACCAGAGGTTAGGGATTGCCGCTGTTCCACCATGCCAGGTTCCCGTCGTACTTTGGTGGGTGAAAAAGACAGTCGGACATTTGATCGACTCGTCGATATTCAGGGCAGTTCCTTTGTTGGCAGACGAAATACCGGTTCCGGTAACAGTCGTTTTGCCCGTGTCATAAAATGGATCTTTCCTTCCCCACTGGTAGTAGAGGTTGCGGTTATTGTCTTCCCGGAATACGTTCAAAGCTCCTAAGTTGCGGTCCATCCACGTATATCCGCCGAAATCGTATATATATCCGTTTTTCCCTGTCCCGTCCAGCACTTTGGCATAGGGCGTCACCCAGATGTGCCAGCTCCAGAGGATCGTGTTATCGGCATCGTAGGCGGCGATCAGCGCATTGCCGTTTGTCCCGGCGGTGTTCGGCTGCACGCGCACCACTCCTTCGCCGAACGAGACATCGATCAGGCCGTCCGCCGTTTGCCAGACCGTTTTAACCGCTGCAATCCGGCTGTACCGGTTTTCCTTCACCTGATCCGTATAGCAGACGCTAACCTCCCCGACATCCGTCCCCGGCGCCAAATAGGGGTTGAAAGTCACTTCGCTGCCGGATTCGGGCGAGAGGACGAAGCAATTCGCCGGCGGACTGAGCACCAGGTTACGTCTCGTCACGCGAGAGTCAAAGCTGTTAACGCCTCTCAGGACGGGCAGTATCTCGTAGTCGTAATTGCGGTAGACATTATAACCGGGACTTCCCTGGCCGACATAAAACCTGTAGGTGACCAGCTGGTCCGGCATATTGGGGGCTTTGTAGATGCCGGAAAGTTCCACGTAGGTATGGAAAGAATCGCCGGAGGGCAGGGCATCTGTCGCTGTCCGTACGTTCTGCGGGATATACCAGGTAAAACCGTCTTCGACCTGGCCGATGATAAAAGTATAGTCGGTGAAGTTGGCAGCCGTTTTCTCCGGATAGTCGGTGGCCTTCGTTATCCCGTCGGCATATTTCAGGACCTTCGGCACATTTCGTAACCGGAGGCTCAAAGGGGTAAAATCGGCATCTACCACGCCTGCCAATGACTTCGTGTATTTGAAATGTACCTGTGCCACCAACCGTTTCAGTTCTACCGGATGAATCGTTTGGTCTTCCACACCTTTAACCGGTACATACAAGGCCGCAAGCATCAGCTGGTTTTCACCGTTGTTTGTCTTCTGGTCGAAAGGGATCTCAACGCCTTTAAAGTCACCCAACGTTTTCCCTTCAAAATTCTGGAAGGCGGAACCGGCATTTGCGATAAAGATGAGATACTGAGTGTCCTTTTTCGAAGCCTGCAACCCGATCAGGTAGTACGGCTCCGTCGCAGATTCGTCCTTCTCCGGTTCGGGGGCGCGCAGGTAACGGGCGGTAACGCATATGGCGGCATCTTGCGTCGTTACATCTGTCACACTCTGATCGAGGTCAAATTGCAAAACCGTGAGGTTCTGCAAAGTATTCTCACCGGTATTTGCGCTACCCGTCTCCAGCCGGATCACCTGCTCGCCGTCGGTAGCCACCACCTGCCCGTAAGCGCCCTCCAGACCAAAGCGGATGCAGGTAAGGCCGCCCGGCCGGTTACCGTCTGTCTCCTCCGGTATCCCGTCTGCCGAGCAGCCGACCAACATTCCGATCTCCATCAGGAACAATATCAGTATGTATAAATTCGTTTTCATATTATATATCCATATCCAATTTAATATCTTCACCCCAGGGATTAATGTTTATCGTATGGGTCACCGTTTGTACGCCGCCTCCCACTTCGCTGTCATCCGTGACGGTTGTCCAGGGAGCCACTGTGATATTGAAACGGACATAGTCCCATCCGTAGTTGACTTCAAACAAATAGCGCTTGCCGGGCTCGAAGGCGAGCCGGTTGATTTTTACGCTTAATAGCCTGTCTGTCGCTTCCGCTTCTTTGTTCCTTTGAATCTTAACCTTGATTATCGCGTTGAACGTGCTCTCCGCCTTGGGAAAAACCACCCGGGGCGTTTTCTGTGTATTGATATAGCCTGGCCCGCTGCCGTTTCCTTTCTCCCCGGCAGTAAAAGCGTCACTCCCGTCGATTGCCAATTTTTCGAACCGGTCTGTTTCTTCGATCGCCGGTATCACAAGTTTGTTTTCAGGCAGCAGGTAGTTGCCTGTCGTAGCCTTAACCATCCCCTCGATTTCGATGCTTTGGACGGCAAACGACAGTACCGAGTCGACCTCCTGCTTAACCACCTGCACGGTAAAACTGATTTGCGAGGCAAGATGGTCGAGGTTATCCAGTTGAATAGTGGTCGCATCCGCCCCCATTTGTGCCCGGGTGACAGAGCCTAAGGCATCTGTTCCCTGCGCCACAGTGCCGTGCTTGCCTTCACCCGTCAGCGTTTGCACCGGCGTCATCGCGCAAAAATCGTATGTGCCGACAGGCAGGTACATCGGTTCGTTGTCCGTAATACTTCCATCGAGCTCCAAGCCGTCCGCAGCGTTGTTCACCTTATACTGCCGCGCCGCAACCAACTTGCCGCTATTGGGATTATAGGCTGCAATCGTCAACGCCGTTCCAGCCTGCAAGTCCGTTGCATCCCCATCCACCGCACGCATCGGCCTCAGCTCCGCCAGCGTAAAACTGACCGGATACCCCTTCCCGTCATTTTCTCCACGCCCAACGTCCGCCTTGTCGCAACCCGCAAGCAGCAACAACAACGCCAATATCCCTGTATAAAATTTTCCTTTCATATCCAATATTTATCACTTTCAACTTTCCCCTTTCAACTCTCCCCTCACTTCGGGTCCACCTCTATCACCTCATCCAAATTGATCCCATCCACCACCCAGGGGTTCACCTTGGGTAAAGGGCTAAAGGAGGCTGCCTGCCGTGAGATTGATACATCGAAAGCGTATGTATATCCGCCTTTCAAGCCATCAGACGAGACATTCAGCCGGGCTGTATATCTCTTCCCCGCTTGCTTGCCGCCTGTAGCAAATTCAATACCCTTAAAATCGAATTGCAAGGGTATTTGTGTATTCGCCGCTACCGGCAGGAGGATAAAGGAGACGGTGAAGTTCGGTCCGCTGTCAACTTTAACGCCCGCTTTCACCTGCCCGTTCGCCTGGCCGAGGGGCATCCCTCCGGAAACACCTGTCCCCCAGTAAATCATCCCATTAGGAGTATCATCCGCCCAGGTTGCCGACAGGTCGATATAACTACCGCTACTGTCGATCGGGGCTATAGCAGCCGTCAGGCTTTCGGCGGAAGTGTAGCCGTTCGTACCGGCAGGTTTCACCGTCAGCACTATTTGGGTGGCGATATGGCGGAAGGCCAAAGGAATCGTGACGGCATCACTGCCGGAAACACTTTGTGAACCGCTTACCGCCATCAGGTAATCCACCCCGTTTTGCAGGATTGCGGTCCGGCTGCCGCTTTCCATTGCCGGGACAGGTAAGTCCGCATGATTGGTCGACAGGGCGTAAAACGCATATCCGTTCCCTACCGGCAGTTTCATATCAGCACTAAGGGGAGCCAGATTGCATACGCCATTATTCAAATGAAACGTGTACCGGTTCGAGTAGGCATATTTATCTGTTTCCGATGGTATCTTTCCCTGCCAGGCATACACGACGACACGCCCGCCCTCATTCAGTCCCTCTGTGCTGCCGTCCGCCTTGGTCTGCGCGTCTGTCGCAGGCAAAGCGGTGAACCGCACATCGGCATACCCCGTCGCTGATGGCACCCCTTCGTCCGTCCCGTGACATGCCACGAGCAGGCAAAAGAGGCTCAAAATGCCCGATATCTTTTTTAGTGGATTCATAATACACTTACATTTAAGGGGTTGTTGCTCCTGTGGAACTTGCATCATCCGTATGCTCGATGTCTCCCACTTGCCCGCCGGAGGTTCCGGTTTCCCAAGGTTTTACCGTAACGGTTGAGAATTTGATTTCCGTACCCGAAAGGGTCAGCGTGTACTGGTTGCTTGTCCCTGCCGACCAGCCGCCTGTGGCATTGAGACTGCCGGTATAGGTATGGGTAGCGGCTGCCGCATCTCCGACGATTAAATTGCCAATAACGATCTTGACCTTCATTTTCTGCCCGGAGGCCCCGGCGAGCGGCAGCAGATGATAGGTGGCAACCTGGTCGGCAGGGATATTGCTTCCATCCGAAACCGTGCCGGATCTCACGACAGTCATCTCTTTAAGGTCGGTATCGCTACCGGGCGTCCCTCCTGACTTGCCATCAATCTGTATTTGCCCGTTATACAAATACATGGCGGCATTTGTTTCCGAGGTCGCCTGAATCGAAACTTTCGCCAGATTGAAATCTTTGGCTGTATTATAATCTGCCGCGTGGGCGCTCTCCCCGAACTTGATCGTCAGTTGCACCTGCGTACCTACATGTTTGAACGCCAAGGGAACATGGGCTATTTGGGTACCGAACGCAATCGTTTGTTGGGTCATGGCATACAGGTAATCAACGCCATTTGTGACAGAAGCTGTTCCGGCGGTACTACTCGGCACTCCGCCTACGGCATCAGCCGTATGGAAGTCGGGAACAGTCTGGTCTTGACTATTGGTCGACACGGCATAGAATCTAAAGGTCCCTGAAGGAAGGATCATTTCGATACCGTTCGTGTCACCCACTTTATCAGGAACTAAGGATTGCACTTTGCTTGTTACGGTTGTTTCGGTCTTAACGGTATAATCCTTTGTTACGGTCACATCAGTCACGCCCTCCTTTTGCCGGTAGGGATAGAGACGTACGTGAGCATCGGTAACCAACGTATCCGCACCCGCATCTACCCCTATACTTTCGGCACGGGTAGATGCGGAGGTGGTGAAGAAACGGACTTCGACGGGGCTTTCCGGTTCGTCCGGCACAGGCCCGTCCAACAGCTTCTCCCCGGTGCATCCGCATAGGCTGATGCACGCCATTAACATACTGATTATACCTGTCTGATGTCTCATGTTGTTCCCTCTATATCTTCTGTATATTAATAATCTTCTTCCACACTGTCTTTGGGAAATTCCCCGTCTTTCGATGTCCAGGGGGTGACAGTCAATTCCGAAAACCCGACCTGGTTGCCGGTGATATTAACCGTGTAATTATATTGCTTCCCGGAAACGAATCCTCCCGCCGGAGTGGTGACATCTGCTGTATAGAGCTTGTCGGTCTGTGCCTCCAGCCCGTTGAAGGTGATCGACGGGAAGACGATACGAACCGGGATCTTTTCTTTTTCTTTTATCGGAAGCAGGATGCAACCGGCGGTAAAGCCGTCCGTAAGGTTGCCTGTGCTTTCCAGAGTGGAGCCATCTGAGGCCACCGGGTATTGTCCGATGGGATCATTGGCTCCCAAAGTGATCTTCGAGCCTGCCGGGTTTGTCAGCGGCAGGGTGATCTTGGGAGCGTCTGCCTTGATGATTTCTTCGCTGCCTGTGCCACCTTTGCTTGTAACGGTGATTTTTATACGGCTGGCAAGGCGAATGAA
>NZ_QREV01000093.1 GCF_003363715.1 Parabacteroides acidifaciens
CCGAGCATGTTCACAATCGTCAGCTGCAGCGGCTGAATCGGATTCACATAAATACTACCCTGTTTTGCATATACCTGCGTATTGGCAAGAGCTTCTTCAAGGCCGGTAGCAAAGTCTACAGTGACTTCGCAAGTGGCTGTTACATCACCGATCTTAGCTGTGATCGTTGCCGTACCTACCTTCAGGGCCTTCACTGTTGCACTGTTTCCGTTAGCTGTCACACTGGCAATCGTCGGATCGCAGCTGCTCCATGTCACGGTCTTATCCGAAGGAGATACAGTTGCTTTCAAAACGAACTCTTCAGTACGCGGCAACGTCTTTGTTGTTGCATCCAGGGAGATTGTAACGGTTTCATCGCCTTCGTCACCACCACCAACAGGAGGAGTCGGTTCTGCCTTGAAACCAAGCTGATTGCTACTATAAGATACTGTATAATTGTCATTATCACCACCGCTGATGTAATAAACAGTACTGCTACCATTACCTTCCGTTGTAACAACCGGTTCATAATTAACAGCACTACGAGTCACTGCTGCTGTTGTTTCACGAACTACCAGTTTCACGTTATTCTTCAAGTTTTCCACACCGGAAGCTCCTGTCGGTAATGTTGCATCTAAAGTAGATTTCACAATATTTCCCTTAATATCATCAACTCCTACCAGATTGTAGTTCTTATCTGTAGTATTCAAAGTAACAGACTTATTTATTCCTACATTAGCATTTTCAAATTCCGCTGTAACAGCAGGAACAGCTTCACCTGCAATTAAACCCTCTGCCGAATAACCGGACAGAACCAAAGTTTTACTGCCATCATAATATTTACTGATCGGACTTGTAATAGTCAAATCACGAGGAGTAATATTACCTTTGAAAGATTCTGCATCGTTTAATGTGTAATTAGCAGCATTAGCGCCAGACAAAGTAATTGGCTTAGACGGTACAATAGATATACCATTTGTTACACTTGCGGATGCATAATTAAATGTAACGCCTTCCAAATCCAAAGCAACACCTTCCGGCATATTATCTATTGCCAAAGATACATTTGCAGATGTCGTATTATCATAAGCCTTATCCGTACCAGAAGCCGAAACAGACAGCGACGCAGGATCTACCTTTATTGAAATATATGCAACTGCTCCATTCGCGTTTGTTGCCGTAATAGCACCAGTACCGACACCAACTGCATTTACCACATAATCACCTTCTTCATTTGTTGTTAATGTAAGAACTTTTGTATTGGCAACAGCATAAGTAAAGCCATTAACCTTTTTCAGAATTTTCGATTGTCCGAAAGTAAATATCTGTTCGCCTGCTTTTGTCGGAGCATTTGAACGAAGGGCTTTCGTTTCAGGGGCAGAGAAGTCCCAATTAATTACAGGAGCGGCTTGTTTTGTTAAAGAAGCCCCACGTACAGTCTTTGTTCCGTTGTCATAAGAAACCTGTGCATACGATTTACTATCTTCATCTACTACAGAAGGAACTGCATCAGCCCAACCTTCAGCATCTAATAATTGTACACCAACCTCATCGATACTTATATTAAAGGTCAACACCTTAGGTGTTCCCTTTTCTATTTCAACCTCACCGGATCCAGATTCAACCGTTACATTACCATAGTTCGGGAATGAAACATTCTGAAGAGATACACTATAGTTACCGTTAGACTCAGTAACAACTACTTTCCCTGTATAAGGAGCAGAAGTCAAATCTGTAGTTCCTGTCATAAACTGCAACTTATATTTCAAAGTAGTCTCGTTATATTTACGTTTAACGTCAGATACAATAACCTTTACATCCTCACCTTTCTCAATCGTACCTTTTAGGCCTGTCGGCTGAGTAAGTGTATAATTACCTGCAGCTGCACCTCCCAGGACCAAATCACCGGAAAGAACAACCGGTTTGTTTGTTCCGACATTCTTATCAACGAACGTTGCTGTAACACTTGTCGCATTAACTGTAACATCATCTTCCCCTATTTTTCCATTCAAAGTGAAGGTAGGAAGAGTTGCCGTTAATTCACCATCGTAACCCTTTGTTACTGTACCTGGAGTTACTGTCAGATTTTTCGGTTCTACCGTAACGGTCTGTTTAGCGATAGCTGTGATATAGCCTTCTTTTTCTGCGGTAACAGTAATAGTAGCAGTACCCGGCTTAATGGCTTTAATCGTTATTGAATCGACCAGTTCAACACAAGAAGTTCCACCTTCTGCGATCGCAAAAGTTACTTTAGCACCTTCTGCAAAGTCTTTTGCAGACAGCTTGGCTGTACTACCGTATGTCAGGCGAGACAGTTCGGATACAAAGTTTACATTCTGTAAATTTTTAGACAGATCAACAGAAGTTCCGACACTTGTTCCTGTTAAACTTCCAACTGCTGCTGTAGCTTTTATTTCAATCGAACTGTTCCCCACTTCGGACAGTTCGGCAGAGAATGTACCGTCTTTTGCTATAAGCAAGTCACTTGCTTTAGCTGTACCACCAACAGTAAACCCACCTTTCAGGTCTGTAGTCAGTGTGCCGCCATTGGAGATGATACGTCCTTTTGCTGTCACTTTAGACTTGTCCGCACTTACTGTTGCGCTAACCAATTCTACGGTCGGAGCAATAGCTTTGATCTCCAAGCTGTCAGCCACATACTCAATATTGTAATTATCAGATGTGTAACCATAAGGCATTACCGGATACTTACCTGCCAAAGAGGCTGATGTTGCCGGGCAGTCGAATTGTAATTTACCGCCAAGAATAGCATTCGTTTCACCATTCACAAAGCCAGATTCTTGTGCTGTAAATGTTGGGATAGTAGCTCCAAAATCTATTGCGGCACTCGGTTTAGCCGTTGTGACTGTCAACTTTGCTTTTATAACAGTATCGGTTACAGTTGCAAAAGAAACTTCGTAATAAGCACTATCACCCGAGTTTGTAAAGGTCGCATTCAAATTAACCGGCACTGCATTACCCGCATTAATAGAAGACAATGTTCCGGAATAAGAACTAAAAGCATTACCTGTTCCCAAGAATCCTTCTACTTTTACATCATCCGTTTTTAAAGTAACATTTGTGTCGCCATTGTACGTTTTCTTCTCGGCCGTAATGCCGCTTACCGTGATAACCCGTTTCAGGACTTCCAATGACTGGGTAACAGTCGTATCACCCACTGACATTGTAATAGCAACCTGACCCGGTTTTTTAATTACCAAAGAATCATACTTCGCTTCACCTGCCTTTGCTTTAATTGAAACAAAGCCATTATCCGCCTGAACAGAGAATTTGACAGTCTTTGTGCTGTCTGCATTACTGATCAAAGGCAGATTGGCAGAACCATAAACAACAGTCGAAGGTACAGAAATAATAGCGTAGTCAATACCGCCTGCAGCAGCATTGATCCAACAATATTCATGTTCTTTATCTGCAACCTTAGTCATCACCCAATCATTACTTACTACATACTTGGATGCATCGTCATTCGTTGCATTTTTTAAGTCGGCATAAATTGCATTATCTTCTCCAAAGCTACACCCTGTACCAATAGTGAACACCGGAGTACCTTCAATCCCTTGGCCTTTATCTACATTCACACCATACCAACCGTTACCGGAAGTACGGAAATTAGTAGCAGTAACGGTTGAACCGTTTACTATCAAACCGGCTGCATTATTGTTTCTTGAGATTACATTGTCTAATGTAACATTCGTTGCTTTGAATGCATGAATACCACTACCCGTTTTGCACCCTTCAACAATAAGGTTCTTCAATGATGTATTGGAGGCATCAATACGAACCAGATTCTTCGTCCCATTATCTGATCCGGACCAATTAGAAGCAGGCTCAATAATTGTAGAATCTTTATCTGTTATCGTACCTTCTATAACCATCGGTTTGCGAACCAACAAATGGCTTGCCAACGAGTAGCGACCGGCTTTCAAACCAATCGTATCAGATTGTATCATAGCAGATTGCAAATCAACCACATTATCAATCCCTCTTACATTCAGCTTTCCATTGTTGGTCAAAGTCGCAACATTTTCTCCAGTAGCAAATTCCAACCCTCCATTGAAAGTCCAAGTTTTGCCGGTAGGAATCGTAAACGCATTTATACTTTGTGAATCGCTGATTTCAAATTTAGCAATATGTCCTTTCGCACCTGTTAAAGTAACATTAGCTTCTGCTAAACCATCACTAACACCTACAACAGGCATAGCCTTTTCACCTTTAAAAGTAAAGTTTACATTTTCAGGAATACCATATTCTGAACCTTTATAACCCAAAAGTGTATGATAAGTCGCACCTAAATAAACATAGATATCAGAAGCTTCTGTCGGGAATGTACAATTGTCAAATGTAAGTGAAACCTCTTTAGATTTACCACGATTTACAGCGGCGATTTCAATAGGCGAATTCGCTTTTACAAATGTACAGTTAGTTAATGTCCCTTCAACTTTATCACTACGTCCATTTGACCCATTACCATACACGCCTCCTTGAATTGTAGCATTCTTTATAGTGGCTTTCGAGTTTTTAATATAACCCTTAGCACCATCAGTTCCACCAATAGCAATATAACCATAAGTACCGCCATCAATAGTAAGCATGGCTGATTCAACAGTATTATTGCTTTTGTCAAACTCTGCATAAGAATCACCATATGTCTGTCCACTTTCAAGACCACCACAAATCAACCAGTTACCAGTTCCTCCGATCGATGCAGTTCCAGAAACATTTATCATTACATCTTTTGAATGATTATAATACAAACCACCTCCTAAAAGACTATTAGTAACAACACTACTACCTGTAATATTTATAGTTGTTGAGCCTTCGACTCCTGCCGGAGTTGCAGTTGCTTCAGCTTTGTTTCCATTTGTTTCTCCATAGCCACCACCAAACAGCATATTCAATTTACCGCTTTTCATTGTAATCTTGGAAGATTTCACTGTTGCGTTCTTAGCACCACCAAAAAGAACTACTCGATCAGCAACAGGCAAAGTAACACCTACTTGGTCCACCTCTCCCATATTTAAACTACTGTCTAAAATGATCTTAACATCACTGTTTGTAGCCCCTTCCTGAACTGTTACGTCGTTTCCATTCGCATAAACAAATGTATAGTTACCAGTCCAAGTCGATTTATTCGGAAATCCATTATACTTTTCATAAACAAGACCATTCAACTGTCCTTTGAGATCCACTGTAGCATCTGCTATTTCCAAACCTTTATAAAGAATCCAATCCCTGTTTGTACCAAGTGTAAAAGCTTTTGTGTACTTATCAGCATCGCTACTTGCTGTCGGGTTCTTTACAAAGGCTGCTGCTTTCAGAGTAGTTCCGGCAATTTTCATTCCAGCCGTTTCCAAACCATCACTAAGGCCTAATGCCGGAGTATTGGTACAATTAGTAAATCCCCAATAAGCATATTTTGTAATTGCAGGAATCTCTTTTGCTTGCGTTCCATTATTTGTCCAGTTATAAGTTGCACCGGCATAACAATAGTAGTCACTAGAATTTTTAGGGAATGTACAACCGTCAAACGACATTACCACTGACTCTACTTTTCCACGATTAATACCAGCTATTTCTATCGGATCTGATTGACCGGTTGCTTTTACGAAAGTACAGTTTTTCGCTTGTACTTCCACAACTTCAGAGCGTCCATTTGAGCCTGTACCCAACAGACCGCCA
The DNA here is from genome assembly GCF_003363715.1 of Parabacteroides acidifaciens. Taxonomy (GTDB): domain Bacteria; phylum Bacteroidota; class Bacteroidia; order Bacteroidales; family Tannerellaceae; genus Parabacteroides; species Parabacteroides acidifaciens. The sequence goes on from NZ_QREV01000093.1 coordinate 5,680, forward strand.
TTAATTGTAATTCCATCAAGAGTTGCAAAAACATTCTTTGAAAAAGAATAACCTTGTCCACCACCTACAAACAAACAACCCGTAACCGTAACGCCGTTTGTCAAGTTTATAGTAGAAGATTTAATCCGGTTTACAGAATTTTCAAAAGACGTTTCTAACCTATTCGTCGTTTTACCTTGATCATAGCCTCCACAATAAATATTGGTTAATGTAACTCCTGACCCGGCAGCATAGATTGCCGATGTATCTGTACTTGCATAGTATTTACCACCTGCAACCAACAGAGTAGAAATCTTACCACCTTTAATATTAACATATGCCAGGCCTTCCACATTTGCCCGCTTTTTGGTAACTAAAGTTCCCTGGCCTCCGGCATACAAATATTTAATTTCGCCACTTTCCATTGTAACCGAAGTAGACGATACACTTGCATCCTTACTACCACCATACACGGTACCAGCAGTAGTTATTTCCTTTGAAACTTCAGTTCCGGTAATTGTAATCTTTACTTTTCCCGAATTACCACTTTGCGTAATCGTAATTGGATTACCATTCGCATAGCAGGTATCCCCATCAATTGTCAATTCTGGGTTAGGAGTTCCTTGCGCATGCACCCACCCCACACTCGTCACCGCCATAAAGGCAGCGAGTAACATAAGTAATCTTTTCTTCATAACATTTTTAATTAAAGCATTAATAATGAGTTTATTGATTGAAATAAAATTCTGTACCCTATCATCGCTCTATTAACTTACCCTATACAATGTACGCCTACAAATAGTAGTTAACAAGTGTGATTTTCTGTATTTTGACGACCGAAAACGATCCTTTTTTTTAGTCATTTTTAGGCTGGATGCGGGTTTGGAGAGTTTTCCCCGATAACAATGCGATAAGTCTTGAATATTAAGGAGTTTTTTCTTTAATTAAAATTTGGAGGATTGAAAAAAAATGTTGACTTTTGATGACTAAAATAAACGATCGTTTTTTTTAGTCATTTTTCAAGTAGATTTTTGTTCCGCAAATAGCATTTGATATTCAAAAGATAGTAGCATTTATGGAAAAACACTTACGTTTTTAAATGAAAAGCAGCCGAGGGTTTTCTAAATGTATTTTCACAAAACATACTTTTTGAAGAGAGTTCCCGCAGATTCCGTATGTCCTGCCCTATACGTCTATATACCTATATATACATCTGTTTTTCAGCGTACTAAACCAACATCACCCTTTCATAAAAACGCGTAATCAGTATCTTGTTACATCTACATGTAAAGGGCGATTCTATGGTTCTTTTTTCCATTCCGAGATTTATCCCCTTTTCGAGGGCTTCCTGAGTGGTAAAATTTTCATTAAGCTGGAAAAAAAGTTGCATCGTTCAAATATTTTCAGGTTTGGATCCTCTACAAATTGACAATAACCCCCTGTTTCGGCTATTTTTCTATTTCGTTCGAAATCTTGATCGATTTTGGATTGACTTTTTTCACGGTTTTAGCCTCTCCGGCTGACAGCAATTGAAATGAAGTGCGCAGCCCATTCCGAAAAGTGTGCAATTTGATTGCCGGAAACCGGAAACAGCGGCAAAGTGATAAAGCTTAACTCCTGGAGAATCGAATATTTGCGAACGAAGGCGGACGGCGTTCCAAATATCCCAAGGAAATTTTAGGGGCTTGTTGCCATGAGGTGCGCAGAAAATAACCTTGAAGTAACGCTTCATCGTCCTGAGGGTTGACTTCGTGCTATATGAAGCCTGACTTCAGAGTAACAATGTTCCGGATCAGAGCGATAAAGTCCCTCTTCATGACAATAAGGTGCCGGATCATAGGAAAAAGCCCTTTTTTGACAGCTGAAAAGTGGGTTGACATTTGTTTGAATTAGGAAACCTTTCGAGCTCAAAAAATCCGTTTTTTACAATAAGCCCCCCTGCCGCAGAGGCAATTCGCGAATCGCCCAAAGCCCTGTAAGGGGCTATGATCTGTCGCCCCTTACAGCCCTAAGACAACGTCGCTAAATCATCATTTACAGGTTCAGATTTTCTTAAATACGATTCCTTATAACTTTCAACTCTTAACTTTCAACTATCCGGGGGGGCTTATTGTAAAAAAACAGATTTTTCTGCTCCAAGAGACATCCGAAACAAAACAAATGTTAATCCACTTTTTCGACCTCAAAAAGGGACTTTTTCCTCTTTTTTGAGTGTTTCCAGCAATTACGACCGTCCTCTTTGCCATTATGACCGTGCTAATGTGTAGTGCACTCGGCACCTCGCGAAGATTAGCACGGTCG
>NZ_QREV01000094.1:0-2449 GCF_003363715.1 Parabacteroides acidifaciens
TACGTGACAAAGGAAGGCCTTATATTTGACGTAAACAAATAAAAAACAATCTATTTTTATAAATATTGAATTTTCGGAGCTTTTAGACCGTAAATGCAGGTGTATTATCAGCTTTTACCAAAATACAGATGTGACAACTTCGCTTTCGTATCAACTTTCAAGCCTGTACAAGCCTGTTATAGTAGCAATAGATATTCCAAGAAAGTTAATGAAGTTCCCCCCCCATGAAATATCGGGTGAGCCCTCCTTCTGCCAAGTTTCATACATCTTACAGAGGGAACTAAATTCTTCTTTGCTTTTCAGCTCCTGTTGTAATTGCATTTCTTTTTCCGATCGTAGTCTTTCCATTTCTAAACATAAAGTTTCCATCTCCTGCTTTGTTTTCTGTTGCTCATCCGTCAGAATCCCGATCTGCTCTTTATATTGCTTTTCTTCTTTCGACATCGAACTTAACTGCTGATCTTGTTGGCTAAGCAATAAATCTTTTTGATTGATTAAAACGTCTTTTTCATGCAGTATTCTTTCCTTTTCTCCAATTGCTTCCTGCCATTGGGTTTCGATCTCTTCCAACTTTCGTTCATATTCAGCCTGTTGTTTCCGGTTATCTTCCTTCAGTATATGGACTCGTTCATTTCTTTCCCGAACCAAACGGTCTTTTTCCTCCTGAATATGACAAAGTGATTGCTGAGCCGTTTCCAATTTCGCACTATTCTCGTTCAGCTCTTTGTTTTTGACAGATAATTGCCTCCTATTTTCATCCAACCTTTTCTGTGTTTCCTGATTGCGCAATCTCTGCAAAGACAACTTCTTATTAAAATAGAAATAGATAGACGTACCGACAATCAAACTCGCCAATACCAGGATTATCAACACAAATATCCGAATTCTGGCTTCTTGCATTTGCCTGTAGTGCCGGCTCTCTACCCGCTCCTTGTTATATAAAGCTTTTACCCGTTCCAATTCCTGAGGACGATAAACATGCTCAATGGAATCTCTTAACTGCAAATAGGTCTCATTATACATGAAAGCAGAATCATATGCCCTGCTTTCTTTCGCCAATTGATATAACAGGCGATTGGCATTGCATTGAATAAATACATTTTCACTCCCCAAAATCTTTTCAATATAAAACAAAGCAGAATCGTTTTTCCCCAAGACATGATAAATATCTCCCAGATTATAATATTCTGTATCCAGAAATTTCGGATTATCGGTGCTTTCTAATGCACCCCGATAATATTCCAATGCTGTGGTATATTCTCCTCGCTCTTCACTAATATTACCAAGAGAGGTAAGAATTGTACCTCTTTGTCCTTGAGCATGACCCTCATTTGCCAATTGCAACGCTTTCTCATAATAAATGAAGGCACTGTCAAGTAAATTCAGTCCATGCAAACTTTTTCCGACATTGCATAATGTATTGACCATACCTGCCGTATCTGAATCATTGGTATACGCCTGATACGCTTCTTTATAATAAACAATACTTTCCCGCTGATTCATATTTTTCCAATACAAACTTCCCAAATGATTATTTATACGAGCCCGTAAATTAAAATCAGGCGTTTGAGCCACTTGCTCCTTCGCATTCAAATAGGCTTCCAGTGCCTCTTCTTCCAAATCCAGATCTGACAACACCCTCCCCTGGCAATAATAAGCCTGTGCTTTCCGTAACGGATCTTTCTGTTTCTCAAAATACCTTACCGCCACCCCGATCACCGAATCCGACGTATGCTCCACATAATTCTTATCCCGCGCCTGCGTGACCAGCAAACACCAGGTGGCATATTCTGCCGCCGAAAGGTTTTCCGGAGACTGCACGGATTCCAGCAGGCACAGCGAACTGTCCGGCCGGCTGTCCATAAGAGTTTCGGCTTCCTGCAATAAAGGGAGGATATGAGGTGTTTTTTGGCAAGCGGTCAGGCCAACGATAAACAAGAATAGTATCAAGTAAATGTATCTTTTCATCTTTGTAGCGTTTATTGATGCAATGATACAAATACCTTTCTTTATTTCCATATTATTTTGTTGACAATTTGTTGACACTTGAATATTCCGCACTAAAACAGAAATTTACAATAACCCCCTATTTTTCTATTTCACCTCAAAAAATGAACGATTTCAATTTGACTTTTCGCTACCGAAACAGCACATTTCGTGACAAACGGACCGGTGGCCTGCGCAGCCCGTTCTAAAAGGATGACATTTGTCAAACCGGAACAGAGACTTCCCGACATTCCGATAAAGCTTAACTCCCGGAGAATCGAATATTTGAAAGCATGAAGGGGAAGGGACAGGAATATGGCAAGGATTCGGAGGCTATTTTTCGGTAAACAGGCAGCTCTTTTCCATTACGACCGTCCTAATCGCCATTACGACCGTCCTAATCTTCGCGAGGTGCCGAGTGCACTACCTATTAGCACGGTCGCGGTGGCGATTAGGACGGTCG
>NZ_QREV01000094.1:2480-7926 GCF_003363715.1 Parabacteroides acidifaciens
AAAAAATCGCATATTTCACTAAAATAACCGGTCCGAAAGCGCTTTTTCGACCGGAAAACAATCGTCGGGGAGACACTTCTCGAAGCCTCTAAAGGAGGTTTTCAAGACGTTTTTTACAATAAGTAGGGTATATTTAGGGGTCAACTTATCTCAATAACCCATTTATGTATTTCACTCTCATTTTTTGTTGCTATCTTTGCCGCTAAATAATCCAATATCGGCAAATGAACAAGATTAGCATATATGTATTGACGTTCCTTCTGAGTCTGACCGGCGCGACTGCTTATGCGCAAAACAACAGGTCGCAAGTGGTTATTTCGAACGGACAAGACAACAATGTATTCTATCACACAATAGAAAGAGGACAAACCGTTTACGCGATCGCTACCATGTACGGAGTGACGACCGACGACATCTACCGGTTGAATCCGGGCAGCAAAGACGGTATCAAGGCAGGCGCCACCCTTAAAATCCCGCAACGGGACCTGGCAGGGGGCTCATCGAAAAAACAGGACGGCAACTATATCTTCCATACGATCCAGCCGAAAGAGACACTGTATTCTTTGTCTATCCGCTACTCGGTACCGGCAACCGCCATCGTAAAAGCGAACCCTGGCTTGTCGACTTCCACGTTTACCATCGGCAAGACGATCCGTATCCCGGCCACGCAGGTAGAAGATCTGCCGACAACGGAGGTAAAGACCGTCACCAAAGAGATTGAATACACAATACCGAAGAAAGAAACCATGTACCGGATCTGCCGGAAATTCAATATTTCAAGCTACGAGCTGATCAAGCGCAACCCCCAACTGAAAGAGGGCGTAAAAGCAGGTATGGTCATTAAAATACCGGTGCAGACGGAAGAAAGCGTGACGACAAAACCGGCTACGGCTGTCCTTTCCGAACGGGATGCGAACGCCCTGCTTTCGGAACCGAAAAGCATCGAACGCGTCAATATGATCAAAGTAGCCCTGTTACTGCCGTTCATGACTTCCGAGACTAAGCCTTCGGCCGAGACGCAACGTTTCATCGAATATTACGAGGGCTTCCTGTTGGCAGTAGACAGCCTCCGCAATACGGGGTGCTCCGTCGACCTGTCCGTATTCGATACGGGCAACGGGACGAAGAAGCTCAAAGAGATACTGAAAGACGACGCTCTGCTGAACGCCAACCTTATCATCGGGGCTGTCCAGAACGACCAGATCGGCCCGGTTGCCGAGTTCGCACAGAAGAACAACATCAAGTATGTGATTCCGTTCACCTCGAAAAACGACGATGTCCTGTCGAATGCGCATATCTATCAAGTCAATACGCCTCACTCCTATCTCTACGCCAAGGCTGCACAAGCCGGTTGCGACCTCTTTGCGGCGGACAACGTGATCCTGCTGAATATGAACGACGGCAAAGACAAGACTGATTTTATCAAAACGTTCAAGACCGAAATGAAGCAACGGAACATCCCGTTCAAGGAGGTCAACTACAACGGCGAGACGCTGACAGCCGATATCGAGGCCCTGCTCGATGCGAACAAACGGAATGTGATCGTACCGACATCGGGCACGATGGATGCCTTGAACAAGATCAAGTCGCCCCTGCGCATGCTGGCGGAGACAAAGCCGGAATTCGGGCTGACACTGTTCGGATATCCCGAGTGGCAGACTTACACGCGCGATTGCCTGGAAGATTTCTATGCGTTGAACACTTACATATACAGCAACTTCTATGCCGACAACCTGTCGAAAGAGGTTGCCGACTTCTATACCAAATACAAAAACTGGTACAGCAAGACATTGATCAATATATTCCCGAAATACGGCATCTTAGGATTCGACACGGGCATGTTCTTCCTCGGGGCGATCAACAAATACGGTTCCAACTTCGAAGATAATCTGGATAAGATCAACTATCAGGGCGTACAGACGGGATTCGACTTCCACCGTGTAAACAACTGGGGAGGTTTCATCAATACGAACATCTTCATTGTTCATTACCAGAGTGATTTTAACGTAACCCGGAACGAAGTAAGATGATCAGAAAAGTTATTACTACAGCTCTCGTTTGCGTGCTTGCCTTAGGCGGCATCCATGCACAGGACAAGTTCAGACAGGAACTGTCGCTCGGCGCCTCTTTCGGCACGACCTTCTCCAAGGTGAGTTTCGCACAGACCAAAGTGCAGCAGGGCATGAAAATGGGCTACACGGGCGGGCTTACCATTCGCTGGATCACGGAGAAAAACCTCGGGTTGCAGGCGGAAGTGAATTTTGTCCAACAGGGTTGGGAAGAGAAGTTCGAGGAGCAACCGCAATACAAATATAGCCGTACGATCAATTATATAGAGCTTCCGATCCTGACACATATCTACTTCGGCAGCAAGCGTTTCAGGGTATTCGTCAACCTGGGTCCGAAAGTGGGTTATGCTTTCGGCGAGAAGACAGACGAGAACCTGAACGGCGCCACGCCGAACACGGAAAACACGCAACACGGCATGCCGCTCGAAAAGAAATTCGACTGGGGATTATGCGGCGGACCGGGGTTCGAACTGCGTACGGGAATCGGTTCTTTCTTGCTTGAAGGCCGCTACTACTACGCTCTCGGGGATATCTTCAACAGCCGCAAGGAGGATTATTTCTCCAAATCGTCCTCACAGGTGATCTCAGCCAAGCTGACCTATATGATACCGATATTCAAATAAAAACGGGTTACAAATCCTGCCTGTACTGGGAAGGTGTCACACCGTACATCTGTTTGAACACGGTGCTGAAATAGCGTTGATGCGAGAAGCCGGCCTTCTCGGAGACTTCCTGTATGCTCAAGCCTTTGTCGGCAAGGAGCCGGACCGCTTCCTCCATCTTGAACTTATTGATATAATCGCCGATGCTGATATCTGCAAGCTGTTTCAGCTTATTATAGAGCGAAGCGCGGCTCATCGCCATTTGTGTGGCAACAAACTGTACATCCAGATCCGGATTCGTCAGGTTGCGGCTGATCAGGTCATTCAGTTTCTGCATGAACAGTTCGTCGGCCGGACTGAGGTTAATCAGAAAATGCAGTTTGTCTTCATACGTCTTACGTTCATGTTCTTGGATCGTCAAAGCCATTTTAAGCTCTTTTTTCTTCACTACTGACCATGCGGTCCACACCGAACCTCCCAGTATGACCAGAAGCAGCAGGGCGAAGAAACCGGTCGTCTTCCACCAAGGAGGCGTCACCGTAATCGAGAGCAGCTCGACGGGGGTACTCCAGTCGCCGTTTCGCTTGCTGCATGACACCCAGATATGATACTCGCCCACAGAGAGGGCATGGAAGGAAATGGCACGACTGGAACGTTCGATCATCTCTTCCTGATCGCCTCTCACATAATAACGGAACAGCTTCTTCCGCATCAGGTCGTTTTCCCTGACAATGATATGGGCATTGAGGGAGGTATAGTTCCAGGGGATAGAGAGCCGGTTATTATTCCCTATCACGGCGGCACCGACCGATATGCCATCCAGTCCGACATCGAGCAGGCTGATGGAGGGGTCCGCATCCTCGGGGAAGGGCACGTTGTCCCGGATATACACCAACCCGTTCACACCGGCCATATACATATCGCCCGAAGTGGTCAGCAAAGGCGGCTTAAACAAATATTCATTGGCATAGACACCGTCGGATTCCCCGAAAACGACGGTTTTCTTCTCTCCCGGGATATAGGCGTATAGCCCGTTATGCGTCCCGATCCAGAGCCTTCCCTGTAAATCGAACCCTAACGAGCTGGTCCCGGCAAAACGGTTTTCCTCGATGGAAACAATCCGGCGTGTTGCGGGATCATACCGGAACAATCCGGTGGTTGTCCCGATCCAAAAACAACCTGTCTTATCGGGGCAAACAGCTCCCATCTGGCCGAGAGAATCAGGCGGATTAAAAAACGCACGCAGGGAATGGGTCCGGTGATCCAGTTCCAGCAATTGGAGCAAACTGCGCAGATAGGTGACAGAGTCGTTTCCGGAAACTTTCTGAAGGGATGAGCACACAAGGCCTTCCTCTTCGCACCTTATCGCTTTGAGACGCCCCGCCGGTTGGTCATACAAATAAACGCTATCGGAATACAAGAAAAAACGGTCTTTATCCAGGCGGCTTAAATGGACGGACAAACCGGCACGGAAGATCCGGCGGGATCTTTCGGAATCCGCAACAGTATATTCACGCAAACGGCCGGAAGATTTATCAAAACGATACAGTCCCTGGCTGAAGACAGAAAGAAGGAGCTCTTTTTCGCCATAATCAATCACGGAGACCACCTTTCTGTCAAATGTCTCCGGATAATGGCGGAATACGCCGGTCTGCGGATCAAAACGGTTAATACCGTCTCCGTCAGTTCCAAACCACAGAATATGGTCGCGGTCTTCATACATGCCGGTCACAGTCTTATAACTCAGTCCGCCGGTCGAGTTTAGCGGCACATCGCCATATGTATGCAGATAGGTTTCCTTCATGCCGATCAGTCCTCCCCGGATACTTCCGGCCCACATATTATTCTCCTGGTCGCTGTACAGGCAACCAAAAGAATTGACCGGCAAGGAATTGTCATCACCCGGCATATGCACGATCGACCGGATGCTATGTTTTTCCGCATTATAAATATAAATGCCGCCGCCATCCGTGGCAAACCACAGTTCGCCGTCTTTCTCCTTAATATCCAAAACGACATCGTTATTCAGCAGGTTTCCCGCATGCAGGTGGCAACGCTCCCTCCCTTCGCGCGTATAGCAATATACGCCATCCGCATATACCGACAGCCATATATCTCCCGAAGAGGCGAGGCAGACACTCGTTATCTCTTTTCCGGGCATAAAGGGGACTTGTTCCAGTTTGCCGTTAGCAGGGTAATACCACCACATCCCGTTACGGCGGCAGGCAAGCAGTACGATTTGCTTTTTCTCGTCATACATGCAGGCATGGGTAAAGGCCGAAGTCATCCGCCCGGGAATATCCACCGGCAAAACAGTGATCCGGTTACCGGCATAGGCATACCGGAAAGCCGTTCCTGCGCCGAAGAACAACACTTCATCGTCAGTCACGACAGAACTGAACACATGCAAAGGCAAGCCGGCAAAAACGATGCGGATAAACTTGTCTTCACGGCGGTCATACCGGACCAATCCTTTATCCGTACCAATCCAGATATTGGAATGGCGGTCTTCCGTCAGAAAAAGAATATCATTACCGGGAATAGAGCAGGGATTATCTTTATCATAGAAATAAGACACGATCCGCTCCCGGTCGAAACGGTTCAGCCCGAAATTCGTCCCGATCCAGATCACTCCCTGATGGTCTGTCAAGACGCAATTGACCGTCGACTGCGAGAGACCGTCTTTCAAGGATATCTGTTTAAAATAAACACATAGCGAAAAAGAAAATTTGAGCAAAGCGTAGCGAATTAGCTGAAACAGCGTTCGTTACGCTT
>NZ_QREV01000095.1 GCF_003363715.1 Parabacteroides acidifaciens
GGTAAAGAGCAAAACTATCAACCTGAATTGTTTGTAGAAGCAGTTAAGGGTGTCGATCTGGCTGCCTATGAAAAGGACCTTACTACTTCAATGGAAAAGGTTTCAGCCAAATATCCGGGTGTAGCCTTGAATAAGATCAACGACAGTGTATGGCAGATCGAGATTCCTGCAAAATACCGTGTCGGTCATGAAGCTCACTTCGGGCAGGTAACAGAGCATTTCCTTCAATATCTGAAGGATGGCAAATTGCCGGAATGGGAAGTTCCGAATATGCTGGCTAAGTATTACACAACGACTTCTGCTTTGGATATGGCAAAAGCGAAAATGAAGTAAACGATTTCTTTATAAGAATAGTGAACCGGTCTGTAAGAGTTATTCTTTTAGACCGGTTTTTATTTAAGAAATTGTTTCCGGTATTCGGTAGGAGTAAAGCCTGTGTTGCGTTTGAAGATCCGGTTAAAATGTGTAATGGTGTTAAAGCCGCATTCGAGACAGATCTGGAAGATATCCATTTTGTTTTCGATCAGTAGTTTACATGCGTATCCGGTACGTAACCCCAGCACATATTCTGTAAAAGTCTTTCCTGATTTATCCTTGAAGTAACGGCAAAAGGCAGAGTTGTTCATGGCAATGAGTGAAGATACTTCGTTAAGGTCTATATCTTCCTTATAGTGGTTCATTAGAAATGAGAGTACCTTTTTCATGCGCGGGTCCATCGCCGGTGATAGGGTTTGGCAGAATTGCAAACTTCCCAGAGAGCGTTTGTCTGGAAATTTTGCCATTTGGTCCAATAAGTGTAGTAAGTTGATAATTCGTATGATTCCGTTAGATTCGGGCAATTGTATAATACTTCGGATAATCTCCTGATTTTGTGGATAAGGGAAGTGAATTCCACGCTTTGCGTCTTCCAATAAATTTTTGATGTGAGACAGGTCGGCGTAATTATTAATAGCATGAGCCATAAAGGCTTCTTCGAATTGGATGATTGTGCCTCTGACCCGCAATTTATTATCGCCCTTTTCATACTCCGGTGTACTCTTCATATAATGGGGAATTCCACTACCGATTAGAGTAAGGTCATGAGCTTGAAATTCTTCCATGTTATCAGCAACAAACCGTTTCCCTGAACCTTCTTCTACATAAATGATTTCGAATTCATTATGTACATGCCAGGGAAATGTAAATTTCTCATAATCATATTTCCGTGCAATAATAGGCGCTCCGGAATAAATCGTGAGTTGCTCATGCATTATTCTATTTTCCATTTCAGACTCTCTTCTTGTTATTTGCAAATGTATGTATAATTTTTGTGAATCGGGGGCTGTAAAGTTTTTTGTTTCGGTCCAAGATAGTGTCATTATTTGCAAAAATAGGTTATATCCGGTAGGTAAACTCTTTGTACTTTTGTATATAGCAACTAAGTAATAACATTTTAAATTCTGATACGATGACTACAACACGAAGAGAGTTTCTAAAAAGATCATTGACTGCGGGAGTTGGTATGTTTATCGCTCCGACTATTGTCCCGGCCTCTGTTTTTGGGCCTAATGCACCATCCAATCGGATTAATATCGGAGCTATTGGGACTGGGCGTATTTCACGGGATCATGATATGCCAGGAGTTTGGAAATATGATGATGTCCGGATTATTGCTGCTGCCGATCTTGATGCAAATCGGGTGGCAGATGCGAAAAAGTTGGTAGAAGGATACTATTCCAAAAAATTAGGAAAGCCCTATACAGGTGTGACTACATATGAAAATTATCAAGATTTGTTGGCGAATAAAGATATTGATGCAGTTCTGATCAGTACCCCGGACCATTGGCATGCCAAAATCGCAATTGATGCTGTTCGGGCTGGAAAAGATGTTTATTTGCAGAAACCGACTTCTTTAACGATCGAAGAAGGACGTAAAATGAGTGATGCTGTAAATGCGACCGGGCGCATCCTACAGATTGGAAGCCAGCAACGTTCAATGGAGCAATTCCGGGTTGCCTGCGAATTGGTGAGAAATGGGCGTATCGGGCAATTGAAAGAGATAGAAGTCCGTTTACCGGGTGATCCGTCAGGTGGAAATCCGGAGGAAATGCCTATCCCGAAAAGTTTTAATTATGATATGTGGCTTGGACAGACGCCTTATGTCCCATATACGGTTGATCGTGTACATCCCCAACGAGGGTATGGGCGTCCAGGATGGTTGCGCTGCGAGCAGTTTGGGGCCGGTATGATCACAGGATGGGGAGCGCATCATTTTGATATTGCTCATTGGGCGATGGATAAGGAGTATTCCGGTCCGATAGAAATATTTGGGCGTGCAACGTTTGCGTCCGGAGGCTTGTGGGATGTTCATGGGGATGATTTCGAGACGGAGATGCTTTATGATAATGGGGTGATAGTCCGTGGAATCACTAATACGAATGAGAAACCGAACGGGGTTTTGTTTACCGGAACCGAAGGATGGATATTTGTAAGTCGAGGAGCTTATCAGGCTTCGGCAAATGACCCGACGACAGCAGGAAGTTCAAAAGCATTACAGGCTTCTGATCCGAAGATATTGACATCTGTGATTGGTGAAAACGAAGTTCATTTGTATAGAAGCACAGACCATCATGGGAACTGGCTTGAGAGTGTACGGACTCGTAAGCAGAATATTACACCGGCTGAAGTAGCACATCGTTCCTGCTCGGCTTGCTTATTGCAACATATAGCCATGAAACTCAACAGAAAACTTTATTGGGACCCGATTCTGGAGCGATTTAAAGATGATGACGAAGCGAATTCTATGATTGCTCGTCCCCATCGTCCACCGTATAATTTCTGATAGTTATGAAGCAGTTTATATTAATTATTTGTTGTTGGCTTTTTTCTTTGCCTTTATGGGCGGCAGAAACAGTTAAGATAGTCGTGGAAGCCGGTAATTTTGAAAGAAAGGATTGCGTCATTTCTGCAGACATTTCAGTGTTGGGTACACGAGAAGTGTTCAGTGTTGCTTTGTTTGAGAAAATAGACAAGAAAAAGAAGCCGGTGAAATGCCAATTGATATGGGAAGAAAAAAAGCCTGTATTGTATTGGATTTTGGATGGTGTTACTCCGGCAGGTACTTCACGCGAGTTTATCGCTAAACGGATTAAGGTACATCAGGAAACTGGGACAATGAAAGTGTCTGATACAGGGACTGCTTTAGTGTTGAAAAAGAATGGTAATGAAGTTCTTCAGTATAATTATGCGGTTACATTTCCTCCGGCAGGAATAGATCTGGCTTATCAGCGTAGCGGGTTTATCCATCCGGCCTATTCCCCTTCCGGGAATGTTCTGACTGCCATACAGCCAAAAGATCATTACCATCATTATGGAATCTGGAATCCTTGGACGCGTATTGAGTATGACGGAAAAATATATGATCTCTGGAACCTGGGGGACAAACAAGGCACGGTACGGGCACGTGATATTGAGTGTACTTATCAGGGAGATGTTTGTGCCGGATATAAGGCCATGCTGGATCATTATATCTTTACCCCTTCGGGTGAGAAAGTGATTATGGATGAGTCTTGGAATATAAAAGCTTGGAATGTGGCAGATGGTTTCTTGTGGGATTTTGAGTCTGGTTTACATCCGTCGACGGATTTACCGGTGTTGATAAAAGCTTATCGTTATGCCGGTTTCGGATGGCGTGCAACGGAAGAGTGGACTAAAGAAAATAGCGAGATGTTTACATCGGAAGGAAAAACGCGCCAGAGAATAGATGGAACTACTGCTCGCTGGATTTATGTCACAGGACAATGTGGCAATCGAGGACGTTCGGGTATGCTGTTTTTAGGACATCCGGAGAATTATAATGCACCGGAACCGCTTCGTATCTGGGATGAGAATGCCAATGGTGGTCGGGGGGATGCGTTTGTGAATTTCGCCCCGACGAAAAATAAAGACTGGAAACTGATGCCTGGTGAACATTATAAGTTGTGTTATCGTATCTTTTCTTATGATGGTGAGATGACACGTGAACGAGCGGATCGTTTGTGGAACGATTTTGCATACCCTCCAAAAGTAACAATAAAACAATAGAAAGATGAAAAAGATAATATTAACAATAGCTGCCTTGCTTTTGGCTGGAATTATGGTGGCTCAAGTACAAGTTGTTTCCGCAACAAAGGTCGGAAACCGGATCGATGTTGTGGTTGGTAACCAGTTTTTCACCAGCTATCATTTTCAGCCGGATGAGAAATATCCGTTCTTTTTCCCGGTTAACGGTCCTGTTTCCGGAGCCTCGACTACTTCGATGCGTAATGGAGAGTTTCCTCACCATAGTTCTCTGTTTTTCGGTTGCGATCGGGTGAATGGTGGTAACTACTGGCAGGAGGGGCTTGAACGTGGACAGATTGTTTCGGTTGGTGCCCGTATTGTAGAGGCAAAAGGCGAACGGGTGGTAATTGAGGACGAATGCATTTGGAAACGGCCGGATGCGCAGGCTCCAATTATCGATCGCCGTAAAATAACGATTTCGTCTCCATCCCCAAATTTGTATCAGCTGGATTTTGATATCGAAATGGAAATGTTAATGGATGTTACGATCTTGAAAACTAATCATTCCTTGTTTAGTGCCCGTATTGATCCGGATTTAACAGTTAAACAGGGTGGCGTGATGATCAATTCTGAAGGTAAAGAAGGGGAAAAAGGAACGTTTGGTGTTGCTTCTTCTTGGATTGATTGTTATGGCAAAAGAAAAACCGGAATAGAAGGGATTACTATCATGCAGCATCCTTCAAATAAATGGTATCCGTCTCCCTGGTTTACGCGTGATTATGGTTTTATATCGCCGACACCTATGTATTGGCCGGAAAACAGGGAAACGACAGACCTGAGAAAAGGAGAGAAAATTAACTTGCGATACCGAGTGCTGGTGCATGCGGGAGACTCCAAACAAGCTGGTATAGTTCAATTGTTCGAACAATATAAAAAAGAATAAACCGATGGATATAAATTTGAAAGGAAAAGTTGCTGTTGTAACTGGTGGTGGAGGTGTATTGGGGGGGAGTATTTCCCGCAGTCTGGTAGAGAATGGAGTGAAAGTTGCTATTTTGGATATTCGCGAAGAGCAACTTGGTAATCGTATAAAAGAGTTGACACAACAGGGAGAGGTTCTTGGCATTCAATGTAATGTATTGGATATACATAGTCTTGAGGCTGCACGGGAAAAAGTGTTTAAAGAGTGGGGTCGTGTAGACATTTTAATAAATGCAGCGGGAGGTAATTTACCGGGAGCAACCTTGCGTGAAGATCAAACGGTGTTTGATATGAAAGTAGAAGATTTTAATCGGGTAACGGATCTGAATATGAATGGAACTGTCTATCCTTGCCTTGTGTTTGGAAAGATTATGGCGGAAAAAGGAGAAGGCTGTATCATCAACGTTTCGTCAATGGCTACTTATTCGGCTATTACGCGGGTTCCTGGTTATTCGGTTGCCAAAAGTGGCGTAAGTATCTTTACTCAATGGTTAGCGATGGAGATGGCGTTGAAATTTAGTGAGAAAATCCGTGTGAACGCATTGGCACCAGGCTTTTTTATTGGTGATCAGAATCGTGGGGTGTTAATCAATCCGGATGGCTCTTATACGGATCGGAGCCGGAAAATATTAGCCCGTACGCCTATGAAACGTTTTGGCAATATTAAAGAGTTGAACGGACTTGTCCATTTTCTCTGCTCAGAACATGCCAGTTTTATAACAGGAGCGATTATTCCAGTAGATGGTGGATTTAGTTCATTTAGTGGTGTATAGCGTATGGCATTGGAAAAAACATGGAGGTGGTTCGGCAAGAAAGATTCTGTCGGACTTGCCGATTTAAAGCAGATGGGAGTGGAGGGAGTCGTTACGTCCCTCCATCATATTCCGGCTGGCGAAGTTTGGCCGGTAGAGGAGATCTTGGCCGTTAAGCAGGAGATCGAAAATCATGGCATGAGGTGGAGTGTAGTGGAGAGTCTCCCTGTCTCTGAAGGAATCAAAATTTGTTCTGCCGACCGTTCCCGCCTGATTGAAAATTACCGGCAGTCTTTGCGCAACTTGGGAACCTGCGGTATAGACACCGTATGCTATAATTTTATGCCTGTGCTGGATTGGGCACGGACGGATTTGCGTTATAAAAACGCGAATGGAGCTGAATCCATGCTGTTCGATTATCCGACTTTTGCCGCTTTCGATATTTATATTCTCAAACGGGAGGGGGCGCGTGAAAGTTATCCTAAGGATATTCAGGAAAAAGCTGCCGGGATAATTGCCGGACTATCCTCGGAACAGCAGGAAGAGCTGGCTCATAATATTATTATTGTGACGCAGGCGTTCATTCATGGTGTAGTGGGGGAAGGGGAAGATTATAAGAAACAGTTCCTTGATTATTTGAAAACTTATGATCGGATAGAGAAAGAACAGTTACGCCGTAATCTTGTCCTGTTTTTGGACGATGTGGTTCCGGTCGCGGAAGAAGTTGGAATAAATCTCTGTATTCATCCGGATGATCCGCCTTTCCCTTTGCTGGGATTACCACGTATTGCTGGTACGATAGAGGATATCCGGTGGATATTGGAGCAGAATGATTCAACGGCAAATGGTTTGACTTTTTGTACAGGATCACTATCGGCTCGGCCTGATAATGATCTTATATCGATGGTGAAAGAGTTTGCTCCCCGCATTCATTTTGTACATTTGCGGAATACGGCTTTTCTGCCGAACTGTGGTTTCTATGAATCAGGCCATTTATGTGGTAGCGTAGATATGTTTGCCATTGTGAAATTATTGTTGGAAGAGCAGATCCGGAGGAGAAAAGCAGGGCGTACAGATACGAGACTTCCTTTTCGTCCAGATCATGGATTGCGAATGTTGGATGATTATCATCGTATTTCTAACCCTGGATATCCCTTGGTAGGACGATTGAAGGGGCTTGCTGAAATAGATGGTTTACAAACAGGGATTGAACGTTGTTTACTGGAATGTTCTGGTGATAATTAAGATTGGTAGTGTAAGAAAATGAAAAAGTATTTGATTTTTACATTGGCATCACTTTTATTGATGTCTTCTTGTTTTACAAAAAAAGCGGAATCGGATGTTTTTACCGGAGCTCCGGGAGAAGTCAAACTTATAACATTGGATCCGGGGCATTTTCATGCAGCTTTGGTTCAGAAAGATTCGTATGATCAAGTGTCGGATAAAATCTATGTATATGCTCCTGATGGGGATGATGTGAAAGAGCATTTAAAAAAAATAGAGGGATATAACACTCGTACTGATTCTCCAACGAAATGGCAGGAAGTTGTTTATAAAGGTCCGGATTTTCTGGAAAGAATGCTTGTGGAGAAAAAGGGAAATGTGATGGTGACTGCTGGTAATAACAGGAAGAAAACCGAGTATATAAAGCAAACTTTGATGGCAGGGATTCATGTCTTGGCTGATAAACCGATGGCAATAAACAGTGAGAACTTCAGTTTGTTGAAAGAGTGTTTCGACATTGCCGGACAGAAAGGTGTCTTGTTGTATGATATTATGACGGAACGCAATGAAATAACAACTATGTTGCAGCGCGAGCTATCTTTGATTCCGGCTGTTTATGGAGAACAGTTGAAAGGTTCGTTAGCTGATCCAGCTATTGTAAAAGAAAGTGTACATCATTTTTTTAAAGTCGTGTCTGGAAATCCGTTAAAACGTCCGGCATGGTTTTTCGATGTGACCCAGCAGGGCGAGGGTATCGTCGACGTAACGACCCATTTAGTAGACCTTGTTCAGTGGGAAGCATTCCCGGAACAGGTAATCGACTATAAGAATGATATCGAACTGTTGGATGCTAATCGTTGGACCACTTCTATCAGTCCGGAAGAGTTTAAGCA
>NZ_QREV01000096.1 GCF_003363715.1 Parabacteroides acidifaciens
CCGTCCTAATCTTCGCGAGGTGCCGAGTGCACTACACATTAGCACGGTCGTAATGGCAAAGAGGACGGTCATAATTGTTGAAAACGCCCAAAAAATCGGAAAAAGCCCCTTTTTGAGGTCAAAAAAGCGGATTAACATTTGTTTTGTTTTGAATGTCTTTTGGAACTGAAAAATGCGTTTTATACAATAAGTCCACCGGATAGTTGAAAGTCAAGAGTTGAAAATTATCGCCTTTATGCTCCCCTTTAATCAAGCCGCCTGCCAACGCGAAGTTATCGAAACGTTCGTTTATTTCACATTGCCTGAAAGCGGAGGGGATAGAAGTTCATTTTCAACATTTATAAAAACATCACATTCCATTATTTTTTTCTACCTTCGTAGAAATTATATCGACAAAAACAATAACAACAAATAAAGCGTATGAATATACAACAACTCGAATACATTCTGGCCGTAGATACTTACCGTCATTTTGCCAAGGCAGCCGAGCACTGCCGCGTAACCCAACCGACATTAAGCATGATGATACAGAAACTGGAAGACGAGCTGGGAGTCAAGCTGTTCGACCGCAACATCCAGCCGGTCTGTCCTACCCCAGCCGGCCGCAAAGTAATCGACCAGGCACGTGTCGTCCTTTATCAGACATCATTGATCAAAGATATTGTAAACGAAGAAGAGCAGTCCCTAAAAGGCACATTCCGCCTTGCCGTGCTGCCGACTATCGCCCCTTACCTGCTTCCCCGTTTCTTCCAGCAGATATCGGAGAAACATCCCGACCTGGATATCCGTATTCTGGAAATGCAGACGGCTCCGACCATGAAAGCCTTGCTCAATGGTGAAATAGATGCGGCTATTATTGCCAATTCACCGACAGAGATGCAGCTTCAGGGAGATATCTTATACTATGAGCAGTTCTATGCTTATGTCGCCCGCAATGAAAGCGTCTTTAAGAAAGACATGGTCCGCTCCGCCGACATCAGCGACGAACGCCTCTGGCTGCTGGATGAAGGACATTGCTTCCGCGATCAGCTGATGCGCTTCTGCCAGATGGAAAAGGTAAAACTCCGCCAGGCAGCTTACCGTTTAGGAAGCCTGGAAACCTTTATGCGCATGGTGGAAAGCGGCAACGGCATTACATTCATCCCGGAATTAGCGACCTATCAATTAAGCGACCAACAAAAGGAACTGCTGCGTCCGTTCGCAATCCCCCGTCCGGCCCGCGAAATCGTCTGGGTAACCCGCAAAGACTTTATCCGTCACACAATTGCCGGTATCCTGATCGAAAGCATCAAGAAATGCGTCCCGAAAGAGATGCGCACCCTGCAAGCAGGGCTAAGGGTGGTCTGAAAACCACCCTCTTTTCAGAAGAGAACGTGGATATCTTAGTTTATTAACCTTCAGAATTTGGAAAGCCGGCAATTTATTACGTTATTTGCGTAACGTTGATTGCGTAATAACAATAAGACACTGATATGAAACTAAATAATCCATTTCTGATAGCCGGATATCACAGTCCTGAATACTTTTGCGACAGGCAAAACGAAACAGAAACAATCACCAATGCACTGCAAAACGAGCGGAACATTACCTTGATTGCCCCTCGCCGCATGGGGAAAACAGGGCTAATTAAAAATGTATTCTATCATCTGGAGAAGAAAAACGAGATAGTCCCTGTATATATGGACATCTTTTCAACCCAGAACCTGAACGAATTCGTGCATCTTTTTGCCATTTCCGTATTAGAAGCATTAGACTCGAACGTACAGAAATTGATCGGAAAAGTCAGTAATTTTCTAAAAAGCTGCCATCCGGTTCTGACATTCGATGAAATAACAGGACAGCCACAGGTCTCTATCGAAATTTCACCCAATAAAGAAGAGGCTACATTACGGGAAATTTTTGATTACATCGCTGCAAGTGATAAACGATGTGTCATAGCCATCGATGAATTTCAGCAGATTGCCGAATATCCGGAAAAAGGAGTCGAAGCCCTGCTACGTTCTTATATCCAATTTGTACCCAATGCCCGCTTTATCTTTGCCGGAAGTAAACAACACATCATGCAGGAGATGTTTCTTTCGGCCAAAAGGCCTTTCTACCAAAGTACGCAGATAGTCACAATAGAAGCAATCCGTAAGGAAGAGTACTACGATTTTACCCGTCATTTCTTCCAAGAGGCAAACCGGAAATTCGACAGTGACACGTTCTATTATATGTATGATGAGTTTGAAGGGCATACCTGGTATATGCAGGCACTGCTAAACAGATTATACGGTTATGGCACAGATATAACAGATAAGACATTCACCAATCGCGCCATACAGGAACTGACGGACGAAGGTATCTATGGATACCAGAACTTGATAGCAGCTTATTCCGGAGTGGCGGCCAAATTAATGAAAGCGATAGCTAAAGAGGGAACCGTAGCCGAAATAAATTCCGGAAAATTCATCTCGAAATACAAGCTGAAAGCCGCCAGCAGCGTGAACACGGCATTAGCAAAACTGATTGATAAAGAGATTGTCTACAAGTCTACACAAGGATACATGATATACGACCGGTTCATGTCTATCTGGTTAAGCAGACAGCCCTGACGGAATAAATATTTCGGATGCAGCGAAAAAAAATATCACTTTTTGCTTGTAGTTTCCAAAAAAGCGTTACTTTTGCTGCGTATTTAAAAACAAAGAGACAAAATGAATCGATTTAGCTTTACATATTACTTTTATTACTTTTACTTTAGCAGAGTGAAGGCAGGAGTTTGTATGTAGAGCGTTGATGAGAAAATATATGTATCAATGGAACAATATAAAGTCCTGCCGGTTTCGGTGGGACTTTTTTTTGGTCCATACAATAGCAAAGATTCAACAGATGAAATTATAAAACAGAAAGAAGATGAAAAAGAAAGTAGCAATCCAGGGAATAGCCGGTTCGTATCACGACATAGCCGCCCGCAATTACTTCGAAGGTGAAGAAATAGACATTATCGGTTGTAATACATTCAGAGAAGTCATTTCGACCATTAAGAAAGATCCTTCCGTTCTGGGAATGATGGCGATCGAAAATACGATTGCAGGTAGCCTGCTGCAGAACCATGAACTGATCCGTGAAAGCGGCTTGCAGATTATCGGCGAATACAAACTGCGTATCTCCCATTCACTGGTTGCACTTCCGGGAACCAACATCCACGACATCAAAGAGGTCAACTCGCACCCGATCGCCCTGATGCAGTGTACCGACTTCCTCGACACGCTGCCCAATGCGAAAGTGGTCGAGAAGGAAGATACCGCCATGAGCGCCCGGTGGATTTCGGAAAACCAACTGAAAGGGCACGCCGCCATCTGCGGGAAACTGGCTGCCCAGATCTACAACATGGAAGTCCTTGCCGAAGGAATCGAGACCAACAAGCGAAACTTCACCCGCTTCCTGGCAATAGCCGACCGATGGACGGCGGACGAGATGCTTAAAGGTGAAGACAGAAATAAAGCATCCGTCGTTTTCGCCCTCCCCCACACTGCCGGCAGCCTCTCCAAAGTTCTTTCCGTCCTCTCTTTCTACGACATGAATCTCTCTAAAATACAATCCTTGCCGATCATTGGCCGCGAATGGGAATATCTGTTTTATATCAATCTGACCTTTACGGATTACCTGCGCTACAGACAGGCATTGGATGCTATCAGACCGTTGACAAAAGACTTAAAAATATTAGGCGAATATGCAGAAGGAAAACAAAGTGTGTAAAACCGTTACACCCGCTAACCGTGTAGGTAGCGTACAGGAATACTACTTTTCCAGGAAACTGAAAGAAGTAGCCGAAATGAATGCCGCAGGCAAGAACGTCATCAACCTCGGCGTAGGCAGTCCCGACCTCCCTCCTTCGGAACGGACCATCGAGACTTTGTGTGAACATGCCCGTCAGCCGAACGAACACGGCTACCAGCCGTATGTAGGTATTCCGGAACTGCGCAAAGCGTTCGCCGACTGGTATCAGAAATGGTACAACGTCAGCCTCGATGCGAAGACAGAGATACAGCCGCTGATCGGCTCCAAAGAAGGAATCCTGCACATCTCGCTGGCCTTCCTGAACCCCGGCGACGGCGTACTGGTCCCCAATCCGGGCTATCCGACCTACAGTTCGGTGAGCAAGTTAGTGGAAGCAAATCTCATCCCCTACGAGCTAAAAGAAGAGTTAGGCTGGCAGCCAGACTTCGAGGAATTGGAGAAGCTGGACCTGTCGAACGTCAAACTGATGTGGACCAATTACCCGAATATGCCGACAGGCGCCAACGCCAGTATGGAACTGTATGAAAAGCTGGTCGCCTTCGGAAAGAAGCACGGCATCATCATCTGCAACGACAACCCGTACAGCTTCATCCTGAACGAGCATCCGTTGAGCATCCTCGCCGTCCCGGGAGCCAAAGACATCTGTATCGAGATGAACTCCATGAGCAAGGCGCACAACATGCCGGGCTGGCGTATGGCCATGCTTGCCTCCAACGCCCAATTCGTGCAGTGGATACTGAAGGTAAAGAGCAATATCGACTCCGGACAGTTCAAGCCCATGCAGCACGCAGCCGTCGAAGCCCTCGCCGCCCCGAAAGAATGGTACGACAACATGAACAAGGTCTACCGCAGCCGCCGCGACCTCGCCGGACAGATCATGCACACATTAGGATGCGAATACGACGAAAAGCAAGTCGGCATGTTCCTCTGGGGGAAAATACCCGCCGATGCAAAAGGCAGCGAAGCGATAGCCGACAAAGTACTCTACGAGGCGAATGTATTCCTCACCCCGGGATTCATCTTCGGCAGCCAGGGCGAACGCTACATCCGCATCTCGCTCTGCTGTAAAAACGAGACGCTGAAAGAAGCGCTCGAGAGAATAAAGAACTTATAAGTATTGGCACATTGGCATATTGACAAATTAAATCATTATTCATATGGAAATGCAATTAGAATCGATCATGTTACCCGGTATAGACCCGCAACGTCCTGTCGTAATAGCCGGTCCGTGTAGTGCGGAAACAGAAGAACAAGTAATGGAAACAGCCAAAGGCATTGCCGACAAAGGCATCAAGCTGTTCCGCGCAGGCATCTGGAAACCCCGTACCAAACCGGGTGGATTCGAAGGAATCGGTGCAGAAGGCCTGCAATGGCTGAAACGCGTAAAGAAGGAAACCGGCATGTACGTCGCAACCGAAGTGGCCACGAAAGACCACGTCTTCGAAGCCCTGAAAGCCGGTATCGACGTCCTGTGGATCGGCGCCCGTACGACCGTCAACCCGTTCGCCGTACAGGAAATAGCCGACGCCCTGAAAGGTGTGGATGTCCCTGTCCTGATCAAGAACCCGGTCAACCCCGACCTCGAACTGTGGATCGGCGCTTTCGAACGCCTCTACGGAGCAGGCATCCGTCGCTTAGGTGCCATCCACCGCGGTTTCAGCTCATACGACAAGAAGATGTACCGCAACCTCCCGCTCTGGCATATCCCTATCGAGCTGCGCCGCCGTATGCCGGAACTGCCGATCTTCTGCGACCCGAGCCATATCGGCGGAAAGCGCGAATTGGTCGCCCCGCTCTGCCAGCAGGCGATGGACCTGAGCTTCGACGGCCTCATCATCGAATCGCACTGCAACCCGGACTGTGCATGGAGCGACGCTTCACAGCAGATCACACCGGATGTGCTGGATTACGTGCTGAACCTCCTCGTCATCCGCGACTCCAACCAGACAACCGAGAACCTCGCCGAACTGCGCCGCCAGATCGACGGCATCGACGAACAGCTGCTCGAACTGCTCGCCAAACGTATGCGCATCTCCCGTGAAATCGGGGTGTATAAGAAGGAGCACAACATGCCCATCCTGCAATCTCCCCGCTACAGCGAAATCCTCGAAAAGCGCTCCAACATGGGCGAACAGATGGACCTGAACCCGGACTTTGTCAAGGAGATGCTGAAAGAGATACACGAAGAGTCGGTCCGCCAGCAGATGATTATAATGAATGAATGAATAATAATGTGCCAATTTGCCAATATGCCAATGTGGCGCTTTGCTAAATGTAGCGATTCTTATATTTCCATTGGCACATTGGCATATTAGCACATTAAATAATTATTAATAATGAAGATACTGATATTAGGTGCCGGAAAGATGGGTTCTTTCTTCACCGACTTGCTGAGCTTTGAACACGAGGTGGCTGTATTGGAGAGCGATCCGAAACGGATGCGTTTCATCTATAATGCCCTGCGCCTCCAGAAACCGGAGGAAGTGGCCGATTTCAACCCCGAACTGGTGATTAACTGCGTCACGTTGAGCTATACGATCGAGGCGTTCAAGAGCATCATGCCCTACCTCCAACCCTATTGTATCATCTCGGACATCGCATCCGTCAAGACCTACCTGAAGGAGTTTTACGAGACCTGCGGCTTCCCGTACGTCTCCACCCACCCGATGTTCGGCCCGACGTTTGCCAACCTCGGACAGTTGGAGAAAGAGAACACGATCATCATCTCCGAAGGCGACCACTTGGGAAAAATCTTCTTTAAAGATGTTTACGCCAGCCTGCGCCTGCACATCTGCGAATACACGTTTGAGGAGCACGACAAGGTCGTCGCCTACTCGCTCGGCATCCCGTTCGCCTCTACGATGGTCTTTGCCGCCACGATGAAGCACCAGGACGCCCCGGGTACGACCTTCAAGCGACACATGAAGATCGCGCGCGGCCTGCTCTCGGAAGACGATTACCTGTTAACGGAAATCCTCTTCAACCCCCGCACGCCGAAACAGATCGCCCGCATCCAGGAGGAACTGAACATCCTGCAAGACATCATCAAAGACAAAGATTCGGCCGGGATGAAGGAATACCTGACCAAGATCCGCCAGAATATAGAATAACACTTCCTGTTCCCGCGCCCCGACGCGGGATCGCATGAGAGCAGGCCGTATAAGAATTATTGACAAGGCCTGTTCTTTTGCGGCCCCGCGTCAAGCGCGGGGACAAGTTTCCCCCATAATTCATAATTCTTAACTCATAATCCCCCTCTTTCCTGCATTTGTCCCACGAATTGTCCCACGGGTTTTTATGGCAGTTCGGGTAGTTAGTGATACTTTTGCCC
>NZ_QREV01000097.1 GCF_003363715.1 Parabacteroides acidifaciens
AGTTCTGCAAAAACTCTGGTAGTTTCTTTTGTGGGCATGAAACCCCAGGAAGTCGGAGTTAAATCTAATTTGAAAATCATTCTTGAATCTGATAATCAGATGCTTGATGAAGTAATGGTCGTCGCTTATGGTACTGCAAAGAAAAGTTCTTTCACAGGATCAGCTTCAACTATTAGCAATGAGAAGTTGGAACTTCGTCCAATTACAAATCTGACAAAAGGTTTGGAAGGACAGGCCACTGGTTTGTTGACAACTTCAGGATCCGGACAGCCTGGTGAGGCTGCCTCTATTGTTATTCGCGGTTACGGTTCAATTAATGCATCCCAAGATCCGTTGTATGTCGTGGATGGTATTCCGTTTGATGGTTCTTTAAGCTCTATCAATCCTTCTGATATCGAATCTATGACCGTATTGAAGGATGCTTCTGCCGGAGCCTTGTATGGTGCACGTGGTGCTAATGGTGTTGTTATGATCACAACGAAACAAGGAAAAGAAGGTAAAGCACAAGTAGCATGGCGATCAACAGTTGGCTGGGCTTCACGTGCTATCCAACCATATGATATGGTTGATCAGAAAGACTTTGTACAATTGACTTATGAAGCTTTGCGCAATGGTTATGCTTTTAATTCCGGTTATTCATGGGAACAGGCTCAACAGATGGCAAGATCAGGTTTGAGTGCCAATTTAGGAGGTGAATTATACAATCCATTTAAAAACTACACATGGGACAATTTGATTAACCCTGAAACCGGAATGGTTCAAGCCGATGCTGCTTCGGCATGGGATGAACGATGGATGGATGCAGTTCAACGTGATAATGCGTTCAGACAGGAACATCAATTGTCAGTGAATGGAGGCTCCGATAAAACGAAATATATGTTTTCTCTTGGATATTTGAATGAAGATGGTATCCTTATAAACACAGGTTTCCAGCGTTATAATGCTCGTGTGAATGTTAATTCGAATGTAACCGACTGGTTCAAGGCTAATGTAAATGCATCTTTATCAAACTCGGTTCAAGACTATAGTGATTATGATGGCTCTTCTACATCAAACGTTTGGTATTCTGCACAATTTGTATCACCATTATTTCCCGTTTACATAAAAGGCTTGGATGGTAAAAATGTTTTAGGAGAAGATGGCAAACCACAGTTGGACTATGGTGAAAAAGGACGTCCGGGTAGTTATACGGATTATAACCCGGTCGGAGGTTTGACAGATGACAAATCAAATAGAAAAAATGATGTAGCAAGTCTACGTACAGGTGTAACCTTCGGTTCTGACAAAGACAACTTCGGGGTTTTCAAAGGGATAAAACTTAACGTGAACTTCGGTCTTGATTACCGTAACCAATCACGAATGAGCTATATGAATATGTATCACGGTAACCAGGCTACAGCCGGAGGTTTGTTGACAAAATACAATACTCGTATGCAGAGCTATACCTTCAACCAATTGCTGTCATGGAACCGCTCCTTTGGATTGCATTCTTTTGATGTTTTGGCTGGTCACGAATTTTATGCTTACAGCTACGAATATCTGGAAGCCGGAAAAACAAATTTGGTAGACGGTATTCTTGAACTGCGTCCAGGTACAACATTATATGCTGCAGACTCTTACACCGATAACTATCGTATTGAATCATGGTTAGGACGTTTCAACTATAACTATGATGAGAAATATTACTTCTCTGCATCTCTGCGTACAGACGGCTCTTCACGTTTTCAGAAAGACAATCGTTGGGGTACATTCTGGTCTATCGGTGGTAACTGGCGTATTTCAAGAGAAGCTTTTATGGAAGACGTTAAATGGGTAGACAATTTATCCCTGAAATTAAGCTACGGACAACAAGGAAACGACAATATCTTACATTCCAACGGAACAAGCAATTATTATTTATGGCAGAGTTTGTATGATTTGGGTTGGCCCAATTCAAACCAGATCGGCGGTATGGTTTCTTCTTTGGAAAACAAGGAAGTTTCTTGGGAAAAGAATGGGAACCTGAACGTTGGAGTTGAGGCTACATTATTCGGAAGTCGTTTAACTGTTAACGCAGAATATTATAATCGTAAAACGGTTGATATGTTGTTGAATTATCCGATGGCGACTTCTACCGGATTCAATGGCTATAATGCCAATGTCGGGGATATGAGAAACACCGGTTTTGAATTCGAATTGAGAGGAACTCCTATCAGAACAGACGACTTTACATGGAATATCAGTTTGATGGGTTCAACAGTGAAAAATAAAGTATTGAAACTGACCAATACTGCACCTGAAATTATCAAAGGTGTTTACAGTATTAAAGAAGGTATGCCTATTAATACATTCTATATGGCAAAGTCAGCAGGTGTGGATCCGGCAACAGGTGCACAGCTCTATTGGGTTTACGATAAGGATGAAAATGGTAATATCATTAACGAACGCATTAGCGATGACTATTCAAAAGCATCAACCAGTAAATATTATCTGGGAAATCGTATTCCGGATCTTTATGGCAGCATCGGGACAGACTTCTCTTATAAAGGCATCGACTTGGCAATCTTAACGACCTATTCTATTGGCGGTAAGATTTATGATAGCTTATATACTGGTTCCATGAATGCACAGTATGCAACGAACACATGGAATAAACATCAGTTACGCCGTTGGCAGAAGCCAGGTGACATTACAGATGTGCCTCGTGTAGAGATTAACGGGTCTTATACAACGACAGATCGCTTCTTGATCAATGCTTCTTATTTTGCAATCAAAAACATCACATTGGGTTATTCTTTACCAAAGGATTGGATGAGAAAGGCTAAACTGGGCAACGTCCGTGTATTCGGTTCTATCGATAATCTGGCACTGTTCTCTCACTTGCAGGGTATGGATCCCCAATATAACTTCAAGGGTGAAACTGATTATACTTATGCACCTAATAAGACCTATTCTTTTGGTGTAGAAATTAATTTCTAAAGTAGAAACATTTTTATAAGAAACAAGATGAAAAAGATATTCAAATATATGTTTGTCGGTCTGATGGCTTGTACAACTCTGTCATCCTGTCTGGAGAGTTCACTTGACACCGCCCCGACCGATTCAATGTCCGGAACCGGATTGTTGGCAACTGCAAATGCAGCCTTAGTTCCTCTGAACGGCCTTTATCGTTCCATGTATTCAGCATGGTCACCGACAGGAAATACACACCAGTGCTTCGGTATTAGTGCCTACAATTTAGCAGGAGACGTAATGGGAGACGACCATATCATGTCAGCTTCAGGTAGCGGTTGGTTCTGGTATGACTGTCTATATAATGTAAAAAGCAGATACACTTCTACGACATGGCGTTCATATGACTTATGGAATTGCTATTATACCTGGATTTCCAATGCAAACTATATTCTTTCTGCAGAGGAAACGATGGCCGGTACGGAAGCAGAAGTTCACAATATCATAGGACAAGCTTATGCAATACGGGCTTATTCTTATTTTATGCTGGCACAAAGTTTTGCACGCACTTACAAAGGACATGAATCAGAGCCTTGTTGCCCGATATATACCGAACCTACTGTTGCCGGAACGGAAGGGAAACCACGCTCTTCAGTGCAAGAAGTATATAACCAGATTGTCGGTGACATCAACAAAGCGGTAGAGCTATTAAACGGAACAAGTCGCAAACATATTTCTCATATAGACTATACTGTCGCCTTGGGTTTCCAAGCTCGTATTGCACAGGTAATGGAAGATTGGAATGTTGCAAAGAAAGCAGCTGAAGATGCGATTTCCGCAAGCAAATGTACGATTGCTAAAGTTTCGGAATTTAAGGGTTTGAATAGTGTCAATGCTTCGAATGTAATGTGGGGAGCTGAAATTATTTCTGACCAGAGTGGTATGTATGCAAGTTTGTTCTCTCATATGGATGCTGATGCTGACAAATACGGGGCAACAGCTCGTAAACAGATTAGCAAAAAGCTGTATGAGAAAATGGGGGCAACAGATGATCGTTTGACATGGTGGAATCCGGAAGATGCGAACAATAAAAATGGTGGTTACCAACAGGAAAAATTCAAATTTTCTGATATCCAGACTTGGATGGGTGATTATATTTGGATGCGTATAGAAGAAATGTACCTGATTGCAGCCGAAGCCGAATGCCGCTTAGGGAACGATGCAGGCGCACGTGAATATTTGATGGATCTGATGAGCAAACGTGATGCATCATACAGTTGTGCCCAGAAATCAGGGACAGCTATGGGCAAGCTGACTTCTGATTATACAGGTTCCTTGTTGGAAGAAATCATCATACAGCGTCGTATTGAACTTTGGGGTGAATTTGGTCGTATTTACGATATTCGCCGCCTAAAACAAGGTTTCAAGCGTACTGCAGATATGGGGTGGCCGACCGACGCTTTGCTTGGCAACCGTAATACAGATGATCCTGAAAGCTATATGTGGGTATTAACAATTCCTCAGTCTGAGTTTGACGGAAATGCTAATATGGATCCGACAAAAGATCAGAATCCGGTTGGGGATACTAAATAAATTCTATTCATTGATTAAAAGAATAAAGCGATGAAATATATTTCAAAATTATCAATAGCTCTTCTATCGATCGCATTGGCTTTTACGGCTTGCGATAGCAACCAGGAAGGTGTTATATATTCAGATGCAGCAAATGCCGCAGCTTTTGTAAGTGCATCTTTAGCTGATATTACAGTCTCGCCTGCCGATCCTACTTTTACAGTAGATGTCGTACGTGCAAATGCAGGTAGCGAACAAAGCGGAACTGTTGCTTTGACTGCGACAGTTGGAGACGAACCTCTGGTTGGTTGTACTGTTTCCGGTTACACTTTTGCAGCCGGTGAAAACATGGCAAAAATAACAGTAAATGTTTCTCCATTGGAAATTGGTAAAGAATTGGAAGTCACATTGACATTGGACAACACAAATGATCCTATTAGTGGTAGTAATACGGTTACTGTAACTGTCAACAAAGATTATAATTGGGTATCTTTAGGTACTGGTACATTTGCCGATATTCTGGCTTTCACAGAAAAGCCTTACAATGTGGAAATCCGGAAAGCTGAAGGTTTTGACCGTTACCGCGTAATCAAACCATATGAACAAGGCTTGAAGAATGATGATGGTCAATGGGGAAATGCGGTTGCAGCGACTTCTTGTGACTATATTGAATTCTGGATAAAGGACGGAATTATTTATTATAATAAGTTCTTTATCGGTATAAACTATGACGGTAGTCCTTCAAATGCAATTTATGCTTATCATCCAAGCTCTTTTTCAGGAACAACTCTTGTAAATAACAAGCAGCTTGATGACAAAACATTCCAGTTGGCGCCTTATTATTACATAGAAGCTTTGGAAGGTGGTTTTGACTATACAGGGGAAGGTGGTTCTATTCTTATTACTCTTCCATAAAAACATATAATATTATAATCCATAAAAGGCCGGGTTCTGTCAGTTAGAATCCGGCCTTTTTGTTCCCTAATGTACATAGAATATGAAACAAGTTAGTTTGAAATAGATTGATTTCAAATTAACTCATTTCATTTTTGCACGTTTCAAGTTTTGTGCCTACATTTGCTTCTACATAAAAAGATTGTTCTATGGAAGCACCATTTGTTTACGGACGCATTGCCGACAAGCAGAATTTCACAGATAGAAAAGATGAAGTTGCATTGTTAAGCCAGAATTTCAGTAGTCTTATTAATACTGTCATCATATCCCCGCGTCGTTGGGGTAAAACCTCTCTGGTGAATAAATGTGCAAGACTTTTATCTGAAAAAAATAAAGATATACTGGTTTGCCAGGTTGATATCTTTAATTGCCGGACAGAAGAACAATTTTACACAGCCTATGCCAATGCCTTGATGCGGGTATCGACCTCTGCTTGGGAAGAATTTGTTGCCGGTGTAAAAAAATATTTGGGACGAATGGCTCCGGTTGTCTCTCTTTCAGAAGGCAGCCAAAGTTATGAACTGTCGTTTGGGATCAGCTTTAAAGAAAACCGACTCTCCTATGATGAAATATTAGACCTGCCACAACAAATTGCTAAAGATAAAGGTAAAAAGATAATTGTTTGTATCGATGAATTTCAAAATATCAACGAATATGAGGATTCACTTGCTTTCCAACGTAAGCTACGTGCCCATTGGCAGAAGCAGACATCTGTTTGTTATTGCCTTTATGGAAGCAAGCGGCATATGTTATTAGATATTTTCAATGATTATAGTATGCCATTTTATAAATTCGGAGATATTCTTTTTTTACAAAAGATAAAACGGGAAGATTGGATTGCGTTTATTTCCCAACGCTTTGCAGACACTGGTAAACAAATTTCCGATGAATTATGCGGTATGATTGCCGATAAAATGAAGAATCATCCCTATTATACTCAACAATTGAGCCAGCAGACCTGGTTGCGAACTTTAGATGTCTGTTCGGAAGAAATAGTAGCCGAAGCATTCAACAGCTTGATAGGACAGTTAAGCCTGCTATTTACCAATATAATCGACTCATTAACTTCCCGTCAAATTAGTTTTCTTATTGCAGTTGCCGATGGTATTGTCAATTTTTCATCCAAAGACGTATTGAAACAATATCAATTAGGCACATCAGCCAATATCAAAAATCTAAGAAAAGCAACACTCGAAAAAGACCTGATCGATATCTTACCGGGTAATGTGATCGAAATCCAAGATCCGGCATTTGAATATTGGCTAAAAAATGGATATCAGGCTTCTGCAAAATAGTTTTTCATACGACTCGTTCAACAGGAATCTGGTAGAATAATAGTTCTATTTATATAGACTATTGTATGGAAGCAATTAATTCTATAATATTGGCTAATCATTTGAAAATCAATTAAAATAGCATCATGTCTACATGCTTTTATTGTTTTTGCTATTTTGAAGTAAATTAATATTAGTATTTTAAATAACACGTTGATTATCAACTATTTATACCGAAACATAGTTCTGCAAA
>NZ_QREV01000098.1 GCF_003363715.1 Parabacteroides acidifaciens
CAGAGTTCTTTTAGAACTAATGACAAAAGAAGATAAAGACTAAACGCAAAAACTAAAAAAACTCCAACATTTTGTACATGAAAGTAGAATAGCGATTGTAAGCGCCGCCATTTTAATTAAAAGAACATTCTTTCAATTAAATATTAAGACACAAATTATGTTGAAAAATTTTAAACCTATCAGCTTAATCTTGCTGGCAGGAGCCACTTGTTTCCCCGCAAGCATTTTTGCAGAAACAATGCCCTCCAAGCAAAGCGTGAGTATTTCCCAGCAGAGCGGGAAAGTCACAGGTACTGTTGAAGATGACCTCGGCCCTGTAGCCGGTGCATCTGTCGTAGTGAAAGGGACAACCAATGGGATTATGACCGACATGGACGGTAATTTCGTATTGGAAGGTGTAAATAAGGGGGACATCATCCAGATTTCCTTCATCGGTTACACAACTCAGGAAATAACGTATAACGGCCAACCTTCTCTTCAAGTAAAACTTTCCGAAGATACTCAGAAGCTCGATGAAGTCGTTGTTGTTGCTTTCGGTACGCAAAAGAAAGTGAATGTAACCGGAGCCGTTTCATCTGTTGGGGCGAAAGAACTCTCAGCCCGTCCGGTAAACTCTACTATCGACGCCTTACAGGGTGTTGTGCCGGGTATGAATATCTCGACAAGCAACGCCGGTGGTTCTCTGAATGCCGATAAATCGTTCAACATTCGTGGTACAGGTAAAATCGGGGATTATGGTTCCGCTTTAACTCCTCTTGTTTTGATCGACGGCATGGAAGGAGACATCAACGCAATCAACCCGCAGGATATCGAAAACATCTCTGTACTGAAAGATGCCGCCGCTTCATCCATTTACGGTTCACGTGCTCCGGGCGGTGTTATTTTGGTAACAACAAAAAGAGGTAAAGCAGGCAAGCCAAACATCAACTACAACAACAACTTCCGTTTCAACTCACCGTTGAATATGCCGCATATGGCTGACTCTTATAGCTTTGCTCTTGCCATCAATGATCAAATTGCAAATACCGCAAATGCGGGAGCGCCAATGTATAGCGCAAAAAAACTGCAACAGATTTTAGACTATCAACAAGGCAAAGGCGGCCAATACATGTGGGAACTTAACGGACGCTGGAATTCATTCGACGACCCGAACCGTATGGATATTATGCCTGCTGCCAATACGGACTGGTTGCACGAACTGTTCGGAAGCAGTTTCACACACGAACATTCGCTCAGCGTGAATGGCGGTTCCGAAGCGATGCAATACTACCTGTCGGCCAACTATTTGGATCAGGGTGGTTTGCTGAAATACGGAGACGACGGTAAAAAGCGCTATTCATTAACAGCAAAGATTAATGCCGATTTGGCGAAATGGTTAAAAGTGGGCTACAGCATCCGTTTCAATCGTTCTGATTTCGACTCGCCTTCATTTGCCAACAATGGTGTAGGTGATGTACATTCAAATGTATTCTATTTTGACGTTTGCCGTTATTGGCCGGTAATTCCGCTTGTCGACCCGAACGGTTATTACACAGCAGAATCAAAAATCTATCAGTTGGAAACCGGTGGACGTTATAAAACCCAAAGCGACGTTCTGGCACAGCAGCTCCAATTCCTGATCGAACCGATTAAAAACTGGAAAACGACTGTCGAACTGAACTATCGTTCGAATTATAACTTCGATCATACGGATTACCAGACCGTTTATGCTTATGATGTAAACAAAAACCCGTATGCCATCGCCAATACGACTTCCGGAGTAAAAGAATATGGTTATAAGAGCAACTTCTTTAACCCGAATATCTTTACAGAATACAGCCAGCAGCTTGAAAGCGGACACAACTATAAAGTAATGATCGGTTTCCAGAGCGAACTCTTCAAACAACGGGACATCACGGCCAGCCAGGACGGTATCATGGCAGGTATCCCGACATTGAATACGACATCGACCAATGCGCGCAATAGCGGTGGTTATGCAGAATGGGCAACAGCCGGTTTCTTCGGTCGTGTCAACTATGACTACAAAGGGCGCTACCTGGCTGAAGTAAACCTACGTTACGACGGTACTTCACGCTTCTTGGCCGACCAGCGTTGGAACTGGTTCCCCTCTTTCTCTTTGGGATGGAACATTGCACGTGAAGCATTCTTCGAAAACATGACAGACCTGATCAGTACATTGAAACTTCGTGGTTCATGGGGTGAATTAGGTAACCAGAACACAGAAAACTGGTATCCGTTCTATCGCATAATCGATTTCAAACAGAATGACGGTAAATGGTTGGTTAATGGGGTTAAACCCAATACCGCAGCAGAATCCAAACTGGTTTCCGCTTTATTGGGATGGGAAAAGACACAGACACTGGATATCGGTTTGGACGTAGCCATGCTTAACAACCGTTTGAATGTAAACCTGGACTATTTCCAGCGCAAATCCAAAGATATCGTTGGTCCGGCACCGGAATTGCCTAATATATTAGGTATAAAAGTTCCGAATGTAAACAATCTGGATATGACCTCCAAAGGTTGGGAATTAATGGTTACATGGCGTGACCAGATTCAAGACTTCAGATATGGAGCGACATTGTCATTATCAGACAACCAAGTTGTCGTCGATAAATTCCCGAACCCGTCAAAAGACTTAGGCCAAAAGTATTACGATGGTTCTCATTTAGGGGATATCTGGGGATACCAGACTGTCGGAATTGCCAAAACGGATCAGGAAATGCAGGATCATCTGAGCAAAGTAAACCAGTCCACTCAAGGAAGTAACTGGGGAGCAGGCGATGTCATGTATGCCGATATCAACAACGATGGCGTTATCAATGATGGAGATAATACTCTGAATGACCATGGTGATAAAGTTTTATTGGGAAACAGCACTCCACGCTATAACTTCGGTTTGAATCTGGATGCTGCATGGAAAGGTTTCGACCTGAAAGTATTCTTCCAAGGTACACTGAAACGCGACTACATGCCGTCTGACGGCGCTATGATGTTCTGGGGTTCCGTTGGCTACTGGCAGACAAACTTCTTCGAAAGCCACCTGGATTATTTCCGTCCGGAAGGAACCGACAGCCCGTTAGGAGCCAATGTCAACGGTTACTTCCCGCGCCCGGTACAGGATAACAAAAACCGTAAAGCACAAAGCCGGTATATGCAAAATGCAGCATATTGCCGCCTGAAGAACGTTACATTGGGTTATACATTGCCGATGCAATTGACAAACAAATTCTTCGTGAATAATTTGCGTCTGTTTGTCTCTGCAGAAAACTTATTCACAATCACCAGCTTGCGTGATACGTTTGATCCTGAAACAATTGGTGTAGGTGACTGGGACGGATGTACTTATCCTCTGTCAAAAACCTTCTCATTTGGTTTAAGTGCAACATTTTAATTAACAGAAGATTATGAAGACATATATTAAAGTATTAACAATAAGTGCATTAATGATGGGCGGCTTTAGCAGTTGCAACGATTTTCTTGACAGGGAACCGTTGGACAAAGTAATCCCTGAAAAGTTCTTTAATGCAGAGAGTGATTTAGCGGCTTATGCCATCAACAACTATAAGTTCGAGACAGTCACCGACAGCTACGGCATCAACCTGTTCGGTAAAGACAACGATACCGACAACCAGGCCGGAACCGGCGATCCGAAATTCTGGCTTCCCGGATTGAAACAAGTGGCATCTTCTGTTGGTGACAACGGATACAAGTGGGAAAACATACGTTCCTGCAACTATTTCTTCGACAACGTACTTCCCAAATATGAAGCCGGAGAAATCAGCGGAAACCAGGATAATGTGAAACATTATGTCGGTGAGATGTATGTAAACCGTGCTTATTCTTATTACCAGATGTTGGTGAAATACGGAGATTTACCCATTGTCACAACAGCTCTCCCCGATATCGAAGATGAGCTGATGAAAGCATCCGAACGTCAACCGCGTAATAAAGTGGCACGCTTTATCATCGAAGATTTGAAAAAGGCGGAAGACATGCTGTTGACAACGGCTCCCGGCGGAAAAAACCGTATCAGCAAAAACGTCGCTTACCTGTTGCATGCACGTGTTGCCCTTTTTGAAGCGACTTGGGAAAAATATCATCAAGGAACAGCTTTCGTCCCGGGAGGAAAAGGCTGGCCGGGTAAAGACGCACAAGGCTATAACGCTGATGCCGAAATCAATTATTTCCTGGACGAAGCAATCGCAGCCTCTAAAGTTGTCGGAGACCAGCTTGTTGGCAATCTGGCTAATAACACGGATGCAGCAGAAGGCATGGATGCAAACCTGAATTCCTTGAATCCTTATTACACCATGTTCTGCGACGAAAACATGGAAGGATACGATGAAATCCTGATGTGGAAGAAGTTTGACGAATCATTAGGCGTCACAGCCAACTTGCAGATGGAATTGGAACGTAACGGCGGTGGTTCGGGATGGACACGCGGAATGGTCAATTCATTCCTGATGCGCAACGGTCTGCCTATTTATGCAAACGGTTCCGGTTATAATAAGGAATGGGAAAAAGAAGGCGTAAACGCGACTCTTCAAAACCGTGACTCCCGTATCGTGATCTTTACAAAGAAACCGGGTGATGTAAACTTCTATCAGCCGGATGGAACACCTGCACTTTGTCAGATCAGCTTTATCTACGGGGATGCCGGAAGCTTGGCAACAACAGGTTTCATCATCAAAAAAGGAAAGCATTATTCCAGCCATATGGCAAACGACCATAATGCGTCTACATCAGGCGGTATCGTCTTCCGCGGCACGGAAGCCATGCTGATCTACATGGAAGCAAGCTACGAAAAGAACCATGTGGTCGACGCAACAGCCAGCAGTTATTGGAAAGCCTTGCGCCGCCGTGCCAAAGTGGACGAAGACTTCAACAAAACAATTGCAGCCACAATCATGTCGGAAGAGGCAAAAGGCGACTGGGGCGCGTATTCACACGGCCAGTTGATCGATCCTACTTTGTATAATATCCGCCGTGAACGCCGCAACGAGCTTTGTGCCGAAGCATACCGTTGGACAGACCTGAAACGTTGGCGCGCATTAGACCAGATGAAGACTACGCCCTATCGTACCGAAGGTATGCTGTATTGGGGTAGCGTGTATGAAAAGGAATTGGCAGACCTTTGCGTTGTCGATCCGGCAAAAGGCAATATGTCTTCTCCTGAATTAAGCAACTACATCGTTCCTTACGAAAAAACAGCTAACGGCGATATCGCCAAACAAGGAGGATTCAAATTCACTCCGGCTCACTATCTGGAACCGATCAGTGTCGACGTATTCCGCCAGACAGCCGTAGACAAAAACGATTTCTCAAGCGCTGTCGTTTATCAGAATCCAGGCTGGGGCTATCAAGCCAGCATGGGCGCGACAGAAGTCGAATAGACGGATTTAGAATAAGTTAATTCATACCCGGAGAGAACGTTTACAGTTTCTCTCCGGGTATTTTTTTGCCTTCTAACTTTCAATTTTCAACTCTTTAACTTTCAACTATCCCGGGGGGGCTTATTGTATAAAACGCTTTTTTCAGGCTCGAAAGGCATCCGAAACAAAACAAATGTTAATCCGCTTTTTTGACCTCAAAAAGGGACTTTTTCTGCTTTTTTGAAGGTTTTCCACAATTACGACCGTCCTCTTTGCCATTACGACCGTGCTAATGTGTAGTGCACTCGGCACCTCGCGAAGATTAGCACG
>NZ_QREV01000099.1 GCF_003363715.1 Parabacteroides acidifaciens
GATCTGTCATGAGACAAATGTAAGCATTGTAAGGAAAATGTAAAAGAACTACCCCCATGAAATATCGGGTGAGCCGATAAAAGAGCTAAGATGTAAGGATGAAAAAGTTAATAGAAAAGAAGGAGGATAGAAAGGGAGTGTGTCAAAAGTTCTATTTATAGCGTCTGTGTCCTGGCGGGCTTGACCCGCCATCTCATCCTAATCATTGTAAATCAGTTTAGTATTAGGTTGCGGGTCAAGCCCGCAATGACACGCTAAAGCGTTAGAACTTACTTTTGACACATCCCCGGCTTGAAATGATTGAAGGAAGGAATGGTCAAGAGTTCAATCTCTCCACCGTTTTCACCCCCTTTACAGCATTGATCTTCTTGGTCAGCATGTTCAGCGTCGTAGTGTCGCGCACTGTGACGGTGAAGTTCCCTTGGAAGATGCCGTCTACCGAGTCGATGTTGAGGGAGCGGAGTGAGACGCCGGTTTCCTTGCTGATGACGGACGTGATGTTGGTGACAATTGCGATGTCGTCGCGGCCGATCACGCGGAGCGTTACGATGTAGCCGTTATCTCCCTTGCCGCTCCATTTCGCCTGGATGATGCGGTAGCCGAAACGGCTGAACATCTCCTGTGCGTTCGGGCAATCCATGCGGTGTATCTTGATGCCTTGCGTGGAGACGAAACCGAAGACTTCGTCCCCGTAGATCGGGTTGCAGCATTTCGCCAGCTTGTATTCGATGCCCGTCAGGTTTTTGTCGATCACCAGGACATCCTTGTTGGAGGCGATCTCTTCCGCTTCGGTTGTCGTGATGTATTCTTCGGCGCTCCGGACTTCGGTATGGTCGTTTATCTCTGTTTCGCGGCGGAGTTGTTCCAGGTATTCGTCGATCGCCTGGTTCGGATCGAGGCGTTCCTCAGCAATCTCGACGTAGAAGTCGGTAACAGTCTTGAAACCTTTCTTCTTGATATAACGCATCAGGACCGGTTCATCCATATCGATCTTCCGGTTCTTGAAGCGGCGTTGCAACATCTCTTTGGCAAAGTCTACCGCTTTGGCCGTCTCTTCGCGGAGCGCCTGTTTGATCTTTACACGCGCTTTGGAGGTGACGACGATGTTCAGCCAGTCGCGTTTCGGCGTCTGGGTCGGCGCGGTGACGATGGAAACCGAGTCGCCGTTGTTCAATACATATTTAATAGGTACATTCTTCCCGTTCACTTTAGCCGAGACGCATTTGCAGCCTAACTTGGTATGTATGGCAAAAGCGAAGTCGAGCACTGTCGCCCCTTTGGCTAACTTGATCAGTTCGCCGGTCGGGGTGAAGACATATATTTCGTCTTTGTAGAGGTCCATCTTGAAGTCCTGCATCAGGTCGAGCGGATTATTCTCCTTCGTCTCCAATGCGGCGCGGACGGTGTTCAGAAATTCGTCCAGGCCGTTCTCCTCTTTCACGCCTTTATATTTCCAGTGGGCAGCCAGGCCGCGTTCGGCGATCTCGTCCATGCGGCGGGTGCGGATCTGCACTTCCACCCATTTGTTCTGCGGGCCCATGACGGTGATGTGCAAGCTCTCGTAACCGTTTGTCTTTGGGATGGAGATCCAGTCCTTCATGCGTTTCGGGTTCGGCTGGTACATATCGGTGACGATGGAATAAACCTGCCAGCATTCCGAACGTTCCTTTTCAAGCGGTGTGTCGAGGATGATGCGGATGGCAAACAGGTCGTAGATGCCTTCGAACGGGATGTCCTGCTTCTTCAGCTTGTTGTTGATGGAATGGATCGACTTGGTGCGCCCTTTGATGTCGAACCGGAGGCCGGCTTCCTGCAACTTCTTTTGGATCGGGGCGATGAACTCGGCGATGTAGGCATCGCGCGAACGCTTCGTCTCGTTCAGCTTCCGTTTGATAAAGTCGTATTGCTTGCGGTCGGTATATTTCAGCGACAAGTCTTCCAGTTCGCTTTTGATCGTATAAAGTCCCAGTCGGTGGGCAAGCGGCGCATAGAGGTAAGACACTTCCGTTGCCAGCCGTTTGCGGTCCTCGTCATTCCTGAGCTGTTTACCGAGGCGCATGAGGCAGAGGCGGTCGGCAATCATAATCAGGATCACGCGTACGTCTTCGGCAAACGAGAAGAGCAGCTTGTGGAAGTTCTCCGAGTCGACCGCCGTGTTGCGGGCGTAAAGGTCGGATGTCTTCAGCAGCCGCCTGATGATCAGGGCGACGTCGTCATCGAACGTATCCTTTACTTCGTCCAGCGTAATGATCTTTTTCAGCACCGGGCGGTAAAGCAGCAGGGCGATGACCGATGTGCGTTTCAGCCCGATCTCTACGGTGGCGATCAGTGCCGTGTCGATATTGCGTAACAGGCCGTTAATGCCGTTTTTGTCTCGTCCGTAACAATCCAGGGCCACAACACGCTGCATCAGTTCCTTCATCTTACTCAGGTCTTCTTTTTGCAGGAAAGAGTATAGATGGCGTAGTAGTTGCTTATACTTGCAGAAAAACTGCTTTTTCTCCTCTTCGGTAAAGAACGGTTGTATATCCATAGTTGTCTGTCTTTTTACCGCCTTTTCGGGAGCGGTCCGTAAAACATACCGTAAAAGTAAGTTTTTCTGCGAATATCAGCGCAATTCTAATGGTATTTTTATACATTTGCGATATACAAAGTCCGGAAGGGCTTTGTCGCGTATCTGATTATTAACTCATTAAAACGATATACTATGTTAAACGCGAAAGACTTAGAGTTACTGGCAGCTAAAGGCATCAGCGAGCAGCAGATCGAAGAGCAGTTGGCATGCTTCGTAAAAGGATTCCCGTTCCTGGAAATTACGGCTTCGGCCTCGGTGGAGAAAGGAATCATGGTGATCCCGCAGGAAAAACAGGCGACTTATATGGATGCCTGGGATGCTTATCTGGCAAAGAATAAGAAGATTGTGAAGTTCGTGCCTGCATCCGGTGCGGCAAGCCGTATGTTCAAGAACCTGTATGAGTTCCTGTCTGCCGACTACAACGAGCCTCAGAATGCGTTTGAAAAGAAGTTCTTCGACGAGATCAAGAAGTTCGCTTTCTATGATGCGTTGAATAAGGCTTGTATTCATAACGAAGTAAAAGATATTCCCGCTTTGATGGCGAACGGCGAGTATAAAACGATTGTCGCCACCTTGCTGGAGGAGAAAGGTCTGAACTACGGACAGCTCCCGAAAGGCTTGTTGCTTTTCCACTCTTATCCGCAGACTGCCCGCACGGCGATGGAGGAACA
Organism: Parabacteroides acidifaciens; assembly: GCF_003363715.1. Taxonomy (GTDB): domain Bacteria; phylum Bacteroidota; class Bacteroidia; order Bacteroidales; family Tannerellaceae; genus Parabacteroides; species Parabacteroides acidifaciens. The sequence goes on from NZ_QREV01000099.1 coordinate 3,247, forward strand.
TCTGGCGGAAGGGGCGATGTATGCCAAGAACAATGCCGGCGAGGTAAATATCCATTTCACGGTATCGCCGGAACACAAGGCGTTGTTCGAACAGTTGGTGGCTGACAAGGCGGATGATTACGAAGAGAAGTTCTCCGTAAAATACGATATCTCTTTCAGTGTCCAAAAACCGAGTACGGATACGGTTGCTGCCGATATGGAAAACAATCCGTTCCGCGACAAGAACGGTAACCTGTTGTTCCGTCCGGGCGGCCACGGGGCTTTGATTGAAAACCTGAATGATGTCGATGCCGATGTGGTGTTTGTGAAGAATATCGACAATGTGGTGCCGGACAGCTTCAAATGTTCGACTGTCATCTTCAAGAAGGTGATTGCCGGCGTGCTGGTTTCTTTGCAGGAACGTATCTTCAAATATCTGGAACTGATCGACAGCGGCAAGTATTCGCACGACCAGGTGGAAGAGATGATCCACTTCCTGCAGGAAGACTTGTGCGTAAGGAATCCGGAAACGAAGTTGCTGGAAGATGTCGAGTTGATTCTTTATATAAAGAGCAAACTGAACCGCCCGTTGCGTGTATGCGGCATGGTGAAGAATGTGGGTGAGCCCGGTGGTGGTCCGTTCCTGGCTGTAAATCAGGACGGAACTGTTTCCCTGCAAATCCTCGAAAGCTCGCAGGTTGACCTGAAAGATCCCGAAAAGAAGGCGATGTTCGAACAGGGCACGCACTTTAATCCCGTAGACCTGGTTTGTGCGCTGAAGAACTATAAAGGCGAGAAATTCAATTTGCCGGATTATGTGGACAAGAACACGGGCTTTATTTCCTATAAGAGTAAGGACGGCCGCGAATTGAAAGCGTTGGAACTGCCCGGCCTGTGGAACGGCGCGATGAGCGACTGGAATACGGTCTTCGTAGAAGTCCCCATCGAAACCTTCAACCCGGTTAAGACGGTGAACGACCTGCTGCGTCAGGAACACCAATAATCAGTTGAAAATAAGAAGTAACCGTTAACGCCTTAGCGTGTCATAACGGCTTGACCTGCAACCTCGGACTAAACTGATTTCCAGTGATTAGAATGAGATGACGGGATGAGCTTATCTAGACACGGTAAGGCGTTGATGTTTATTTACCTAAGAGTGACTGTTTCATTCTTGCTATATCTCGCAGGTAATCTTGTAAGTCCTGTTCATGTTCTTCTTCCATAGCCAGGATGTGTTTGGCTATATCGCAAGTTGTAAAGTCTTTGCCATCTGTAAATTCGGCAATCTCCTGATAGCGTACGATTGCACAACGTTCGGATGAAACATTCTGGTTCAACAGGCTGACAACATCGAAGTCGGTCGGGATGTCGTATTTGCATCTGGCCAGTTCAGACCATTTTTTCGGGTCTAATACAGGAACACCTTCCAGTTCGATAATGCGGTCTGCCAACAATTTAGCATGTCCCAACTCTTCTTTTGCGTGTTCTTCAAATTCTGCTTGAACGTTTGCACGCATGGCCCCTTCTGCGACCAGAGCACCGATCCAATATTGGTAATAAGCTAACCATTCTTCGGATAATGCTGCGTTCATCTGTATCAACAGGCTGTCTACGTCTAATTTGTCCTTAAGGATCTTAACACTTTCTTTTGCCATGATTGTAAAATTTAGTTTAGTATGTATAGCGCTTAAATGCTTTTTAGGAACAACTGGCAGATATATTTGTTCATTTCTTTTTTCTTATTCATCTATCAATTATCCGGGGCTTATTGTAAAAATCTCCTTTTCGCCTCTCGCTCGGCCTCCAAAAGCGAACAAATGTTAATCCACTTTTTAGCCGTCAAAAAGGGACTTTTTCCTCTTTTTTGAGCGTTTTCCCAAATTGCGACCGTCCTCTTTGCCACCATGACCGTGCTAATGTGTAGTGCACTTGGCACCTCGCAAAGATTAGGACGGTCGTAATGGCGATTAGGACGGTCGTAATTGGAAAGAGGACCGTTTTCATGGCAAAAAAGCCCCTGAATTTCCTTGCGATATTCGGAATGCCGTCCGTTTTGTTTTCAAATATTCGATTCTCCGGGAGTTAAGGTTTTCCACTTTGTCGGCTTATCCGGCATTCGGCAATCAAAAAGAATGCTTTTTGGAACGGTCACGGCACCTCATTTCTCCCGTTGTCAGAAATAAAGTCCAACCCCGTACAAATAGTCAATCCAAAACGGACCAACTTTTCAGGTGAAATAGAAAAACGGCTGAAAAGGGGGTTATTGTATAATTTGATTATTTCTTTTTCCCTCTTTTTGGGGTCCCTCTGCCTCACGATCCCGTACCGAGAGAAAGGAAGCGGAGTCATGCCTCCATCTCTTTATCCCGTACGTTATATAGTAATAGGAATCCTTGATTTTCCAGCCGTTTCGATAGTCGAAAAAAGTTTCCCCCGTAACTCTCAGCATT